>DISV01000001.1 GCA_002422025.1 Patescibacteria group bacterium UBA6201 | reverse complement strand
ATGCGATGCGGAGTTTGCTATCAAGTGCGATAAGCGAGTGAGCGGCGTCACGGAGTGCCTCTTCAGCCAAATGAGAGCGGATTTCTAGAGTCTTCAAAATCTGGTTATGAGCCACACGAGCACTGTCCAATACGTCTTCTATGACTCTTTCAGTGTGACTGTCCTTTTCCACAGAATTAGAGACATAGAAAATAACAGACACGACTTTCTCTGTCTTTTTAAAAATATATTTATAATACGAGTCATCTTGGACTAGTCTTCGAGTTGAGTCTGTGGCCTTTAGAATGTCTCTTGTGTCCATAATATGTGTCTCTTAAATGTCCTTGGAGTTAATAAGACAACGTTAAGGACATCATACGCTTAGGCCGAGGAAAGTCAACGATTTTTCAAGTCTTCGGAACAGCAAATAGCAGCCAGGAGTTTGCCCCTTATGGCCACATTTAATTTTATACACACGTCCTATATAAACATCGCGTGTTATTATTTATAAGTAAAAACACCGACTCGTCCTATCTCCGCCGCACAGCGGACGGAGCATTAGACGAGTCGGACCGGGTGTTTTTGCTAGCTAGAGTGTCGCCCACCGGCGACCCTGCTTTAAAAGGTTGCATCAGCCCCGACGCGGGGCTGACTCCGACATTGCTAGTAAATCGGTTATGAGCGAGAAGGTTTTTTCACTATGGCAAGACGTAAGAAGCAGATAATTCCTGAAAAACGATCATTTTTTGATGACCTGTCCCCCCACACCAAGCAAGCTATTGGGGCAGTGGCCTTTGTGGTCCTTGGAGTTTATTTCACTTTGGCTCTCCTCAATATCTCTGGTATTGCTGGAGAGTACACCAAGACAGCGCTCCAATATATATTAGGTAGCGGAGCATATCTGGCTCCTGCCTTCTGTGTCTTTTATGTTTATGCTCTTTTAAAACCACGCGACGATGAGCGAGTCAGTATTTCGAAGGTTATAGGTATCGCACTTATCTTTTTTTCTCTCCTCGGAGTTTTAGGATTGTATGGTCAGGCCGAACTCGGAGGGGTGGTTGGATACTATTTGCAATATCCTTTGATGTTACTGTTTGGCAACATCACTGCTGGTGTCGTGTTAGTGGCTACAGCTATTGTTGGTACCTTCCTCACTTTTGATATTGGCTTCAGACTACCGAACTGGTTAAACAAGAGCGAGAGGGCTCCACTAGACGAAGATGTGGACATCCCACTTATTACTGGCGGTAGTGAAGAGCCTGAGGAAGAAAGTGAACAACCAGCTGAAGTTGAAGAAAAACCTTCGAAGATGAAGATTAGCGAACGACTTGGTTTTACGGCTGGAGACAATCTAAACATCTCAGCTTTTGAAGGTCCTTATGACCCACCTCCACTTTCACTCCTTTCTAAGGACCGCGGTAAATCAAAGAGCGGTGACGTGAAGGCTAATGCCAACATCATTAAGCGTACTCTCAAGAACTTTAATATTGAAGTAGAGATGGATGAAGTATCTATCGGTCCATCCGTTACTCGCTTTGCCTTGAAGCCAGCTGAGGGTGTGCGTATCTCAAAGATTGTCGGTCTTCAAAACAACTTGGAATTAGCTCTAGCAGCCAGCCCGATTCGTATCGAAGCACCGATTCCCGGTAAGTCACTTGTGGGTATCGAAGTACCAAACACTCAGAAGGCAACCGTCGGCTTAGCTAACCTTCTAGGATGTGCTGAGTACGCCGACTCTCCAAAGCCACTATTGGTAGCACTTGGTCGTGACATTACTGGTATTCCGCACTTTGCTAACGTTGCCAAGATGCCGCACATTCTTATCGCTGGTACTACCGGTTCTGGTAAGTCGGTAACTATTCATACACTGGTTACTTCCCTCCTCTTTAGAAACTCTCCGGAACAGCTTCGATTCATTATGGTTGACCCGAAGCGCGTGGAGCTCACTCTATATAATGGTATCCCGCACCTTTTGACTCAGGTCATTACCGACTCTAAGAAAGCGATTCTCTCTTTGAAATGGGCCATTAAAGAGATGGAAAGACGTTACGATATCTTGCAAGCTGAACGTGCCCGTGACATAGACTCATATCACGAGAAAGTATACAAACCGGCCAAGGCAGAGTTTGTAAAGAAAGGTTCAAAAGAGGAGGACCGCGAAGCCCTACCTGAACCAATGCCATACATCGTCATCTTCATCGACGAGTTGGCAGACTTGATGTCTAGCTATCCACGTGAACTTGAGGCCAGCATCGTGCGTCTCGCCCAGATGAGTCGCGCGGTTGGTATTCACCTAGTACTTTCTACACAACGTCCGTCGGTGAATGTTATTACTGGTCTTATCAAAGCCAACGTACCGAGTCGTGTCGCCCTCCAAGTAGCTTCCCAGATTGACTCACGTACTATCTTGGATCAGATTGGTGCCGAAAAACTACTTGGTGCAGGAGACATGCTCTTCCTCTCTGGTGAACTTTCTAAACCAATCCGTCTACAATCAGCTTATATCTCTGAAGAAGAACTACATGGTGTAGTAGACTATCTAAAGAGCCAAGGTGGACCGCATGATTTAGACTCGATTGACTTAGACAATGCTGGTGGCACCGGCGGAGAAGCCGCTTTTGGTTCGATGGGAAGTGACGATGATGATCTTTTCGACGAGGCCCGACACGCTGTGGTAGAAGCGGGTAAAGCGTCCACTTCCTACCTACAACGCAAACTCCGTATCGGCTACTCGCGCGCGGCAAGACTCATGGACCTACTAGAAGAACGCGGCGTTATAGGTCCACAAGACGGTTCAAAACCGAGAGATATTATTGGAGCATCAGACAATGATAATACCGACGAAGAACGTTTTTAGTTTCTTATGAGACCTATTAAAACTCCAAAATTTATATTGCCTCGACTCCTTCAACTCTTCACAGTGGTGATGGTGATTGTATCTGGTGTCGGCTACAGTGCTTGGCAAGGCAGACACTTGATAAGCGGGCCAGAATTGACCATTGCTGCCGAACCAGAGGTGGTGCAGTCAGGACGCGTAATAACACTAAGTGGTCTAGCCGAAAATGTCACCTCCCTCACCTTAAACGGCCGACCAATAATGACTGACCGTGCTGGTAATTTCACAGAGGGTATAGTGTTAGAAAATGGCTATTCGGTAGTAAGCCTAGATGCGCGCGACCGCTTTGGCCGCGAAGTTCACTGGGAAACTCCCGTGGTTTACGTAGAAGAGACCACTGTGGCTGATGTGTCTGGCAATGACCAAGTAGTGATGAAGGGGTTATAATAGACTTCATTCAAAAGGTGGTGTATTTGCACTAGTTTCAGAATTTTACCTCCCGCATCGTAGGTCTCTCTACGCCTTAGTCGGTAAAATTCTTCCAACTAGCACAACTGCATCCACTTTTGAAAGAAGTCAAAATCTACTCAATTCAAAAGGTGGCGTACTTGCAAAAGGTCTTAGTCTAAAAGTTACGATATAAAATACCTATATGGCAAAAAAATTTGGAGCAAAAAAAGAGGTAGCCAAGAAAGAACTAGGGACTAAACAGGACGATAACAAGATATTGGACACTTTACGCGCCATCAAAACTAAATTTGGCGATGATTCCATAATGACCTTTGGTGAAGCTCAGAGGGTAGACATCGATGTAGTACCAACTGGTTCAATCGGACTTGATGATGCCCTTGGTATTGGTGGCCTACCCCGTGGTCGTATCATCGAAATCTACGGACCAGAGTCTTCTGGTAAGACTACCCTTTCACTTCATGCCATAGCCGAGGCACAAAAAGGTGGCGGTATCTGTGCCTTCATCGATGCTGAACATGCCCTTGATCCTGAATATGCCAAGAAGCTTGGGGTGAAGCTCGAAGAGTTATTGATTTCTCAGCCTGATAATGGCGAGCAAGCATTGGAGATTGTTGAGTCATTAGTCCGGAGCGGTAAGATTGACGTAATTGTCATCGACTCCGTAGCGGCCCTGACTCCGCGCGACGAAATCGAAGGTGAGATGGGAGCGATGCATGTTGGTAAGCAAGCAAGACTTATGAGTCAAGCACTGCGCAAACTCACTGGTGTCGTCGCTAAATCTAAGACGGTGGTTATCTTCATCAACCAGATTCGTATGCAGATTGGTGTGATGTTTGGTAATCCAGAGACTACCCCAGGTGGAAAGGCTTTGAAATTTTACACTTCAGTTCGTCTCGATATTCGTCGTATCGCCCAGATTAAGAAGGGTGAAGAAGTGGTAGGTGGTAGACACCGTGTCAAAGTAGTGAAGAACAAAGTCGCAGCACCATTTCGCAGCACTGAGTTTGACTTGATTTATAACGAGGGTATCAGCCGTGAAGGCGAGCTACTGGCGCTCGGTGAAAAATTCAAACTAGTAACCAAATCTGGCTCTTCGTATTCCTATACTCCCCCTGGAGCTGACGATTCAGCCGTGGTGAAGCTCGGACGTGGATATGACGCAGCACGTACTTTTTTGCGAGAAAATGGCAAGGTGGCGGATGAGATACTGAAACATATACGCAAAGCCCTAAAGGCCGAAAACTCCTAAAATCGGCGAACTCCTAGAGCTTCGGAATTAAGGTAAATTGATGACAAACCAAAAGAACGGCGCCTTCGGCGCCGTTCTTTTGGTTTAACTTCCCCACTTTCTCTACTGGAATGTCGCACTCATCACCGAACCGACGTTCGGGGATGAGTGCGACTTTTAAAACAAGGGTCGGCGGAGGCCGACTCTATATCCAGCAAAAACGCCTGGTTCGCTTGCCTAATGCCCAGTGGCGTCAGCCTGGGCATTAGGATGAGCGACGTTTTTACCTCAAAGCCCAACTACCCTCATCTGTATACAGTGATTCGTTATGTTCTCGAAGAGTTTTCCAAAACATTGAAATCAAGGTAACAGACATCAAAGTGAGTAAGGACCACGTCATAAAATCGGTATTGATTAGTGCGCCAGTCAAAAATCCTAAGACCTCCCCCACTTTTATCTCCATCATATTTCTCCATACATCTGGTACAGAAACAACTCTAGTGAACATAAAGAGAGACAGCATCAACACAATGCTGTGGGATACTAGCGGGTGTTTCAGGCGTCTTAATACGAAAGCGTAGTACACGCGACGCATTATGTTTTTTCTAAGCTGGTTCATAGTTATTATTTATAACCTTACAATTTAAATTTAAGTTACACGTCCGACTGGGTGCTCATTAATTTACGAAAAATCGCCTTAGCCCTATGCACTCTCGCTTTGACCGCGCCAACATCCTCTTTATTTAGTTCAGCAATGTCTTGCTGACTCCATCTCTCTAAATAATGAAGTCGCAGGACTGCCGAGAGGTGCCCAGGCATCTTATGGAGTATACGTTCTACTAAATCGCGATCAAGCTCCAGTCCCGTATGTAGACCATTGTCTCCCATAAACTTTTCAAACTCAGGGTCAACACGGGTGAATCTTTGTCCCTCTTTGACTAACTTCTGGTAGCGAGTGAAGGCGGTATTAAGGAGTACTCGATAGGCCCAGGAGGAGAAACTAGCGCCTTCCTGGGGTGTAAACCGTCCAGCATTTAAATATATCTTAGTGAAAGTGTCTTGAACCACTTCTTCGGCGTCCTCTTCTCTATATAAAATACCGCGAACCTTTCGTAAAAAAGGTTCTTGATAACGGTCCAGAAGAACTGCAAACAACCAAGGTTCATTTCGTGCACGACGGAGCAACTCCTCATCGCTCTGCTCCCCAATCTCTCCATTAGTGAAAAATCCTAACATGATATCTTCGTTTGCTAGTTATCTGGTTTTCTGGTTAACTAGTCACCTAGTTAGCGCGAGTCGCAAACCAATAAACCAGTAAATTTGTATGTCAGTACTATCTTATAACGAAATTCTCCCAAAAAAAGTTATCATCTTCAATGGTGAACCATATGTTGTTATTTCTAGCCATGTTTTCCGCAAACAGCAACGTAAACCGGTCAATGTGACCAAGATGAAAAGCCTAAAGACTGGACGGGCGGTAGAATACTCCTTCCACCAGAATGAAACCGCTGAGGAAGCTGATATGGAAAAAAAGATGGTTACCTTCATCTTTGAGAGTAAGGGTGAATATTGGTTCCATGAAGTTGGCAACAAAAGTCAACGCTTTACCCTTCCATCCGATCTCATTGGTCCGGCTGCAAAGTTTATGAAGGCTAATACTGACGTAGAGGCGCTCGTCTTTGATGAGGAGATTATCGGCATCACTATTCCAATCAAAGTGGAGCTGAAGGTCACCGAAGCTATGGCCGCTGTTAAAGGCAACTCAGCACAGGGTGCCTCAAAGGAAGTGACCCTTGAGACTGGTGCAACCCTGATGGTACCCATGTTTATTAATGAAGGGGATATTATTGCCATCAACACTGAGAACGAAAACTATGTGGAGAGAATAGAGAAAGCGTAGACAATTACTGAAATTGTTTGAGTTAAGAAAAAGCCGCGCTGAAATGCGCGGCTTTTTTGTTCAATACTGACTGTCGTGACTGTCAGAATGCTGGTATGACGCGTAGGACGCCAAGAGTGGCTAACACCGCCACCCAGGCAACGAAGTGCATATCCCAGGGCGAAACTGCCGGTGGTTGATACTGAGGCTGTCCGAAGTGAATTTTCTTTCTCTTGGCCATATCCTATGTCCTCTCTTTCCCTAAAAAGTACTCCGTTACAAAACTATTGCCACTATAACTCCAAAATGACAAAACAAGAAGCGCTGGNNGCCCAGCGCTTCTTGTTTTGTCATTCCATTTTTGGAAGTTTTTAATGAGAGACGTACGGCAAGAGCGCCATAAAGCGAGCTCGCTTGATAGCCTTCGCGAGACCACGCTGTGTACTAGCCTTGAAGCCAGTGCGCTTGCGAGAGAGGATACGAGCATGAGGATTAGTCTGCTCTACAAGCTTGGTGATGTCCTTGTAGTCGATGTGATTTAAGGTATTTTTCTTTTCTTTTATTTCTGTTTCCATTTTGTTCAGTTTTAAATTATTAGTTTTTAGATTGAAATTACACAATTCCTAAAACTTCTAAAATGAGATGTAGACGTGCTGGTTGGAGGATTTTGACGACCGAGCCTTAGATTGAACTAAGGTGACAGAGTCAAAAATCCGAAACCAGTGCGTATACGCTCATTTTGGAGTTTTAGAATGGGATGTCGTCAGGATTAATCTCCTCTTCAGGATAATCTGGCAATTTAGGCGCATTCGGTATGCTCTCGCTATTAGATGATGAAACGGTGTTGGACTCTCCACCTCCCTTTCCTCCATCAGCTCCGAACTGGAAAGTGTCAGCTACGATTTCGGTACGATATCGCTTCACACCATCTTGTTCCCATGAACGGGTCTGCATTCGACCCTCAATGTACACAGGTCGGCCCTTCTTTAGCCACTGACCCATTACGTCAGCTAGTTTCCCGAAAGCTACCACATCATGGAACTCCGTCTGCTCCTGCTTCTTTCCATCCTTATCGCTATATGTACGATTAGTGGCGACTGCAAATGAACAAACTGACTGACCGCTCGGAAGCGCTCTTTTCTCAGGATCTCTGGTGAGATTACCGTAGATAGTTGCTTTGTTGATGTACATATTTGCTAGGGATTAGGGTTAAACTTCCCTTCATTATACCACCGTATTTTGAGCAAGTTTTGGTCTCCGCTCTGGCTCAAAATTTTAAGCAAGGATTTTTGGATGCAGTTTCGTCAGCTGGAGGGAGTTTGGCGCGGAAGACGTAGACCATTACTACGGCGACCAAGCAAAACGACTGAAGCTGGCGGAAATGCGCCGAAAAGACTGCTTAAACTTCTTTTTCGTCTAATGCCACTTCAGCTTCTTCTGCAACCTCCTCTACCTCTACATCATCTGAGGTAGCAGAAAGGTCAGGAATTGCCTCTGACTCATCGATAGTCGTTACCGTTTTCAGGTCACGAATAGCATCATGGAATCGGAAAGGATTCTCCTCCTCTAGTCGGGTCAGTTTTATAATCAAGTGACGCAAGATTGATGTATTGTGGTCAATCTCAGCGTTGATGCGCACAGTGTCTTGAGGCACAGCTTTAAAACGTACCCATCCAAAATAAGCGCTCTTGAATCGACGGTTCTTGCCCTCCAAGTGCTTCATCACTTCGTAAGCAAGCTCGAAACGTTCTGGTGATTCTTCATCAAAGATTTCACCGCCCTCTTTCTTAATAAGATCTTTGGTAGCCTCAAAGATAGTGTCCACTTCCCCTTCGGCGATCGTTGGAAGTACGTGGAAAGCGAGTTCGTAGCTCTGAGGCTCCTTAGAGTCCAGTTCTACTTCCTCGACTTCGACCGCCGGCATGATATTGTCTGCCATATTTACTATTTTAGATGCATGACCATGAGGTCAAACACCAACTTATAACTGCGCTACCGTACCACATTTTTTATAAATCTTCAATGACGAATCAGGAAGACATCGGGTTGTGCTAAAATTCCCCTATGTCATTCACTCTCCAAAACACTTTAACAGTTTTATTAGTCTTAACGACGCTTGGTGGTGGCGCTTTTATTTGGTGGCAGGACAAGCAGCATAATGAAGCTGTTACAGCACTAGAAGGAACCATTGATGAAAAGAATAGTGAATTAGTTCTTAGGGAGAGCGTTATTAACGAATTATCCAAGCAACTAGAGATGACCTCCGAGGAACTTAACGACACCGTAGATCGTCTCAGTGGCGAGAAGGAACGCAATGACGAAATGGAAGATCAAGTACGAGAGCTGGCTGGCACTGTGTCTGACCTCGATAAACTCTCAAAGACCGATAAAGAATTATTGCAAAAATATTCTAAAGTTTACTTCCTAAATGAGCACTATATTCCTGAATCACTTCGCGAAATAGACGACGAATGGAAATATTCAGAAGATAGTGAACATCAACTTCACAGTAAGGTGCTTCCTTTCTTTGAAAAGATGATGGAGGATGCGCTTGACGATGGGGTTGAACTTTGGGTCACTTCCGCCTTCCGTTCCTTTGATTATCAATCTCAAATAAAGGATTCATACACCATTACCTATGGTTCTGGTGCCAATGCTTTTTCTGCCGACCAAGGTTTTTCTGAACACCAACTTGGAACTACAATCGACTTCACTACCCGTGGTCTGAATGGCGGCCTATCTGGTTTCCAGACTACACCCGCCTACCAGTGGCTACTGGATAATGCTCACAAGTATGGCTTCACACTTTCCTATCCTGAAGGTAATACCTACTACGTCTTCGAGCCTTGGCATTGGCGCTTTGTGGGTGAAGAACTTGCTAAGGATTTAAATAGTGACGATGTTCACTTCTATGATTGGGAACAACGCACCATTGATCAGTATCTCCTGCACATATTCGACTAACATAGTTAACAAAATAAAAACACCCGCGGCCAAAAGAGGCCACGGGTGATTAATGTCATCGATCGAGCCTAATCCTTACGATGGTAGGCTTGGGCGGCCCCAATGATGGAACCGACGATGACGATACAGACGTACACAAGGGTCATATCCACTTGTATACCGAGATTCATTTGTCTCACCTCCTTTCGAATCTCGAACTATTTGCTATATAAAACTACATTAATGGTATTTTGTAAAGTCTCTTAGCATTCTCTATCAACTGCGCTCTGACCACTTCCTCGTCCTCACCTCTAATTAAAGCAATCTTCTTATATACTTCTTGGACCATCCACGGCTCACACCTCTGTCCCCTGTACGGCACAGGGGCTACGTACGGACAATCAGTCTCACCATGAATCATATCAAGTGGTGCTTTCCGGACCACTTCTTCGTAATCTTTGGCGAAAGTAATAACTCCGGTGAAAGAGACTGAAAAACCAATATCAAAAAACTTCTTCGCCTGTTCGTAATTACCAGCATAGAAATGCACATTACCTGGGACCTTAGCATGCGCCTTTAGTATTTCATAGGTATCGTCATAAACATTACCTACACCAGCTTCGTTGCGCGCCGAAGCGCTATTCCCTTTCGCATCACGTGTGTGAATCATTAAAGGTAGACCAAGTTCATTGGCTAATTCGATTTGTTCGATAAAAGTTTTTTCCTGTACCGATCTAGTATCTTTCTCTAGACGATAATAATCCAGTCCACACTCGCCTATTGCCACGACTTTAGGGTTCTTTGCTAGCTCACGATAATAAGCCACATCAAACTCTTCACCCCGTGAGGTAAAACCTTTCATATTTTCCCCAAGCTCAGACTCATCGTGATACGATGCTGAAGTATGTACCGGATGCAGGCCAATAATTGCAAAGCAATTATTGGCCTGCTCTGCCAATTCCACCGCTCTTTGACTCGTATCCTGTTGTGTTCCCACATTAATTATCACCACTCCTTCATCTGCACACCTAGAAATCACCGCCTCAGCGTCGTCCTTAAAGGCGTTTATATTCACATGTGCGTGTGTGTCGATGTATTTGTAACTCATTGTTCCAAACGACTAAACAAATTCTCTGGTTTTTTATTGGCAAGAACTGCATCTTTAATAAGTTTGGCGGTGGACGGCATTATTGCTTCCAGATGAACCGCGAGCTTATATACTCGCTCGACGCTCTCAGCGATGATTTCTATCCCAGCACTCTTATCAGTCTTTACGAGCTTAAAAGGTTCAGTCTTAGTAATGTGAGCGTCCAATTCCCCTATCTCGCGCCACAATACGTCAGTGGCTTTTTGTATATCAAACTTGTCTAGCGCGTCAGTGAATTCAACCAGCAGTCCTGATTCAGGAATTGTTACTGGCTGTGGCAGATAGGTCTCTGCGAGCTTCATCACGCGCGCTACTAGGTTGCCGAGACCGTTTACTAGCCCAGCTGTGTAAAGCTCGTCTAATCGCTCAATAGTGATATCGGAGTCTTCGAAAGGATGAACGTGACGAAGGAGCAAATAACGAGTCGCCTCAGTGCCATAACGATGCACTAGGTCATAAGGATTAATTACATTCCCAAGCGACTTACTCATCTTCTGTCCACCAGAATTAATAAAGCCGTGATAAACCACACGATTAGTCGCCTTAATACCAGCACTTCTAAGCATCGCCTGCCACATTATTGACTGAAAGCGTACCTGGTCTTTACCAGCCAACTGAGTCGTCTCACCTTCTTCCCAAAATTTCTTAAAGTTGCCGTCCTTATCGTCCGGCCAACCAAGAGTTGAAATGTAGTTGGTTAGTGCATCAAACCAAACGTACATTACTTGATTGGTGTCCCCTGGTACTTCCACTCCCCAATCAAGCCGAGCGCGCTCGCGCGAGATACTGAAATCTTCTAAACCGCCCTCCACAAATTTAAGTGCCTCTTGTCTTCGCCACTCAGGCTCGATTACTCCCGGCTTCGAAAGATATTCCTTTAGATAATCTTGGTATTTAGAAAGTGCAAAGAAATAGTTTTCTTCTTCTAATACCTGTGGTTCCATATTGGGATGGTTTGGACATTTTCCATCCACCAAATCACTATCACGAAGAAACATCTCATCCCCCACACAATAAAGTCCTTTGTACTTCTTTTTATAAATATCTCCTTTCTCTAAACACTTCTGCCAAATGGCTTGCGCGGCTTTTTTATGACCTGCATCAGTAGTTCTAATAAAGCGATCATAAGTGAGATTTAGCGCCTCACCCAATTTCTGAAATTCATTAGCAAAATGGTCAACATACCCTTGTCTAGATTGCCCCACCTCGTCGGCCTTCTCGGCAATTTTTTGACCATGTTCATCGGTGCCAGTGTTGAAGAAGACCTCATGACCCATTAAGCGCCAATAGCGAGCCAAAACGTCCCCCACCAACACTTCAGTTGCAAAACCAATGTGTGGGTCAGCATTCACGTATGGCAGGGTGGTAGTGAGATAGCGAGATTGTTTCATAGGGCCAAGATTAACATAAAAAAGGGGCGAGGTAGAGAGTCTGACTGACTACCCTAACCACGCCCCGTTTGGGATGTCATGTCTGATACCAAATCCGAAGATTTTCCTCTCTTTCTTCGAGCCGATACCAGTCAAGGAGTTGACTCACTTCTTTTGCCCGTCTCAATCCGACATAGCATCTTGCCTTACGATAAAGGTACGAAGTGTACATGATTATCCTAACAGCTTCGGAAACACCATTGCCAGCGAACCAGACCTGACGACAGCTGTCTGTACGAATGAAGCTGACAATTTTGGAAAGTTGCTCATACTCCTCCCTGGAAAAGTACCTCAGGTCGTACATCATGCCGCTAAGATTGAAGGATTCAAAGTGTAGCCGCAACACTTGCGCCCGAGCTATCAGGTAGTTACTATACTGAGGCCAATCTTTCTCTTCTGCACCCATTCTCGGTGCATAAATCACTGCGACAGACCGTTGATAAGCCTGCATCACCTTATCCTTTCACCTTTGTGTCTACCCTGACTTTATTTGACACTATTTCAACAGATTTATCAACTCACTGATATTCACACGCTTCTGTTCCCCAGTATCTCGGTCACGGACAGTGACTGTGTCAAGAAGTGTTGGATTTTCTCCAAGCGTATCAAAGTCGATAACGACACACGCAGGTGTACCGATCTCGTCTTGTCGACGGTAACGCTTTCCAATGTTTCCATTATCATCCCACGCTACATTTCCAAATTCTTTCTTAAGCATCAAGAATACTTCACGAGCCTTTTCTACTAACTCAGGTTTATTCTTGAGGAGTGGTGATACAGCGACTCTATATGGAGCTAAGTGTGCAGGTAGTTTCAAAAACACGCGTGTGTCTCCGCCTAGTTCATCCTCTGTATAAGCTTCTGCTAAGACAGCAACAATAGTGCGACCAAGTCCAAAAGATGGTTCGAGTACATGTGGAATAAAACGATTGCCGTCAGATTCTACATATTCCAAAGACACGCCACTAGCCTCCA
>DISV01000003.1 GCA_002422025.1 Patescibacteria group bacterium UBA6201 | reverse complement strand
GGTGAGTCTATAGCGCGTCTATTTATGGCGCAGGGCGCCGACGTTCGCCGTGTAAATTACCAGGGTGATGTTGGTCTTCATGTTGCCTGCGCAATATATGGAATGAGTTTAGTCGGATTATCATCAACTGATGGCTTGACTGCCGCACAGCTTGGTAAAGCTTACGCTCTTGGCGCTACAGCTAATAAGGAGAACGAGTCAGCGGCAATAGAGATTAAAAGAATCAATAAAGCAGTTTATGAGAGAAGTGACGAAGAGATAAATGCACTTTACGACAAAGGTCGACAAGTATCACTCGATTATTTTGAGACCATTTATCGAATGGTTGATACTAAGTTTGATCATTATTTCTTCGAGAGCGAGGCGGCGCCGCACGGAAAAGAATTGGTCCTAAGTCATCCTGAGGTGTTTCCAGAAAGTGAAGGTGCGCGAGTATTTAAAGGGGAGGAGTACGGGCTACACTCTCGGGTATTTTTGAACTCACAAGGTTTACCTACCTACGAAGCCAAAGAACTAGCGTTGGCAAAACTAAAAGACGAATACGTCCACTACGATTACTCAGTCATCTCAACAGCAAAGGAAATAAACGAATATTTCAAAGTGCTACTTAAAGCGATGTCTTTCGTTCACCCAGCACTGGCCGCTAAAACTGAACATATTGGGCATGGAATGGTTAGGCTTTCCACCGGCAAGATGTCTTCTCGCACTGGAGACGTTATTACTGCAATTGATTTCATTAATGAAATCAAGGAGGCAGCAACAGAGAAGATGAAAGAATCTGGGGCGACAGATCCGAATGAAGAGTTAGCACGCGACATTGCTATTGGTGCAATTAAATATGCAACTCTAAAAGGAAGTATTTATCAAGATGCCGTATTTAATAAAGAACAAGCGCTCTCTTTTGAAGGTGCTTCGGGTCCGTATCTTCAGTACACTCACGCTCGTATTAATTCGGTGCTGGAGAAAGCGAGAGGTGCGGGTGTTAACGTGGAGGTTAAGGCTGAGAATGTGCCGTCTCAGGCCTATGAGGTCGAGAAGATACTCTATCGTTTCGGAGAAGTGGTGGAGGAAGCATTTTTGGCCCGTGAACCACATCAGGTGGCTACCTTCCTCACTGAACTAGCTTCAAGTTTCAACTCTTTCTATGCAAACGAAAAGATTGCTGATCCTTCGGACCATCACGCTCCGTATAAGTGTCTACTCGCATCGGCTGTAAGGCAGACCCTTAAGAATGGACTTTGGCTTCTTGCCATCAAGGCCCCAGATAAAATGTGATATGTCATATTGCAAATTTGCACCGACTAACTCGATTCATCAGTACTATCACGCTAAGGAATACGGTTTTCCGGTTAATGACGATGATGTACTTTTTGAGCGTTTGGCATTGGAGATTAATCAGGCCGGGTTGTCGTGGGAGCTGATGCTTAAAAAACGCGAGGGCTTTAATAAGGCATTTAAGAATTTCAATGTTGATAAAGTAGCTCGATTTGGTGCGCGAGACATTGAGAGATTGTTGAAAGACGAAGGAATCATTCGTAACCGTTTGAAAGTATTGGCGGTAATTAACAACGCTAAAATAATTAAGGTTCTTCAAAAGACTCACGGTTCATTTGCCAATTGGATACAAATCCATTCGAATGGATTTAAAGAAGCGGATGGGCAGGTGACTAGAGCCCCTGCCGAAGCCAACGGCGAAGTTGGGGGCTGGGTGAGGAGTGCTAGTAGCACTCCGCAAGACCTTTTGAGAGATGTTGTGAGGCCTGTGCCGAAACAAGATCTCCAAAAGGTGTACTGCACCAGTATGGTGAAGCTTTTCCAGAAACAGGGATTTAAATTTGTCGGTGGGGAAATAATGAAAGAATTCTTGCAAAGTGTAGGTTATCTACCGAGTCCGCACGATAAGGATTGTCCAATCAACAAGGAAATCTTTAAGGCGAAAGTACTGGCAATTGTGAAAGCTATTCCAAAAGGGGAGACGATGACTTATGGAGAGGTGGCAAAAATGGCGGGCAGCCCACAGGCTGCCCGCGCCGTCGGTGCATTAATGAAGCAAAACAAGGATAAACAGATTCCTTGTCACAGAGTAGTGGCCCAAAATGGGCTAGGTGGATATAACGGGCTTCGCGGACCGAGTAAAGAAAAGTTGTTAAGGAAAGAGAGGGTCCGTTGACCCTGACTTGCAACTATAAGGGCAGTCTGGTAGTTATATGAACTAGAATGTACAACGAGGAGATAGACGATGGAGAATCATAGTTATTATGCCGTCCTCTATGTCTACGACAAGGACGGTAGTCAGAATGCATATATACCATGCTTCTCTGAAGAGCAGGTGCTACTGCGAGCTTCAAAGTACTATCCTGATTTTGTCCGGGTAGTGCCCAATAAAGGTACGGCTTTCAGGATTCGAGTACGGCATGGACAAAAAGCCAGTGGTCATGATGGGTCATTACCAGAGAGTGTGGTTCTACCAACGAACGGTCATCACTCATGTTCCTATGACGCATCAGGTTCGATAATACACGCTACCCGACCACCCCTTCCTCCCGATTTAGTTTACGATGGCTGGCAAGGACGAAGCGGTAAGAAAATCACATTCTGAACTCGGTCGCGACTTCGGTCGCGACTTTTTTCTTTGTCTAAAAATGTTAGGATAGCCAGAACCCGTCTCAATTTGAGATGGGTTCTAGGCACATCTGATAAATGTGTGATTATATGCCTGATTTGCATAGCTAAATAAAATATGAAGAAAAAAGATTTAAGTAATGAAGTAGGGGCGCCGGCTTCGCCTGCGCCCGAGAAAAGTGAAATTGCTCTACGGGAAGAGGAAGTATTAGCCTTCTGGAAAGAGAAAGATATTTTTAATAAATCAGTTAAAAAAGAGGCTCCGAATGGAGACTATGTTTTTTACGACGGTCCGCCTTTCGCGACGGGACTCCCTCACTATGGTCATATCTTAGCTGGAACCATCAAGGACGCCGTCCCGCGTTTTTGGACGATGAACGGCTATCGGGTAGCCCGCAAATGGGGTTGGGATTGTCATGGCTTACCGGTTGAGAACCTGATTGAGAAGAAGCTCGGTCTAGCTACTAAACGTGACATCGAAGATTATGGTGTAAAGAACTTCAACGAAGCGGCTCGCGAAGCGGTGCTTGAGTATCGCGACGACTGGAAGCAGATCATCCCTCGTCTTGGTCGCTTTGCTGACATGGATAATGATTACCGCACCATGGACGCTACATACACCGAAAGTGTGTGGTGGGTTTTTGGTGAGCTAAATAAAAAAGGCCTAGTCTACGAAGGTTTTAAATCGATGCACCTGTGTCCGCGTTGTGGTACTACTTTGTCTAACTTCGAAGTCAACCAAGGATACAAAGACATCAAAGATATTGCGGTGACAGTAAAACTTCCTTTGGTTGATGAGCCTGACACGTCACTCCTTGTCTGGACCACAACACCATGGACCTTGCCAGGCAACTTTGCTGCAGCTATTCACAATGACGTTACGTACTCTAAAGTGAAGATTGGAGAGGAGTTTGTAATCTTGGCCAAAGAGCGCTTGGTGCAACTAGGTGATATTCCTTACGAGTTGGTAGAAGAATTTAAGGGCGAAAAATTAGTCGGTCGTTCATACGTCCCACCTTTTGATTTCTGGCAGAATAGGGGAGTAGAAAATAAGGAAAATGCTTGGAAAATTTATCATGCCGATTATGTGGAGATTGGTACTGAAGGGACTGGTGCGGTTCATATAGCGCCGGCTTATGGAGAGGAAGATATGAAGCTGGCAGAAGCGAATAATATTCCAGTCGCGCATCACGTTGACGAAAGCGGACGCTTTATGGACTTCATTGAAGGCTTTGAGTGTCGTCTGGTAAAGCCAAAAGATGATGATGACGCAGA
>DISV01000004.1 GCA_002422025.1 Patescibacteria group bacterium UBA6201 | reverse complement strand
TGCGGGGAGGGCTGGTGCGGTGAGTAATATAGGAACCTTTGATACTGCTAGGTTTGGGGGTGTAACCGCACCAACCACTGATATTAATACTGCTCTATCTGCTGCCTTGGCCGACCGTGCTCAAATTAATACTAGACCTACTACACCAGTAGCACACAGTACTCTAATGAATCCGACACCATTGTCTCAACAAGCGACCACCCTGTCGACTAATCTGACAAATGTAAATATTTCACACACTCCAGTCGCTGGTGTCACTCCCACCCAATCTTTTAATACGACCAACCAGACCATTGACGCTACCAGTTTTTCTTTAGGGAGTTTTGTGTCTGAGCCATCTACTTCCCCATCGACTCAGAGCCCTAATTCTTCAATGAGTCTTGCAGACCAGTACTTGCAAGTAGCTCTTGGCACGGAAATAGGACGTCTAGCTAGCATAAAAACTCAACTGAAAGACCGTCTTGACCAACTCAATCCTATAAACAATTATCTAGACGTAAGTGTCATGACAGATACTCAACGTGCACAAATTGCTGCTGTAGAGGCACAAATTGCAGCACTAGACGCTAGAACAAATGCTTTGATTGATAAAACCGTAACCAACCAAGCAGTAGCCGCATTAGCTGAACAAAAAGCTGCCGAAGTGAGTACATTGGCAGACGCAGTCGCCACCCAGGAGGAACTTGGTCAAGTAAACACATCCATGAAGACACTTGCATCTATACAAACACGTGTAGACGCCTTTGATGCCCGTATCAACACCGCAAAGGCCAACCCCACAACAGCAGCACTAACCGAAGTAATTAATAACTCAAAACTAGCTACTCTTGATGTAGACGCAGCATTTGGAATCACTCCTGCCCCAACTTATGCAGCAATTGCACCTGCTCCTTCATTTATGGAAAGTTTAGGACTCAAAGTTGGACTCAGTCCAACTGCCGCCAACACAATTGCTAGACAAGTGGATGAGGTAGTTAACGTTGTTGTAAATTCCGTTCCAGGCCTCGCAACATTATCAGGAGTTACAGATTACGTCGACACTAAGACTCTAGCCACAGAGATAGATATGCCGGCCCAAGCCGTAATTGACACACTAACTGCAGCTGGCGTAGCCGATCCATATAATCAATTGACTCAGCGAGAAAAGAACCAAATCTCAAACGCTTCTACTCTTGATGCTCAAGCTGCAGTGTTAGGTCGCCGCGCCATAGGTGTGGCCATGATGGACTTTATGGGATTTTCTGCCTTTTCACCTGGATTAAGGGGCTTATCGACAGTAGACAATGTTGCGGTAGTGGGCGGACGATTCGCAGACACTCCTACGCCTACTAGCCATTCTGTAGCTCCTATCAGTGCCATCGACAATACAACGCCAACTAGCAATGTCACCATGTCTTATGACTACACCACCAATACGGTGACTATTTCATCACCTCACACAACTACTGCCAGTGTTGTAGAAGGTCGGTTCAGTACGACTGGACAAACCGCAGTCAACGACAACGTACCAACGACTCCGAATATTGCCACTAATCCTACAAACACTACTTTTGTAGGATATAAAAGTGCAACACAAAATCCTACCAGCCCGGCGGTCGCCAACAATAATGCGATGACTTCTCCCGCTTCACCAGCCGCAACAACTCCAGCACCTGCCTCATTGACAGACAATGTACCAACCCCTGTTTCGACAATGGATAATTCAGCAATTCCCGGAGTGACGAGATACAACGACTCTTTTTCTGGAACAGCTCAAGCCATGACACCATCTGTCACACCAAGAAATGTCACCGCTACAGCTATGGCTGTAGCGGAAATGCTATCCTCTACACTATCGCCAAACCCAGCTGCCATCAGTCGATCGTTTTCTGGTGTTGTCGACACGATAAATACTGCAATTTCCCGCACCGCTAATGATATTAGCCCTACAACACCAACTACTGTTTCGGTCCGATCAGCTAACGATATAACGCCAGCAACACAAGCACCAGTAGCTAATACCCAGGCAGTAGGTACAAAGTCTGCGTCAGTAATGCCGGCCACTGCAGTTCCTGGAGCTACTACTTCCGACGCCCCAACAGAGACTGCTGTGTCAGAAGTAACCTCTCCCCCTCCGAGCACCCCAGTAGACCAAACACCAGCAATACAAACTCAAACTCCTTCCACTCAAGTAACGGCCAATCCAAATACACCTGTCCAAGCTGGTCCTGCTAGTTATGCAAATATTGAACAATCTGCACCTACAACAAGTAAAAATCCAGTCAGACGAGCTTTAACGACAGTAAGCGATGGTTTTACAACTGGAATCAATGAACTTTTTGGTATTAAACCAGCTGCATCAGACCCCCTCGGAGTAACTCAGAACAACCCAACAAACATTAGGGAGCGCGGTTCCAATAACGACTGGGTAGGAGAAGTGAAAGATGGCGTGAGGTCTTTTGAGACTTTTATTGACCCTGAACATGGTTTTCGTGCTGCTTACTTAATCCAACAAAGCTACCAAGAAATTGGTGTAACGACCGTGCGTGAACGCATAGAAAGAGCCACTCCCGCTTTTGAAAATCCCAACCAGTCAGACTACATAAGTAACGTAGCCAACCATATGGGCATAGATCCTGATACTCCATTCGACATAATGGATAAAAACAAAGCAGTAGCATATATGGAGGCTGTGACTGTTGAAGAAGTTGGTACGAACCAATTCTCTCGCGAGCAGATCGAAACCGGTTTTGAACTTGCTCGCTCTGGCAGTCAAAGCCTTACCTCAACAAAAGTTACTGCAAATCAACCTACTGCTGTATCGGCTCCACAAATAGTACAAGACGTGGTGCAAATTGTGGCCGCAACGACCGAACTCTCCCCCACCATTATTGCTGTTAAAACAGCTGCTAGTTTGTTGGATCAATTACTAAAGCCACAGGCACAACAACCAAACCCTACAACACAAGTTAATACCGATGTAGCGACGCCTCCAGCGAATCTGACCACTACCAATCAACCTACGACCCCAGCAACAGTCGAACGCGTGGTATTAAAAAATCAAAATGCCACACACAGAAAACAACCTATAGCTATCACTTTACAAGATCAACTCGACTACGCTGCCGAGAAAAACGGAGTAACTTTTGTGGTCACTTCTGGAGGTCAGGCCACAAAAGCAGAAGTAAATAGTGGCCTAGCTAAATCAACTGATCGTACTGGAAGCAGCAGACATGACCACGGCAACGCAGCGGATGGATACCTGCAAGACCCTATCACTGGTCGGGTACTAGACTTCACCAACCCAAATGATCTGCCTGTTTTTGAAAAATTTATTGAAGATGTAGTAAAAGCAGGAGCTACTGGAGTTGGAGCAGGTGTGAATTATATGGGTGGCAGTACAATACACATCGGCGGAGGATCCCCTCTGGCTTGGGGAGCTAAGGGTAAAGTCGCGAATGCTCCAGCTTGGCTGATAACGGCTCATAAACACGGATTAAATGCTGCACAGAATTTTGATCTAGCTGCATATAGAGCAGATCAACAATCAGTACCCGCACAAACGGCAGTCGTTACTCCAGTTTCTGGAGTACCCGCATCCACACCCACTACTCCACCAGCAATCAGTCAACCCCCCTCATCACCAATGATAGGTGTACCTAATATTCCTTCAGCTTCAACACCCACAACTGGACTAAACACTCCTTCACAGGTCACAGAACTAACATCACCAAACGGATCAATTTCTGCTAATCCTCAGGCTCCAGTAGGAGCCGGAGGAGGTACTGCACCATCTATTCCTGGAGGCAGGACTGGTACTCCTCCTAATAATTTAGGTAACGTCGGTCCTGGCAATACCGGGACACCAAACTCCCTTAACGTCGTGGAGCGCGCTGGCCTAACAGTTTATGGTGCTGTCGCTGCAGTCATCGCTGTTATGGCAAGCGTTCTGGGTGATGACGACCCTGAATCAGAAACTGAGGAAGGTAGCCAGATTACAGATCAAGAATCATCCCCTACCCAAGCAGAGGCGATACCTACCAATCCATCATCTGGGTCAGAAAATCCTACCACTAATACACCAACCAGCCTGACACAAGGGACAAACACAAACCAAAATGATTACCTTTTTGACAATAGTGGTGAATATACAGCAACCTCCTCAAAACCTATAGTTAAGGTACTTATCCAAGTAGACGGTAACACTGGAGATACTTACTTTGCTATCGATGGACTATACGACTCAGAAGGTCAACTTGCTGTTGATTACGCGTCATATGCAGAGATTGAGCCAGAAAACGAAGTCGATGCTTACTCAGACTTTGTCGAACCAAGCATCATTCTCGATGATCAGCATCAGAATGTAATCTACTCTGACGGTACTTATGCACCAGTAATCGTAAATGGGGTTTGGTATGAATCAGTCAATGACCCTAGATACGTCTACACCGTCGAGTACTACCAAGACGGAGAGCTGGTCGAGGTATCAGAAAACGCCGGTATCTTACCTCAAGGAAATCCTCTGTCCAACCTACTTAATTCCCTGTTCACCGACACCAGCTCGTATCAATTAAGTGACATCAGTACAGTCACACGTGCGCTTATCGATCCTGATAGTAAAATCCCAGCCGACGAATACTACATTTATCGCGTATATCTAGTTAATGGAGAGGTCCGCGGAACTACTGTGCCCAAATATACTTCCTATCGCTATATGAATGAACGCTTCGTCGAGACCGGCTTCGTTGGGAATGTCCTGGAGCTTATTGCAGAGTCAGTAGAAATCCCTCCCCCATCAACCAGCCCGGTTATATCAAAAATAGTAGAGACCCTGAAAAATGTTGGTCTTTCAGCTTTGGACCTATTCCGCAATAATGACAGCGACAATAATCCGATAGTGACTGACTTTGGAAATATCGTGCCTTCAGACGATGGAGAAATAACTATGGGCGATATCCAATCAGTACTAGTTCTGCTCGATGTCGAAGCAGACTGCCCATTCGTCCCTGGCCTCACTCGCCCTTATCTTTATGAAGTAGTGATAGCGCGAGGTGCGATATCGGGAGCAACTTCTGACCAAGCTTTCCGAGCAGTGCGTTGTGGCGGAGGTGAAAAGCAAGACTTTGTCGATCAAATAGCTACCCACTTTGAAACCTTCGACGGAGTCGGAACACTTGACCGCCAACAACTATCCGAAATGATTCGTTTCTCCGCTTTCCAGGATCTAGACATGAGTAGCCTGATTACAGAAACGAGTGAGAAAATTGTCTCCACCTCAACAGTAGCAACGGTTCCTGAAACTACCACTACTGAGGAAGAGAGTTTCAAGCCTAATGTCACCAACGAAATCACTTTTGAAGTTAAAGCTGTTGATAGCCAAGGTCAAACTATCCTCAATTGGACTAGCGCTCCGTCAGTCAATGTGAGTAACGACTCAGAACTCTACTTCCGATGGAATGGTTCGTCCTACCAACAATGCCTTCCCTTCCTTAATGACAATGGTAACTATTCTCTGACAGTGCGTAACCGCGCCATGACGACCGGCGACACTGAGAGTGAGGGATATAATATTTCTGAACGTAGTGCTGTATACAGTATTGAATGTGGCGGACAAAGAAACAATGAGTTTGGAGTGGACGATAGGAGTATTGAAGTGATAATTAAGTAAGCAACTTCAATAATAAAAAGGACCTCAATCACAAGTAAGCTTGTGTGAGGTCCTAAGTTTTGAGAGGCGCAGATATTGAGATTAGCCGCGTTTCTCTTTGGCGAAATCACGCATCCGGTCCCAGACAGACCTCCATTCAGTGACTTCGTCTTGTTGTGACTGGCGAAGAACTTCGGAATAAGTGGTAATAGAGTGACCATTCAGACCTACAACCATATCGCCTTCGGTTGAAAACATGACCAACCATCCTTCTTCACTTACTACAGCACATCCGGTCGGGATTATGCCCTCGTACGTGAGTGCGTCAACGACATCTCCAACAAGTTCCGAATAGGAGATGGCAGCAGCTTCACCATCGTCATCTCCAATCCGACTCTCTAGTTCGAGAACTGCCAACTTCATATCACCGCAGTAGTTGCGCACTGCGATGAGTTTTGCATTGACCTCACTGTTTGGCAAAGTGATGAACTTGTCCGACACAGTTTCGTTGACCTGGTGGTCTGTCGACCACCAGGTCTTTATCTTGTCAAAATTTCCGACTGCCAAGGCGGCAATCGTCATAAACAAGAACATCTTAATGGACATGCGCATTGCACCTCTCCTTTCAATTTGCTGTCAGGGCTCATGCCCTGGTTTTACTTTTTATAGTATATCACAGATTTGACTTAAAAGCAACCCTAGGGATAAGGTGTTGAAAAGTCTTAAATCTGGCTCTAATTAGCCGTTTCTAAAGAGTACGACTCCGACTGTCACAGACACGTTTAGGGATTCCTTCTTTCCCTTCATTGGAATTTCTATTGCTTTGCTTGCAGTATCTAAAAGCCTCGACCCCACTCCGTCTATTTCATTACCAAATATGTAACAAGTTTTGTCTGACGGAATAAAATCGTAAAGAGAGGTACCGGTTGGAGTTTGTTCAACTGCCACGAGTTCAAAACCCTCACTCTTAAGACGTAGAAGTAGTGCCTCAGTATCTTCATTATCTATATGTTCCCAATTCACCATTGCTGATGCACCGAGTGAAGTCTTCTTAATCTCTGGTACTTCCCTACCAAACCGGTCCCGTGGAGATGGGGTGGTACCGAGAAGATATATTTTTTCCACCCCAGCACCATCGGACGTACGAAAGACTGAGCCAACATTGTGTGCAGAGCGGATGTTGTCGAGGATTATAATAGTCTTTTTCATAATTGTTTGGCTTGTCGTCACGATTAAATCACCTCCCAGGTGATTTAATCTAAGTATAATCGACACTGTTACGTGTCGTCACAAGTCCGTTGAAAATTATATTCACTTCTTTCATTAATTTTCTAACGGCGCGCGACCCCGCCTCACTCATCTTTCATTCTTCGTTTGAGTGAAAGGTATCGCTCCGGTTCGGACAAGCGCCGTGACTAACGCTGGATGTCCTCACGAGTTACTAAGTATAATTGGTGCTCCGCACAAATTCTACTAAGTACTCGCGAGCCCGCCTCGCAGTATTTCCCTCTTTAGAGGAGGAAAATACATCGCTGCGGCTCGGACACGTATTGAAAAAACAGTGCGCAGGCACTGTTTTTCTCTCGTGTCCGCCCACCTGGGCTCGAACCAGGGACCTTATCCTTAAAAGGGATCTGCTCTACCAGCTGAGCTATGGGCGGATAACGGACCACACTATAACCCTGTAGCTTATTTTTTTCAATCAAATCTTTAATATCCAACGCTCGAGTGCAAGCGGAAGCTCGAACTTACCTAGTCGACTTTCGTGTATCAGTGTAAGTAGGTCGCGGGAAAGTTTTTCAAGTTCCCCACTCTTAAAGTTCCCGAGTGCGCGCTTGGCCTTGGTGAAAGGAAAATCTTTAAGTCCAACAGAGGCAGCGCTATCTCCAACCTGAGCCAAACGTAGTGTCTTTATTTGCCACCACAGTATTCCTGCCAACTCTTCACCACTATTCCCTGAGAGTAGGGCTTCATTCCACAAAAGCCAGAGTAACTTCCTGTCCCTTTTAGTGAAGGCGTCAGCCAGTGAGAAACTATTGAAACTATTAGTAGCCTCACTTTTGTACTCTTCAAGTTTATTCGCATGCTTTTCGAACTTCTTTTTTTCAGGCGCCAACATTGACCCTTCCACGACTACAAAAGTATGTTCTGACTCACTCAACTGTCCTAGGTGCTTAATTAATTCTTCATAGGCCGAAGGATTAACTGACCAATTATCCAAAACATAAAAATACTTACTGCCGAACAATGAAACCCCTCCAGCGGCTACTTCCAAGATACCCGCTTCATAATTATCGGCATCAATTAACACTAAGCTAGCCTCATCTTTTTCCTTATCTACATAATCAAAAGCCTTTTGACGCACTTTGACCGTATCGTTTCCAAAATAAACATTCAGCATACCTATCTTAATTTAGCTTAAACTTAGTCATCTGTGACCAATTATCGCCTACTTTAGCCTCTACCTCGATTGGCACACTCTTGATGTCGTATCCAGCAAAAACCTCTCGCATTATTTGCGCTAAACGAGGAGTAAGCTCTTCGAGGTTTTCCTCTTTTATTTCAAAAACTAATTCGTCATGTACTTGAAGTAAGGTTCGTGCCACATCATTGAGATTATTAGAGTTTAGATAATCATCAATTTTTACCATAGCAATCCTCAGAATATCTCCCTCAGTACCTTGAATCGGTGCGTTAATCGCCATTCGTTCAGCACTTGCTCGAAGAAATGGTGCGCTTGATTGAATACCCGGAAAATAACGACGACGACCGAATAAAGTTTTGGTGAATCCGTGCTCACGAGCATAAGCCTTTGTCTCCTCAAGATATTCGGCGAGGCGAGTGAAAGTATTGAAGTAGGCGTTTAAAAATTCTTGAGCTTCCTCGCGACTAGTATCCTCTCCTAAGTTAGCCCGAAGTGCGTTCACACCCATTCCATAAAGAATACCGAAGTTAATAACTTTAGCGCGGCGACGCATATCAGGTGTCACTTCACTTTCGTTAACTCCAAAAACCCTGGAAGCTACAGCGCTATGCACATCTTGCCCGCCCTGAAAAATCTCAATCATTTTTTTGTCCCCTGACAAAAAAGCGGCTATTCGCAGTTCGATTTGTGAATAGTCTATTGATAATAGTTTGTACCCTGACGGAGCTACAAAAGCCTGACGTACCGCCCTCCCCTCCTTGGTCCGAACAGGAATATTCTGCAGATTAGGATCACGAGACCCAATACGGCCAGTCACAGTACCGGTCTGCAGAAATGTGGTACGAAGTCTTCCGTCCTCTTTTACCAAAAGAGGCAAGTTGTCCACATAAGTGGAAACTAATTTCGAAAGTTCTCGATAGCGCAGTATGGCATTAATAATTGGATGATCATCCTTCATCTGTGCCAGCTCACTCTCACGCGTGGAGCGTGCGCCTCCTGCCGTCTTCTTTTGACGCTTAGGTTTGAGTCCGAGCTTGTCGTAAATGATGTCACCAAGTTGTTTAGGCGAATTAATATTGAAGTCCTGCCCGGCATGAGCATGTATCTCCCCTTCTAGAGTAGCCAACTCCTTGCGGAAGGTTTTGGAAAGTTTGGCAAGATACTCGGTATCGAGTTTAATGCCAGTTTGGTTTACCTTATCAAGGACCGGAATGAGTGGCTTCTCGATTTTTTCGTAAATGTCCCACAGTTCCTGCCGACGTAGTTCATCCTCAAATTTTTTCAAAATAGCAGAAATGTCGGTGAGGCCATATACCGAACGACTATAGTCTAGTATATCGTCCAAGGTCGGGTTAGTTCGATCAGACTCAATAAGCCACAACATCACCGCTGCAACCTTTAAGTCTTGTTCCGAAAACTCCCCTCCCTCAAATTGATCCGTGGCTTCAATGTTAAGAAGAGTCTTAAATCGTACGGTCAAAGTACGGAAGCCCAGTTCATTAAAAAGTGCTAGAGTCTCATCTTTCTTAACATCCTCCAACCAATGTCTTTTTGGTAACACGAAAGTAATTGGTGAATCCAATCGAATGGTGGCTAACATTTTAGAAAACTGTGCTTCTTCTTCATGATTCAGAACCAACTCCACGAAACGTTTTTGTACACCACTTTCTTTTGAAACTAACTCAACACCTTTCTTCTTAATCGCCGCGATAATCTTTTCCACTGATCCGTAGGTTCCCACTAACTTCAAAGCACTTCCTTCTCCCACACCCGGCACACCAGGAATATTGTCTGAAGGGTCCCCGCGCAATCCTTTGTAATCAATGGTCAATTTAGGACCAAAACCAAACTTTTCCTTAACCGCCTCCTCATCAAACATTGCCACCTCTGACCCTTTACGTTGAGTAAACACTTGTACCTTCTTACCAGAAACCAACTGCAAAGTGTCCATATCACCCGAGGCGATGATAATATTGAGGTCCTTATCGTTTTTCGTCTGCTCCACTATGGTACCTAACATGTCGTCGGCCTCGAAGCCAGGGTATTCGTAAATAGGAATATTAAGCGCGGCGAGTATATCACGCGAACGTTCTATTTGGGCTACAAGTGAATCCTCGGTCTTCAGTCTCTTTGCCTTATAACCATCAAAAGCTTGGTGGCGGTGTGTTGGTTCCGGCAGATCGTAACAAGCTACCAAATAATCAGGTTTTAAATCTTCCACTATCTTTAAGAGCATCGAAACCACACCAAACAAAGCCCCGGTCGGCTCTCCTTTCGCTGATGTGAAGTCAGGCAATGCATGGTAAGCACGATGCAAAATAGCGTGTGCGTCGAGGAGAACTAATGTCTTTTTTTTGTCTGATGCTTTTGCCATATTTACCGTTGTGACGAGAGAGTTCTTCGTGCACCATCTAACGTGAATTGAAGTGTGGTGGTATGAGCGGGCAAAATAGTAGCAACTTTCTCTGCCCATTCCACGACCACCAAATTACCTTCGTCCAAAAATTCTGTCTTAAGGTTTAGTACAAGTAATTCTTCCGGTGTCTCTAAACGATAGGCATCTATATGCACTAAGTGCTTGAACTGATGATCATTTGGAAGTGGGTATTTCTTCAAAATAACAAAAGTTGGACTGGTAATAGCTTCACTCACTCCTAGTTCCTTGGCAAGATATTGAGTAAAAGTAGTTTTCCCAGCACCTAAATCACCACTTAAAGCTAAGACGGCAGCATGACCAGGGGAGGTACCTTGCCGTATGCCTTCCAACACTTCTTTTACCGCTAGGTTTAATTCTTCCAGGGAGCTTATATCCCAAATCTTACCTTTCATATTGGCATTCTATCACTTAAAATAGACTTAAGACATTTTGCCTACCAGCTTGCAACTGTTTTTAACTTTTCTATTCTAGTGTGCAAAAATTTGATGACCATATCTTAGAGAGTAAACGCTATCAGGAATTCCGCCAAGGTGAGGAGGAGAACCTAATTCGCGCTCTAGCTAAACAAAATGGCTACACCTACGTCGACCTACACGGGATAAGCATCAACCCCGCGGCGCTGGTTTTATTGTCGGAAGAAGAGGCCAGAGCAACTGATGTTGTTATTTTTGAAAAACAAAATCGTAAACTCTCCATTGCCATTGCGAATCCTAATAATCCAAAAACTAAAGAACTGATCAAAAAATTGGAAAGTATTTGGACGCTATCTATCTTTATGTGCTCGACAGCTAGCCTCGAACACGCATGGACCAGATACAAAGACCAACAGAACACCACTGCAGTTAAAAAGGGCGTACTCGACATCGACCCAGACGAAATTGAACGTCTTTCCAAGACTGTCCTCTCTCCTGAGTTGGTAAAGATAAAAATAGAGGAAATAAAAACTCTCAATTCTGCTCGTAGAGTCAGTGCAACTTTAGAGACACTATTCGCAGGAGCACTGTCGTTAGGTGCGTCCGATATTCATATCGAGCCAGAACCAGTCAAAGTACGCGTGCGTTACCGCATGGACGGAGTACTACATGACATCGTAGACCTCGAACGCGGAGTTTATGAAAGACTAATGTCACGCATTAAGCTTTTAGCTGGACTAATTCTCAATAAAAAGAACGAGGCCCAAGATGGTCGTTTCACTTTTAATAACAGCGAGCGTAGCGTGGAAGTTCGTACCTCAATCATCCCCGGTTCCTCAGGCGAAAGCGCGGTAATGCGACTTCTAGACCCCACCGTCGCAAGTTTCGATATGGAGCAACTCGGACTCAATTCCATTATGCACCGCGTTATGTCGGAGGAGTTAAAGCGTCCTAATGGAATGATAATCACAACAGGCCCGACCGGAAGTGGAAAGACCACTGCCCTCTATGCTTTTTTGCGGGCAGTACACAATCCAGAAGTTAAAGTGATTACTATCGAAGACCCAGTCGAATATAAGGTGGAAGGAATAGTCCAGACTCAAGTGGAAGAAGACTACACTTTCGCTTCAGGTCTGCGCTCCATTTTGCGCCAAGACCCAGACATTATCATGGTTGGTGAAATTCGCGACCGTGACGTGGCGGAAACGGCAGTGCATGCTGCTGAAACCGGTCACTTGGTATTCACCACCTTGCACACCAACAGCGCAGCTGGAAGCTTTGCACGACTAATTGACCTCGGTGTTGACTCGCGACTAATTGGCAGTAGTACCAACATAGTGTTAGGGCAACGCTTGGTGCGAAAGTTGTGCGAAAGCTGTAAGAAGGCACGCTTAGCGACGCCTGAAGAAAAAGAAAAAATCGTCCGTGTGCTCCGTGGTCACCCCACTCCACCAAACTTAACTGACGAAGTGACAATTTATGACGCACCTGGTTGCCCTCAGTGCGCGAATACTGGCTTCAAAGGCCGCCAAGGTGTCTTCGAAGCGATTAGGGTTGATGAAGCTGTAGAAGAAGCTGTTATTAGTGACCCACGTGACCATATCATATTGGCTGCTGCTAAAAGCCAAGGTATTCCTACCATGACCGAGGATGGAATAGAAAAGGTACTATCCGGAATCACATCGCTTGCAGAACTTGAGAGAGTGGTGGACATAACACAACTGCGCCCAAGTTCTTAAAAGAAAAAGAGCGCATGATTCCACGACACGTCACACTGGCCTCCGCAAGATTAACAACAAAACCGACTATGTTATAGTCGGTTTGAAGGTTCTTATGGAGATGTTTCGAGAGGAAAGTTCTCTAAGCAAGCTTTCTAGTATGAAAGTGAGTGATGCGCTAAGGGTTTTCCCAGCGTTCTCACTCAAGGTAAGGACCAGAAAGTCCTCGCCACACCACCCAATTGCTTAGAGAGCTGTCACCTCGAACTAGACATCTCCATTTTGAACAGAAAAAAATAGCCCCCAGCAACTAAAGTTGTGGCGCCTTTTCTTTTCAAACTATCAAGAACATTTATATCTTAGCACATTTGAGAAATTTGTCAAGCGCTATATACTCCACGGGTCAAACCGGCACTATTTCGGTATAATGACCTTATGTCCAAAGACACTAATACTTTCACTAAAGATAACGCCGGTAACCTAGACCAAACACTACGCCCTGGTACATGGGAGGAGTATATTGGCCAAGCGAAGATTAAGGAAAACTTGCGCATCTTGCTCACTGCCGCCCGCGAACGTGGCCACAGTGCTGAACACATCCTACTTTACGGTCCACCCGGTCTTGGTAAGACCACTCTGGCGCACTTGATATCAAAGACCTTGGGTACCAATATGCGCATCACCTCCGGCCCAGCCATAGAGCGTGTTGGAGATCTGGCTGCCATTCTCACCAATCTCTCTCCCGGAGATGTATTGTTCATTGACGAAATCCACCGCCTTTCCAAATCAATCGAAGAAGTGCTGTATCCAGCAATGGAATCCGGAGTACTTGATATCATTATTGGTAAAGGACCCTCAGCTCGTACTGTCCAACTAGAACTACCACCATTTACACTGGTTGCTGCCACTACCCGCATATCTCTGCTCTCTTCCCCACTTCGTTCTCGCTTTTCCGGTGGAACTTTCCGACTTGATTTTTATTCTGAAAATGAAATCGGACAAATTCTTACACGCTCCGCTAACTTACTGGGTGTACCCACTGACAATTCTGTCATCGAGAGCATAGCTAACCGTTGTCGCGCTACACCTCGCATGGCCAACTACCTTTTAAAGCGTTGTCGCGATTTAGCTCAGCTAGACGGCGCACCAATTTCTAAAGACATTGTTGATCGTACCTTCTCCTTACTTGAAATTGATGAGTTGGGCTTAAGTAAACCTGATCGTGCCGTACTTAACGCTATTATCATTAAATTCGGTGGCGGTCCGGTTGGACTAAACACTATTGCTGCGGCCACTGGTGAAGAAGCATCTACCATTGAAGATGTTATCGAGCCTTACCTCATCCGTCTAGGACTTTTGGAACGCACACCGCGCGGCCGCGTTGCTAGTGCCGCAGCTATATCTCATTTACAAAATTGATTACTGTTTTAAATTACTTATATGAGCGGACATAATAAATGGTCAAAAATTAAACATAAAAAAGCGGCGACTGACGCTGTGAAGAGTAAGGTATTTTCTAAACACTCAGCACTGATTGCCATGGAGTCGCGTAAAGCCGGTGGTGATATTAATTCTCCAGGCCTAGCTGCCGCTATCGTGCGTGCAAAAAAAGAGTCAATGCCGAAGGATAATATTGATAGAGCAATTGCGAAAGGTGCAGGTAGCGGCGGAGCAGCTTTTGAGGAAGTATTGTTCGAAGGGTTTGGTCCAGGTGGCGTGGCTTTAATGATTACGGCCGTGACCGATAATAATAATCGTACCTCCCAAGAAGTACGTAGTATTTTCACTAAAGCTGGATATCAACTCGGCGTACCTGGAACAGCAGCTTGGGCTTTTACTAAAACAGCGGAAGGATACACACCGAACACTCCTTTGGATCTAAATGATGCTGACGGAGAGAAATTAGGTCAACTCATAGAACAACTTGAGGAACAAGATGACGTGCAGGATATATACACGACAGCAGATAGTGAGGAGCCAAGCGAATAATATATGAGTCCTGTTAGAAATCGCGTGCGCCGTATTTAAATATGCCCCTCAAAAATCACATCCCAGCCACTAAAAATGTAAAGAAGAACGACACACTGTCGGACCTGCGCCCTATTTCTAACGGGATGAGAGTCTTAGCGGTAGATCCAGGATATGACCGGCTCGGCGTGGCGGTGATGGAAAAGACAAGTGGTAAAGAACACTTAATCCATTCCTGCTGCATCCTGACTAACAAAATAGACACTGTGCCTGAACGTATTGGTGAATTAGGGTCGGCCCTAGAAGTATTAATTAAAAAATTTAAACCCGACTTAGTAGCGATTGAGACTCTCTTCTTTAACAAGAATCTAAAAACAGCAGTCGCCGTAGCCGAGGCTCGAGGTGTGGTTATCTATTTAGCCCGTAAGTATAAGGCCGAGGTGCATGAGTTTGGACCACAAGAAATTAAAGTGGCCGTGACCGGATACGGGAAGAGCGACAAGCGTGCAGTTATGGATATGTTGAAACGTTTAGTACCAAATTTACCTCTCCGCGCCCTTGACGACGAGTACGATGCGATTGCCGTTGCGGTCACGGCACTTGCACATCATCGCTAATGCGCTAAAATCTTTTTTCAATAGATTTCTTCCAAAAGAGCGCATCTGCACTAGTTTTGAAAGAAGTTTAATGGCGAATTAATTACCAGCAGCAAACCACATATGAACTTTTTGCATACTATAAAAAATGATGACGACACGGAGGAGGAAATTGAGGACACCGAATCCGGTATTGATGATTCAATGCTAGATGAGATTAGCGAAGAAATTGTTGCTCCAGATGAACCGGAAGGTTTTGGGCATATAAAAGAAGATGCGACCGATGACGAAGAGGAAGAGAAGAAGGACGAGGAAACCGAGGACACTGAGACTTTGGAAGAAGATGCCGAAGATGTTGACTACGATTCATTCGACGATGAAGACCATCTGTAGCTTTCTAATAACGTAAAAGGTTCATAAAACAAACCGCGGTGGGCCTTTGGACCCACCGCGGTTTGTTTTAACCTGAGTTAAAGAGCTAAGTCAAAACCACCAAATTCTTCTTTCCTCTTTTCAGTATTGCCAGTTCCGCAAATTCCACTTTAGCTTCCGGGTCAGTCAATTTCTCTCCCCCCAGCGTGACCGCTCCGCTTTCTATGAATTCGCGTGCTTCTCTTTTACTGCTAGCTAATCTACTTTCAACCAACACCTCGACTAAGGGTCGCCCCTCTGCGCCCTCAAATACTGGCGCATTCTTAATAAGCATCTCTTTATCTGCTCCTGATAAGTCATCAAGGGGTGAGCCTTCAAACAAAATTCCAGAAACACGGGCAGCGGACTTTGTTGCTTCCTCACCATGAGTGAAATTTGTCATCTCTTCGGCCAGACGAATCTGTGCGATACGAGTGCTCGGATCTATGTTGTGTTCCTTTGTAATTCCGGCAATCTCATCAAGGGACAAAAACGTGTAGATTTTTAAGTAATCAATAACCTTCTCATCCTCGACATTAAGCCAAAACTGATAAAACTGATATGGACTAGTCTTCTCTCCACTTAACCACACAGCATTACCTTCACTCTTGCCAAACTTGCGGCCACTGGCGTCAGTAGTTAAAGGGAACGAAAAGGCAAACACTTCTTTCCCAGTAGTCTTTCGGATGAGGTCAACTCCTGAAAGAATATTAGTCCATTGATCGCTCCCTCCAATTTGCAGGTCGCAACCATATCGTTCATTAAGTTCGCGGTAATCATAGGCCTGGAGTAATGAATATGTAAATTCTGTATATGAAATGCTTTCATCGGGTGTCTCAAGCCGACGACGAATCAAATCACGTTTGACCAGGTCATTGACAGTAAAATGCTTACCAGTGTCGCGCAAAAAATCTAACAACTTAACTTCACGTAACCACTCAGCATTGTTCACCATCTCGAAATCGACTCTGTCTCCCAACAAATTTCGCAGTTGCACTTCGAAAGCGCGTGCATTGTAGTCAATTTCGTCCATGGTTTTGAGTGAGCGTTCACCCTTCTCCTTTGGGTCACCAATCATTCCAGTGCCACCTCCAACCAGAAGTATGAGTTTATGTCCTGCATCCCCCAAACGCTTCAATAAAACCACCCAGGCCAAGTGCCCGACATGCAACGAATCAGCAGTCGGGTCTGTTCCAATGTAAACTGTGCGTTTTCCACCCAAGATTTTCTCGATATCAGCCGAAGTATCTTGTACTAAGCCACGGTTTTTAAGTTCTGTACTAAGTTCCATACCCATCGAGTTTATCATAATTGGACAAATACTGTTATTATTGGCAGTATTGCACCCTTACTATGAGACGCTCTAAGAAAAACCTAGCACTAAAGTGGCGAGAATGGGCAATTGACGGACTAATCATCACGATTGTCCTTGGATTTATAGGTGCCGGTGCCCTTTTGGTCTTTATATCAACACTCAATATTCCAGACTTGTCCGCCTTCGAGCAACGTCGTGTACTTCAATCTACCAAAATCTATGACCGCACGGGCGAGATTGTTCTATACGACCTCAATCAGGACGTACGGCGCACTGTCATACCTTACGATAAAATATCCCACCACATAAAGAACGCCACAGTCGCTATTGAAGACGATACCTTCTTTGAACACTGGGGAGTGAGGCCGTTGGCTATCGTGCGGGCATTTGCCAGCAACCTCCAAGGTGGTGACATAAGAGGCCAAGGAGGTTCAACCATTACCCAACAAGTGATTAAGAACGCACTCCTTAGTCGTGAAAAATCTTATATAAGGAAGATTAAGGAAGCTATCTTAGCCCTTCGCCTAGAACAGCTCCTCACCAAAGAGGAGATCCTTTGGCATTACCTCAACGAATCTCCATACGGCGGCACTATCTACGGAGTAGAGGAAGCGAGTCGGGCATTCTTCGCCAAATCTGCTTCCGATGTCACATTAGCAGAGGCAGCCTATCTGGCAGCCATACCACAAGCTCCAACCTATTTCTCACCACACGGCAACAACCGCGACGCCCTTGAAGTGCGTAAGAATCGTGTATTGGATCAAATGTTCAAACTAGAGTTCATTTCGGAAGAAGAGTACAACGCAGCCAAGGCAGAGACAGTAGAATTCGTCGCTGATTCTAACACCGGCATCAAGGCTCCACACTTCGTGATGTATATCTGGGAGCAATTGGCCGAACGTTACGGCGAAGAAGAACTCGCCACCCGTGGACTCAAGGTCGTAACCACTCTCGACTACGAACTCCAAGCAGAGGCTGAAAAAATAGTGAACGAATACGCTCTCAAAAATGAGACACAATACAACGCGTCAAATGCCGCACTAGTGGCCATTGACCCTAACACTGGAGACATTCTCACAATGGTCGGCTCTCGTGGCTATTTTGATGAGGCTATCGACGGAAACTATAATATTGCACTAGCCGAACGTCAGCCAGGTTCCTCCATTAAACCTTTCATATACGCTAAAGCCTTTGAAAAGGGATATACCCCAGCCACCACCCTCTTCGACGTACGGACCCAGTTCTCTACCACCTGTTCACCTGACAATTTTACCTCTGAAGATGGTTGTTATTCTCCACAAAACTACGACAACGCTTTTCGCGGACCAGTCTCAATGCGAAACGCTCTGGCACAGTCCCTAAACATTCCTGCTGTTAAGACCTTATACCTAGCTGGAATGCAAGACTCAATCAAACTAGCTAGAGACGCTGGACTTTCCACCTTGACCGACTGGCGTCGTTACGGACTCACGTTAGTACTCGGTGGTGGTGAGGTCACCCTACTTAATATGACAACGGCGTACAGTGTGCTAGCCAACGAAGGTGAAAAGGCACAAACCCGAAGCATTTTACGTATCGAAGATTCAGCAGGAAATATTATTGACAAGGCAGACGAAGATATCGAAACAGAAAGAGTGGTCGACCGAGAGGCTGCCCTCCAAATATCCGATATCCTTTCTGACAACGTGGCTAGAACACCACTTTATGGATCTAATTCCCAACTTTATTTCGGAGAAGGAGTGGACGTAGCCGCCAAGACCGGTACTACCAACGACAAGCGTGATGCTTGGATATTCGGATACACACCAAACATAGTTGTCGGGGCATGGGCCGGAAACAACAACAACGAATCAATGAACGAGATATCTGGACTCATTATTTCTCCACTTTGGCGTGCATTTATGAATGTAGCTTTGGAAAGCGAAAATATAGCTAAAGAATCGTTCAAAGACCCAGCAGCTATACCTGACGACATCAAGCCAGTACTACGCTCTAATGGCTATTTTGTGGACGCTAGCAGCCTAGTTGGAGACCTTGGCAACAATCCAAACACAGGAAACATCCTAGAGGCACTATACTCAAACACCCACTCTATACTCCACTTTGTAAACAAAGACGACCCGCGAGGACCATATCCTCAAAACCCAGCTAGTGACGGCCAGTATTACCTATGGGAATATGGGGTGACAGCTTGGAAGAACAACCAATTTTTTACAATCCTTAATCAAGGTGTAGGACCAGAAAACAATACAGGTGATGGAGAAGGTGTCGAAATCGGAGACCTGCAGAACTAGGGACTAAAAAACAAAAGAAACCGCGACCCCAGTCGCGGTTTCTTTTGTTGTCACTAGCAACGTCGCACGATTCCCCGCCGACTCCGCCGCGAGGAATGAGTGCGACCTTTATAACAAGTATTGCCGGCGGCAATACTCTAGCTAGAAAGAACACCCGGTCCACCCGAGCCCGCAGGCTAGGGTGGTGTTCTTACATCACTCGTCTTGGTGAACTCTTCTCCCCCAAACGTCCCCTTAAATGATTCAATATCTCATCTTCCCTTATTTTCACTTCACTTCGAAGAGCACCTAAACCACGGAGTGATAAGGTGCGAGAAGTAGGATTATATCTCACCTTTTCCTTACTTAACTTTACAGACAATAAATCTTCCATCACCTCCAAAAAAGCATTAATCACTGACGCCTCAGGTGCAATCAGGGTCTTTTTGTATTTATCAAATAAGGAAGAAACTTTTGTTAATTCACCTCGTGACATATTTTTTAATATATTGATGGAGCGAATGACTTGGACATCTACGGATGATTGCGCTTTACAGAATTCTTTCAAAAGTGGATACACCACAAGGGCACTTCCATTTTTATAGTCGGCTCACGCCTCCTTAAAAATTAGGTCGCAGTGTGCTGGTTGCAAGGATTTTTATGAGGGAGACGTAGACGACCTACGATGACTGAATAAAAATCCGAAACCAGTGCAGATGCGCCACTTTTAAAAGAATTCATCTACTTATTCATTGGCATAACTAGGTAACGAACCGAAGCATCTGAGACACCTTTTACCACAACCGGCCTACCAACCCCCGAAAACTGCAAAATAACACTATCATCCACCATATGTGACAACACCTCTGAAAGATACCGTTGATTAAAATTCAACGTCAGTTCTTCACCTTCCGTCTCAGCCTTTAATGATTCAGTGGTCGTACCCAGCTCCCCTCCCACTGCCGACACTGTCAATGAACCTTTAGTTATATAAAGACCTACTTGAGCAAACTTATTCAAAAATATACTAGTCTTCTTAAATGCACGCACTAGGTCCTCTTTAAGCAAGGTGACCTTAGCAGCAAACTCTTTTGGCATAATTTGTTCATAATCTGGAAAAGACCCAGAAATAAGTCGCGAAGTTATATAAACACCCTCATCGAATTCCAAAGAAAATTGATTATCATTAAAACGACAAACCGGGTCAGACGGAACAGAATCCAAAACTCGAGAAATCTCCAATGCGTTCTTTTGTGGCAACAAGACAGATGAATCAAAAATCACTCCTTTTTGAGGAACAGACTTTTCCATCAAACGAAAAGAGTCAGTAGCCACAAAAGTGAGACTATGTTCTTTCTTTTGAAAGATATACACACTACCGAGCTCCGGTTTAATGGAAGAGACCGAGGCAGCAAAGGCGGAGGATTTGATACCAAGACTAAACAAGTGATTATTTATTGTTTGTCCCCCACCCTCCACCCTTGGTATGGAAGGAAACTCTTCATGGGGGATTGATTTAATCAAAGTCTCCGAACCACTAGCCTCAACCACCAAACCTCCATCCTCGGCCCGGAGAGTGACTGTTTTCTCGTTATTTAAACTTACTGTCTGCAACAAAACCGAAGCTGGCACAGCAACAATCCCATTCTCAACCACACTAGCTCCAACTTTCGCTTCAATAGCAATCTCAAGGTTTGTTGCCCGCATAACAAGGTGATCGTCTTTTGCCTCAAGGTACACACACTGCAAAACTGGTAAAGTAACATGTTTAGCACTTACCCTACCTACCATCTCCAACTTTCCATAGAAGTCTTTCTGATCGAGTGTGATTTTCATTCTGGTGAAGTTATGATGAATTTATAATGTGTTAGATTGGCCCTTTTCCGTATTACCTCCATTATAACTCAACCTAGTAGTTTGTCGTCTCTGACCTAAATGTATCCGACTGTCAGTGATATTGGTCTGTGGATAGTGATGGTTAATTTTTATTTTTTAAACCAACCCCTATTACTATTAGCTCTGTGGATTAGGGGAAAACTACATTTTAAGGCTCTAAGTATAGGTTTTTTGGGAATTGTTTTCCACAGGACGTTACCTATAACATAGGGACCAGTGTGGGGGTAATTGAGGTTGGGGTATTAGTTATATTTTTTGTTACTGTTTTGAACCCTGTGTTCCCCACCTTGTGCTGGATTGTTCTAATGATTTTCCCCAGACTTATTTAGTAGTTACCCACAAGTTATCCATACTGTTTTCAAATAAGTAATCAAAGCGCCCACACAAGTGGGCGCTTTGATTACTTTAACAGCATTCTGATTTGAGAAACCTCTTCTTCGAGTTCAGGGCTGTGCTTCAGCTCGTTTTTTATTTTTTCACACGAGTGAATAACTGTGGTGTGGTCACGACCACCCATCTTCTGACCAATGGTGGGATATGATACTGCAAAATCTTCACGCAGAATATACATAATCAGTTGCCGTGGTTTCACAACCTCTTTACGGCGAGTCTTTTCATAGATACTTGCTGGCTCAATCTTGAAAAACTGGGCTACTTTCTCCACCACATCATCCACAGCCATGTTGCGGCGGGGACGGGTACTGTTTTTAATAATTAGGCGGACCTCATCTACCGATAGGATGCGCCCCAGTAGTTGTGATTGACACATTATGGAGTTGAGCGCACCTTCTAATTCACGGATGTTACCGTTTATAGATTCGGCTAGGTATTCGATTACATCGTCGGCCAAAGTGATGCTATTTTGTGCCGCCTTAGCCTTTAAAATAGCCGCACGAGACTCTAGGTCGGGAGCTGGAATATCTACAATCATTCCTGCTGCGAAACGTGACTGGAGACGCTCCTCCATACCGGAAAGTAGGGCTGGATGGATATCGCTAGAGAACACTATTTGTTTATTGTTATCGTGCAGGGTGTTAAACAAATGGAACAACTCTTCTTGAGTTTTCTCCTTACTATTTAAGAATTGTACATCATCCATCACAAGTACATCATACTGTCGGTATTTGTCCTTAAAGCTGTTAGCTGTACCACTTTGTAGTGAGTTGAAGTAATCAACAGTAAAGCGCTCCGCCGTAACATAGAAGACTTTCTTGCCACTTTTTTTGAGTTGATTACCAACTGCTTGAATGAGGTGGGTCTTACCGTGCCCCGTCTTGCCGTAAATAAAGAGTGGGTTGTAGGTGATGCCTGGTCGCTCGCTCACGGTTTTGGCAGCTGCATGGGCTAGTGCATTAAAGGGTCCGATTATGAAAGTGTCGAAGGAATAGCGTGGGTTGAGATTGTCACTCTTGTTGATGTAATACTCTTCAAGAGGTAACGCTGCGTTGATGTTTTGAGCGCGGGTATCTTGTTTTTTTTCACTGCGAGCCACTACGCTGTAATCGATATTACGAACAAAAGGGGCGTTTTCGCGCAGGACACGCAAAATCATTGGCTGAAACTTATCTTTCAACCAATCTCGTACAAATACACTTGGTACGCCGAGTACTATCGTTCCGTCCTCAAGGGACACGATGCGAGTGTCCCTAAACCAGGTCTTGAAGTTGGCTGGAGTGATCGCTAGCTCTATGTTGACCAAGGTGTCGTCCCAGAGCTTCTTTATATCTACCTGCTCGGTCTGCATGAAGTTGTTAGAGATTGATGGAGAGACTTGATTCATAACCGATGATTGACGTTGGCGATTAACAACTCGATGCAGAGCATTATACTCTCCTCACTTGGGGTGTAAACTTTTGGGTCAAATTCTTCCAAAAACCAAACCGCCGAGAACTTGAAAGTGCGTCAATGTGGATAAGGTGGGGATAAGTTTTAGTTGTCTGGGTAGGTGGTTATTTGGCTGTTTAGAGAACTGTCATAAACGTGATTCAAACCACTGGCGCATCAGGTAACGAGTCAATCAGAATCATCGTTGACTTTTGCCCACTTTCCTATATATTTGTGTCACTTATGCCTAAACGAACCTATCAACCAAGCAAAAAGAAGCGAATGACCACCCACGGTTTTTTGGCGCGCAAAAATAGCCCTAAAGGAAGCGGTGTTCTAAAAGCCCGACGTCAGAAAGGTCGTGTGCGTTTGGCTGTTAAGCCTAGCAAATAGTTGTTAGCTGTGTGTAGCTGCCCCTCGGTCGACACCAAATGGTAAAGCCATTGGTTTAAACTAAAACTACATAAATATGTTGAAGAAAAAGGAGCGATTAACTAAAAAAGAGTTTGATCGCTTTTTTTCTTTAGGGCGACGTTATCATAGTCCAGCTTTTAGTCTGATTTACTCCCCTACCCCAGAGTTCCATGGTGCTGTAGTGGTTGGTAAAAAGATTTATAAAAAAGCCGTTGACCGCAATTATCTGCGCCGCAGGCTCTACAACATTATTTACCGTGCGTCGCGAGAAAAAAATCTTAAAGGCGTGTATATTGTTTTAACCAAGGCGCCAGCTGCTAATGTTGGTTTTTCTGAACTGAAGGCGACTCTGGAAAATTTGCTGAATAACATTAAATAAATTTAAAAATAAACTATGTCCTACGTCTGGCACACTTTCTTCTTTGATCCAATATATAACGGCTTGGTCTTTTTTGTGGATGTTATTCCTGGTGGTGACGTCGGACTATCTATTATTGCTATTACCTTGGTGGTTAAGTTTATTCTCTTACCGCTTTCAATTAAGGCGGCCAAGATGCAAAAGGTAGTGCGTGAACTTGAACCGCAGATGAAAGAGCTAAAAGAGAAGCATAAAGACAATCGTGAAGAATTAGCTCGCGCTACCATGTCTGCATATAAAGACGCTGGCATAAATCCCTTTTCTGGAATTTTCTTGATGTTCCTACAGATACCAATCGTAATTGCACTTTATTTTGCGGTTTCTAAAGGGGGAGGTGTTCCTTTGCCAGGTTTTAATACCGAGATACTTTACAGTTTTGTTCCGACTCCCGAAATGGCCGATATGATATTCCTTGGTTTTGTAGATATTGCACAAAAGAGTCTTCCGTTGGCGATTTTGGCAGGTTTTACTCAGTTCATTCATGCTCATTTTTCTCTACCTAAATCAGAGCCTAGAAAAGAGGGTGTGGTAGATATGAAAGCAGATTTTGCTCGCAGTATGAATATGAATATGCGCTACGTTCTACCAGTTATTATTGGTATGGTTGCCTATACCCTCTCTGCATCAGTGGCACTATACTTCGTGGTCAGTAACCTGTTTGCGATTGGACAAGAGTTCCTTTTACGCCGTCATCGCGACTCTGAACCTCTTTCTAATTAATCTTCTTAAGCCACAAACTATCGTCGAGTTTGTTTTTGAAAAGTAAAAATTTACTGTTCGGATCTATTAAAATATCGATAACATCAACATTACGACCAGAACTTTCTGTCAAATTCTCTATTAAGGTTGCTTTGCCTGAAACAGTATCAATCTTCCACAATAAATCTGAGAAATTTACTAGACCCTTGTACCAGTCAGTTTGACTGTCGCGACTAAGTTCTGATGCCGAGCTTGCGCACCATAGTGTATTTTGAGTTAAGATATCAAAAACACATTTTTCAGGCCAGGCCAAAATAGGTAAAGGCTTTAATTCACCAGACAATTCATTGAATACTCTAGATTCAAGAACTCCACCCTTATCAAGGTTTGTGCTTGTTAAGATGTATATGTTGTTATTTATGTATGGCGCGATTGCACTCAATGCATAACTGCTCTCTCCAATCTTTGAGATTTTGCTACCATTAACTCTAAATAATGCACCACGGAGTCTTGGAGCAGACTTGCTCATAATAAAAGTTTCATTGGCACCCCAGATGGTGTTTATGTCTGTTAATGGAACAGAAAAAATCTGGTTAGTAGTAACATCGATTAAGTCAAAAGAATAACCAATAGTACCGGATGTGCTTGTTACGGTATAGCGTAACTCAGTGTCACTAACAAATTTCAAATCAGTAGCGTTACTAGGGAGGTCATAATCAATTCCGTTTTCTAGGTTTTCTAAAGTTGCAGTTGTATCATTTTGAGCCTCACTCACTAAAACCACAAACTTACCATTAGGAGAAAATTCTGCATCAGTAACTGCCAAGAATGTCTTGGCCGAGATTCGATTTTCCACACCAGAGGAGATGTCTACTTCGTAAATGTGACCCACCCCCTTTTCAGCGTAGAGTAACTTGTTAGTTGTGCTGCTGGCTATGCTAAGGAAGCTATGTCCCGCTACTGGCTTTGTGGTGAGTTGTACTAAAGTACCGGCGTTGATATTGAGTTGGGCAATCTGTTCAGGTGAAAAGTTGGCATTAGGATCAATTGGTGTCGAGTCACCACCGAGCCCCAGATTAGTGAAGGCCTCGTCAATGTTTTTTGGAGTACCAAAGAGTAATAAAAAAACCCATGTTGAAAATATTAATAGCAAGACTATTGACCCCGATATAATAAAAATCGTACGTTTCATACTATGGTATTACATTAACAGTGCCCGCACACCAACTCGTGTCACTGGGCGCAGAACACCTAGCACTGAATTCACCGTTAGCCTCACACTCCATCCATTTTGTACCTTGTGTACAGTTTCCAGTATTTTGTTGTACTGGTGTTGAGTTGTTTCCACTTTTGGCTGCGGTAGGTACGAACTTATCAGCATTGCGGAAAATGTCAGTGCGAGTCAATTGGGGGTTAATAGTGTTTAAGATCGTAACTGCCCCCAATATAATTAATAGACCAAGTAGGGCGCCTTTGATGTCATCCTTTGCCTTTCCTTTCTCGGTCACAATTTCAGATAACATATATTTTGCCCCAGCCATCATAAGTCTAATTACCACCAGTATGGCCGCTACACTAATGGCAATCATATATAGAGCACTAACATAATCCTCAGTTGAGTTCACTGCATTTCCTATGAAGGGCATGTTTTCAATAAAAGTAATTCTCCCCTCTTGCGCTAAAGCCAATAGTGGCGCTGCTGACAGTGTTAGTGTTATGTAAAATAGGTTCTTCATATTTCCAGATGCAAGTTAAAATTATTGCGAGCTTGCTCGTTCAAATTAACACGATTGAAAATGTTTAATTCGACTAAATATTTCGCATTTGGTTCTTCTGGTCTAATAAAGGTCAACTTTCTCCAATCAGTAGTGGTTACCGCTCCGTCGTCTATCTTCCAGCTTCCTTGTAGATTATTTTGATTTTGTTTCCCAACAAAAAACGGCTCAGCAGTTATGCTTGCCTCAGCGCCGATTAATGAAAAGTCATTTTTGATAGCTATTGTCCCAATACCCCGCAAAGTGTTCTCTTCATAAAATATTACCTCGGGGTTTGAGAGTGATATTGTTTCACCTTTCTCTGACCAGAAAACCCCATTGTTGAGTACCGTGACCTCAAGCGTAAAATTATCTCCAATCGGAGCTGGGAAAGTCACCGCTTGGTCACTACTAGATAATGATTGTCCGTTCAAGCTCCATCGGTAGGTGAAATTACCCGAATTAATATCGAGAGGTATGGCAATGGCCCTCATTAAATTTCCGCTAGTCGGTTCGGCTCGACCTCTATAAAAAGAAGGGACGTAAGTATCAGCTTCCACGATAACTTCCACTTCGCCAGCCGTTATTCGAGTTTTTTCAGTTTTGTTAACAGAAAATTGTGCCTCGGTATTTTGACCGATAGAAAGTAAGCACAGTATTAAGATAATGAAAAATCTGCTAGACACACAAACATTATAGCGTATTACTGTTTGTTAACCTGACTTTTGACCACATAGAGGCACCATACCCAAATCCATGGCACTAGACTAGCTGCCGGTACGGTGTTTAGTGCGAAGCATAGAGCCATAATGGGAACACTATAAGACTTGTTAATATCTACTCCTCGGAACATAAAGATTGCTATAGACGCAATCAAAGTAAATATACCCATAACAGCCGTCATTCCCATTCCCACGAAGGCCATACTTTGAGCAGTACCTGAAAATAAGTCCATAAAGTCAATGTAGCCCACCCAGCTTTCCCCTACAGCAATCATCGCTGAAATACCTATTAATGACATTAAAGCGAACACGAATTGGATCATATATAAAATCCAAGTAACACCGATAATAAACCAGGCTGCACTCGCAGCATTGGTTATGTCTACCGCTTTACTTGCAACTTCTTTGACTCGCGACATATTAGCCGGCTTGAGTCTGTGGTCATTTGAGGCTCGTATTGACCTTTGAGAAGAGTTTGTCGGTAGTCTTTGTGCATTGTTATTGACTGGTCGATATAGTCTTTGGACGTTACTTACATTTGAGTTGTTTAGCAATAATTCACCAGTGGTGGCATGAAACGCTTTGGTATTAGACGCTGACAAGCCCGTATTTTTTGGAGTGGCTTTTTTAACAACAGCGTTACGTATCATAATGTGTTAGGAGGCGTTTTTTAACTCTGCACGAGCTTGTTTTATTTGGAGGATTTGATGTGGGTCAGATGTAATAATCTGGTCCTCAGTATAGCTAGCTATAACTTTAATGGCCACGTGTTTTAGTCCTACGAAGAAGATGCCTTCCCCCACGTTACTCTCAAGTAATAATAGCTTTTCTTCGTCGGTTAGATTAAAGGTACGCTGGAGAAGGTCAATCGAAGTGGGCGATTGCTTCATTAAAAACTGCAAAGACGAGTTGGTGATCATCGGTACTCCATAAGGTGATCGTAAGAAGTCGTCCACATCTTGCGTGATGGTAGCGATACCAAGATAGTATTTACGACCACGTTTTGCGAGTGAAAAAAGGAACGAGGCTGTGTCTTCTGATTTCATCATCCACCAGGCCTCGTCAATAACCAAAAGACGTTTCTGTAAGCGTCTGCGTACCATATTCCAAATATGGTTAGTAATGATGTACATTGCGACGGACTTTAGTTCGTCCTCCATATCGCGAAGTGAAAAAACGATGAATTTTTGATTGATATCGACATTAGTCGGTTGATTCATAAAACCTGACCAAGTACCACTGGTGTACTTCTGAAGTCTTGCTATCAAAGAATCACTACCATCCATCCCAGCCAATACCATTTCGAAGTCAGTTAATAGTGGTGGTTCTTGACCAGACCAGCTCACATCGCCAGTGATGTCTTTTAGGGCATAGACTTCGTGTAGAGCTTGGTCGATAACGGTCTCCTCTTCGGGTGTAAGGCCGCCAAGCATTAGGCGAAAAAGCCCAGTCAGTTCAATGATGTGTGAACGCAAAATATCTGCAGGCTCCTCATCTTCCCCTGGGTCAGGTAGGTCAAATGGATTGATATGATGAGTGGAAGAAAGGGCAATGTTAAAAAAGCGGCCACCGGTAGCTTCGGCCAAATATTCATATTCCCGCTCCGGGTCGATTACGATAACCTCGGTGCCAAACATTAAGGAGCGCAATATCTCCAGCTTGATTGCATATGACTTGCCGGCACCGGAGGTAGCGAAGGTGACGGAATTATAGTTGGTGAGAGAAAAGCGATCAAAAAGAACCAAGGAGGAGTTGTGGCGATTGATGCCATAAAGAATACCGTTGTCGCTCGTGAGATCAAACGAAGTGAAAGGAAAGAAGCTGGATAATGGAGAGGAATTAAATTTACTATGAACTAATAGCTCATCCGTCATTGTGGGTAGAATACTACGCAGGCCTTGTTCCTGTTGGAAAAGAGCGGGCTTTATATAGACTAACCTTGAGTCCAAAATACCTTTCACTTCTGACTCGGTTTTATTCAAGGCCTCATCGTCCTTTCCGTAGATGGCAATGTAGAGTCCAACATCAAAGAGTTTTTCTTCAGCTTGTTGAAGTTTGTCGCGTAATTCTTCTAGGTTTCGGTAGGCAGCTTCAAGTTGTGGGTCACGTACCATCCCCTTTTCCTCGTTGATACTAATCTGGCTCTGTACCTCCGCCACTTTCTTTTGGAATTTTTTTAAGGTCTCGGCAGTATCTATTGGGTGGATGACTATTGAGATATCTAGTTCTTTTTCCAGGTTTAATATTGGCTCTAACCAACCGTCATTTAGATAACGTGGGTAGGAAACAGCAAAAAATACACGAGCGTTTTGTCCACTTATGTTTATGCTACGAGGACTGACCGACACAGCTGAGGGAGCTACAACATCTTCTAGCGTCATTAAAGCGCTGTCGATGTCCAGTGTCGACTTATTGCTACCCTCTTTATTTACTTTTTTAATGAAATCGAAAATTCCCATAACTACTTTCCGCCGGGTGCGGTTCCTCCAACCTCACCAGGATTAAAGATATGATAATACAATTCAACCAACTCCTCGCTCTGTAGCAAAATGGTACGCACACCGATTCCCGACAATCCTTGCTCAACTAATGAGACACGTTGTTCAAGTTGGAGTTTGTGTTCAATAAAGTTCTTGTCATCAAAGTATACGTCCTTTTTACCGCCAATCAGATCTTTGAAGCCTTCAAGGTTGTTCTGAAGATTGGCTGCAACGGGTGTGTACGGTACGACAATAAAAAAGCTCTTACTCATTACCTCTACTTCGCTAGTAAAAGTTTTGATGAATTGCATATATTCACGCAATTGAATCTTCATTAGGTCATTGTCTTGTTTCTCTTCGCGTCCACTTAACATATCAAGATAGGGTTGAATGTTAAGGCGACGAGACTGAATATAGAATTGCACAGAAAAATCTATTGTGTTGAGGAAGGTTTGGAACTGACGCAAGATTGCCTCCTGTTCGTCTATAGACTTCAACGCAAAGTTAATCGAGGATGCTAAAAGCACCATATTCATCTGGCCATTCTTAAGAACTACCACATTATCTTTAATGTCCCTGAGGGGTACAAATTTTTGGCTAGTGTTTTGGTTTGCCATTATTGACTATTATTCTAACATCCAAGTGCTAAAACATTGACGGCTAACTCACACTATATAACTTATGGTGCCTACATCAGGCTTCTTTCAAGAGTGGATACACCACAAGGGCACTTTAATTTTTATAGTCAGCTAACGCTTCCTTAAAAATTAGGTCGCAGCGTGCCACTTCTTTGGAAGAAGTCACTAATTAGGTTTTTGAATCGCCTTCATCTCTAATCGTCGCGACAAAGAAGCGATATTATCAGTATTGGTTGGAGGTAGGTATGAAGGACTGCCATTGCCTTCGGTTTCGGCTCCTTTGTATACGCCGCTGCCACTCTTTCGCCATAGATATAATTTTGAACCTTTAAAATAATTCACTGCAGACTCAAGAAATAGTGCGAACGGGCGATTGTTGACTGGATAAAAGCTTAAAAGAAAAGTTAGAGCGGCGATTGGTATACCAATCAATACAAATATAATAAATGGAGTGAAGAAGAAGAATACGGCTGCCAATCCTCCCCCACCAGCTACGTATACGAATTGCCGCCAGGTTAGTGGACCAAATATCTTATCTTCTATTTCAATGAATTGTGGGACTTCGAAACGCATAGATTAGTTAACTGTACACAGCGCGCTTAGTACTTGGAACTTGGTTTGGTGTGTCTCAATAATAACATTGAAATCAAGTGCTATTTTTTGAGTACATCATCTTGGCTTGAGTGATGTACCGGAGTGTCATCTGTTTCATCTCCGACTTCCCCACTTTGAAACGAACCATAGCCGTGAACACGACTAAGCTCAACATCTTCTGCAAAAGTGCGAAGGGGTTTGATGGATGTAGTAACGTCTTCTGGCTGGTCTCCTGTGGAAACAGAAGACTCCGGTGTTTGAGATGAACTCTCTTTGATTTGTGTGGTAATAAGAGGTCTTCCGAAGTCTTCATTTTCATTCAGTAAACCTTCTATATATGTAAGGAATTGCTCAACTATTACAAACAAATCTTCTTCGAGCCTTTTGGCTATTTGTTTTGCTCGTAATTCCTCAATACTAAGTGATTCTTGTAGTCTCAGAGCCAGATCGACTCTGGTCAAGAAGCCGTATAAGATAAGGTCTACCTCCATTTGGAGTAGCGATATATCCTCGTTTTTTAAACCGAATTCCTGGCTAATTTTCTGTAAAGTTTGTTCAACTGTACCGTACTCAAAAAGCTCCCTTACCTCATCTGGTAGTTCCGCATAACGGTCGCGCATTTTTTTTGGCTGTTGTGATGTATCGTACATAGGTTACCTGTCTTTACTTTTTACTTTACTTTTATATTCCTTACGAATCTCGCTACCAGCCTCGTTATTTTGAGCCTTATTTCTACCAAGAAACCAATTCTTAACAGCCCCATAGCTTTCAACAGTTGTGGCGTATCCGCCACTTTCTTTATTAGCTTCTTTCTCTTCCTTAGCCAACTCTTTCTTAAGTTTTGCTATCTCTTCGCGTAGCGGTTCCTTATCTGCTGGTAGTGCTTGCTCATAGGCCACCAATTTAGTTTTTATTTCATCCCTCTTAACCTTCAAACTATCTACAATAGTTGTGGGAATAGTGCCGAGTTGTCTGCGGTATTTTTCTGCCTGTAAGGCCTCCTTCCTTTTTTGTAAGTTCTCCTCAGCAGTTTCAATTTCAGAACGCTTTAGGTCAATATCTGCTTGTATTTGGTTCCTCTCTTTATCAGTCTTAGCAGCCGTTTTATCTTTTTGTGCCTTTTTGATTTCCTCTTTCTTGTCCTTTATCGTCTGTTCGCTAGCTTCTATGTCTATTTGTAAGCTAGATACGCGCTCATCCTCGTCACTTACTGTACCTAGACTTTCAGCACGTTTCTTTTCTCTTTCTATTACATCTTTAGTTTTTGTCGCGTATCCTCCCTTAGTACCTTCTCCAAGACCCAACTTTGTCCCTACTCCACCAATTTTGCGGGCATCAAAACTGCTGTCGCCAAGTTTAGTGGTTAGATTGAGAGCTCGTCTACCTACCCAGCTGTTAACAGCACGGTCTTTAGCCTTGTCACTGTCCGCATAGCCTTGGGACCACTTACCAATGCTCGATCTCAGGCCTCTGCCGGCTAGTCCAACCGTAGCACCACCGGCAACTCGTCTTGCCCTACGTTCCATTGCGTCACCGGCATTGTAAGCCTGCAGTGCTCCCCAGGTACTCATGCTCCTGGCAACCATCAATGATCCCCACAAAAAGGCCGTTACGATTAATAAGTAAATGGTCAGATTGGTTATTGTAAACTGTGAAGGTGGTATGCTAGCCAGTCCTGATAGTGCCTGCAAAGAGAGATACAGCATAAAGAGAAAAGCTGGACCAACAAGAGCCTGGCTCATAAGGAGTTTCCCCCACTGGCTACTGTAGCTCTTAAAATTTGGGAATATAAAGCCCAAGAATATGACTGGTGAAAAAATCATTAAGAAGATTAGGGCAATGAAACGTGAAAATAAAACAAATGCCCCAGCCGCAAAAACAAAGCCTAAAATTGAGTAAAAAACTGTAAATAAAAGACCTAATACTACTGCAGCACCTAATGTGTCCACACCAAGTCCTGCCACTTCCGCCATTTCTTCTGATTGGTTTCCAAGCTGATCTAGATTAGTAAGTTGAGTGAAGCTGGTGGAGATATTTGGCACACTCCATCCTCCTAAAACAACAGTGGTTTCGGGCGCTTGGATCAAATTATTAATTTGGTAGGCCATAACATTACTGAAATCCACTACCATTTGCGCGGCGTAGAGACTGAAATTGATGAGTAACGCCGCCACAATAATCGAACCAATCATTTGTTTTGAGCCCGAGTCATCTTTACCAAGAATTAATTTAAACCCGGCAAAAATCAGGCCAAAGATAAAGAGTAGATTGAATATATCTCGGATAATCCCCCACATCGTTCTAATCGTTTCATCGAGCTGAAAATATTCCGATGTCTCGTACATACCAACAGTAAAAACACCAATGGTAGCGTCAAGAAGTGAACCACCGAGCCAGGCAACCAGGGCTCCCAATGAAGAAAGTACATTAAAGAGATCAAGGCGGTAGCCGGTAAACTTTAGTCTCTCACCAATGCCAGGGGGACCGTCCTCTCCAGAGTCATTATTGGTTTCGTCAACTAAAGTTGAGGGTACGTTGGAGGTACCTCCATTGGTCTCGCTAAGTCCCGCACCAGTCTGGGCCTCAGCAATAAAGGGGTTTTGCAGAGCAAAAAAAGCCAGAACGAAACACGTTATCAAGATGATTCCAATGTTTCTACTAAGAAGACTCATAATCATTAAATCTAGTTACTACCGCTTATTAGCCCTTGATAGTCGAATGGTCCACCACAACTTTGTTGTTTAGCTGCCATGTCGTACTTGAACTGGTCGACCATTATTGCAAATGTGTAGTCAATAAAAGTTAGTTGCAACTCCTGATTTTTTTGTTCTGTACTGAACAAACCTTGATTTCTATAACTGGCATAGGTAGACATTGTGGAGTTTTTACTGCTAGCGTCTGTAGCACTAGTATATTGCTGATTCAAAACAGTCAAAATACTTACTGCAGTAGAAGCAATTTCCATACTAATTTTTGCAGTGTCCAGAGTGTCCTTAAGTTCAGAGGTTAGGGGTAGACTGTAACAGCTACCATAAGTAATTTGATTGGAAGCGGTCTTTGCTTCTAGAGCACTAACTTCGTTGACAATGAGAGTTTGTAGGGAAAGGTTTTTTTGTTCTATGGTTAAAGATTGTTGTATTGGATTGGTTCCAAAGCTTTGATACTGTGATACATCATCTTGTACCAAGCTGTCTATGTAAGCTAAACCGCCATCACTTCCAAAAAGTAGGTTGGTATAGTCAGGGTTACCACTAAGACCAAGTACGCCAGTGAAGTCTACATTGTTTGCTAGTGAACTGATACCAGTTACTGCTTCATTTGTCAGTTGAGTCATAAAACTAGATACGATTTCATTGAATTCGTCCATCTGTAACAATTGGAGACTAGGCACTTGGTTGATTTGGAAAGATACATTGTCTGCGGCTAAGTATGGTGGGTTAACGATTTCACAAAGTTGTCGGGGACTTCCATCAGGCTCGTTAATCACCTTACACACTCTTTGTGGTTTCATTCCACGGCTGTAGTCTAGTATACGATTTTCGTTAGCTACTGCGTTGGCTTGGCGGAGAGCTAGGTGATTTTCTGCTTTGTATCCTGCACAAATGGAAGTACCGTCACAATTAACTGTACTTTTAAATATCTTCGTTAATAAGTTTTCGTTGTTAGAACTAGCCAAGGCATTGTCGTTACAAGAAAAGATCTCTTGATTGCTACGGCTTTTAATATAAGCATTGTAAGCTTTTTGACGCGCTTTGAATTCCTGCTCTTCAGAACAAAGACCTTTGAGGTCCGAACCGAATATTACCTCTCCAGCTACGTCATCCAGCAAGTCACCATAGAATTCCGAATAATTTTGTACAAAAGGAACTTCTCCATTCTGTCCTGGCAGTTCGCCACCTAACCACTGTAGAAGTTCTCCAGTCATCTGTTGCTGGAGTTGTTTGGCCATATTCCAAGCAATTGGGTCAAGGACTGTCTCTTTTAGATTGATTGATTGGAGTTCCCCAGAAGCAATTCCACCAAATACTCTGGTTAGAGTATTTTGTAGGGCAGTAGTGATTGAAGACTCGGAGGTGTCACTTACTATGCGTACCGTATCCCCACCACCACCAAGTCCTCCAAGGAGCGAACCAGCTAAGCTGGCGATACTTTGTGCTTCGGCTTTCTCTGTATTGTAATACCCGATAGGCAGAATTATCATCGCTAAGGCGACTAACAGGATTTTTGTTTTAAAAGATAAAAATCTCATACTCATTCTATAACGATGAATTGTGAAGCTCGATCACTTGCCCCCCACTCTATACCTCGGTCATCTAATTGTAGGTATAAGAGATTAAGGGCAACATACAGAGCCTCAACATCAGCCTGATAGCGGCGGAAGCGAATCATGGCTGGCAAAGCATCGGTGAAAACTCCTTGGAAACCTTTGATGTCATTTAAGATAGCTTGGTAGACATTAAGTAAAGACAAATGTTCCCGTACCATCGATGATGGTACTTTGGTCGCTAGCATTGCCTCTATCATTCTCTCATAAGAAACGATAGTCGGAGAGAGATTTTCAAGAACATTGATATCATTGCGAACTAAGGCTCGATTAAGAATAGTTAATTCATCTTCCGTACCAGCTGGTGGAGCGTTATCAAGAGCGATTGCTGCTACCTTGTTACCATAAGAGTGTAGTGAGTCGGGGGTGTTATCCTCAACTATAGTTATATCTTCCCGAGTAAACTCTGTGTCTAACCCCTCACGGGCCAAGTCGCTTCCTACGGACGCAAGAATGGTGTCCGAATTAGCCTCGGAGGCGGTGGTTAAGGTAGCCAGTTTGATAGCTAGGGCGCTGGTCCTTGTTCCCTCGTCTTCTTCATTGAGGTTTATGGTATTGAGTGAAAGAGAATTTTGCCAATCTGGTAAACCATCTTGGTCATTATCAGTGACGTCGATGAATTTTCGCGCTGGATTCTCTATGGCTATTAACATTTGATTGTTGATAGTTGTTGGTTCAGAATTTTGGGACAACAAATAGGAACCGCCCACCATAGTGAGGCCGACCACGAATGCTACCGCAATGCGAGGGTTTATTCTCATTAGTGTTCATATTATAGCAGTCGACAGTATGTCTAGGGTGACTGTTATCCAGTGTAATGGATGTGACAGCTACTGTTTCTCTTCTAGAGCTCTAGTTAAGGTAAGCCATTTCCAAATCGGGACATCCTCAGCACGAGCATCAGGCGCTATATCTGCCTCATTAAATAACTGTAGAAGCCTCGCTCGGGTATATTTTTTAGCCAAATTACCCAGCAATTGTTTCCTTTTTGAACCAAAGCCTAAATGGAGTATCTCAAAAAAGAAGTCGGCCGAATGCTCAGCGAACTTATCACGATTAATGTTATAAACCGCAACGATAGCGGAATCCACCTTAGGTGATGGTGTGAAATGACCCCTTCCAACACTCTTCACATACTTTACTTCGCCAAAAGCTTGAAGAGATAGAGACAGTAACGACTCCTTGTCTCCCTTCTGTATGTTTGATGATGCTCTCTTCCCTACCTCTTTTTGCACCAAGAAGACTAGTGTTGAAGGTTGAATGTCGCGTGATAGTAGAACTCGGAACAGGAATCCTGTTAGGTAGTATGGAATATTAGCGACTACCTTGAAACTATGGTCTTTGAGTTGGAGCTTAGATAAATCCAATTCTCGAACATCAGCGTGCTCGAGGGTTAGTTGTCCACTTTTTATTTCATCTTTGAATTTATCTTCGAGGACCTCGATAGCGCGTAGATCTGCTTCAAGAGCGAGCACGTGTGCACCATGCTCTATTAGCACCTGCGTCAAGGCGCCAGTACCAGGTCCAATCTCTAAAACCAAATCTCCACTCACCACTTCCCCGGCATCACAAAGCCACTCCGGTACCACCTTACTGTTTAGAAAATTTTGCCCTAACGATTTCTTAGTTTCAAACTTATCCATTCTAATCAGCATACGTGATTACCCACTAAATACAAAAGAAGCCAGCTATGCTTACATGCCTTCTGTATATCATTAATGATATACAGAAGGGCCCAAAGTTAAATCTCAATGATGTTTTCAAAATCGTCCCAATCATCGAGTAGTCCTGCCGGACGAGCCGCTTTTCCACCAGCCCGTCCTGAACCTTCGTGTTCCACTAACTCCGCATCAATATCAGATAGAAAAGAAGATGGTAGGTTAACTCTTGTTGAACCAAATATCATCCGTGAATTAGCGTAGGTGAGCCAGAGCTTTCTTCCGGCGCGGGTTAGAGCTACGTAAAATAATCGCCTTTCTTCCTCTTGGTCAATACCACCATCATCGAGTCGCTCATGCGGAAACAATCCTTCCTCAAGTCCACTGACAAAAACATAAGGAAACTCCAAACCTTTGGCCGCGTGCACAGTCATTAGTAACACTGCATTCTTTTCCTCTTTTTCTTTAATCTCGTCCTGGTCACTTTGCAGGGCAGCGTCTTCTAGTAGCGCCTCTACCCCTTCCTCTGGACCCATTTCGTCGTAACGAGTCGATAGTGAAACCAACTCGCGTAAGTTCTCAAGTCGCTCCAAATCCTCGTCAGTCCCACCCTTTTTTAGGGTCATTTCGAGTCCGGTTCGAGTAATGATAAAACGCAGGGTTTCAGAAAGTTTTTTTGTCCTGGCTTCGTCGGCTATATCCATAATCATCTGATCGAAGGCTTCTACCTTACCTAAAGTTGTTCCTTTTAGTTCATCTCTCTGCCCAGATAGGATTTTAAGCACAGTTACTTTGCCAATTCCTCTGACTGGTGAGTTAATGACGCGTGCTAAATCCGCACTTGAACCAGGATTAAGGGAAAGTCGTAGGTACGACAACACGTCCTTCACCTCCTTACGCTCAAAGAATTTTACTCCTAGTACTTGATAAGGAATGTCCTGATTGAGAAAAGCTTCCTCTAAGGCGCGTGATTGGAAGTTGGTTCTAAATAAGACCGCCACCTCCGATGGAGAGGCACCGTTCTCTATTATTTTAGCGGCTTCTCTTGCTATGTAATCAGCTTCATCTCCACCAGAGAATGCACCAAACACTGTGATTTTTTCCCCCTCCTGGTTGTTGGTGAATACTGTTTTTTCTACACGATTTTGGTTCTTGGCTATTACTTTATTTGAAGCTTCCACAATCGTTTTGGTACTGCGATAGTTTTCTTCGAGTAGGATTACTTTAGTTTTCGGAAAATGTTTTTCAAACTGCAAGACATTCTTGATGTCTGCTCCGCGCCACGAATAAATTGATTGATCGATATCACCCACTACGCAAAGATTTTGATATTTTCCAGACAATATACGTGCTAACGCGTATTGCACTTTGTTGGTATCTTGATACTCGTCAATATGAATATAACGGAAACGATTTTGGAGTACGTCCCTTACAGTCTGGTTGGATTCTAATAGTCTCAATGTCTTTAATAACAAATCGTCAAAATCCAAAGCGTGGTCCTCACGCAATTTTTCTTCATAATGCGCCCAAACCGTGACTGCTACTTTCTCCGGGTAAGTACGTGCTTCATCTGCAAAATCTCCCCTTGATAGCGCATCCCCCTTGGCTCGTGAAATTATAGATAAGACACGACGAGGTTCAAATTCTTTTGGGTTGTAGCCGGCCTTTTCAATAGCAGCCTTTATAGCACGAACGCTATCTGCTCGGTCAAAGATAGTGAAGTGTCGTCGCAGTCCAGCTGCTTCATGGAACTCTCTAAGTAGTCTGACTCCAAAAGAGTGAAAGGTGGTAATGACAGGGATAGAGTCGAGCAAAGCGCGTTCTGATGGAGGGTATTCCTTAATAAGTGTAAGGGCCCGTTCGCGCATCTCCTTCGCTGCCTTGTTGGTGAAGGTGACTGCCAAGATATTGTGAGGCGCTACACCTTTGTGAATCAGGTGTACGATACGGTGAGTAATGGTCTTGGTTTTACCGCTACCTGCACCCGCCAATACCAACAATGGTCCTTCTGTGGTCAGGACCGCTTCTTTTTGTCTTTCGTTTAGACTTTCTAAATATCTCATCGCTGGCACATTATAGCCGTATCGACTCGGTTACCCCAACTTTTAAATCAAAAAATATTTACAATGTAATGTCAATAGTTAGAAAACCCTTAACAGGCCTTATAGAAATAGTGTTTTTTAAAAGAGTGGAAAACTACACTTTAGTCAATTGTGTCATCCTCTAGCTCTAGTATCATATTGGTTACGAGCGGTTGCGCTCTTTTTGTTTGACTAAATGACTGTAGTGGAAGTACGGCGGTGAGTCCTTAAAACTAGAACTTATAAAACCTGCAAATCCAGACTCCGAAGAGGGTTCCATAGCCCCCCGTATACTTCGGACCATATATACAAGGTTGAATTTAAACCATAAACAAACTCGCTTTCTAGAAGCGGCGGTAGTGGTTTTACTCATTATTGTTCCCCTCTCCGTACAGGCTGGTTGGCTATCTAGTGTAGCCGGCCTTTTAAATGGTGATACTTTGGTTTATGAAAAACCACAATCCACATCTGGAGCAGGAGAAGTGAAGTTATTGTCTTCAGCGACTGGTCCTGATTTGAAGTCAAATCAAGGTGGAGGCGACATTATCGTCGAAGAAGGGGCACTACAATCTAGTGGTCCTTTTTCTGAAAATACTGATGCAACAAATCTCGGTGGCGAAATTGGTGTTCATGTTGTGCGCCCATGTACGGCCGAGCGATGTGAGACACTCTCCCATATTGCTGAAATGTATGGAGTTTCCGTTAACACTATTTTGTGGGCCAATGACATCAGTGATCCTAAGTCAGTTCAACCAGGGGATACTTTAATTATCTTGCCGATTACTGGTGTGCGACACGTTGTAAAAAATGGTGAAACCCTTGCGTCCATTACTAAGAAGTATGGTGCGGAAAGTTCTGAAGAGGTAGATGCGATGATTAGCGATATTATTTCATATAACCGTCTTGCGTCAGCTACTGACATTGCAACTGGAGACACTGTAGTAGTTCCGGGTGGCATTATGCACCAGGCTACTCCTAAGAAAACAAGCGGCTCAAGTGGATCGTCCCCAACCCGGGTTACTGGCGGTGCATCAGGTGGTGGTGGTTTCGTTCACCCAGTTCCTGGGGCAGTCCGAACACAAGGTATACACGGTTACAACGCCGTTGACCTTGCCGCTGCTGCCGGTACTGTTATTCGGGCCGCCGCCGCTGGTGAAGTTATTGTTTCAAAGAGTGGTGGTTGGAATGGCGGTTATGGAAACTATATGGTTATCAAGCATGCGAGTGGCGCGCAGACTCTCTATGCACATACTTCTAGTAACGCGGTTAGTGTCGGAGCGTCAGTTGAGTCAGGAGAGACGATTGGGTATGTCGGGACTACTGGGAAGTCCACTGGAGCTCACCTACACTTTGAAGTGCGTGGAGCCTCAAACCCATTTTAGGCGTCGACTTGTCTTTTTGGCGCATTTACATTCGCTTCAGTCGGTCCGCTTGGTCGCCGTAGTATGATTTACGTCTTTTGCGTGGCCCTTCCTCCAACAAACGCAACTGCATCCAAAAATCCTAAGTTGCACGATTACATATCTCCTGACTGTTAAACAAAACTGACTCGTCAGATGACGAGTCAGTTTTGTTTTTTAAAATCTTAAATTTCTGCAAAGGTGGTTACTGTCATTGTTTGGTTATGGAGTAAGCAACGTTTTCCCGAATCTTTACCAGGACAAAGTTCTCCGTACGAATAGAAGCCGTGAGTCGGCACTTTTTCTCCGAGTGCTTCACGTACCTTAGCTACTTCTTCTCGTGAACGGTCCTTAAGTAGTAGTCGGCGACCGACACAGCTAACTAATAATGCAAACTGTGTACCAGAAGCTATGGCAGCTTCCCTACCTGCTTGTCCAGCGCTTTCGATTAGGTCTGCTTCAGTGGAATTCATTATCTGTGTAACAAGGCCCTCCGGTATGTCTCCAGCGAAAGTCATTGAGCCCTCGCTCTCATCTACTCCCAAGATTGTGCGGGTTACCGTACCCTCATCTGGTAGTTCAAGTTGTAGTGGAAAAAGTAAGGCAGAACCCGGGAGCTCTTTCACCTTGTCTCCAAGTAGTCTCTTGTATACGTCAAGCGCTCGTTCACCATTCAGTTCATACAGCACATTACCTTTAGCCTTTGTGATGGTGTAGGTATTTTTTGTTGGGTGCCAGCCTCCGTGTGCGGCGTAACCAATTCGTAGATCCTTACCGTAAAACCCAATCAAGGCGACATGTTGCACTTCGGGCGCTTTGTTAACTCCGACTAAAGTTTCATTAAAATCATTACCATCACCGGACAGACCGCCGGTTACTGTGACATTTTTTGGTAGATATTGATTGATGCTCGCTGCCAGCTCAGTGCCATTTACTAATAGTCCGTCACTTAGTACAAACGAATGCACCAAATCTTCTTGTGGTAGAAACTCTGCTAATTTTTTGCCTACGTTTTGACTATCAAATGCATTTTCAACAGTAGTCTCTGCGTACCAAATTTTTGTTTTTTCGAAATGAAGAGCGGACACGGTAATTGAATCGTCACTAACTTCACCACCAAAGATATTGCCGGCGGTTGAGCCGATGAGAATATAAGCGTCTTTGTAAAATTGCCGCAGTTGTTCGTATAAAGATGGTTCCGCTACGAGTAGCCGACTACCAAAAACAAATACTAACTGAGGCTCTCCTGGCAAATCACCAATTGGTTTACGCCAGCCTTCTTCCTTATTCCAGAGCCGTTGTTGTACATTTATCATAGTGTTTTAATTATAGCCCATTAGATTTCTTTCAAAAGGTCTTTTGAAAACGTCCTATTCTTTCATAGCTTGCAACCTGCGTATTTACATCTATTTTTAAATAGGTTTAGGTAGTACTTCTGTGATGATTTCAAAATTTTACTCGATACTGCAAGGCTTCGAGGATGTGATGGGTAGTTAGGTCAGGTTGATCTTCGAGGTCCGCGATAGTGCGAGCAACTTTGATGAGACGATGAAGAGAGCGGGGTGAGAAGTTTAGTTTTACAGAGGATTGGCGGAGTAGGTCTTTCACTTCCCCTGATAGCGGAACTAACTCTTCGAGTTCTCGGCTCGACATACGGGAATTCACTGGTACTCCCCGCCCCTTGAGACGCTCTTTCTGACGTTCGCGTGACTTTGTCACTCGTTCTCTTGCCCACTTGGTTTCGTCACTATTTCCACTCTTCTTTGTTAATGTGTCGTAATCCACGTGTGGAACGTTGAGCCACAAATCGATACGATCTAGTATTGGCCCGGATATTTTGTTCTTATAAGTATCAATCATCGAGGCAGCATAATCGGTACTGCCGTTCTCCACCCCTCGGTAAGGGTTAAGTGCAGCAATTAATACAAAGTCGGCCGGGAATTTTTCGCTCCCTTTTACTCTCGATATAGTGACGTAGCGGTCCTCTAGTGGTTGGCGAAGGGCATCGAGAGATTGTCTATCAAATTCAGGGAACTCATCCATAAATAAAACACCCCGATGCGAGAGAGTCACTTCGCCTGGTCGTGGAGTGGTTCCGCCACCGACTAGACTTGTGTGACTAGCGGTGTGATGCGGGGTGCGAAACGGTGGGGCCGACGAGATACTCTCCTCTAGGTTTCCGACGAGGGAATGGATGGCCATTACTTCGAGTGCCTCTTCTTTGGAGAGCGGTGGTAGTAATCCTTGGAAAGCTCTGGCTAGCATCGTCTTCCCGGTACCAGGTGGTCCGGCCATTATGGTGTTATGGAGCCCGGCGGCAGCAATTAATAATCCGCGCTTGGCACTCTCTTGGCCTTTGATGTCCTCCAGTCTTATGTGGGTGTCGGTCCAGTGTTCTTTTATTTCTGTTGGTTCAGTGACTTGCAGTAATGCATGACTAGTGCGTTTTGTATCCAAATGATTTACCACTTCGATTAAGGACTTAGCTCCGTAAATATTTATTCCGTCTATTAGAGCTGCCTCTTCCTGGTTATTGTAGGGTACGATTATTTCCGTGAAACCAGCTTTCTTGCCGGCAGTGACCGCGGGCAATATGCCGCGAACTTCACGCAAGCTACCGTCTAGTGAAAGTTCGCCAATCAATAAAGTTTTTTCTATATCAGTCTTCATTATGCCGGCGGCGAGAAGGTAGGCAATTGCAATCGGTAGGTCAAATAGTGGCCCGTCCTTTTTTAAATCTGCAGGAGCCAACGACACCACCACTTTCTGGTTGTCACTTTTTGGTGAAATGAATCCAGAATTTTTAATAGCTGCACTGACTCGGTCTTTAGATTCTTCAACTGCTTTCCCCGCTAAGCCAACAATTGCAAACGAATAAAGACCTCGCGAGAGGTCAGTTTCAATTGTAATAATGTCTCCGCGCAGTACTCCCGGTTGGGCTGTATAAACTCGCGAGAGACTCATAACTTAAATATAATTTATCACCCTTCGTTCATATGAAGCTTGCAAGTGCGTGCTGCCGGGTTAGCTTCTAGTCTGTCCTCCTCAATTGTCTCACCAGACACTTCACAAATTCCGTAACTTCCGTCATCAATTTTTTTAAGTGCGTGCATGATGTTGTTGTATCGACCTTCGAGTGTGGCGAGAGTAGCACGTCTTTCATCGTACTCTTCAGTACGATCGGCAACGTCATTCAGGTCCGCACTAACGGTGTCTAAATCATTCGCTCGTTCCACCCAGTCGCCCTTCACCTCCGGATTTTTTACTCCCAACTCTTTCATCTCGCTATTTAACTGGTTTAGCTCGGTCTGAAGTGCAAGCTTATATTTTTCTGTTTCCATAAAAATATTATATACCATTCCCAATTAACGCTTCTACACTAATCTCATTTTCAAATTTTGTGTGAAAAACAAGCTGGAGTACGAACCATATTGGTATATGGTGAGGACGAAGCGAAGTTTTGCAACCACAATTTTAGAATGAGTGTGGAATGGTTAATTGGGGAGGGTATTCCATTCCCGATTAACGGATTGCTTCAGCTAGAGTGGCAAAGGTTCCTCTGTCGGTGGTTATTATTACGGTGTTTTGGTTAACGAAACCATAGACTATTCTTTCCTTCTCCAACTCATCACGGAGTACTCGAACATCATGGTTTCGCACTACGTCATCTTCAAAGTAAGCCGGGAGTATCTCGCTACTTGTTTTTGAAACATTGAATGAACTAGTCACTGGTTCACCAAATAGTGGTGATAAATCTTTACTCAGATTATCTTCTGCATACAAGAGGCCGCCGAGTGCAGTGTCAAAAGAAGTAACTCTCATCACGATAAATGGTGTTATTCCCAGTGTTCCAAAATCCATCTCACTGATAGAGCGTAAGAGTGCAGGACTTGCTTGCCAAGCGAGGGTCTCTAGAATGTCGCTGATACTGGCTGGTGTCCCATCAGCCAGGCTATCAATCTTCGGAATTATTACATTGATACCACCTGAGTTTTGGCTGCTTTTTAGGATGTCTTCGTAAAATGACGTACGAGAACGAGGGAGTAAGATTTCTGTCTCTCGGTCCGCACTTATTAATGGCATCTGCTCCGGCACTCCAACTGGTCCAGTTGAAGTAGTTGGGGTGGTTGGCGTCAATCCGTTGCCCGATCCGAGTAGCCACATCGTTAACATCACTCCACCCACTACCGCAACTAGTGCTACCACTGCCGCGGCTGCGTAAAACGAGAAACGCGAAAGTTTCACAAATCTTTTCGGTTGTGGTGTTTCTTTCCACTTACGTGGTGTAGGTGGAACTGGCTTATCTTTAATCGTTAACTCGACTGGCTCAACTCTCACATTGGGCACAGTGGTACTAACCTCGGCTTTTGTGGTCGGTTCTTCCTTAACAATTAGTGACGGGATAACTGGTGGTACTAGTGGTTTCTCTGGCCCCTTTTCACTTGGAGCAACCATTTCGTTTGGCGCTACGGTTTTTATTTCCTTTCCTTCGTAGTGACTCCAACTCGGTTTTGCCTCGGGGGCTTTTTTGGTGATAACTAACGAAGGTTTAGCGGGCACTGATTTTTCCCCTAAACTTTTTGGTAGCTGGTCCGTGAGCTTTTTATAGTCATCTTTTGGTGCCTGGGCACTCTGACGTGCTGCCATCTTTACTACATCCTTGCGCTCCTCAATGGTAGTGACTGTTGGTGTTGCTAATCGTTTTTCCTCGACCCGTCTTTCAATGTTTTCACGACCCTCAGAGAACCAGGACTTTACCGCCTCCGCCATCGCTGGTAGTAATTTGAAGCGCTCTCGTTTTTTATTGGTGATGATTGTACCTTCAGTTATTTCACTGTCGGTATCCATCACGTTTAATTTGTCACTTGGGTTATAGGTTGTAGTTTCGGATAGAGTACCGAGGTTAGCGGTCATTTCCTTGGAGAGGGCCGAGTTTTTTGGTACAGAAAGCAAGACGGGTGCAGACGGCTTATTTATAGGCTCTTCTGGCACAACAGGTTTAGATTCTATTACTTTAGGTGTAGTGGTGGGTAACTCTGCTTCTAATGGCTTATCAGTAAAGGGGGTAGAAGATGGAGCAACAATTTCTGGGGTTGGTTTCTTGACATTGAGTACTGAAGGTAAAGGTGTTGTAGGGTGAGCGGGCACCGGTTCGACAGTCGGTGTTTCTGATTTTGGACCAGGTTTTAGACGTTCCATATCAGAACGAAACGTCCGAATCTTTTTTAGTGTATCAGTGTTCGCCGTCATAAATATTCCTATCTATTATCGCATGACATAAACAGGCATTGTTGGTAGGTTGTACAAAAAGCGCGGGCCCGAAGGCCCGCGCTTTTACATATCTGAGATGCGTCTATATATTGTCGGTATCGCTACCAACGGTTTTTACCTCATCGTCATCTGACAGTTCTTCCTTTCGAGGCTTATTTTTATTTGGTCGATAACCAATTAAGTATTCTGAAGGATCATTGTCCATATCGATAAAGTCGTCAACACTTTCACGGAGTCGCTGGGATGAGGAACGGCCAAAACTCACCACCTCTACCTGACAACCCTGTGATTTGATGTACTCAACTAAAGGCACAAAGTCTCCGTCGCCACTTGCTATAACAATCGCGTCCACCTTGTGAGCGAGTTTGATGGCGTCGATAGCTAGACCAACATCCCAGTCGGCTTTCTTGGCACCACCATAGAAAATTTGTAGGTCCTTTGTTTTGATTTCAATTCCAAGCTTCTCCAAAGCTTCAAAGAAGGCATTCTCTTCCCCACTCTCAGTGTTAACTACGTATGATAAAGCGCGAATAAGTTTACGCTTACCTAGTGCTGCTTTCACTACTGCTCCAAAGTTTACTTTGGAACGATAAAGGTTTTTAGCACTGTGATAAAGGTTTTGAGTGTCTATTAGAATAGCCACTCTTTGTTCTGGATGTCTTATTACTGACATATTAAAATTTAAAGTCTAAGTTCGTTTTATTAAAAAGTTTTTTGACATATTGAGAATGTCTTTGCCGATTATAACAGTTGCGGCGTGGCCTTGGGCCACGCCGCAACTGTTACTGGATAGAAACAAGATGAAGTTATTTAATCAAAGCAAATTTGAATTTGCTCGTTTTTATTTCTTCAGGCCGAGCTTCTTGATAAGAGTGTCGTACTCTTTCTTGTCCTTACGCTCTAGATAGCGTAAATGTTTGCGGCGGTCAGCTACCATCTGCAAGAGTCCGCGTCGGGAATGAAAATCCTTAGCATTCTTGCGCAGGTGGGTAGCAAGGGCGCTTATTTGTTTGGTCAAAATACCAATTTGTGCCTGTGGAGAACCAGTGTCTCCATCGTGTCGGCGAACATCTTTAAGTGCGCGCTGTTTCTGATTCTTACTTAGCATTATAGTGAAATTTGTGGAAAACGAGGGTTAGATACCCCTTGAGTCCCTTTTTTAAACCTGCGAAGGTGCAAGAACTATAGCATAATTAAGGATAAATTTCAAGTGCTCATCCTTCTCTATTAGAAAACCGGCCTAAGGGGCCGGTTTTCTAACTTCATAGTGTTGATGTTTACACCTATATAAGTACTTCAATTGAAGCCTCTTGTCGTAGGCGTTCCAGCTCTGTATTTATAGCTAGTTGTTGTTTCTCGCTAAGAAGTTGTTTGCTGATTAGGTCTCGGACATCCTCAAGTGCTGGTGTTTCTTCTGTACTCTCGCTACTACTAATCGCAGTTTCGTAAGCGGTCTCGATTTCCTCGTTAGTCACTACCATAGAGTTGATTCCCAATTTGGCATCTAGATATTTGTTGATTAACAAGTCAGTACGAATCTCAGAACGGAGATTGCTTTCATCCATATCATTTTCGCTGAGCGCGGCAGCTAAGGCGTCTGCGCTACCGAGGCTGGTTACGATTGTTTGATACTCTGTTTCTATCTCAGAGTCCTCAACCGTCACACCGGAACTCAAAGCTACATTTGCTATCAGACGACGATTTATCAAAGTGTTTAAAGCTTGGTCCTTTACTGATGCGATCACGTTAGGGTCAGTTGGATCTGCACCTTGGGATGTGTATACTCCAGTAATCTGGGCGATACTACGATCGTACTCTTTCTGGCTGATTTCCTCACCATTTACGCGAGCGACTGCTGAACTGGTTTCCGTCATTTTTTTATCAGTGTTCATGTAAAAATAAACACCAGCAGCCACAATTGCCGAGACTGCTAATATCCCAAATATCATCAAAAGTGCGTTGTTGCTACCTTTTGCCTTAGTTTCTGTTGTTGCGTCGTTCATAGAATTTTTTAAGAATTTAGTAACACCATCTCTCAATCACTATCCCATAACAATTCAAAAATTTTGGTGCAAACCGTTCTATTTAGTTTGACCTTATACTAATAAAGATTACAAAATATACAGATTTACACTCAAAATTTTTGAATTACTTAATGTTGGAGCGTTATAGAGAGATGGTATAAGCTCCGACAATAAGTGCAGGCCTCATTTTCAATTGTATCATAAACAGAGTTGTCTAAAATATTGGTCTTCAAAAAGAAAATCACCATCGACCCCAGTGGGATTCGATGGTGATTTTCGTTTTCGTGTCTTAGGCACGCTTCACATTGATGGCAGAAGGTCCCTTAGGGCCCTCTTCAACATCAAAAGTGACTGCTTCACCCTCACGGAGATCATCGTACATGATCTCAACGAGAGAACGAGCGTGGAAGAATACGTCCTTGTCACCCTGGTCTGGCTTGATAAAGCCGAAACCACGATCTGTAAGACGTGCAATAGTTCCTGTCATTTCGTTCTACTTATTTTTTAATTCAGAGCAATTTCTTACTCCGAACAAAGTCCTTCTCTATCCTGTTCGTTCCTTCCACGACCTCTGCGCTTTTGGCGCAAAATTGGAAGTGCTCCCAAGGAGAACTGCTTTGTGCGCCTATTAAAGCACACACCTAGTCCTTATTCAAGGCTCTGAGAAGAGCATAAGCGTGACCTGTCTTTTGACGGTCAACGTCATGGTGTTCAAGGTATGTGCATTAAGGTGACTAATACACAAAAAATACTGTTACAATAATTGAAATATGAAGCTGCGTTCCTGGCGCCTTAAGAATTTGAAGATAAGTAAACTAAATCAAAAGCGCTGGTATCGCCTACTTAAACGTCCCATCTTTAATGCTCGCATCACTTTCGTATTGCGTTCTCTTTATGGTACTTTCTTGCTGGCCTTTTTTCTATTTACCTCGCTCACTATCTTCACAGCACTTACTATAAGTTTTCCGCTGACAGAACCTGAGATGGCAGTTACTCCATTTCCGGTTGGTGTAAATCCAGAGCGTAAAGAAATAACTGAAAATCCTGAGTTGGAGAGTTTTTTGGCGAATGAAGGAAGGGCGAGGTGGAATTTTCCTTCTTTAGTTCCTTCTGGTAAATTTGCTCGTTTCATTGCGCGGCTCAGTAACTCTTCCTGGTATCAGATGGCGATACCAGGAGGCCGCTTGTTGGTAATCTTTCCCGGTGAACGCAAAGAACAAGTGGTAGAAAATTTCGGTAACATATTAGGTTGGGAAAGAGCTGAAAGAGATCTGTTTTTAGAACTTGTCACATCTGAGGATCCTGCATTGATAGAAGGAAAGTTTTACCCAGAACGTTATTTGGTTGCGGTTGACGCCTCTCCAGATAATGTAGCCCTAATGGTGAATGAACGTTTTGCGAGCGAAGTGTTGGACAGATATGATAATGGCGCTGGTGATGTCCTACCTCTCAATGATGTTTTGGTGATTGCTTCACTCCTTCAGAGAGAGGCATACGATTTTACCAATATGCGTGAGATTTCTGGTGTGATATGGAACCGGCTCTTTATCGACATGCCACTGCAGCTAGATGCTACCTTGCAGTATGCAAAAGGCAGTCGTATTGATCAGCCTTGGTGGCCTATCCCAGTTCCAGCAGACAAATTCATTGAGTCACCTTTTAATACTTATCGAAATAAAGGTTTGCCTCCTAGTGCTATCGCCAATCCTTCTTTGGAGGCAATCGTTGCAGCACTTAATCCTGAGACTACCGACTGTCTTTTTTATTTCCACGCCAATCATGGTGACTTCTACTGTTCCCCTACCTATGAAGAACATGTCTCAAAACTTCGCAGTGTCTATGGTCAGGGGCGCTAATAACCTATCTGCTATCTCATCACATACAGTGACTAAGAGTTGGTTCTAAAGAAAAGAGCGCGGCTATGCCGCGCTCTTTTGAAGTAATTGTATTTAACAAATTGGTTATTTTGTATTTATGGCAGAGTGGATGTAAGTATGAGCATTTAGTTCAGCAACCATCGCCTCCACTACTTGCGCTTTTACTGTAGCATTCGCTTCTACTTCTGCGGCAGCCATAATAGTAGCGTTGTTGCGAATGCGTGATTCTATCTCAGCCTCAGCATGGTCTTTCTTAGTAACCATGAAGTTCCACCATGGGAGACTGGAGTGAACCTCTAGTTTTCCTTCCTCGTCTACTTCAACAATAGTCTTTGATTTAAGTGTGACTTGCATTAGACCAAAGAGCTTTCCTTCATGCTCATATGATACTTCTGCTTGCCAAGCACCACTCTCTTCAGAATCTACTTCTACCTCAGATACCTTTTCTTCTGTTTCAGAAATATTGTGAGCAAATACTTCCAAGTCAGTATCACTTTTTACATCTGCAGCAAAGGCGATAGCGTCACCATCAGCGTTCACTCGAAGTGATGTAGAGTTTTGAGCTCCGGTTTCCGTTTTACTGTTGTCAGTACTAGTGGATTCTGTACCGATTTCTAACTCAATAACACCGTCGGTGGTAGTTGTGGACTCATTACCAGTAGTGAATTCAATTGTTCCAGAAGTACTGGAGTCGGTATTAATATTGATTTGAGCGTGTGAGTATAACGGAGTTAAAGCTAGTGCAGAAAGTAGCATTAAACTCACTCCATATAGGGTCAAGTAGTTTAAGTTTATGGCTATAGTTTTCATACTTTAAATTTATTTGGCTTTGTAAACGCAAATTAATCGCGTGTACCTACAAGACTGCCTATTTCCGAAAATATTACTATTGGTGTTTGTGCCAGTAAACACTTAAAACAGCGCTGGTGGAGGACAGCTCCCTAGATAGTAAGAACACCTGGTCCCATTTACACCCGCAGGCGTGGGTAGTGTTCTTACTTAAAAGCCCAAACTTTCTGTAAGCGGAGTCGTTACTTCTTTTATGTTTTCAACAGTTTCTTCGGTCGCACTTTGTGCTTCCTCTATTTCCCTATCTATTTCGTCCAATGTTTTTATGACTTCAGTAACTGTCCCCTCAATCTGTCCGGTGTTCTTTTGCAAGATTGTTTCTTCGTCTTTTTTCTCGCTGTTCCCTTCGTCTGTTTCGTCTTCTTCTGAAGTGGGTATCACTCTACCTTTCATTATCTTAGTTTCAAGGCGATATGGTTCACTAATCAAACTGTTGTATGTATCAATACTAGTTTCAACATCAACATTTATTCCGTCTTCGTTAAAGATGGCGCTTGCCTCAAGTTCTGCGACGTTTCTTTCAGCCGCATGGTAACTTTCTTCCTCTGACGCTAGATTTACATCAGTGTTGAGTCTAAGTTCCTCTAATTCAGCTATACGTCTTTGTAAGAGCTCTACTTTGTATTCGTTCTTTGCTACTTCGCCAAAAGTAAGCTGGAGTGTGAGGGGCTCAAGCACATTTACCTTAATTCCATACAAAGGGTCACCTGGCAAACTACCAGCCGCCGCCGCATAGCCTCCGCCAAACACGATTAAAACAAAAGATGCCATTACCACCATCACTCGTTCTCTCGTAAAAAATGAAGAAAAGATAAAAGGACTCACTACTGGTAAAGTAGCAGCAATTATTTCTGTCTGGTAAATACTCGATAGCATCGAAGCTTTCTCAGATTCAGTTAACTGAACTCCCTTCAGGTGTTTGATGGATTTATTAAATTCTTGTTCGTTGATTTTCATACTATGCAAATAATTCGCGTAACTTTTTCTTGCCGCGATTAATCCTTACCGACACCAAGTTAGCAGATACTCCCAATGTGTCAGCAATGTTCTCTACCGTCATATCTTCAATAAAACGCATATACAACACCTCCTGATAATCCTGCTCAAGCTTCTCAATGGCGTCGCGCAATAGTAAAAGCTCAGACAACATTTCGGAACCGGTAGACGTTTCTCTAGCCTCAAAACCGTCCTCCTCCAAAGCGTCTAAAGACACTGCTTTAGATTTTTTGTAGTAGTCGATTACGAGATTTCGAGCAATCTGGTAAATGTATTGCTTTGGTTTTTCCACCTCCGCTCCGGTATTCATGGCCTTCCACAGACGTAGGAAGGTATCCTGCGTCAGGTCGTGGGCTATATTCTTATCACTGGTTTTATACAGGCAGAACCGATAAATAACATCGGAATATTCCGCAAAGAGCGACTCAAAGGCCTTTTTTAAATCATTTGAATGACTTGAACGGTCCGATTCCATGACTTTACTTTAGCACTTTTATTACCAGTAGTGTCACGAGCAGATGGAGTCCCTGAACTCCATCTGCTTGTGACCGGCAATTGTATATTACCGGTGGGCAATTCCTTAACTAGCAAGAACATCCGATTCACCCTAGCCCGCAGGCATGGGTGGTGTTCTTACTATCGATGTTTGCTTTAATTAACCTTTAAAATAGTGCTGGCGGTGGCTAGCTCCCTTATATCACCACCGGTTGTTCTGGATGGACCGGAACGTCAATCTCTTTCATGTTATTGAACGTCCTCATAATCCACAAATATCCGACCAGTGCCGACACCACGTTACCTGCCGCAATTGCAATCCATAATGACTCTATAGGTAGGTCGTACACTATAGTGAGCAGATAGCTGACCGGAATAGAGACAAGTGTGAACCTGATAATGTAGAGCCAGAAACCTGGCCATGACCTGCCAATCGCTTGAAATCCACTTACTACTACCATCATTGCGGCTAAGAAACCGTAAGACAAAGCGATATATAGAATATAAGAGTTTACGTATTGAGTAACAATTGGATCAGTTGTGAAGATATGTGCAATCATAGGTGCTGCTAGTATCGCTAAAAACCCGATAGCAATCGCGGTGCCAATGCCGTAGATCAAAGCTTTGTTGAAAGCTTCTCGGGCTCGTGTGAAATTTCCAGCACCCATGTTCTGACCGATTAGAGCCATTGAACCAAAACCAAAACCAATCGCCGGTAGGTAGGCAAAGAACTCGATGCGGAAGCCAATTGAGAATGCGACTGTTCCCGCTTCAGCAAAACTTCGCGCGGTGATGAAGAGTAGTGCGGCAGCTCCAATCGGATTGATGACTTGTGTCAATGCGGCTGGTAGACCGATATTAAGAACTTTTTTGACCGACTCCAATCTAATAGTGAGGTTGCTGAGTCGGAACGGAATCATCATTTTCTCACTAGCGAGAAAATACATTGCGATAATAATAAAGATTGCTTGTGAAATGAGTGTTGCAATCGCTGCTCCGGCGATACCGAGCTCGGGTAGCCCGAACCAGCCAAAGATCAAAATCGGATCAAGTATTGTGTTGACTAGTGTTGAGACAGCGAAGAGCTTGGTCGTAGTGAAGTTGTCTCCTTGGGCGTTGTACGCAAATACTATTGTCATCATGATAAAGATCAAGATTGATCCTGCTGCCGTGATGGTGAAGTATTCGAGCGCGGGGGCAAAAACCAGTCCACTAGCGCCCGATGCAATTAAGACCGGTTCTCTCCATATGAGCGAAATAACGGTGAAAAAAAGTGCCAGGATTCCAGATAATACGAAGGACTGTCCTAAAATCCGTTCCGCCTCCTTAATATTTTTTGCACCAATGTGCATCGACATTACAACTCCCGAGCCGACAGTGATGCCCATTGAAAGAGCTACCATGATGAAAAGCGCTATCTGTGAAATCGACACGGCTGCAATCGCTTCTGCTGATATTTTGCTCACCCAAAACGTATCGACAATGTTGTATAGCGTATAGAAAAAGATTGAGAGCATGATCGGCCATGCCAGTTGCCACAGTTGGCGTCCGATTGGTCCTCGGGTTAAGTCTTGTCCATGGTGTTCGTCTGGTGTCGTGTCTGATGAAATTCTCTTCTCGTTGTCATTATTTGGCATAGTCAACAATTATACACACTCTAAAATTCCTTAACATTGTACGTTCTTTGTTCAAAAGAAAAGGCGGGCGCTGTGCGCCTGCCTTTTTCTCTTAACTAGTTACTGCCAGACTTATCTTTCTTTGGCTTCTTCTTTTCTTTTTTGTGAGCTACTCTTTCTCCCATACTGTTTGGTTTTAGTGAATAAAACTCTTTCTTCTCCCCTATTCCCTTATTTAAATTGTCTTCATTGGTCGATTATTATTCAGTGATAACTGCTACAAATTATAACAGACTGATTTTTAGCTGCTACTTAAGTTTCTTATTTAGGTCCAGAGTATGGTCAATTCTCACTTGTGACACGAACTCAGGTACGTGCGAAACAAGTATCATTGCTCCTGGAAACTCGTCCAGCGCCTTAGCAATTACCGGCACGTGTCGGAAGTTGATGTGGTTGGTAGGCTCATCCAGAATCAGGAGTCCAGGCTCTAAGAGCTTGAGGCGAGCAAAAGCCACTAGTCCTTTCTGTCCTTCAGAAAGTGTGCCAATCTTGGCCTTAACTAGGTCGCCCGTTAGAAGAAAACCGGCAGCAGTCGCTCGCGCAGTCTCCTCCACCTTTTTCCCCATTACTGATAGTAGGCAGTCTAGTACTGATTGCTCAAAGTCGAGGTTTGAGAAGTCTTGTCGGTAGTAGCCGATAGTGACACCTGCTGCTACTTGCTCACCATGAGCGTGTCCTGATGCAAGGGACTCCAAAAGTGTAGTTTTACCGATGCCGTTTGGTCCGACAATCTGCATATGATCTCCACGCTTAAGGGTAAGGTTGCAAGGGACATCTTTCGGCTTGTGGTTTTTAATTACTTTATATGAAGTCAGTTTGAGCACTTCAAGTGGTACACCACTTTGAGCCGGAATACTAAACGGGCGGATAGTACGGTCTTCCTTACGGACTTCCACTTTATTTTCCTCATACTCCTCAACTTCTTCACGCATACGTTTCGCAACCATACGCATCTTGCCACCCTTATTAGCAAAGAAGTTCGCCTTCTCTTTGTTAAGACGAATCTCTTTTTCAAGTTGTGCATTTTTTCGCTTCTCCTTTTCTACCCGTGCAGCAATCTCCTCCACCACGTCGTGATAGTTACCATCATACTGTTCTACTGTTCTAGTCTGCGTATTGAGATACAGGACGCCGTGTGTGAAAGCATTCAAGAAATCCGCATCGTGAGAAATCACCACTACAGTTTTTTTATACCCTCTAAGAAATTCAGTTAGGTGTTCAATTCCTTCTCGATCCAGATTGTTGGTCGGCTCGTCGAGTAGTAGTACGTCCGGTGATTGAATTAGTGCCGAAGCCAAAAGTAGTCGCGCCTGCTGACCACCAGAGAAGCTACCGATTATTCGGTCTTTGAAAGCCTTACTAGCTTCGGCTGTTGGTTGGGACAAATTTACTACTTCGAGTACGTCGTCAATCTTTGGGTCAATATCGTAAACAGTTTCTGTGAATTGTTTTTGAAAAAAGTCTCGCACAGTGAGAGTAAGGTCACTACGAGGAATTACCTGTTTCGAGATGGCGATGCTTGTGCGTGGCAAAATATTTATCGCACCATCGTCAGGTTTTAGTGAACCGGTAATGAGATTAAAGAGCGTACTCTTCCCTGCCCCGTTTTGTCCCATCAAGGTAAGCTTTGCTCCGCGGCGAATAGAAAAACTGGCACCAATTAAAATTGGTTTTGTTGGATCGTACTCGTAAGATACGTTATTAAAAGTGATGAGTCCGTCGCTTCTAGACATAGCGCCCTACAATACTATAGATGTCTGCTTAAGCAACATACAAGGTATTGCTGACTGTGGCGCTCTTATAAAAGTAAAAGGATAATAAAAATGACTCATCGAGTGAGTCATTTTTATTAGTGGTAGTTCTCTATCACTGTAGTGTCTTAATCGGCCTTTGCACCGGTGTACTGTGGGTTACAACTTAATTCGTTTCAATGTCATGGCGTTTACAACCACAATCACAGTTGAGAGACTCATTACCAGCGCACCAATTTCGGGCCGCAAAAAGAATCCCCCAAAGAAAAACGTATGAGCGAATACACCGGCCGCTGCTGGAATAGCTATGATATTATATCCAAGTGCCCAGACAAGATTTTGAATCATTTTTACGTAGACCTTTTTTGATAATTTTATCAGGCGTACGATATCCTGAGGATTATTCTGTGTCAAAATAACATCTCCAGACTCGACCGCCACATCAGTACCTGCTCCAATAGCAATTCCTACGTCTGCTTGAGTAAGGGCCGGGGCATCGTTCACACCATCTCCAACCATTATTACAGTGTTACCTTGTTGTTGTAACTGTTTGATGTGGGTGTACTTATCTCCGGGTAATACATTTGCAAAATAGTTATCAATACCGAGCGAATCTGATACTGATTTTGCAACTTGTTCATTATCGCCCGTAAGCATGGCAACCTTTATGTTCATTTTGTGTAGCTCTTTTACCGCTTCATACGAAGATTGTTTGATCTCATCAGATAATACAAGATAGCCGAGCACCTTCTCTCTATCGGCGACAACTACAATAGTCCCATCGATATTTTTTTGCGCTTCAAATTTTAAGTTAAACCCTTTCAGTAAACGCTCATTGCCAGCAAAATATTCCTGACCATCAATTTCAGCCCGTATCCCCTGTCCTGCAATATTTTGAAAATTATTTATTTCAGACAGAGTACTTTTTTGCTCACGAGCGTACTTTAATATCGACTGTCCAATAATGTGTGAGGAATGTTGTTCGAGGGAAGCGGCGATGGAAAGCACCTTATCTTTATCGGACTCTTCCTCACTGACTATCTCAGTCACACCAAATTCTCCTTTAGTGAGTGTGCCAGTTTTATCGAAGATCACATAATCTACCTTGTGTATCGTTTCAATCTTTGAAAGGTCCTTAATAAAAAAGCCATTCTTTATTGCTAGTGACGTGGTGATTGTGGTGACCGTCGGGATAGCGAGTCCAAGTGCATGTGGGCAAGCAATGACCAGTACTGTGATAGCGAGGGTAATAGCAAACACAAAAGGTTCTCCGATAACTAGCGTCCAAACAAGGAGCGTGCCGAGTGCAGTAATAGCTGCAACAAAAGTGAGTACGGCAGATGCTTTGTCCGCAATTTTCTGTGAGCGTGGCTTAGTCTTTCCTGCTTGCTCGATAAGCTTTTGTATTTGCCCGACCGTTGAATGTTCACCGACTCGAGAGAGTTTGATGGTGAGTGAACCGTCAAGACAAACTGCTCCCGCGATCACACTCATACCTTCTTTCTTCTCAACTGGTTTGGACTCGCCACTGATGTGTGACTCATTAACGTTAGCAAAACCACTTATTACTATTCCGTCCGCTGGCATTTTTTCTCCAGGTTTTACCACGACTACATCGCCTTCTCGTAGATGCTCGATGTCTACATCGACTTCCTCCCCATCCGTAAGTCTGTGTGCCTTTTTCGGAAGCAATTTTGCTACTTCTGTCAAAGCATTTCCGGCTGCTCCGCTTGATTTGGCTTCCAGATAATGCCCGAACAAAAGTACCCATACGAGGGTGGAAATTTCTAAATAGAATTCAACTTCAAGAGCGGGTATGAATGTAGAAGCAACTGAAAATAAATACCCACTCCCTACAGCGAGCGAGACGAGTGTCATCATACCGTATTTGCGGGACTTTATTTCGTGCCAAGCGTGTTGGAAGAACACGAGTGAAAAGCCAAAGATGATTGTTGCAATACCAAACCCGATGACTTGGGCATACGGCAACCTACCAGTACCAAGAGACTCGGTTACCATTTCGTTCGTAAAAACAAGTGGAATGAGTAAGAAGGTCACAATCCAAAAGCGCCTGAGATATTCAGCCGCTGAACCATGACTCATGCCGTGAGCTACATGGTTAGTATGATTGTGGTGATTATGCTCCATAGTTAGATTGTCATAAATACGTTCCCCTTTTGTCCCTCATGAGTGATTTCATAGATAACAAAGTCCGATTTTTTGGGACCGGGCATACCGGGAGAACCTGATGGCATACCCGCCATACCGATTCCTTTTATGTCTGGTTTTTCTGCAAGTAGTTTTTGAACTGCTTCTTCAGGAATATGACCCTCAACCACGTATCCTTCAATTATCATAGTGTGGCAACTTTCGATCTCATAAGGTACGCCGTATTGTTCTTTGATGGCTGACATGTCTTCCGTATCCTTCACGTCAACACCGTAGTCCTCCTTTCTTAAGTACGCTGTATATTGTCCACAACATCCACAACTCGGTGACTTATATAGCATTGCGGTCATAGTAGTTTCAGTTTTAGAGTTATTTTGCGGTAATGTCTGCATCGCCATGGTGCCAGCAATACCTAATACCGCAATAACTAGGGACCCAATAAAAAGATTGTTCTTCATACTAATTTTTATTAAACCAAGTCCCCAGCCACATCTTCATCATTTCAACTTCGCCCGTTTGGCTATTGATAATGTTATTGGCTAGTTCAATAAGTTCTGAACGATTGGTCTGTTCAAGCAAATCTTCCGCCATACTGATGGCACCAAGATGATGAACAATCATTCCGCGCAAAAACATCTCTTCGTACGCTTCACCTTCTAGGCCCCTAAAACCAAGCATCATCTCGTCCATGGCATGTTGCATTGCACCGTCGTTATTAACAATTTCATCGTTATACATATGTTCAGCCATTTCTTCGTACATTAACTCACCGTTAGAGAAATTTCGTGGTGACATAGTGTTTGTCCCGAAGAAGTACCCAAAGAGCAGACCTACAATCAGGGCAAGGAGACCAACAATGATTATTTGATTTTTATTTTCCATATGATTGATTTAGTTAATAACCTCAACTGGCACAGTTCGCGTTACTTCTTCTTAGCTTTTTTAAAAATACTAATAATTTCACCAACAGCTCTAACTTCTTGCCCTTGTTTCATTTGGTGTATGACATGCTCGGACAAATGATTTTCAAGCATTAAATCTTCAACAGCTGAAAGTGCGCTTCGCACTGCACATGACTGGGTGATGATATCAATGCAATATTGTTCGTCGGCAACCATTTTTTGAAGACCACGAACCTGCCCCTCAATACGTCTGAGGCGATTAGTGATGCTTTTTTTGATTTCTGCTTTCATACACAAAACATTATACCCATATGGGGTATAATAGCACAAGTGATATCATGAACAGAAAAGTTACCCAACTTAAAAAGTCACGCTTTTTCATTTTAAGCACATCGTATGGTAAACCAAGACTCTAACCTTATAGAATCTGGTAAACTAGTGGTATGAAAATTTACTCATGGAACGTTAATGGCATCCGGGCGGTGCATAAAAAAGGTCTTTTTCTGCCTTTGATTGAGCGTCACCAGCCAGACATCCTTTGTTTGCAGGAAACTAAGGCAGAACAGGGGCAAAGTGAGGTGGATTTGCCCGATTATGATGAATATTGGTCGTCGGCCACTAAAAAAGGCTACTCTGGTACTGCTATTTTCACAAAAATAGCACCAATTGAGGCCATTTATGGGCTGCCAGATAGTGTGAAACAGAAGTTTACCTTGATGGACAAGTACGGAGACACTACCACAGAAGGGCGTGTAACTACCTTAGAGTTTGAGGCTTTTTATGTTGTTTCAGTCTATACGCCAAACGCTAAGGATGATCTATCTCGCCTACCGGTACGGACTGAGTGGGACAAGGCATTCATATATTATATGAATGAGTTAGAGGCAAAGAAGCCAGTTATCTTCTGTGGGGACCTAAACGTGGCACATCAGGAACATGACTTAGCTAGACCAAAGGAAAACAAGGGCAAGAAGGGCTTTACCGATGAGGAACGCTCTGGAATTGATGAAATGTTCAAAGCAGGCTTTGTTGACAGTTTTAGAAAGTTTCACGAAGGAAATGGTTACTACACTTGGTGGTCACACTGGGGTCAGGCTAGAGATAGAAATGTTGGTTGGCGTATTGATTATGTAATGGTTTCAAAACAATTAGAGCCTTTGATCAAAAAAGCCAACATCCACCCTGATGTTTTAGGTAGTGATCACTGCCCTGTTTCAGTAGAGTTGTCAATATAAAAGACAAATTATATTTATAAAGGACAACTACAGACACTTATCCACAGTTATGCACATGCATTGTCCTTTACATAAAAAACTAAAGGACATACACTAGGGGAAGGTCCAGAAAGGACGGGCGTCGCAAGACCCTAAAGAGTTCGTTCCACAAAGTTAGAATACCTCCAAATAATCTAACAACGTTCATAACACCACACTAGAGTATGTAGCCATACTCAATCAGAACTCATTGTCAGGAGCATGAGTCGAAAAGAAGGAGAGTCTAAAGGACATAACTTTTAGATGCCCTTCCGACTTGCGCATCTGGCGCAAAACAAAAACTACGTGAGTTCTAACGAGAGCCCTACTAAAGGATTCTCAATGTTCAAACGGTACAGACGAGTACAAAGAGTACAACGTATGGAGTCTCGGTCAATAAAGGAGCACCCCGTGCCATTAGGCTATAAGAGGGTTCCACTTGAGGTATATTGCCTCGAAAATAAAGAGACCCAAACCCAACCATATATGTGTCGAGAGACACATACAAAGGCCTGAGAGGTAAGAGGACAAGCAATTGTCACCTTACCCCTCAGGCCTTTTTTATATCAAATTACCAAAATTGGCCAATTTCTTCATTGCACGTCGGAAAATAATACTTCTTACATAAGCTGTTCAGGTTGTCGCTATTCTTCCTCGCGTCAGAATCGCTGGCAACCTCTTGCGAAAGTCTCCCAGACTTTCTCACGCTGTATGTCCATATACACCTCGTATTATTTTCCTAGTGCGCCTCGAACTTTCCTCAATTTTGGTAATTTATGTGCCTATAAGTCATCATTAACCAACTTTGTGGCTTCGTTCTATCTCCTTGATTGCCGCTTCTTCTTCCTCTTTCTGGCGTTCTTTGCCTGCTTCGCTTAGCTTTTTAAGTGAGCTTTCGTCCATTTTTATTAGTTCTGCGACTCTTCCATCAAGGTATTCTTCAGTATTTCGTGCTGGATCTTCCAAGACCTCTTCTAATAGTGCATGCAAAATATAACCAAGTTTGCGACCAGGCTTCTCACCAGTTTTTTCCATTATTCGTTCTCCATTAGTCCTTAACATCTTGACTGAGACTGGGTCGCGACGGGCTTGGTCCACCATTGCCTTATATTTACGAAATCGAAACGGTTGTTCCTTTGGTCGCCCAGTGCCGACACGGTCACAAACTCGCAAATTCAACAAATCATCAATATTCTCCTCCCCCACTCGCGCAATAGTACGTCGTACGGCTGAGAGAGTAATTAGGTCAGGGTCAGCAAAAAACATATGCCATCGGACCATCATTTCTACTTTTTCAGCTATTTCCTTTGGCATTTTAAGCCGCTTCATTATTTTGGCTGTCATGCGGGCTCCCACTACTTCATGCCCGAAGAAAGTGTATTTTTTGGTCCGCCCCCCTTCCCTTCTGGTAGCTGGCTTAGCGATATCGTGAAGTAAGGCAGCTAGACGCATTTCAATTGAGTATCCTTTGTCAGCCGCAGCTTGGAGGCTACGTAACAGGTGCTCATAGACGTCATAAGCATGAATCCCGCCTTGGTCACATCCGATACTGTCCTTAATTTCTGGCAAAACATAGTCAATTAGACCTAGTTTTTCAAGCATCGCTACACCAAGCATTGGATTTGAAGAATCAATAATGCGAAGGAACTCATCTCGGATACGTTCAGTAGAAATATGTGCAAGTAATGCAGAGTTTTTGGTGATAGAGGCCATTGTTTCCGCTTCAATAGCGAAATTTAACTCGGCCGAAAGGCGTACTGCTCGCATCATACGTAATGCATCCTCCCCAAAGCGTTTATCTGCCTCCCCAACAGTTTTTAGGCGTTTCTTGCGTATATCACCCTCTCCATCAAAAAGATCCACTAGCGTAGCGTTTTTGGCTCTAAATGCGATGGCGTTTACGGTAAAGTCTCTTCGCTCCAAGTCTTCTTCCAGGGATACACCAAATTCGACACTATCAGGACGGCGTTTGTCTGAATATTCACTCTCTTTACGATATGGAGTGACTTCTACCACCTTGAGTCGTACGTCTTCTACGTTTTCATTAACAACGCCAACTGTACCAAAGTCATTGTTGCAATATGTTTCAGGAAACAGGGCTTGGATTTGGTCCGGAGTAGCATTAGTGGTGATGTCCCAATCCTTTGGTTCACGTCCTAACATTAGGTCACGGACACAACCACCGACTAAGTAAGCCTCAAAACCGGCCTCCTCAAGCGTATCTGCAACCCCCCTCACCTCCTTTGGTATGTCTTCCCTAGTTATCATAATATTCCTTGAATTGTACAACACATTGATACTTTGTCGTTGCGTTTTGGCTTGCTTAAAGTATGATACCCACATTGCGCCTATAGTGAAATGGATATCACAACTGACTTCGGATCAGTTATTCTGGGTTCGAGTCCTGGTAGGCGCACAAAATAAAGGAGACAAAAGCGAATACTTGAAGGTTTTGGAGACTATTATTTTGGTGTCTACCAGGACGAGAAGGGGTTGCCTGATATTTTGTAAGGCGTGAGCCGAAACAAAATATCGACAACCCGTACTGAAATTGTAAGTTTCGAGTCCTGGTAGGCGCACAAATGAAAAACGGCCNNGGCCGTTTTTCATTTGTGCGCCTACAAGAACAGTGCCTGCGCACTGTTCTGTCAGGACTCGAACCGCCTTGTCGTCTTTAGCGACAAGGCGCGGGGTCGCGGCTCGTTACTAGAATTAGAGCGAAGCAAATAATTATAGTTACGAGCGGTGACCGAGTCCTTTGTTACATAAGAATTATGCTTAGCGACTTGTGACCACAAGGTAAAATGGTCTTACTTCTTTGAGTGAAGCGAAGAAATATACTTAGTGATTCGTGACCACAAAACAAAATCGCTCTATTTCTTTGAGCGTAGCGAAATAAATCAGTCGCTTTTCTGGGTCGAGTCTATTGGTAACTTGTGACCATAATGAAAGGTGCTCTCCTCATAATTCTCCCTTCTCCACACCCACATGTTGAACAACTGTAACATTATCTAATATAATAAAACTATGGTTCGAAACCCAGAAAAGCACGCAAAAGCTAGGGATTTTAGGAAACGTGGGTTTACCTACTCTGAAATTTCTAAGATGGTTGGTGTATCCCCAAGCACACTTAGTCTCTGGTTTGCTAAACAATCCTTCTCTAAAAAGGTGCGAGTTGATAATGAAAAGCGAGCTCGCAAAGACAATGTTAAGAGACTGGCTGTTCTAAATAAGTATCGTGGTCGTGAGCGAGAGCGACACTATAGTGAAGCGGTTAAAAGCGCTGCGGTTGAATACAAACACTACAAGCTCTCCCCTCTTTTTATGGCCGGCCTAATGCTTTACGCTGGTGAAGGTGATAATAGTGATGGTAGATTAATACGCATGGCTAACTCAAAGCCTGCCTTACATATGATTTTTATAAAGTTTGCCACTGAGTTTTTGGGGGTCTTAGTCAAAGATATACGTTTTTGGTTACTTCTCTATCCTGATTTGTCCGAAAAGGATTGTAAAAAGGTGTGGATAAAGGCAGTTCGGTTACCTGAAAGTCAATTTTATAAAACCCAGGTTATCCAGGGCAAAAGTAGAAAAAGAACATTGCACATTGGTGTCGGAAATACTATAATCGGAAACGCTTACTTGAAACGAAAGCTCATGAAATGGATCGAGCTGGCTTCGAAGGAGCTGTCCAAGTAAATGCGGCCATGGTTAAGTGGTATAACATATCGTTGCCAACGATAAATCGGGGTTTCGATTACCCCTGGCCGCACAGATACAAGAAAAGCCGGGATTGACCCGGCTTTTCTTGTATCTATCGCTGGGTAATCGAAAGAGCTTTTGAGATATTTTGTGAATACTTGGAGCAAAATATCCAAAAGGTGTACTGCTCCTGTAAGGAGGCGAATTTACCCCTGGCCGCACATAGAAAAGAGACCCTTCATGGGTCTTTTTTCGTGTGCAACCACCACCGGCACTACTCACCTCTGCCGACCCCTGTTTTACAAGTCGTATTCAACCCCGAGTTGACGCATGTGGCATTCTGCAATATTCCAGTAAATGCTTAGCTCTCATTTCCCTACTTATCCCCATAAAACGACAGAAGATAATCTCAAGTCATAATTTGTGGACAACTAAGGGGACAAGTGGATAAAGGACACGGAGGATTTTAAACGATTTTATACAAAACGGCTAAGAATAAGGGTCCTTTATGACTTTAACATATTTAACTATGTTTCACGTGAAACGTACAGTCTGATGTTGCACATGAAACGTTCGTCAGCTCGGTTTGTATTGGGGTTATAATATCCAAGATGGAAGTGGAAAAGAAAAACACTAAGAAAATAGGAGATTTAGGGGAGTCAATTGCCTGTAAATTCCTTAAAAACAAGGGCTTTTCTATCGTTCAGCGTAATTACAGAAAGAGGTATGGAGAAATTGATATTGTTGCACGTGGAACAAAACTTACTAACAAAAACCGTGTTTCACATGAAACTAGGGAAGTAATCCACTTTATTGAGGTGAAGAGTGTTTCATATGAAACACGTTCACTGCTGGAATGGACTGTTTCACACGAAACATATCGACCGGAGGAACTGGTCCATAGCTTTAAGTTAAATCAAATACGAAAGACAGCCGAGACCTGGCTCAATGAGAATCACTGGAATGGGGAAATGCAGGTCGATGTTGTGGCTGTACACATGGTTCCACGTGAAAAATATGCCTTAGTTAAGCATATAGAAAACGTGATGCCCGAATAGGGTAGGGGATGTCCTTTATAAAAGACAATGTCTTTTATAAAGGACATCCAAGGTAAGTCGTAGTGTTAAATCAGAATAGAGGCTAATTTATGCGCTATTCGTATATACCACTAGATTTCATGATTTGTGTATACATAAAATCAAAAGACCGACTTTATAAGTCGGTCTTTTGATTTTGTCGGGGCACTGAGAATCGAACTCAGATCTTACGGTCCCAAACCGTATATACTACCACTATACTATGCCCCGATGACTTCGCGCAAAATCATAACATTTTCCAGAGAAAAAGCGACTAATAGCCAGATAGGCAGTTAGTGAAAGACTTCGGCTTTTCGTACGTCTTTAGCTATAATGGTTACCACATGCCAGAACCTAAAAAGACGGGCAAAATAAGTGGCAACCAAGAAGAGCAATTTCTGGAAGCTTTTGATGAATACGCTGACGCACTTTTCCGTCACGCCTCTATCCGTCTAAGTGACCGAGAGCGGGCAATTGACCTAGTACACGATGCTTTCACTAAAGTGTGGTCGTACGTAAGGTCAGGGCAGGAAATAGACTCCTTCCGTCCATTTTTATACAAAGTACTTAACAATTTAATTGTTGACGAATACAGAAAGCGTAGAGAGTCTTCTCTAGACGCCATACTGGAAGTGGAAGGAGTAACTGAAGGTTCTTTTGATGAATTGATGGACGATAGCACCGAGGCGCTGGCCGCTACCATTGATGGTCGTAAGGCATTCGAACTTTTGGAAACTCTTTCCGACGAGTATCGGGAAGTACTCACATTGCGCTTCGTGGATGGATTGGGACCAAAAGAGATTGCTGAACTGATCGAAGAATCGGAGAACGTGGTATCTGTCCGATTGCATCGAGCTCTGAAAACCCTCCGCCTAGCTATTGAGACGGAAGAGAAAAAAAGGGAAGACAAACGTCTCTCGGGTGGACAAGGAGAAAAACAAAAATGAAAAAATTTGCAGAACAACTTAAGAAACGATCAGAAAAGCTTAGACTAAGCGCTTATGAACGCAATGAATTGCGCGAGCGTCTTTTGTCATATATGGAGTACCACCCGTTGCCTCATGGGATTGAGAGTGTTAGTGGACGGGTGGCTCGCCGCAAGAAGCAAATCCCAGTTTTTGTTAATGGTTGGTTGGTGGGACGCTTTGCTGGTGTAGCCGCGGTGTTGCTTTTTGTGGTAGTACCAGTAATGGCCGAGGACGCTTTGCCTGGAGATACTCTCTATCCAATTAAGGTACGTTTTAATGAAGAGTTACGCGGCGCGATGGTTTCCTCCCCTTATCAAAAAGTGGAATGGGAGACTGAACGTCTTGAACGCCGACTAGCAGAAGCTGACCTTTTAGCTGATAGTGGTCGCCTAACTCCTGACGCTGAAGCAGAGATGGCTGAAGCTATAAAGAAACACAGCGAAGCTGCTCGTGAAGGTATCGCCTCTATTCGAGTTACTGATAACGATGAGGCAGCTTTGGCTGAAATTGCTTTGACCTCTACCTTAGAAGTTTCGGCGGAAATTTTAACTAAAAAAGGCAGCTCTGAATCCGCCACTTCATCAGTGTTGTTTGGTGCAGTAACTGATGCAGCTACGGCCAACCTAGGTGGAGATACGGCTTCGTACCAAAAGATTCTTTCACGAGTTGAGGCGGAAACGACCAGGGCGTATGAATATCTAAATAGTCTAGGTAACGTTGCTACTGCCGAACAGAAATCTGATATTGAAAGACGTTTAAATGATGTCAAAATAAAAATAGAGGCAGCTGGTCAGATAAAAGAAGAAGATGAGGTTCAGGCCGCCTTATTTTTAACCGATGCTCTAAGAAATACGCAAAAATTAATTAGTTTTATGACCAAGCTTGAGGTACGTGAGAACGTTACTATTGAAGAGTTGGTACCAATAGTGGAAACAGATGAGGAAAAACTTGAAGTAGTGAAGCTCAAGCTTACAGAAGCCTCAAAAGTGATTGCAGCAATAGAGTCCAATCTCGGACAACTCAGCTCTTCTTCCAATGACTATATAGCTATTGTCGATACTGTAGAGCAGTATCGGTTGCTTGAGACAGAGGCTACAGCTTATTTGGAGGCTGATGATTTGATTAAGGCCGAGATGTCGGCTGGGGAAGCTTTGGAGCTTACTGAGGCCCTAAAGGAGGCTATGATAGGTTTGGGTATTGAATTAGAAACTGGAGAATTAGAAGAGGAAACTAAATAATCATAAGACCTCTATTGTAGAAAAAAAGCGAGCAATAAACTCGCTTTTTTGTATCACAATACAAGAAAAACCGCTTATGGCGGCCCTTTCCTGTTCTTTGCAAAGATAGAATGCCAATCTCAAAATGAGATGGCGTAAAGAACAATGCGTCGTTCATAACAATCGACGCGAGGGTTATCCTAACCCGGATGGCTATATTGATTCAAGTTTTTATAGTGGAAAACACCAATTTTGCCCTAATTGTTATTTTTGATTAGGATTTCTTGCAATACGGGCGATATGGTTTCGTTGAAAAGCGTGGCCCGTTGGTCGAGGTCACCTTGCAGAATTGAGATAAGGTCGACCCCAGTTTCACTTTTAATCGAACGGTCAATATGGGCCATGGTAATAGCATTTAAAATGGTCGTCCCTGCCTCCTTTGTGGTAATGACGCCAATGGACCGACCAAAATGATCAATGACTGGTCCGCCTGAAGCGCCGGTGTATCCCAGAGGAGAAGAATCTAAAGAAATTATATCTGCGTACCCACCGCCAAAGGTGTATAGATTTGTGACTGTGGTTGTCGCTACCGCTCTTTTTCCGACTTTAGCTCCGTCTTCCTTCGGATATCCGACTAGGATTACTGTGTCATCCTTCAGAGCCTTGGAGAGCGCACTGGTGGCAGGAGGGAGGTGGGCAAAATTAGAACTAGGTAATTCTTCGTTGGTGACACTTGTTACAAATAACAAGGCGAAGTCATTTTCACCAGTACCGCGAGGGGCGTTGTCATTGATTAAGCTAGCATGCTCAAGTAGCCAGGTAGGGGAGAGATATAAAAGCCTTACGTTATAGGTCGGAGCATCTTCTTGGCCCGTGGTGGCAGAACAGGTAGTTTCACCAAAGTCGTCAATGTCAGTCAGTAGTAAAAATTGACCGACATGAGCATTGGTTAAGATTACTCCACGGGAGCTAATGAAAAAACCGGTGCCAGACACTCGTCGCTTGTACTCGTCTGTAATTTGTATGCAGACTATATTGACGATAGCATCACCAAGATTTTCCGAAGGTGCAATGAACACCTCTTGTTCTTCTTCGATAACAGTGGATGTAGCTTCTTCGTTCTGGTTAGGGGAGACTCCAACAGAAATTTCGTCTTGAGTTTGCAGAAGTGCGGCCTTGATGATTTCTTCAAATGATATAAAATCAGATCCTGCTGGGTGGTCCAAAGAAACATTTTGGCTGTTTGTTATCGTGGCTACGTTGTCAGATCGGATAAATATTCCGTCATTGTGCGCAAGTATCAAGGCTCCTGCCGTTAAGACAGTACTAGAGAGTAAAATAAAGATAGAGTTAACGACCACGACTTTCATAGCTTAAAATGTATTCTGTTTCGTGCTTAAACACAAGTTATGATAACTGGAATAACCTCTGATTTCATGCTAGAATCGCCGACAACGCGGGCATAGTTTAGTGGTAAAACGTCTGCCTTCCAAGCAGAATATCGGAGTTCGATTCCCCGTGCCCGCACTGCATATAAAAACCATNNATGGTTTTTATATGCAGTGCGGGCAAACAAGACACCTGCGTGTCTTGTGTCGGGAATCGAAAGCCACAACGATGTTTTTCTTCCAATTCTAGGAAGAAAAACGAGTGAGGCGGGGTAGCGAACACTTAGCGTATTTCGAGCGAAGTGAAGAAATACGCTTAATGATTCGTGACCGATTCCCCGTGCCCGCACAAATTGGCCGGCCCCAGAAACGTGAGTTTCTGGGGCCGTTACCGTCTAGTCAGTATGCAACCTTGGTAGAGGTCTACCACCTTGTAGTTTAAAGTAAGTCACTGTTCGAATGAAATAATAAAACACGCAGTTTTGACTGCGTGTTTTATAGTATATAGATGATTTAAAACCCTACTTTCAGGCTATGAAGCCTAATTTTGGTTTTCATAAGTGTTAATTGTTTTGTACGCGTCAGCGTTACCTGCCCAAGGGTTGTCTTCAGTATTGCTGGTTGGTACAACTGGTGTTTGGTTTTGTTCTCTATTAGATATTGCTGACTCTAAATTTCTTTTTTGTTCAACCAGTCCTTGTAGTTTTGAAACTAACTCTCGCAACAACTCCACTTGTCCGGCCCTTGTTGTGTTTTGGGACGATCCCGCTTGATTGTTTGTCGTCCCAGAGATAGTCGAACCGCTGCTTACAGCCGACGAGGTTGAACCCTGGTTGCTTTCTGTAGCACTATTTGCATTAGCGTTACCTGCCCAAGGGTTGTCTTCAGTATTGCTGGTTGGTACAACTGGTGTTTGGTTTTGTTCCCTATTAGATGTTGATGTCGTTGACCCTAAAGATTTTTTCTGTTCAACCAGTTGCTGTAGTGTTGTAGCCAACACTCGTAACAACTCAAGTTGAGTGGACGCTGTTGAAATTTGTCCTGAGTTTTCAGTTTCAGCGTTGGCTACAAAAGGGTTCATTATGTTCAACATCAAACCAATTACAACAGCCGAGAGTATGAAGGGTTTGATATTAAAAATTTGTTTGATTAACATATTGTTTAAATATTGTGTTGTTAATGCCCTGGTCTGACCACCTCCGGAGACAGAAAAGGTCGTCCCTTACGGGACGACCTCCAGTTCTTAATATATATGGTACCAAGTATATTTATGTCGACAGTTTGGTACTGTGGAAAACTATTTGTTGTCCCGTACTGCACCACCTGCTCTGGTTCGGTCACCTCTTATTTTATTGTTGTAAAATTTCCTGACCTGACGAAAAAGCATCGGCCTTTAGGCCGATGCTTTTGCTTTTTTGCGAAAATTCCAGGTTTTAATTGGTAATTTCTGATTACTTTACTGCGTCTTTGAGGCCCTTTGCGGCGCGGAATTTTGGTACACGCATTGCTGGTACCTCAATAGCTTCACCAGTGCGAGGATTACGCGCAGTGCGAGCCTCACGCATCTTGGCTGAGAAAATACCAAGCCCAGCGATAGATACTTCCTGACCACTCTTAAGGGAGTTAGTAATAGAGTCGATGACACATTCCACTGCTCGCTCAGCATCAGCTTTGGTGGTGTTTAAGGTCTCGTGTACTTTAGTGATGATATCTGCCTTGTTCATAGTTGATATTTTATGAGTTGCTAATGGTGACGATGAAACTTTGTTTCAATTGTAGTTCAGGCGTAAATAGATGAAATGCAAGGCGGACAGGGTAACGGTTGAGAGTGCTACGTTCTATTAGAACAATCAACCTTTACCGCTGTCCAACAAAATAGTTCGCCATTTACGGAAGTACTACGCCATAGTTGGCTTAAACACATTATATAGCAAGGTTTTTGAGGAGCAATCACTTCTCAAGATCGATAAATCGTGTTCCAATAAACTACTTTTGTCATAGCAATTAGCTATGCTAATCTACTGTTTATGTTGATTAAAATTGGTGTGATGGGAGATGTAGGTAGTTTTTCGGAAATGGCTGGAGAACTCTATGTCCGGACTGAGCATTTAGAAAATATTGAAATCCAACCTTTAGTTACTGCTGAAACTGTGTTATCTGAACTAGAAAAAGGCTCTATAAATAAGGGTATTTTTCCTATTGAGAACTCTAATGGTGGAATAGTTATCGAGGCTGTTCATGCTATGGCCAAACATCGTTTTAATATTGAGAAGATGTTTGAAATGGATGTTCACCATAATTTGTTAGTAAAAAAGGGAGTTACGGCTTCGGAGATTAAAACTATCACCTCACACGATCAAGCACTTAAGCAATGTCGGATGTATATAAAGCGGATATGGCCAGAAGCCGATATTATTCCATATAAAGACACTGCCGCTGCCGCTCGGGCTTTACAAAAAGGAGAGTTACCGAGTACAACCGCCGTGATTGCATCTCGTCGTGCAGCTGAACGATATGATTTAGATATTCTGGAAGAATCAGTCCAGGATTTGAAATACAACTACACAATGTTTTTAGTCGCTACTAAATTAGCAGATTAATTAAAGACCGACCACAGGAGTGGTCGGTCTTTTTTTAGCTTATATCATCACACAAAGTGATGTACTAAATGGAGTTAGCGTGCGTAACTAATCACTCTGGTTTCGCGTATGACGTGAACTTTAATTTCACCAGGATAACGTAATTGTGTTTCGATGTTCGTCGCTATAGTACGCGCTAGTTCGTGAGTGGCCAGATCGGTCAATTGTTCTGGATTAACCAATACTCTAATCTCACGTCCTGCAGAAATGGCAAAGGCTTTATCTACACCGATAATGGCGGTAGCGATAGCTTCAAGGTCAGTCAAACGCTTAATGTAGTTTTCCATAGAATCACGACGGGCGCCTGGGCGACTACCAGATAGGGAATCAGCGACCTGTACGATTATTGATTCCGGTGTCTCGTAAGGATATTCTTCGTGGTGCGCGCGCATCGCTAAGATGACTTTCTCATCCACCCCATATTTCTGCAGGATACGAATACCAATTTCAACGTGTGTACCCTGCACTTCGTGACTCACTGTCTTGCCAATGTCGTGAAGTAAGGCACCGGCTCTGGCAATTGCTTCGTCAGCACCAACTTCTTTGGCGATGATACCGGAGATATGTGCCATTTCCACTGAGTGCCAAAGCACATTTTGTCCATAACTTGTGCGGAAGTGTAGGCGACCGAGGATGGTAATTAAGTCGGGGTGGAGATTTGGAACCCCAGCTTCATAGGCGGCTTTTTCACCCATCTGCTTCACCATTTTAGCCACTTGCTTGCGAGCTTCCTCTACCATTTCTTCTATTTTGGCCGGTTGAATACGTCCATCTTTTAACAACATCTCGAGTGCTACACGGGCAATTTCGCGACGAATCGGATCAAATGAAGACAGGACAATATAACCTGGCGTATCATCTATGAGTACGTCCACTCCGGTCAGTCTTTCAAAAGCGCGTACGTTGCGCCCTTCTTTACCAATTATCTTACCCTTAAGATCGTCACTTGGTAATTCGACACTAGCGGTCATTACGTTCCCTGGCATAGAATTTCCTACACGATGAATGGCCGCGAGTAGAAGGTCGCGAGCTCGGTCTTCATATTGCTCTTCGCCAGAAATCTCTAACTTCCGAATACGACCAACCAAATCGCTCTCGCGCTCCTTTTCAAGATTGTCTAGCATTCGTGCAAAAGCTTCATCTCGGGTTAGTCCCGCTATTTCTTCAAGCTTTAGATCGAGTTCACCTTGACGTCCATCGAGTCGAGATTTAATGTTTTTCACTTCCTCGATTTTTCCGCGAACATTTTCAATTTGTGAGTCAACGTCTATCTGACGCTGGTCTAAAAGTTCCTCCTTTTTATTTAAACGATTTTCCTTCTGTTCCAACTTCTCTTCGAGTGTACGGCATACGGACTTGGTTTCTTTCTCAATGGCAGCGGCTTTTTCTTCGGCTTTCTCGATTATTTTAAGTGCTTTCTCTTCCGCTTGGAGTGACTTTTGTTTTATGTCCAACTCCAAAGATGAGCTCTGGGATATAGCGTGCCAGTACCTGGCTACGTATCCAATCGCGATTCCAGCCAATAGGGCCGCGCCGACGACTAATAATGTCGGCATGTTTAATTGGTTTATGGTAATAATCTTGCTCTCTGTCGTGACTATCGTATGGTGTATCCTACATTAGCAGATTAGATGGTAAATGAAAACCAGCACGGCGCTTTTGGAGCCGTGCTGGTTCTCATCGATAAGCCTTCTATTAGTTTCTTGCGTAGTGACATTGAGTCACTCCTCATGCCCCATCATCGTCACAGGTATACAAAATTATTTGTATACCTGGTCGATGAGCGACAAGTTTCTAATTCGTTTCACTCATAAGAACTTGCTTTCTTACAGAAACTATCCACTCATTGGATTTTCCTTACAGAAAATCTCAATGAGTCTTGCGAAGTGACACTGGGTCACTTCTCACCCCGGCTCGTGGTATTTTGCGACGGGAAAAAGTCGCAAAATACAACACTGCGCCCCATCATCGTCACAGGTATACAAAATTATTTGTATACCTGGTCGATGATGCCATATTTCTTTGCTTCCTCGGCCAACATAAAGAAATCGCGGTCAACATCTTTCTCAATTTGTGCCAACGGCTTACCAGTTGCTTTAGCAAGCATTTTGTTGAGCCGCTCACGAGTGGCGATAATGTGTCGAGCAGTGATTTCAATGTCTGAGGCCTGACCCTGTGCACCTCCTAATGGTTGATGAATCATCACTTCGGCATTAGGAAGCGCAAAGCGCTTGCCTTTAGCTCCTTGTGAGAGTAGGAGCGCACCACCAGAGGCGGCCATACCAACACAGACAGTCGCCACATCCGGCTTGATATGGTTCATTGTATCAATCATCGCCAAGGTTGAGCTCACGCTCCCTCCTGGCGAGTTGATGTACATATAGATGTCCTTTTTAGGGTCTTCTGCCTCAAGAAATAGCAGCTGAGCTACTACCAAATTAGACATATGGTCCTCAATCTGACCGGTTACGAAGATAATACGTTCCTTGAGTAGTCTTGAATAGATGTCATAAGCACGTTCGCCTCCAATGGTCTTTTCAATCACCATCGGTACCAATTGGCTCATTATTTCACTGTTATTTTTCATTTCCATACTTCAATTCCAAATTTAATTATCCAACTCTGCAATCCTAGCAGAAAGTCTGAGTAGATGCACTCATTTTGCCACTAAAGAAACTGGCTTTAGATATAACGATAAAAGGCCGCAAGGATTTGTTCCCTACGGCCTTTTTTGATTGTGTAGTTTCAGAATCTTGTTCAAAAGCGATGAGATGCGCGGAACGCAAGGAAAATAATGTGAGGCGTATTTCTATACGATGAGGATTATTTTTTGCAGCGTGACAAAGCAGGTCACGCTTTTTAGCAAGATTCCAAGAATTTCATCACCGCTTCATTCTGCATCACAGAAGCTACATAAATCTTTACCCTCGCAGCATCTGCATTTTTGTAGTGTTCAAGGAGGTGTTTGGCTTCTTCTTCAACCTTGGCTGGTTCTGGGAGTATCTCTTCTGCCTTAGCAATCTCGTTTAGGATTAACTGAAGACGAGCGCGTTTTTCGGCTGCTGGAGTCCATTCTACTTTGAGGTCTTCACGAGTCTTCTTCATGTGGTTGAGATAGTCGTCTACCGAAAGTCCAGCACGCTTGATGTCCTCCTCCATCTGAGAAAACATTTGTCCAAGCTCAGAGTCGACTAATATTTGGGGTAATTCAAACTGACTCTCCTCAATTATTTTATCGGTGAGGCCAGCTCGGTGTTTGGCCTCTGCTTCGCGTTTCTTCTCAATCTCTAAGTGTTCACGTAGCTTCATTTTAAAGTCAGCCACGGTTTCAAATTGTCCAGGTGTGCCTAAAGTCTGTACTGTTTCGTCGGTTAATTCAGGAATTTCTAGGTCATTGATATCTTCCAAAGGTTTTCCTTCGTCGTCATGAGCAGGGCCTTCGTGCACTGTACCATCAGCATGAGTGTGAGATTCGTTTTCACCAGATTGCGCTTTCTTCTGTAGGCGCTCATAGGCAGCTTTCTGGCGAAGTATATCTTTCACTTGTTTCTCTACGTCCTCGTCGGTTACTAAAATCTCCTCTTTTTCCTTGTTTAAGGTTTTAGCAATTTTCTTATAGTCACCCAGTTTGATCTCCGGCAGGACTGCTACTGTAGCGGTAAAGCCGAGAGGATTATCTAAAGCAATTTTAGTTATCTCAATCTTTGGCTGGCCAATGGCGTCTAGTTTATGTGCCTTTAATATCTCTGGGTAAGTAGCAGCGAGAGCCGATTCAGCCATTTCAGTCAAAAGGGCTAAATCACCGATTTTTTGTACCACAATAGCCTCCGGCACATGACCTTCGCGAAAACCATCCACTTTTATATTCTTGCCTAGTGCTTTTATGGTCTTAGCGCGGTGTTTTACTACCTCCTCGTAAGGGATTTCACCAGTTATTTTAACTTGTGAACCTTCTATTTTTTCTACGATAAAGTCTTTTTTGAAGTCCATTTCAATGTGTATTTACTAAATAAAGCCAAATTGTCCGTTTTGGCCGCAAAGGACCAATATAGTTATCTCTGTATAATCGGAAACGGGACAAGTAGGGGCGCATTAAAGCATGTAGCACAAGCTTCTTCAAGCATTTTGAATAGCACCTTAATAATTTGGGGAGACAAAAACGCCCGCAGTCTTGGTTGCGGGCGTTTTTAAAACTTTCAATGCAATTTTCTATTCTACAGTCGAGCTAGCAGTTATCTCTGCCTCAATCCTGGCTTCAATCGAGGTCATTTCTGCATCAATCTCGGAGAGGTCCATGTTGTCAATCTCGGATTCCCATTGTTCAAGTTCACTAACTTCGTTGTTAGATGCTTCTCCCTCAGATAATGGTTGTAATTCCACAGTTTCTTGTGGCCAAACCATTCCAATCAACTCCTCTCCCCAGATTATCACTGCTGCCAAAATGACTAGCAACACAATCAAGAGGGTAATTAGTAACGGATTGAAAAGGTGATTCTTAGGTACCGGCTTTTGCGGTACGCCATTTACAGACTCCTCTGGTAATTTCATTTCTGATTCTGGAATCAGGGGTGCTTCGTTAGGGGTATTATTATTGTGCTCCATAGCTCATTAATTACAGGTTAATTAGTGTCTGTTGGTCTAATACTAATTTTAATAATAGCCGATGCTTCACGCATCACCTCGTGAGCTTGTTGAATTAAGTCGCGTACTTCACTGAGCTGTTGGCGTACTGCCATCCAATCAGTCATTGGTTCATCTGAGGTCACGGCATACTGAGCATTTATACTGACTCCCTCTAATGCTTCCATAGCCAAGTTCAATAGCTCGCCCACTTCAGTCAATAATACATTCACTGCGGACATATCCATATTGCGGCCCTCAAGCTCGGCGGCCTTGGTTTGTAGTCGAGTGTTGATGCTGAGACTGTTGGTTATGGCGTTATTAAGGACAGCTGTGATTCTGCTAACTCCAACAGTGATATTTGATTGTGCAGCGGCCCTAAGTAGGGCAGGTCGAGAGGAGGTGGAGTTTTGTAGAGCTATCCGTTTCTCTTCCAATACTGTCCGCCTGTTCTTGATAGTTTCTCGCCAAGTCTGTATTCGGCTAGTGATCGAGGCGTTTCCTTGTGTCGCATTAGCTGAGACCTTGTTAGGGTTTGCTAAAGTAGTATTGCTAGTGGTATTGGTCGGTAGAGACTGTGTGTTAATCGTTCTAATCTCTATCGGTGTTGCTGGGGCTGGGGTAGTCGAAGTGGGTACATCAGGCATAGGTATTGCCGGCAGTGGAGCAACCACGTTTGTTTGACTGGCGCTTTCGGCCGGGACGGGGTCGATTGATATAGTGTCAGTAGTTTGGGCGCTGGCCGAGGCGGCAATCAATAACACTACGATTGTTACCAAAAGTGCCCAAATAGTAGAAGACACAGAAATAGGACTTTGTTGTTTATACATAGAGCTTAGATAAGATACCAATGAAGTCATTAAGAAGTCGTCAATAAAACGGCAAGATTAATAAGTACCGCTATTGCATTGATTATAAGACGCCCCACCTCCAATCAACCAGGTAATTTATACACAATAAAAAAGCCAGGAGTCTGTGACTCCTGGCTTTTTTATTGTGTGGCTACCTATTTTGAGTTCTTGTACATCTCGCAACTTTTTTCAAATGCCTCTTTAGCCTCTTTGGCACCACGCCACTGCCCGATTGAAACTTCTTTGTTCTGAACCTTTTTGTAGGTCTCAAAAAAGTGAGTCATCTCCTTTTGGAAGTGGGGATTTAAGTCACTGATGTCCGTCATGTGATCAAAACGTGGGTCATCCACAGGTACCGCTACAACTTTATCGTCGCGTTCTCCTCCGTCGGTCATTTCCATAATAGCGACAGGTCTAGCCTTCACCAAGATACCTGGTGCTAGTGGGTAGGTGGTAAGTAGCACTACGTCCAACGCGTCACCATCGTCAAAAAGAGTCTGAGGAACGAAGCCGTAGTCAAAAGGATAGTCCTGCGCGGAGTGCATTACTCGGTCAAGAGCGATGATTCCAGTCTCTTTGTCAATTTCGTATTTGTTCTTCGAGAACTTTGGAATCTCAATAATAACGTTCATCTCGTCAGCGGTCCCTGCTTTGATGTCGTGTAGAAGATTCATAGGTTATTAGTTAATTATTAAAGAAGTATACAGTTTTCTATTTGGAATCATCAAGACTCTCTTCGGCCTCTTCTGGAGTATCAATCTCGTTAGTTTCGTCAATGTCGAGAACGTCGCGGTCCTCTGTCGGCTCATCTGCCTCAGTCTCAACGGTCTCTACTTCACCGGTGCTTGGAATCTCAACTTCCTCCGTAGGAGCCTCTTTTATTGGAGTCTCTGCTACCTTAACTTCCTCGGCATCAGCCTCAGCTAATTCCTCACCTTTCTGGGAGATGATATCAATTTTCCAACCGGTTAATTTCGCAGCCAAACGTACGTTCTGTCCACCTCGTCCAATAGCCAAAGACTGTTGGTCTGGCGCAACTTCAACAATGGCATGTCCGTGAGTACCTGCCTCTATGTCTGGTTCAGATTCTATCTTGACCGACAATACGCGAGCCGGGGAAAGTGCGTCCTCAATAAATTCAATTGGCTTATCTGACCATTCGATAATATCAATCTTTTCACCACCGAGTTCACTCATTACTGTAGAGACACGTACACCACGTTGACCGACTAGGGAGCCGACCGGATCAAGGTGTTGGTCACGAGAGGCGACAGCTATCTTGGAACGGCTACCGGCTTCGCGAGCAACAGCCTTCACTTCGATGGCACCAGTCTGGAGTTCGGGCGCTTCGATCGCAAAGAGTGCAGAAAGAAATTCTGGATGTGAACGGGAAAGCTTAACAAAGACACCACGTGAGGTTTCTTCTACACGGAGCAAAATTGCACGGATTCTTTCTCCTGGTTTGAAACGTTCACCCGGAATCTGTTCTTCATAAGGCATGATGGCAGTGATGCGACCGAGGTCCACGTAGAGGTTGCCACGCTCAAAGCGTTGCGCATGTCCCATTACGATATCACCTTCCTTCTGACCAAATTCGGAGATAGCCGCGTCTTTTTCAGCTTCGCGAACTTTTTGGATGATGACCTGCTTAGCAGTTTGAGCGGCGATACGGCCAAAGTCGTCTTTTGGTTCCAGTGGGAAAATCAATTCCTCACCAAGTGTGACGTCCTTCTTGATGAGACGGGCACTATCAATCATGATGTGCTTCTCAGGGTCAAAACGAACCTTCCTATCTTCAGAAGGAATCATCACTTCCTCTTCCTTTTGATGATCCTTGTGATGATGGTCTCTTACTTCAACCTCTTCTTCAGACTCCTCATCGGTCTTGAGCATCGTCTCATCCACTACAATCTTTACTTGTTCGAAGTTAGTGGTACCAGTAGATATATCAAAATTGGCGCGAATGATTTGACCGCGCTTCCCAAACTCTTTTTTGTACGCGGTAGCAAGAGATTGCTCAATCGCTTCCATCATACGCTCACGTGGAATACCACGTTCCTCTTCCATTTCCGCTAAAACGGAGTGAATTACCTTTAAGTCAAACATAATGAAAACTAATTTGATAAAAGAAAGCCCGGCCGAGTGGCCGAGCGTTCAGTCGTATCTGTACTATAGCATCGCGGCTGAAAAAGGCAACTGCACAGGATGAAGAATGAGGGACTTAAGATTATTTTTATAAAATGGCTAAAAATATAGCTAAAAAGCCCGGAAATATGCTTTGGTTATTGACTTACCACACTAAATATGCTATTATTTAAAAAGTTACAACGAGGAGATAGTAATGCGTACCTTGTGTAGTATTTTGCTGACAATCACCATTCTGTGGATCGGTAAGTTCGTGGTGGAGTCAATTTTCAAAACTCCATCCCTTCAATCGTCACTGACGATTGAAAAGATCATCCGATCTGACCAGACTGACCAGGCTGTCATTGCAGCCTACGGACGATTCAACTCCATGTGGAATCTAATCCAAAAAGAATGAAAGCACCCAGGACCGACTCGCTTAGGCATGTCGGTCCTTTTATTATATATATGTGTGCAATTCGTACGCGATTAGTCAAATATGGATGATACAATGTATGCACAAGCTGGCTGAAAATATCCAGTGGAAATTTGGAGGAATGCGCATACAAGATTCACAACTTAAGCGTTTCGTCGCCGATGCAGGTTTGGTTTCAAAAACCGACCTTTCATCAGCTGAAGCAACAGCAAAACGGGAGAGCCGTACTCTATCCGATGCGCTTTTAGCTGGGGGCTATCTGAAGGAGGACGATCTGCGTCGTATCGAATCCTATGTACTAGGCATTCCCTTCGTGTCCCTCAAAGGACAGAAGATTGATTTTAAAATTCTATCCCTAATCCCTGAGCCAATCGCCCGAAACCACAATATCGTTCCTTATAAAAAGACCGACAACACCTTGGAGGTTGCAATGCTTAATACTGCTGACTTACCAGCGATAGATTTCATAAAAAAGAAAGTGGGGATGAAGATTCTGCCACGCTTAACTGACAATGACAGTATGCGCGAAGTGTTACTGCAATACCAAAAGACTCTCAAAGATGAGTTTGGTGACATTATTGCAGGAGAAGCTTCAGCACTCAAAGTTTCTGGTGAGCCAGCCGAGGAAATGGGCGAGGCTGATTTAAAGAAACTGGCAGAGGATCTACCGGTTGTACGTATTGTGGATACTCTACTTCGGCACGCCATCATTCAAGGAGCAAGTGACATTCATATTGAACCAATGGAGACTGAGGTCTTAGTGCGTTATCGCATAGACGGTATATTGCACGATGCGATGACCTTGCCTAAGGTGGCCTCAAGTAGCATTGTTGCGCGCATTAAAGTTTTATCTAACCTAAAGCTCGACGAAAAACGCTTACCTCAAGATGGTCGCTTTAAAATGGAAATGGACAGCCAGAAAGTTTCTTTTCGAGTATCGATGTTGCCGATTTTCTTCGGTGAAAAGGTAGTGATGCGTCTTTTGCGTGAGAACCGAAGTGGTTTTACCCTTGAGGGAATCGGGTTTCATGGCACTTCCCTTGAGCGAGTACACGGTGCAATGAAACAAACGACTGGAATCATTCTGGTTACTGGACCAACTGGTTCAGGAAAGACCACTACGCTCTATACGGTCTTGGACCTCCTCAATACTCCAGAAGTAAATATCTCAACGATTGAAGATCCGATTGAGTACCAAATGCCACGAGTGAATCAGACCCAAGTTAAGCCTGACATTGGCTTCACTTTTGCAAATGGTCTGCGTTCACTGATGCGACAGGACCCAGACATTATTATGGTGGGAGAGATTCGTGACCAGGAAACCGCTAATTTGGCCATCAATGCAGCGTTGACCGGACACTTGGTGCTCGCGACCGTACACACTAACTCGGCTTCCGGCACTGTGGCTCGCTTAATGGAAATGGGTGTTGAATCATTTCTCCTTGTCTCTACTTTGCGAGTGGCGGTCGGTCAGCGACTAGTGCGTAAACTAACAACCGAGAAAGAAACTTATACTCTTTCCGATGCGGAGAGGAAAAATCTTGAGCGCCACGCAGATATGGAAAAGGTGTTGGCCTCCCTAAAGGAGGAAGGGGTAGTGGGTAAGGATGCTACTTGGTCTTCAGTGCCTTTTTATCGACCGAAAGAAGGTGTTGATGACGAGGTTGCCTATAAGGGACGAATGGGAATTCACGAAGTTCTATCGATATCACCAGCTCTGAAGGAAAAGGTGACCGCAGGCGGAACCGCCGACGACATTGAAGCGATAGCCAGAGGTGAGGGAATGCTCACGATGTTGGAGGACGGAATTTTTAAAGCGGCTAGGGGCGTTACTTCATTGGAGGAAGTACTCCGTGTCATAAATGAATAAAACTTTTCCAGCTCGTTGGTTTTCCTCCAATTTGAAAAAGTTTTAAAAATTTTCAACTACAGATTAAATTATGAAGTTTACATATAAAGGTACCACTAAAGACGGACAGGATGCTCGAGAAACTGTCGAGGCTCCTGATCGTTTTGCTGTGTATGACATCGCTCGTGTAAAAGGAGTGGTGGTCACGGAGGTGGTGGAGGAAGGAGCTTTTTCTATCAAAAAATTACTGAATGTGGACAAGATGAATGCGCTTATTAGCCGCGTTTCCATCGACCAATTAGTACTGATGACACGCAACCTTGGTGCGATGCTTACTGCCGGATTACCACTTTCCCGTGCGCTTTCGGTTATTGAGAGACAGAGTAAAAATCCGAAACTCAAGTCAGTGATTACAGATGTACGTGAACGTATCCAAAAGGGTGAACAATTTAATGAGGCGATCAAGGCCCACCCGCGCGTCTTTGATGATTTGTATGTGGCGATGGTTCGAGCTGGAGAGGAGGGTGGAGGACTCTCTGAAACTTTGAAGCTTCTAGCTGTACAGATGGAGCGTTCGTCAACGCTTAAAAAGAAAATCAAAGGAGCTATGGTTTATCCTGGCATTGTGCTTACTATTATGGTTGGTATCGGAATTGTGATGATGATTTATGTGATGCCATCCATCACAGGTACTTTTAAAAGTTTAAATGTGGACTTGCCAGCCACTACACAAGCACTGATTGCTACGTCGGATTTTATGGCTAACAATACGGCGGTGACTCTCGGAGTTTTCTTCGGCTCGATAGTAGCTTTGATATATTTCTTGCGCACTCGAATCGGAAAATTGGTTTTTCACTTTCTTATTCTTCATTTTCCCATTATCGGTATGATGGTAAAGGAGGTTAATTCTGCTCGCACTGCTCGCACTCTATCGTCCCTACTTACTTCAGGTGTTGATGTGGTAAGGGCTCTCGAAATTACCAAAGATGTAGTACAAAATGTCTATTACAAACCTATTTTGGATAAAGCCCGTAAGGCAGTAGAGGAAGGTAAGCCGCTTTCCAGCGTTTTTTTAGCTAATGAAAAACTTTATCCAGTTTTTGTCGGTGAAATGCTCTTAGTGGGAGAAGAGACGGGAGAGGTGGGCAATATGATGAGGGAATTAGCAGTCTTTTACGAAAACGAAGTGGAGAGAAAGACTAAAGACCTGTCTACTGTGATTGAACCACTTTTGATGGTGGTGATTGGTGGTACTGTTGGCTTCTTTGCACTGGCTATGATTGCGCCGATATACTCTATCTCCGACAGCATCTAAACTAAAACTTCAAAAAGCAGCGCATTTGCACTGGTTTCAGAATTTTGTCTCGGTCACCTTAGTTTGCCTAAGACTCTGTCGCCAAAATTCCTCCAACCAGCACAACTGCATCCACTTTTTGAAGTTTTAGAAAATGGAAAAGTATGTAAGAGGCTATAGACCCATAAGTTTATTACCTCTTTATCAAGTGAGTGTCATCAAAGAACAGTGCTGTCGTTGTACTATATATGGAATGGTAATAGGTAGAACACGTTCTGGGGGTTTTTCACTTGTTGAAGTGGTCGTTGCTTCTGCGATTCTACTCTTGTTTTTTGGCGGTCTCCTTAGTGGTGTGAAATTGATGGTTGAACTCATTGGGCATAGTAAAGCGGAAACCGGTGCTCGCTCGCTCGCTTTAGCTAAAATGGAATATATCCGTTCTTTGAATTATGAAACTATCGGAACGGTCGATGGTGTACCGTCTGGAGTTATACCGCAGACTAGCACTACAACCTTAAATGGAATTATATATACGGAGCGCGTGCTAGTACTTTATGTGGATAGACCAGAAGACGGATTGGAGGTGAGTGACGAAAACGGAGTACTGGAAGACAGTAAAAGAGTTAAGGTTGAATATACTTGGAGCGTTAGAGGTCAGGAAAAGAGCATTTTTTTGGTTACCGACATATCACCGAAGGGCATGGAGACTTCTTCTGGAGGAGGTACACTCATTGTGAATGTATTCAACGCCACGGTGGAACCGGTCGCTGACGCATCAGTGCGAATCTATAATGATACTCTAGCGACTAGTACAGTAGACGTGACTGTAAATACTAATGTGTCGGGACGCGTCATTATTCCCGGCGTACCACCAGGCGGTGGATATCAAATTACCGTTACAAAGGATGGCTATTCCACCGACAAGACTTATGCTGTTACGGCAGAAAATAGTGATCCGAGCCCTCCCCATGTGGCGGTGGCTTCTAGTACCATTACCACGATGTATTTCAGTATCGATGAAATGGCTACCCTCACGTTGCGGTCACTTGGTGAACCAGTGATTCTAGAATTCGTGGATGAATTTACTGATGCAACTCTGCTCACACAAATGAACAATACGGTTGTTTCTGGTGGGGTATTAACTCTAGCGTCGGTCGAGGGCGGTTATGCATCATCTGGTTATACATATTCGACTACCACCGCTCCAAATACATTCTCTTCCTGGAACACTTTTGAATGGAATTCCATGACCCCAACCAGTACGGTCGTTAGTGTGAGTCTCTATCAAGAATCCGGTGGCAGCTACAGTTTGGTAGACGATGTGGTATTACCGGGAAACTCGGCCGGTTTTACTTCTGGATCCGTAGACATTTCCCATTTAGCAACCAGTACGTATACACGCCTAGCCCTTCGAGCTAATCTGGACAGTAGTGATCTGCTCGTAACACCAGAGATTGCTAACTGGCGACTTACCTATATCGAATCTGAACCACCGCTTGCCAACTTAACTTTCGATTTGGTCGGCACTAAGACTATTGGTATCGACGTCTTTAAATATCAAGGCTCAACTGTCACTGATGGTAATGGGCTAAGCACGCTTTCTTTGGAATGGGATGTTTACACTATTTCAGTTGACGGAGTGAGTGAGGGCTACGATATTAAAGAGGTTCGAGAAGTCTTACCTTATGTGCTTGCGCCTGGCGCAAATGCCACTTTAGCCTTTGTGTTAGTACCGCACACGGACCGTACTTTGCATATTACGGTCACTGACCAAAATAATGTACCGTTAAGTGGTGCAACGGTTCAACTATCGGGTACAGGTTATGATGAGACAATGACCACCTCTAGTTATGGTCAGGTATTCTTCGGTAATTTACCTGTTGTGGACAGTTTCACAATCAACATTTCGCAATCAGGTTTTGACGCTTATTCTAATACCATCCTTGTTCCAGGAAATATTACGGAAGTAATTACTTTAACTCCAAGTATCTAGTTAGAAGTTATGCGACCAATTATTTTAGACAACAAACGTTCATACCATCAAGGAATGACTCTTGTCGAGACAGTGGTAGTTCTTGCGCTCTTTAGTGTGTTGTCTATTGCCATTATGACGGTGATATCCTCTTTTTATCGCTACAATGCTTATACAATTGCGCAGGCTTATCAGGTAGATAGTGCGCGTCGAGGTATTGAACTGTTAGTTCGTGACCTACGTGAAATGACTTACTCAGACAATGGGGCCTTTCCTTTGGTTGGTCGTGCTACTTCCAGTGTGCAATTTTATAGTGACATCGATCGGGATAGTAGTGTGGAGTTGGTTCGCTATGAATTGGTCGACCAGACGCTCTATAAATATATATATGAGGCCAGTGGAATCCCGGCAGTCTATCCTAGTGAACCAAGTCGTACGGAAACTATCTCTGAATATGTTCATAACGACCTTGAGGCAGTAGCAATGTTCACCTACTATGACAGTCAAGGTGTGGTGCTATCTGGCTCTGGTGTGAGTGAAGTACGACATGTGGATGTGGCTTTAGTGGTAAACGTTGATCCAGTTCGTGAGCCCGGCAAATACCATTTAAGATCAAGCGCATCACTTAGAAATTTGAAAGAATATGACATCTGAGTTTAAAGATAAAAGTTTAAAGTTTAACCTCGGTATTGTGAAGAGGCCCAGACACCGAGGTGGTTACTTAGTAGTGCTGCTGCTGGTTTTTGGCGCAGTTTTCTTCACTATTTTTACGGCCTTTATGAGCTTTACCATTACTGGTTCAAAAATTTCGAACGCCAAGTTAAATAGTGAACAAGCACTTCAAATTGCGGAAGCTGGACTAAATTACTATAAATGGTTTTTAGCACACCATCCTGATGATATTCAAAATGGTTCTGGAGTTGCTGGTCCATACATTGTTCCTTTTAGCGATCCAGAAGGTGACGTTATTGGTGAATATTCCCTAGCGGTGGATGGAAACTTGGCTTGTGAAGCAGTGACTTCAGTTGATATCACTTCAACTGGTTATACCAAAGCGGAACCAAATATAAAAAGAGTGGTGTATGCTCGCTATGCTAGACCTAACGTAGCGGAGTTTTCACATATCGTTAATGCTAACGTATGGGCTGGTCCAGACCGTATCATTTATGGGCCGTATCACTCCAACGGCTTCGTACGCATGGATGGACTTAATAACTCAAAGGTGACCAGCGGACAAACAAGTGCACAGTGTCAGAGTTTGGACATCTGTAAATCTTCACCACAGTATGCCAGCAACTCCACTAACGTGGATGGCGTGTTTGGTGCAGGTGCTGGCTCTGACTTATGGGAATGGTCTGTACCCCCAGTCAGCTTCACTGGGGTAACAGTTGATCTTTCTGATATGAAAGAGCGCGCAGTCAACTCTGGTGGCCAATATTACGGACCCTCTGGTAAAGCAGGTTATTATGTTCTTTTTAATTTAAACGGTACATACACACTGAAAATTGTTAAAGACAATAAGTCCAAAGGTAACGCTTGGGGGCATCAGAAAAATATTTTGAACAGTGCGACAACGGTAGGTACGTATGCCATACCATCAGCCTGCGGAGTTCTGTTTTTTGAGGATAACGTTTGGGTAGAAGGAGTAGTGAGTGGCAAAGTTACGGTAGCTGCTGCCGCACCTGATTCGACGACAGATCCAAGAGTGGTTATTGTCGGCGACCTCACTTATGCTAATGAGGAGTCTGGACTTCTGTTAGTGGCTGAGGAAAATATCAACATTGGTTTAGACGTGCCAGATAACATGATGATAAATGGTATTTTCTTAGCACAGAAAGGTAAATTTCAACGGCCATACTACTATGTTAACAGCAGTAATTATCCAGACCCTAATCCTGATGCTATACGTATTCAAACCTCGATGTCAGCATATATGGAAAGGAACTCTTTAACCACCAATGGTACGATTGTGTCTAATGGCCGGGTCGGTACTAAGTGGACCTGTTCTAATTCATGGAGCTCGTGGTACTGCAATGGTTTTGAGTATCGTTACGATTATTATGATCGTGATCTAGCCATCGACCCACCGCCTTTGACACCGAAGACTTCTGACAACTATCAGTTTATCGAGTGGAGGGAACAAGAATAGTTTCTTGTTCCCTCCGATTCTGGCTTCAGCCAGAAAGTGCGATGTTGGCGCCAGCCAACCAGCACTAGGTGGGCAGAAGAGGAATAATTTCCTCTGCTCTCCAATTCTGGCTTTAGCCAGAAAGTGCGATGTGAGCAAAGCGAACCAGCACTAGGAGGAGAGAACATAAAATGAATAATTTCCTCTTCTTTTTGCGTTTTTATTGGAATGTCGCAAAGCCCCATGGGAAAGCGTGATACAATTTTCCTATGAAAAAACGGGTAAGACCCCTCATCGTTGGCAACTGGAAAATGAATCCAGCTACCTTGGCTCGAGCTGAAAAAATCTGGGTTGATGTACAGAAAGGTTTAGCAGGAAGAAAAGGTCAGTCTGATGTAGCGATTGCTCCACCTTTGCCATTTATTATTGACCTAAAGGAAATGGTTGGTCCTCAGAAAATTGAGTTTGTTTCCCAGGACGTGTCTTTCCATGAAGAAGGTCCGCACACTGGTGAAGTGTCAGTGTCTCAACTTCGTAGCATTGGTGTGAGATGTTCAATTGTTGGTCATAGTGAACGACGGGCAGAAGGGGAGACTGATAAGGTAATAAACACTAAGGTCTTGGCCTTGCACCGAATGAAGTCGACTGCACTTATTTGTATTGGTGAGCGCAGTCGTGATAATACTGGAGACTATTTCAATGTGGTGGAGGACCAACTCACTCTTGCCCTTGCGGGTGTAAAGGTTGAAGATTTAAGTCGGGTGATTGTGGCCTACGAGCCAGTCTGGGCCATTGGTACTGGGAAGAATGCAAATTCTTCTCAAGTGGAGGAGATGAAGCTATTTATTCAAAAAGTTCTATCTGACATCTATCCACGCGAAAAGGCTTCGACAATTCGGATTATTTATGGCGGATCGGTGAACGAAGATAACGCCGAGGAGTTGTTGAAGGTAGGGACCGTCGATGGCTTTTTAGTCGGTGGTGCCAGTTTAGATGCTAAGGAGTTTGTTTCAATAATTAAAATAGCTGATGCCTATGCTCGATTTGCTTAAGTTCTTTAAGGTTAAAAGTGGTGTCGGGTCTAATAATCACACACTACCCACCATCCAGGACATCAAAGGTTTAAAAGGAAAGCGGGTGCTACTTCGCGCATCTTTGAACGCGCCGGTAGAGGATGGAAAGGTAACCGAAACTTTTCGCTTGGAGCAAGCTCTCGAGTCGATTGAATTTTTAAAAAATGCGGGAGCCAAGGTTATTATCATCGGGCACATCGGTCGGAAGGAAAATGAGAGTTTGAAACCAGTCAGAGAGGCGCTAGGTCTTTTGACTCGCGTGGAGTGGGGTGGTGAAATTAGTGGTGCGAGTGAGAAGTTGGCCCATTTAGAAAATGGTGAGGCGATTTTACTCGAGAATCTACGTCAAGACCCGCGCGAGGGAGGGAATGATGATTCTTTCGCTCAAGAACTTGCGGCGCTAGGTGACTTGTATGTTAATGACGCTTTTTCTGATTCGCACCGCGAGCACGCTTCGATTGTAGGTGTACCTAAGTATCTGCCAAGTTACTTTGGTCTCAGTTTTTTACGTGAATATGACGCACTCTTGAAAGTTATGGAGCCTAGTCATCCAGCGGTTTTTATTCTCGGGGGGGCAAAGTTCGAAACCAAGCTACCACTAGTGACACGGTACGCTCAGATTTATGATCAAATTTTTATCGGAGGTGCCTTGGTCCACGATATCTTAAAAGCGCAAGGTTATGAGATAGGGAAGTCGCTCGTGTCTCCGATAGATTTAACTGGCAATCCAATTTTGGACCTAGAAAACATATCGGTACCAAGTGATGTTGTTGTCACTGATGGAGTAACAAGACGGGAGGTTGGTGTGCGTGCCGTTTTACCAGAAGAGTTTATTTATGATGCAGGACCGAAGACACTTAAAGAGTTAGAGCAGTTACTCCATGATGCTAAGACCATTCTATGGAACGGACCGCTTGGCAATTTTGAAAAAGGTTTTTCTTTCGGTACGGAAACTTTGGCGCGAATGGTTGCATCGTCTTCCGCGTATAGTGTAGTAGGTGGAGGTGACACAATTGCGGCTATCCGCTCGCTTGGCCTTCAGGGCCAGTTCGGCTTTCTCTCGACTGCCGGTGGAGCAATGCTCGTCTTTTTAGAAAAAGGGACACTCCCAGCGATTGACGCAGTTTTGTCTTCTAAGAAATAATAGGAGCCTTAACCTAATTGTCGCGGACCGATGCTATAGACATTTTTTAATCTGTTCCGCTAGCTTGGTTAGTTCTTGGTCATCAGCCATTTCGCCACTCGCTAGATATGGGCCCAAGCCTCGGCTTGTGTCAAAAACAGGATAAATCTTGATATGGACGTGCGGAACTTCGAAGCCTTCAATCGCGAGGCAGGTGCGTTTCGGACTTAGGGCTTTATCGGAAGCCAGGGCAATTTTTTTAGCTACACTGAAAATGTGCGAATAGGTCGCGTCATCTAGGTCGAAGGCATAGTCAACCTCCTTTTTAGGAATGACTAAGGTCTGACCCTTTGCACTGGGGAATTTATCCATAATGACCACACAGATATCGTCTTCGTATACGAACTGTGCTGGTATCTCACGGGCAATAATTTTAGAAAAAATAGAATCAGCCATAAATGTTATTATAGTCGGCATCAGACTTATGGCAAAGTACCGGCTCTTAAAGCGACAGGACGATAATCTTTTAACTCACCTGATCAAAGCTCGTGGTGTGACAGATGAGGACACAGAGGCTTTTTTGAATCCGGATTACGAAAAGGGGCGCCACGACCCATTTTTGCTCCATGGTATGGAACTGGCGGTAGAGCGACTACTAACTGCCATTAAGGAGAATGAAAAAATAGCAATTTACTCTGATTATGATTGTGATGGTATACCAGGGGCAGTCATATTGCACGATTTCTTTAAGGCGATTGGTTACGATAATTTCATTAACTACATTCCACATCGCCACTTTGAGGGTTTTGGCCTGAGCGAAATGGCGGTAGAGAAACTCGCCAATGAGGGTGTTCAATTAATTATCACCATTGATTGTGGAACGTCTGATTTAGAGGCAGCTGATAAAGCCGCCTCCTTAGGAGTTGACCTAATTGTTACTGATCACCATGAACCTAAGGAGACGCTACCAACTGCGGTGGCGGTAGTGAATCCGCGTGTGGGTGACAGTTATCCATTTCCGCACCTCTGCGGAGCAGCAGTGGTTTTTAAGTTAGCGGAGGCTACTCTCAGTCGGGGAGACTTCTCAGTCAAGTCTGGTCACGAAAAATGGTGGCTCGATATGGTGGGTATCGCTACCATAGGTGACATGGTGCCACTTATTGGCGAAAATCGTGTCTTCGCCCACTACGGGCTACAGGTTCTGCGTAAATCTCGTCGCCCTGGCCTTCAGCACTTACTGCGGAAAGCTCGGGCAGACCAAAGGTATTTAACTGAAGACGACATTGGTTTCACTATCGCACCGCGTATCAATGCTGCCTCAAGGATGGATTCACCGGAGGATGCTTTTTTGATGTTGTCGGATAAGGAGGAAGGAAGTGCTGGAGCTCGTGCAACGCATTTAGAAAAACTAAATAATGAAAGAAAGGGAATGGTGGCCTCGATGACTAAGGAACTAAGACGGCGAATGTCCGAAATAATAGATTTACCAGACATTATTGTGATGGGAAATCCTGAATGGCGACCGGCCCTGGTTGGACTTTGTGCCAATGGACTAGCAGAAGAACATAGTCGCCCAGTGTTCTTGTGGGGTCGAGATGGTAATGGGGTGATTAAAGGCTCGTGCCGTAGTGGTTCTTCAATCAGTGTTGTTAAATTGATGGAAGGAGCACAACAACATTTCTTGGAACACGGAGGACATCATGCCTCAGGTGGTTTTTCAGTCAAAGAAGACTCCGTCTTTCATCTGGGGCAGGCATTAAACGATGCATACACTTCATTGGGCGATAAGGCGCTAGCAAATGAAGAGGTAATTATTGATGCGGTCTTATCATTTGAAGACATAACTCGCGACTTATTATCCACTCTAAGGTCTGTGGCTCCTTACGGTGCGGAAAACAAGAAGCCATTGTTTGCGTTCCAAAATGTTACGCCGTCTCAAATAGAGAGCTTTGGCAAAACCAAGGAACACTTGAAGTTAATTTTTGAAGCAAACAACAAAAAAATAGAAGCTATCGCCTTTTTTGCGAACCCGGAGCAGTATCTGGTTATGCCGGTAGTCAATGAGCCGTTAACTCTCCTTGCTTATGTAGAGGAATCATTTTTTATGAATCGTTGGCAAACGAGATTGCGCATTGTCGATATAGTAGAAACTATCTAATCGTACTTTTTCTACCGTTGAATATCTTTTTGAAGAAGTAGTAAGGTACAATATTCTAAATGGAATCTTTACCAGAAAGAAAATTTCCAGCGCCTGAAGATGAGATTGCCTTGTTGCGCCGAGAGGTTAAACGCCTACAGAGTGAACGTGATGGGCTACCAAAAGAAGACGCAGCGGAGGAGGCAGTGGAGACTTATCGGGTGATGCCGACAGAGGCTGCTTTGCCCGAAGATCGTAAGATGCCGGACCGGCTTATTAATATGACGGCACTGGGCCTTAAAGAGGAGTCTCATGATAATCAAATTGAAGGGTTACTGGCCCTCTTGCCAGAGAAGGGGGTAAAAAATGTGCTATTGGTAGCCGAAAAGACCGGTAACCCCCACCTAATCGATGATTTGCATCGAGCTTTAGTGCGCTATATCGCTTCCGACCTGCCACTAACAAACTTTTCAGAGAAGGACCCTCTATGGAAACCTCTCCATATGTCCTTATATGAGATTCGTTTACCGGAATCGGGCGAAGAAAATAAAGAAAAATCCCTTCAGGAGCTTATCTCTGGAATGGAGCAGTTTTATTCGGGAATGCTGGCGAATGTTTCAAGCAACACTGGTACCAATTTCACCTTTGAGATAGCGAATGAAAATGGCAGTAATGAGTTTGTCTTCTATGTTGGTATCGGACGGGAACAATCAAGACTGCTCGAGAAGCAAATCTTGGGAATCTTCCCTAATGCCACGGTTTCAGAATGCCAAGATGACTACAACATCTTTAACGAGTCTGGAGTTTCTGTAGCGACTTATGCGCAACTAGAGAGACATTGGCTTTATCCGCTTTCGTCATACCAAGATTTTGATGTTGATCCACTTGGCGTCATTCTTAATAGCTTTTCTAAGATAAATGAACAAGGCGAAGGTGCGGCGGTGCAATTTGTAATCGGCCCACGTCGAGATGACTATTTAAAGAAGGGAGAGGGAGCCCTCGAAGATATTCGAAAGGGCGAAAGCTTAGATAACGCATTAGCTAAGACTGAGGCAGGTATGGCCTCAAAGGCGATGAAGGAAATATTTGATGTTTTCAAAAATAAAGAGACGGAAGAAAAAGAGAAGGCTAAAAAAGCTGAACGCGCTGGTGCTATAGACCAGTCTCTTTTAGAGGAGTTTGGAAAAAAATTGAAGAGTTCTATGGTGTCCGTTTCACTTAGAGTGGTTGCGTCGGCTGCCAATGAAAGGGAGGCTAAGGCGATACTGGGTGATATCAAGTCAGGCTTCGGTCAATTTGAAAATAGTCGTGGAAATCGTATCACTTGGCGAGATCAAACCGGAAGTGGGGTCTCTGAGCTTCTAAAAAACTTCTCACTTCGAATGTGGAACGAACGAGAGAGGATGATTTGGAGTGTTGAGGAGATGACTACTGTAATGCATTTACCTGCCATCACCGCAGCTAAGGATTCGCCGCAGCTTCGTCAAAATAAGACCACTTCGGCACCAGCGCCAGGCGGCTTACCAAGCGAGGGAACTCTACTTGGTGTTAATGATTTTCGTGGCGTCGAGACAAAGGTTCGAATTTCTCTCGAAGACAGAATGCGTCATTTCTACATTATCGGTCAAACTGGTACCGGTAAGACAACACTGATGAAGAATATGCTCATTCAGGACATCAGAGACGGACATGGGGTTTGTATGATTGATCCGCATGGTACAGACATTGCTGATGTCCTTGGTGCTGTGCCCAGAGAGCGGGCTGGTGATGTGATTTATTTTGATCCAGCGCGTACCGATATGGTACTAGGGCTCAATATGCTTGAGTTTGATGAGTCTCATCCAGAACAGAAGACATTTGTGGTCAATGAACTCTTTTCTATATTCCAAAAGTTGTATGGTGCAGTGCCAGAGAGCATGGGTCCGATGTTTGAACAATATTTTAGAAACGCTACTTTGCTCGTGCTTGAAGACCCTGCCAGTGGTTCTACGCTCCTTGATATCTCTCGCGTATTTGCCGATGAGTCATATCGCAAAATGAAGCTTTCGAAGACCAGGAACCCGGTAGTGGCACAGTTTTGGAATGATATTGCGACCAAAGCAGGTGGGGAAGCGTCTCTTGAAAATATCGTACCGTACATTACTTCCAAGTTTGACGTGTTTACCGCCAACGACTTCATTCGACCAATCATCGGACAACAAACTTCATCATTTAACTTCCGTCATTTGATGGATGATAAGAAAATCTTGCTAGTCAATCTATCTAAGGGACGCTTGGGTGAAATTAATGCCAATCTAATCGGTATGATTATCGTCGGCAAGATATTAATGGCGGCGTTGTCGCGCGCCGACGATATCACCAAGGGTTACCCACCGTTCTTCCTACACATGGACGAATTTCAGAACATCTCTACTGACTCAATCTCTGCTATTTTGTCTGAAGCGCGCAAGTACAAGCTTGGTCTTACGGTTGCGCACCAGTTTATCGCCCAACTGGATGAGGGTATTCGTGATGCTGTCTTTGGGAACGTTGGTTCTATGGCTTCATTCCGAGTCGGACCCGATGACGCCGAATTCCTAGAATCACAATTCGCCCCGGTATTTACCGCTCGTGATTTGATGAATGTAGAGAATCGTCAGGCTTTCGTTCGTATTTTGGCTAATGGTAGCCCAGTTAAACCTTTTAATATAAAGACATTAGCCCCCGAGCCGGTTGATCCCGAACAAGTCAAGAATATAGTCGAGCAGTCGTATTCTCGCCACGCCCGCCCGCGTCGCCAAGTGGAGATGGAGATATCCGCACGGTACCTCTGACCCCATGTGACTGGATGGTATTATGTTAATCATAATATGGTAAATAAAGGAGAACCTAATTTCGACTTCGTTGATGCTCCAGACGGAAGTTATTCCATTGACAGTCAGCCCCATCCTAAGTCAGGGGAAAGGAAAGAACCTAATTTTGACTTCAAAATACCAGAACAGCCCGTCGCGGTCTCTGTGGATGACGGTGTCAAAGAAAATAAGACTGATAACACTCCAGACTCCACTGAAGTCGCTAAGGCTAATTTAGCTACAGAACTAAATAAATCAGTAGACAAAGTGAGGGCAGGTGACGTGTCTTCTTTAAAATCAGGAAAGGTTGTATATGGAGCTGCTGCTGACGGGATGAAAAATAAGTGGAAGCAAAATTTCGACGCTAATTTTAAGAATAAACCTTTTGAAGTTAATGACACCTCAGCTGTTGGTAAAGCCAATATTGTGGAGGATAAGATTATCGATGTGTCAGGTGTTGCTGAACAAGAAGCCTCTCAGAATATAGAAGCGGTTCGTAAGCTGGAGAATAGATCTGATGAAAAAGAAACAGCTGAATACAAAGAAGCTCGGGCAGAGTGGCTTAAAGCCAGGGAACGTTCCAATGTCTTAGGAGCCGAGTTTAATCAAAAGTATGAAGCTTATCTTCAAGAACAGGCTAAAGAAAACTCTTTTAAAAAAGGATGGCGAGCCACTCGAAAATGGCTAGGCCTTAAGCCACAGTTGTCTGAGGAGTTGGTAAAATTGGGTCATGCTGCAGAAATAGCTAGACAAGATTATTTTGCAGCTTCAAATAAAATTAAAGAAATTAGGTTAGACGGTGTAGAAGCTACTGTTAATACTGTTCGGGAAGAACGACCTGTTATTGATGCTTTAAGAGAGACAACTGTCGGACCGATAGATGATTCAAGGAGGCTGATGGATCGTTACGGCAGTATGTTGGCGTATAAGTTAGTAATTGGTACACGTAAAGAACAACAGGCGATACAAGAGCGAGTTGTGGGCAGTTTTCCTGAGTCGGCTACAAGTAAGCGCATAAAATCGACGCTGGAAACAATGCGTAAGTATCGTGTGTCTAGATGGACTGCGACAGCTGTCGGTTACGGGGTTTTGGCTGGTGCAACAGGTGGTTTGGGACTGGGTGTCTTGGCTGGAGGTGGATACGCAGTTCGAGTGGTTGGTGCGGTAGGGCTTGGCGGCTATTTTGGCACAAAGGTTCGAGCCGCTGGAGAGAAAAAAGTGAGTGAAAAAGAGTGGGAGTTATTAATGACGGAGTCTCGTGCTGGATACGACCTGTTCGAGCGCGGCTTTACAGAAACCAATGCAGAGATTGAAAGACTTACTGGAGAAATAGAGAGTGCAAAAGCAAAGACACGCACCAGGTCTGCAGCAGCAGCTGTAGGGTTCGGACTCTTAGGAGGTGGACTCGGTGGGGCAGTGGCAGATAATTTAGAGTTTGCCCCCAGTGGTATAGATACAAAAATTACTCCAGGATCATCAAATCATGCTGATTTGAACCAACCTTCTGGTGGTGGAGAAGCTGTCTCTCCTGGTAATGGTGGGGAGACTGTGCCTCAAGGTAATAATGAAGAGGGTCTAACGGAAGAATATGTAGGACCCGATCATGAACCTAATGAAGACGAAATTGGTGAAGAGTATGAACACGATGAGGATATTTTTGCCGAACCTGCAGTGACGCATACTGTTGAACGTGGTGACAATGCTTGGAATATTATGGAAGGCAAAGGTCCAGACAATGATCCGGTTGGCGGGAAATCTGAAGTTCTTAAAGGCATGTCTCTAGCTGATCGGCGTTATTGGCTTGATAGAATCTTTGATTACTGTGATCAAAATCCAGAGTTTGCAAAAGAAGTGGGGGCAGTTAAAAGTGGCGGCAACATTCACTTGGTTCATCCAGGCGAAACTATTAACGTTTCAATGTTGGATGAAAAGATTGTTGAACTAATGAACCAAGAGGCTGGAAATAATATTCCCAGACCGGATGAAACGCTTTTAAATTCTCCTGCTCCAAGTCCTGATGTGACAGGTATGTCAGAAGCTCAAAATACGCCTACACCTGTTGGTGAAACCGTTGCTGAACAAGAAGGGACAATCATTGTAAAAAGCCCACTTGGTGAGGATGTTGTGATTAATCGTGTCAGTGATGTAAATCAGATGAATCTGAAGGAAGCTGGTTATTTATATAGTGCCGCTAATGCTTCTGATCCTAATGCGCTTAGGCTAATAGAGGAAATGGGAATGGACCGTCAATCTTATATCGAAATGTATGACTCTCTTGGTGTTCGTGGAGAATACGATGCAGACATGACAGTAAGTGAGTGGATGAACCAGAGAGAAGCATCACAGACTGAATCTGTCATTCCGAATGACTCCACCCCCCGTAATGAAATCCAACCAGATATTGACCAGCGAGGAGAATTGGATTCATTGTCAAACGATGACCCTAATAGATTCCGTGAAGCCAGCTTCACTCCTGAAGCAGTTAACGACAACGTTCAGCAAGCGGTGCAGAGTTATGTTAATCGTGTTGAAGGAGGTAGTGGCATGTTCGATTGGGCATTTGGCAATAATAAAGTGGGTACATTTGAGAAAATTGCTGACCTAAATTTTGGACAAATTAAGGAATTTGCAGCAGGTGACAATATGCAATCTACAACAGAACAGCTGGGGGTAACGGCAGAGGGTTACGAAAAGTGGATGAGTGAGCTTCAGGGTGAGGTGGCCAAAACCCCAGCTCTTAGTGATAATGAGACACTACGTCAGTATTTAACTAGGATAAATACTGTGCGAGTTGCCGCTTAATAAAAATATCTATGACAACAGAAATCCAAAAAAACCTAGCGGACCTGTTTCACTTCTCTGAAATGACCGAAGATGAAAAAAAGATATTCTTGGCGGACCTCGGAGGCCTGATACTAGAAAGTTCTGTCCTTCGTTTCATGACAGAAAGTGATGAGTCAACTGGCGAGCATTTTGCTCGCATGCTTGAGGCTTATGCAGATAAAGATGATTTACACGTTATTCTCACTAACACTTTTCCAATGTTTAATGCAATCTTGGAAGAGGAAACAGAGGCCTTTCGAGAAGATGCTCTCAAGGTATTGTCGTAAATCTTAAAAAGAAAGTGGTCTACCTTGTTAGGTTGTGAAAATGACATTCATTGAATTAACCTTGTCCACCTCGCGCCCATCTATTTTTGAACATACACTAGTAGCGTCTAAACTTTTTTAAAATTTTAAATATGAAATTAATAATACATTCCGATGGAGGAGCAAGAGGCAATCCAGGACCATCCGCTATTGGGGTGGTGATTGAGACCGAAAAGAACGAGATTTTCGAAAAGATATCTGAGTATATTGGAGAAAGCACTAACAATATAGCGGAGTATACCGCTGTCTTAAGGGGGCTTCAGGTCCTAAAGGCACGCTTTGGTAAAGAAACTCAAGATTTAGAGATTGATTGGAAGCTGGATAGTGAACTTGTGGTCAAACAACTGGCTGGAGAGTATAAGGTTAAGAATCCGGGACTTAGAAGTATTTTCCTAGAGATACAAGACCTACGGGCACATTTCCCAAAACTCGCTCTCGCGCATGTAAGGAGAGAAGAAAATAAAGAAGCTGACCGCTTGGTGAATGAGGCCTTAGACGAAAGAGGAAAAAAATAAACATATGAAGTTTTCTGATGGTGGAATGTTATTTTATTCTGCAATCATCGCCTTCACTCTTGGAATTTTCGCGCGATCGTTCGCGCGATTTTCTTTGTCTGAAATCGGACTTTTGGTTCTATTGGCGGTAGCTGTGGGATTAGTCGGGCGCGGGGCAATAACCTCTGGCTACCGTCACTCGCCTCATTTATTATTCACGTCACTCGTCATATTGTTTTTTGCTTTTGGTGCCCTCCGGATGGACTTCGCTATTTTAAATAGTACAGATTCAAGATTGGAAAAAATGGTTAATAGTGAGGTATCACTTCTGGGAGTAATTTGGCGCGAGCCGGAGGCTCGCGCCAATGCGACACACCTATACATAAAGACTGATTATGGGCTTATTTTGTCATTGGCATATCCAGGTGAGGAGTGGCGTTATGGTGACCGAGTATTAGTTAGTGGGGTGTTAGAAAAACCCGAAATATTTGAAACTGACCTTGGTCGGACTTTTAATTATCCTGGATATCTTTTAGCTCGAGGTGTTGGCTATACGATTCCTAGGGCTGAAGTTCTGCGCCTATCCTCCGACGAAGCCTATATGTTCATTGGTAAAATCCTCGACCTTAAGCACGCATTTATGAAACGGTTAGAATTACTAATACCTGAGCCACAGGTAGGGCTTAGTGAAGGATTATTGCTCGGGGTGAAACGTGCTCTTGGAGACGATTTAGAGACTACTTTCAGGCGAACAGGCATCATTCATATTGTTGTTCTCTCTGGATACAACGTAATGATAGTAGTGACCTTTATCTTGTATGTACTAAGATGGATGTTTGGGCGACGGCTCAGTGTCACTATTGGGTTAGTTGGAATCGTAATCTTCGCACTCCTTGTTGGTCTCAGTGCCACAGTGGTCCGTGCCTGCTTGATGGCCTCACTACTTCTTATTATCGGGTTAACTGGTCGTGTCTATCTCATATTACGAGGGCTTTTGTTGGCAGGATTTATGATGCTCTTGTGGAACCCATATTCCCTAGCTTTTGATGTTGGCTTTCAATTGTCTTTTATAGCTACATTAGGGCTTATCTTGGTTGCGCCAGACTTAGAGGCACGGCTCCGAGTAATGCCCTCACCTTTTGGGGTGCGTGAATTTTTAGTGGCAACACTGGCAACACAGCTTTTTGTGTTACCACTTCTTCTTTATCAAATTGGGGAGTTATCAGTGGTGGCAGTTATTGTAAATATCTTAGTTTTACCAATGGTGCCGGTGGCTATGCTCCTCACTTTCTTTACCGGTATGGTCGCTTTCGTCTCGATGTCACTGGCGACACCATTAGCCTTTGTTACACATCTTTCCCTCACTTATATCATTGTTATAGCCGAATGGTTTGGGTCCTTGCCGTTTGCGTCATTTACAGTACCGGCCTTTTCGTTTTGGTTTGTACCACTTGGTTATACAGTAATAGCACTCTCTATGTGGTGGAGTGTAAGGGAGGTTGATGAGCTTAAGGGGTGGACTATTAAAGAGATAAGTTCTTAAACTCTTTTAGCTACTGTTTCCCAGTTTAGGTTTGTGAAGAATGCGTCTACGTACTTAAGTTTTTCACTTGGTGGGTAGTCGAGCATATAGGAATGTTCCCACATATCGAGTCCAAGCACGATGTCGAGGTCAGCTAGTTGTCCGAAGTGCTGTTCGTCTACCCAGGCGGTGACTAGTTGGCCGTTTGTCCGGTCAATGTATAACATAGCCCAACCAACACCGCGCGTGGCAGCAAGTTTTTTAAAGTGCTCAATGAACTTCTCTGACGATCCCCACTGCGCCTCAATTAATGACCTCAGTTTTCCGTCTGGAAGAGAGCTCGGGCCAATCTCAAATTGTTCGAAGTAGTACTCGTGGTTACGCATTCCGCCGAATTCAAATCCTAGACGCCTCATCATCTCAGAGCGAGCGTAGTCATCGTTAACTTTGTCCATTTCTTCGCGGATATGGTTGACATGCTTCACGTAGCCTTCGTAGAGTTTAATGTGCTCGTCGATTGATTGCTTCGAGATACCGGTAAGTTCTGGGATATTAAATTTTTTAGGTTCGTAAGTCATAGGCACTATAATATCAAATGATGGATGAAAGAGTAATTAGAAGTAGGGTGATGATGTTGGGAGTAATGGTGGTTGCGCTCTTAGTTGTGTGGTGGCCCGACATCTCTTTAGAGACTATCGGGTCACCAGTGTGTGACTCGAAGCTGCTTTGTGTAGTCTTCTTAGACGTGGGGCAGGGCGACGCGATTTTCATTCAGTCATCCAGCGGCAAACAGATGCTCATTGATTCAGGAAGAGACAATAATGTCTTGCGTCAGCTTGGTGAAGTAATGAGTTTTTCAGATCGTGACCTTGACTACATTTTGGCAACTCATCCGGACGCTGACCATGTTGGTGGCTTGTCGGCAGTGTTGGATCGTTTTAGTGTTCTCCATGTTATCCGTACCGAAAATGAAAGTGAGACCGGTGTGTGGGAAACAGCGGTGCGCAAGATGGAGGAAGAAGGTGTAGTGGTTCACTTTGCTCGACGTGGTCAGAGATATGACCTTGGCAATGATGTTTACTTAGAGATTTTGTTTCCAGACATTGATGCCAGTGAGCTCGAAAGTAATACATCCTCTATTGTGGCCAGGCTAGTCTATGGTGATACGGCCTTTATGTTGACTGGAGACTCACCAAAGTCGATTGAAGAATATTTAGTTTTGGTTGAAGGCGAAAATTTACAAAGTAACGTCTTGAAAGCAGGGCATCACGGTTCACGTACTTCCACCTCAGAACTTTTCATAGCAGAAGTAGACCCTGATTATGCAGTTATATCTGCGGGGGCAGATAATTCCTACGGCCATCCACATCTAGAGGTTACTGACTTACTGTTTAATTTTGGAGTGGAGATTCGAAGCACGGCTGAAGAAGGAAACATTGTCTTTTGGTCCGATGGAGCAGAAGTTTATCTGAAGCAATAGAAGCTATCAACCTCAACGATATTCTAGACCCAGAAGAGTTATTTTGGCCATAAAATACATTGTATTTATGGGGATTTTTACGAACATTTCAACAGTAACTTTCGTGCTAAGTAGTATAAAATATAAGGATGGTGGATTCGGAAAAATTTAGCTTCAAAAAAGCGCTTTTTGTGCTAGCAATTTTGGGCTGTATCTTTTCCGTTACGTACGCTGGTAAGGTGGTTAGTGAAAAATACGTTGCTGATTTAGTGACTGAACCTCAAACTGCTCAGGTCTTTGGTTCTGTCACTGATAGTTTCTTTTGTGTTGTTGGAAAATGGTTAGGTTATCCCTGTACAGAAGAGACAGATGTTGTGGCCAATGTAGACACTAAGGTCATTGATGAGATTATAGAGACTGAGTCTGATACGGACCTAAATCAGATACCGGTAGTCGCAACAACCACAATTGTCCAAAATATTACCAATCAATACACCTCCACCCCAGTTGAAAGAGAAACCATACATGAGGTCATTACCCGAGATATTGTCGTAGATACTTCTGGTTTTGTTACTGGCCAAGAATACGAAGCACAAGTCGACGGCATAATGCGTTCCATTGAACACTCTGGTAGAGGCGGTGGTATAGCCAACATCACCAGTGAATCTATCGAAGACCTGGAGGACGTCGCTTTGATGACCGAAACTTTAGGTGATCTCCTCACTTGGAATGGAACTACTTGGTCTAACATTGCTACCAGCTCACTTGGTCTTATTAGTCAGTGGACTACTTCTAGCTCCAACATTTATTACAACACTGGCAATGTCGGTATCGGGACGACGACACCGAATCGCAAGTTGACGGTGTTTGGTACTGCGGCGGAAGCGCAACAGCGACTTTCGTATGACGCCACGAGGTACGCTGAACTTTATGTTGATGCGACAGGTGACCTTAATATCTCAGCTATCGGAAAGAACCTCCGTCTTCTCGACGGCAACCTCTACATCTGTGATGGCGGCGCTTGTCCGACCACTCCAGTACAAGGTTATCCTGGTACCTTTGCCAATCAAGGCAATGCCGTTTTTGGTGGCACAATTTACTCCAACGGTGTAGCTCCAGTCACTTGTCCTACCGGAATGGTTCCGGTTCCACCAATGCCAGAGATGGGTATGCATAATGGCTTCTGCGTGGATAAGTACGAAACTCAGAATGATGGCTCGAACAACGCTGTCTCGGTGTCTGGCGGTTCACCATGGGTTTCAATTACACAATACGACGCTCGCGCGCAATGTTTGCGCGCAGATAAACACCTTATTACCGAGCAAGAATGGATGGCTATTGCGCGTAATGTCGAGGACATCGGATGGAACTGGAACGGTGGCGTGGCCGGAACCAACAATATGTCCGATGGGCATTCGGACAATTCGCCAGCGAGCGCTCTAGCTACCGCCGCTGATGTTTCTTCCTGTTCCGGTACCGGTCAGTCCTGCGACCTATCGACCTGGGACAGTCAGCGTCGCATCTATAAGTTGTCAAACGACGAGTATATCTGGGACTTCGCCGGCAACGTCTGGGAATGGGTCGACCAAGTAAACAGTGATGACTATCCGATAATGAACAGTGCTACCGCTGGTTACCAAGCTTGCTCTACTTCCGGTGATGGGGTTTGTGGAAATACTCTCACAACCAATGACCAGTGGTATCGAGGTGCTACCACTGCCACCCGTGGCTTCTTTCGTGGCGGTAATTGGAACAGTGGCGCGCGCGCGGGTGCGTTCACGCTGGATCTGAGCAGCGCGCCGGGCAGCACGTCCTCGGTCATCGGCTTCCGCTGTGCCCAATAGCAATCCGATATCTATAATCTAATAATCTGACCGTCCATTTTATTCAAAGTGAAATTATATGCTCCAAGACCTCGTTATCTTTGAAAAGACCTATCAATTAATACTTTGGCTATATCCGCGCCTTTTTGTGACCGTGTGATGCATCAGGCTTTGACGGCTACATTAGAACCGCTTTTTGAACGTCGATTTATTTATGACAGTTACGCTTGTCGGCATAAAAAAGGAACTCATAAAGCCATCAAGCGTTTTGCAAATTTCTCCCGTTCCTCTGAATATGTGCTTTCAATGGATATTTCAAAGTATTTTGCTTCAATAGACCACGGGATTTTACTAAGGCTTTTGTCCAGACGCGTCTCAGATGACAGAGTGTTTTCACTTTGCCGCATGGTTATAGAGAGTAGCGAAAATTCACCTGGGAAGGGAATACCAATATGTAATTTGACCAGCCAGTTATTCGCTAATATTTACCTTGATGTTCTGGACCAGCACGTTAAGCATAATCTGCGTTTGCGACACTACATCCGCTATATGGACGACTTTGTCTTTTTTCATAACGACAAAGTTTTCTTACATAATTTGAAGGAGGAAATCACAGGATTTCTGTCAGGTAAATTGGAGTTGATTGTTCACCCACATAAAGCTCAGGTCGTTCCAATTTCTTCGGGCGTGAATTGGCTTGGATTTCGAATATTTTCACACCACCAAAGACTTCGTCAAAGCACAGTCGTGCGTTTTTTGAAGCGCGCTCGTAGAGCAAAAACATCTGCGGGGGGGGTTGTCAGACGATTCAGTTCGTTCTTGGGTCTCTTGGACCAAAAACGCCGATTCTTACGGCCTCCGCTCTTCATTAGCTAAACGTTTTAACGATGAGAGGTTTATGAGATAATAGAATTGATATGAGTAAGGTTGCAACTTTTCTTAAATACAACAACTTACTGCCGATAGCGCTCGGTATTGTGTTCCTAGGCGGTGGCGCAGCCTTGGCCGCGCCGCAAATAGGGGAAATGATTGGTGTTCCTGCCACTGTCGAAGCAGAGACTCTATTGAATGCCAATATCCAGGACTTCAATTTTTCCCCCACCGTGACAATAGTAGAAGAGACAGATGAAGCCTACCTAGTCTCCTATGAATTAACTACTCTATCTCTTGTTGGTGAGAGTTGGGAGATGGTTATAAAATCTGGTCAGTTCACTGTCGCAAAAGCATCACTTGATGAAACGGGTCTACAAGGAAAGGTGGTGGCCAAGCTTCGAGACATTGAAAATGCTGAACGGATTTTCTTAACTCGTGCTCAGGTGGCTGAGCGAAATTCGGTCGCTAATTCGCATCCAGCCAACCTCTTCTCAGCACTCATTGGACGCACTCCAGATGATATATATGTGCCAGAACGTGAACGCTTACCTGGAGAATTACCAGAATATACCTCAGAACCAACCCCCGAAGCTCGGGAAGAAAATAGTGGAACATCCACCAAAACAATAGAAGACACTTTACTTTCCGAAATTGCTTCAAGTACCGCTACTACCACTGATAATGTTGCCATATCAAGTGCGAGCACACCATCAGAATCTACTGACCCTACAGAACCAGTAATTACACCAGTATCTGGTTGTATCGATAAAGACGCCACAAACTTCACATCTGATGCCACCGAAGACGATGGCTCTTGCGAATATCCACCCGCTGACCCAACCGTCACTGAGGACGAGGTACCGCCAGCAACTCCAACAGATGACCAGCTAGACGACACCGAAATTCCTGATGATACCACCGGCACTCCATCCGAAGACCCTGCATCAACTACTCCATAAACTAAATCTCATCCTCAACGATAAGATAACTCCTCCTGATCATCGATGATAAGGAGACTGAGAAAAAAGAAATGACCGAAGCAAATGCTTCGGTCATTTCTTATATTACCCACTTAGAGAGTTTTAGATTAAATTCGCTTCCTTCAATGTCTTGTAGGTACCATTCTTAGCCATAGTTCGAAGTCCCTTAGTTGAAACGTTGATAGTTACAAAGCCATCAATCTCAGGAACGAAGATTCGCTTCTTCTGAATGTTTGGTGCACGACGAACTTTACCGCAAGGGTTAAACTGCGTCGCACGAGTGCGGTTTGAGTAGCGGCCACCAACTTGGGTGGACTTACCTGTAATTTGACAGACTTTTGCCATACGTGGGCGCCATATTACCACAGGGCGTTGATTTTGCAATCGGTAGGGGTCTGAAGTCTTCCTCGTTCCATTGCTAGGTAAGTATGTTCTGTGTTTCGGGCTTTGTGGAGCTTGGTTTATGAGTTACCATATAATCTATGGAATTTACTGCAATTGCCACCATCGCTGCCTTAATTGTTTCAATCATCCTTCACGAAATGGCCCACGGCTATATGGCTGATTGGCTCGGAGACCCAACTGCCCGCCTCCAGGGTCGTCTTTCACCCAACCCCTTGGTACATATCGACCCGCTTGGCTCGGTGGTAATTCCGGCGCTGCTTTTATTCTCCAATGCAGGCATTTTGTTTGGCTGGGCGAAGCCGGTTCCATATAACCCATACAATTTAAGAGATCAAAAGTGGGGGGAAGCCATGGTGGCCGCCGCCGGCCCGGCTGTTAATCTCGCACTGGCTCTCCTGTTTGGAATGATGATTCGTTTCAGTGAGGTGTTGTCATTAAATAGCGCCTTCATCGAACTCTCTTCATATATCGTATATATAAACATTCTGCTCGCATTCTTTAATATGATTCCGATTCCGCCCTTGGACGGTTCAAAGATTATTCAGCCGTTCTTACCTTTTACACTTCAGATAAAGTATCGTAGCTTTGTTCACGCTTTTGAACGCTGGGGGCTTATTGGTACTTTTATATTTATATTTATATTTATTAATATTTTTTGGGCACCGTTCTCAAAATTGGTATTTGGAGTCTTTTCGCTGTTGACTGGCTTAAACGGGTTGTAAAGTAGGCAACTTGTGGTATGCTAGCCCCACTTTGAGCTGTGTTTGGTAGATAGGCAGATTTTTAATTGCCCCCAACCACCAAAGTGCTAAAAAGGTTTCGGTTCCTAGAACCTAATACCTAACACCTAGAACCTAAACAAAATGGCAACTATAAAACAACTCATTAAGAAGCGACGTCGCGACCCGGCTCACAAGACCAAAGTGGCTGCTTTGTCGTCTGGTTTCGATAAGATCAAGAATCGTCCTAATGAGTACAACTCACCATTTAAGCGTGGTGTTTGTACTCGTGTTACTACCAAGACTCCTCGTAAGCCTAACTCTGCTATTCGTAAGATTGCTCGTGTACGTCTTACTAATGGACAGGAAATTACCGCCTACATCCCAGGTATCGGTCACACCCTTCAGGAGCACTCTGTGGTCTTGGTGCGTGGAGGTCGTGTAAAGGACATTGGTGTTAACTACACTGTGGTACGCGGTAAATATGACGCTACTGGAGTAGATAAGAGGATGCAGTCACGTTCACGATACGGAACCAAAGCCCCTAAAAAGTAATAAATTGGTCAATTCCTAGAGTTTCAGAATTTTACTTCCCGCGCTGTAGTACCATCTACACCTTGGTCAGTAAAATTCTTCCAACTCGTCGGACTTGCCACAATTTCTGACTTTTTAAAAAAGACCAGAAAAATATTAATAAAAATCGCTTTAGATAACGAAAGAAAATATGCGAAGACCAATCAAAAAAAGACCAACTCTCCAGCCTGACGTTAAGTTCGGTGATGAGATGGTGGAAAAACTTATTAACTACGTGATGCTACGTGGACAGAAGGAAACTGCTCGCAAGGTAGTTTATGCAGCTTTTGAGCTCATTAAGAATGATAAAGAGGGAGGTGATCCAGTTGAGGTTTACAAGACTGCACTCCAAAACGCTGGTCCATTGATGGAGGTGCGTTCTCGTCGTGTCGGTGGTGCAAACTACCAGGTTCCTCGAGAAGTACGCCCAGAGCGTCGTACTAGTCTAGCTCTCCGCTGGATGATTGGTGCCGCTCGTGGTGCTAAGGGTGTACCAATGTTCAAGGCTTTGGCTGCAGAGATTCTCTTGGCTGCAAAGAATGAAGGTGCTGCTGTGAAGAAGAAGGACGATGTGCATAAGATGGCGGAGGCCAACCGTGCTTTCGCACACTTCGCTTGGTAATTCCCAAATTGGCGCAGGGCTTTGTCGCTACGGAGTAAAATATCATTCGCTCTATTTCATATAGCGCTCACGACATTTTCTCCTAGGCTTCTCGTCCTGCATCCAATTTGTAAATTCCACCAAACAAAAAATCCCAGAAGGGATTTTTTGTTTGGTGACAGTCTTGCTTTCGAAAATTACGTCTAAAGAAAATCTCAGTTACTAACGGTGGTCAGTTTTTCGGCTTCAATAAGTTTTTTAATTTCCTCAAACACCGCCTCCGCATTCTGGTTGTCAGTGCTAATAACTAGACCTTCTTTCTCGAAAATTGTTTTTAGGTCGTCGATTTCGTTTTCAGCGTCATTTGCTTCGAGTGCAGTGAAAGCTTCAAATGAAATAGGTTCTTCATTTTGTGTAATTAAGCGGTGGTTGTAGCGATCGAAACGGGTCTCTCGAGACGCGTCTATGAAAAGGAGGATAAGAGAATCCTCATGTGCTTTAGTGATGCGACGAAGGGTATCAATGTCGACTAGTCGTCGATTGCCCTCAATCACGATGAAGTCTTTGTCGAGTTGGCCTACTCGCTCTTCCATTTCCTTGGTCAGAAAGTCTTCGCCACGTGTTTCGCGTTCGTTTAGAAAGAGTCCTTGGAGGGTAGCTTTATCATTAGGGTCGAGTCCTCTTTCAAGAGCCATTTCTGAGAGAATACTTGAATAACGCAGACGCACCGCGCCATATTCCTCCTCTAACATCCGCGCTACCGTGGTCTTGCCACTGGCTGTTGGTCCAGCAATTCCGATTATCATAACGGCTATATGATACTACAATCTCCCAAGGATTTTTTGGTCACTATTTGGTTGCTGTTTTGGTATAAATAACGTATAGTACCGGCACTTTCGTGGCGCTCGCGCGCTTTTGTTATTGAAAGATTAATAAAACCTAACCCCAAGAACCAAATTATTTATGGCTCGAGAATTTCCATTAGAAAAATTGCGTAACTTCGGTATCGTTGCCCACGTAGACGCTGGTAAGACCACTACGTCTGAGCGTGTGCTTTTCTATACTGGTATGTCCCACAAGATTGGGGAAGTACACGACGGTGAGACAGTTACCGACTGGATGGACCAGGAGCGCGAGCGCGGTATCACTATTACTGCTGCTGCTATTTCTTGTCAGTGGACTCCTTCACTTAACCCAGATCGAACAGGTAAGGAACACAAATACAATTTCAACATTATCGACACTCCAGGCCACATCGACTTCACTGCTGAGGTAAAGCGTTCTATGCGTGTGTTAGACGGAGCCATCGTAGTGTTCGATGGTGTGGCGGGAGTAGAGCCACAGTCTGAAACCAACTGGCGTTATGCTGATGAAGCGGGAGTACCTCGTATTTGTTACATCAACAAGATGGATCGTACTGGTGCTGACTTTGAACGTTCATACTCTTCGATTTTGAAACGACTTTCTCCTAAAGCAGTACGTTTCCAACTTCCTTGGGGTAAGGAGGATCAGCTAAAAGGAGTTATTGATCTTCTTAAGATGAAGGCCTACACATTCGAGGGTGATATGGGAATGAATGTTATTGAGCAGGAAATTCCTGAGGAGTACAAAGCTGAGGCTGAGAAGTATCACGCTGAACTCGTTGAGCGAATTGTCGAAAATGACGACGAGCAGATGAATGCTTATCTAGATGGTACTGTTCCTTCTTATGAAGAACTACAAAAGACTCTTCGTAAAGCGGTGATCAATAACGCTATTTTCCCAGTCATGACTGGTTCATCATTGAAGAACGTTGGTGTACAGCGTGTGCTGGATGCTGTAGTAGATTATCTTCCGTCTCCAATAGACCTACCTCCAGTTAAAGGAACTAATCCTAAGACTGGTGAAGAGGAAACACGCAGTGCGAGTGACGACGAGCCTTTCTGTGCGCTTGCCTTCAAGCTTCAGACCGACCCATTCGTGGGAGCTCTAACTTTCTTCCGTGTTTACTCAGGAGTGGTTAAGTCCGGTAGTTATATTCTAAACGCCAACACTGGTGAAAAAGAGCGCTTGGGACGCATTGTACGTCTTCAGGCGGACAAGCGAACTGAGATTGACGAGGTGTACGCTGGAGAAATTGCTGCCGGAGTAGGTCTTAAGGATGTGAAAACTTCTCACTCACTATGTGAGGAAGGAAAGCCACTGATGCTAGAACAGATTGTGTTCCCAGAGCCAGTGGTGGCACTGCGTATTGAACCGAAGACCAAGAACGACCAAGAGAAGATGGGTATGGCACTTAAGAAGCTGTCTGATGAAGACCCAACTCTTCGCATCTCTACCGATGAAGAAACTCTTGAGACCATTATTGCCGGTATGGGTGAACTTCACCTCGAGATTATCGTTGATCGTATGAAGCGTGAGTTTGGTGTTGAGGCCAATGTAGGTAAGCCACAGGTAGCTTATCGCGAAACTATTCAACGCGAGGCAGAGGCTGAATACAAATACATCAAGCAGACTGGTGGTCGTGGTCAATATGGTCACGTTAAGATTCGCGTTAAGCCAATGGAGCCTCTAGCCGAAGGAGAGGAAGTGAAGAAGAACGTTGACCGTGAGGATCACTTCGAATTCGTGAACAACATTAAGGGAGGAGTGATTCCAAACGAATTCATCCCGGCTGTAATGAAGGGAGCAAAGGAGGCGATGGCTCGCGGTATGGTCGCTGGTTACAAGATGGAAGACGTAAGTGTTGAGCTGTATGACGGTAGCTATCACGATGTCGACTCTTCAGAAATTGCTTTCAAGCTCGCCTCTATCAATGCCTTTAAGGAGGCTGCAAAAAAGGCTGGAGCTGTTATTCTCGAACCGGTGATGAAGATTGAAATCACTACTCCAGAGCAGTTTATGGGTGATATCAACGGTAATTTGGCTTCAAAGCGCGGTATGGTAGAAGGAATGGATGATCGTGATATGGTGAAGGTTATCCGCGCCAAGGTGCCACTTTCAGAACTTTTTGGTTACACCACCACTCTCCGCTCTATGACTGAAGGTCGCGCAAATATGGTGATGGAATTTGATCACTATGCTGTTGTTCCTCCAAACATTGCTGAGGATATTAAGAAGGCTAGAGGTTTTGTACCTAAGGATATTGAGGAATAGTCGCTCAAGTCCTTTCTAATCGAGAGGTCTGAGAAAGAAAAAAGCGGCAGGCCTCTTGGCCTGCCGCTTTTTTCATCTCTAGGTAGTCAATGGTGTTGCAATTCCAGAGCGCATAATGTACGATACGCCCACCTGTACATAGCCTTTTGCTGTGTGGAATAGCGCTCTTTATCATGTGATGTGTGCCAGGCGGCAGTGCGATGTTCTCGCGCCACTGCCACTCGGCGCACATCCCGCTTTCCACTTATATCAAAATGCAGTGTGCGGGCCATTATCATTTAGACGTACTAAATTTAATATGGCAGATTTCGATCGTACTAAGCCGCACATGAACGTTGGTACCATTGGTCACGTTGACCACGGTAAGACCACGCTCACTGCTGCTATTCTAAACGTACTCAGTGGAAAGGGTGGAGAATACGGCGCAAACGTAAAGGCCGTTGAAGACATCGACAAGGCACCTGAAGAAAAGGCGCGTGGTATTACTATTTCACTTTCACACAGTGAATACTGGACTCCTAATCGTCACTACGCACACATCGACGCTCCGGGTCACGCCGACTACATCAAGAACATGATTACTGGTGCTGCACAGATGGACGGCGCAATCCTGGTGGTTGCCGCTACCGACGGTGCGATGCCTCAAACACGTGAACACGTTCTTCTTGCTAAGCAGGTTGGTGTTCCAAAGATTATCGTATTCCTAAACAAGTGCGATATGGTGGAGGACGAGGAGATGCTTATGCTCGTAGAAGAGGAGCTACGTGAGCTTCTTGAAAAGAACGGCTTTGATAAGGATGCCCCTATTATTAAGGGTTCTGGTCTTAAGGCTCTAGAAGATCCTGCTGGAGAATGGGGTACTAAGGTATCAGAATTGGTTGATGCTATGGATACTTACTTCCCAATGCCAGAGCGTGAACTCGACAAACCATTCTTGATGCCAGTAGAAGACATCTTCTCTATTGAAGGTCGCGGTACAGTAGTAACTGGCCGTGTAGAACGTGGTGCTATCAAGGTAGGTGGTGAAATCGAAATTGTTGGTATCAAAGATACTACCAAGACCACTGTTACTGGTGTGGAAATGTTTAACAAGTCTCTTGATGCTGCTCAGGCTGGAGACAACGCTGGTATCCTTATCCGCGGTACTAAGAAAGAGGATGTACACCGTGGTCAGGTATTGGCCGCTCCAGGTTCAGTTTCTCCACATACTGACTTCGAAGCTGAAGTATATGTACTTTCTAAGGATGAAGGTGGACGTCACACTCCATTCTTCTCTGGTTACAAGCCACAGTTCTACGTACGTACTACCGACGTAACAGGAGAAGTTACTTTGGCTGACGGAGTAGAGATGGTTATGCCGGGTGACACTGCCACCTTTAAGGTTAAGTTGGTAGCTCCTGTAGCACTTGAGGAAAAGCAGTCTTTCGCTATTCGTGAAGGAGGTAAGACTGTAGGTGCGGGAGTCGTAACAAAAATTGTAGCTTAAAGCTTCCCAGATTGGCATTGAGCTTTCTTGCTCAGTATCCAATTTCTGAAAGCTTGAAATTGAAAAAACATAATTATGGCAACTGCAACAAAAAAGACCGTAAAGCGTACCACCAAGAAAAAGGAGGACGCCTCCCCTGATTCTCAGAAGTTGCGCATTCGCGTGCGCTCTTACGAGAACAAGATTCTTGACGCGTCAGTCAAACAGATAATCGACACCGCTTTGCGTTTTGACGCACAGGTAGTGGGCCCGATTCCTTTGCCGACTGAAATCAAGAAGTACACCGTTAACCGCTCGACGTTCATCGATAAAGATGCGCGAGAACAATTTGAGATGCGAATGCATAAGCGTGTGCTCGACATCCTAAATCCGAGCGCCAAGGTGGTGGAGGCGTTGACTAATTTGTCACTTCCTTCAGGAGTGTCCATTGACGTCAAAATGAACTAATTGGTATTTTTGGCGCATTTGCATCAGCTTCAGTCGCTTTGTTCGGTCAACGTAGTTCGTCTACGTCTTTCTCACAAAGCTCCCTCCAGCTGACATAACTGCATCCAAAAATCCTCAGTTAGTAAACTGTAGAGATTTCACAAGAGTTTATTGTTGCCAGTTGCAACAAAAGCCCAGGCCTTTGGCCCGGGCTTTTGTGTATCTATAATAAAAGGCACCCGATGAGTCAGACTCATCGGGGCCATTATTTTTACCGGATTACCGTCGGTGCGGAGACAAGCGTAGCTTCGTAGTCTACGTGTCTGGATTAAGTATGAGGAGGAGGAATCCGAAGGCGGTTAGTGACCTCACAAAAAACCTGTATATCCTCATTGGGATCTCCATAAGGTCCAGTTTTAAGAACAAGCGAAGCGGTGGACCGTTGCCGTTCGCCTAAGAGCTATAATCTACCTTAATGGCCAAATTTGCAACCTCTAGCGTGTGTATTTTGTTTGTTGTGTTATATTGCACAGGTGAAAAAGGACAAAATCAAGAGCGACAAAGTATATATTTATGGCCGTCATGCTCTGACGGAGGCTCTTCGTCATAAGCCGAAGGCCATCAAGAACGTATTTCTAGAAAGACCTGAAGAGGAGAAAGAAATTGTAGAATTAGCCACTGCAAACAATATTTCAGTTAAACCACTCGGTGGAGGTGAGCTCCGAACAGTTGGCGAAAACGCCGTACACCAAGGCGTCATTGGCATTTTGAATACCTCAGCCTTAGTAACCAACTTAAAAACTTTTCTGGAAAATCTTGATGTAAAGAAAAATCCGGCTATCGCAGTATGTGCTGAGGTGCAGGACCCGCATAACCTTGGGGCCATTATTCGCTCAGCGGCAGCGCTCGGTCTTTCTGGCGTCATTATCCCTGAACACCGCCAAGCACCTATTACTGGTACGGTGGTAAAGACCTCGGTCGGAATGGTCTTTAAGATCCCGGTCGTTTCTGTAGGGAATGTGAACCAAACTCTCCGTGAGCTAAAGGAGCGTGGTTTTTGGATTTACGGACTCGATATGGAAGGGGGGAAGCTGACTGAGACAAAGTTCGATAGACCTAGTGTATTTGTGGTTGGTAACGAAGGAGGAGGTATTCGCGAAAAATCTCTTGAGCTTTGTGACTACAAACTTTCTATACCGATGCACGCACGTGCAGAGTCACTAAACGCTGCAGTCTCAGGTGCGGTCGTCTTCTACGAATGGAGTCGCCAGAATCCTGATCATCTTAAATAAACTATGTTGGAGAAAGAAGACATCACAACTAAATCTTGGCCTGACTACGAACTGATTGATTCAGGAAATGGGCGGAAGCTCGAGCGCTTTGGTAAAATCATCACCGACAGACCAGACACGCAAGCTATTTGGTCCCCGCTCAAGCCTGAATTGTGGTCACAGGCACAAGCTAAATTTACCTCTGAAACAAAGGATGGGAAGTGGACTCTTCACGATGACACTCCGGTTGATTGGCAGGTAGTCTTTGAAGACCTTACTTTCAAACTTCACTTCACCTCCTTTAAGCATGTTGGGCTTTTCCCTGAACACGCTAGTCAGTGGTCTTGGATAATGGAAAAGGTTAAGGGTATGAAGAAGGGAAATGAGTCGCCAAGTGTTCTTAATCTTTTCGGCTACACTGGTGCCGCCACACTCGCCGTAGCCAAGGCTGGAGCCAAAGTGACCCATGTTGATTCCTCTAAGCAGTCGATGGAGTGGGCGAGTGAAAACGCTAAGGCGAGCGAATTGGCTAATGACTCCGTTCGTTGGATTGTGGACGATGCTGCCGCTTTCGTAAAGCGTGAAGTACGACGTGGGGCAAAGTACGACGGCATTATCCTAGACCCACCGGCCTTTGGTCGCGGTGCTAAGGGCCAGGTCTGGCACATCGAAGAAGACTTAGTTCCACTCCTTAAAAACCTTAAAGAGATTCTCTCTGAAAAACCTGGTTCATTCGTGGTGCTCTCTGGTTATGCCGCTGGCTTTGCTTCCGAATCCTTTGCTCAAGCAGTAGAAAGTGTTTTTGATAAGGTTTCAGGCACTTTTGGCTCACTTAGTATTCAAGAAGTATCCTCAAAGCGTATAGTCCCCACTGGGATTTATGTACGGTTTAGTACAGACACCTAACCCTTGCTTTTTTGCTAATAAGCGATATAGTACAGCGGTCTTCAAGACCTAAGTTCGATGACGGGATGCTTGCATCCTTGAGAACCAATGGGCACTATCCGCGTTTCGTGGCTGTGTCCTGGAACGTGTTTTTTATTACCCGTTTCTGGTCAGAGACATTTATTAACTAAATTGCAGGGATTTAAAATTGGATGAAGTTCGAGATGTGTGAGCAAATTGTCACGAGTGGGACAACAATTAGTCCAGTGAGTGTCAATTTGTGAAGCATAACGAAGAAATTCGCTAATTTTGGAGCCCTGCCCTGATTGAATGAAATTCATTTTAGGCACTAAAGACAAGATGACTCAAGTCTTTGATGAAAAGGGAACTTGTTTCCCTGTGACCATCCTTCGGGTCACTCCACTGGTTGTAACGGCTGTGAAATCGTCTGAGAAAGATGGTTACGACGCTGTACAAGTAGCAGGTGGTGAGCAAAAGGAATCACGTCTTGGTAAGGCTGATCTTGGTCACCAAGGTGGCGCTAAGCGCTACGTGAAGGAGTTTCGTGCCCGTGCTTCACAAGGAGAAAAACTTGATGGAGTAGAGGTAGGTGCAACAATTGATTCTTCAGTTTTTGCTCCAGGTGACACTGTTACTGTGTCAGCCATCTCAAAGGGTAAGGGCTTTCAGGGTGTGGTCAAGCGTCACGGTTTTGCTGGAGACATGGCCTCTCACGGACGTAAGCACTCACTCCGCGCTCCAGGTTCTATTGGAGGTGGAGGACGTGATGGAGGACGTGTTATCAAGGGTATGCGTATGGCTGGACGTATGGGCTCTGACCGTATAACGGTTAAGAACCTTAAAATCGTTCAGGTAAACGCTGAAGAGAATACAATCCTCGTAAAGGGAGCAATCCCTGGTCGAAAGGGGACTCTAGTAGAGGTAAGAGCTGCTGCCTAATCTTTTTAAGTTAAATAAATTGGCGCATTTGCATTCGTTTCAGAATTTTTACTCGGTCGTCGTAGGTTTACTACACCTTCCTCATAAAAATTCTTCCAACAAACACAACTGCATCCAATTTTTAAAACTTAAATTAAGTATAAAAATATGAAAGCACAAATATATAAACAAGATGGTGGCAAGGCTTCAGAAATTACTCTACCGGAGTCTCTTTTCAACGTCGCTTGGAACGCTGACTTGGTACACGAAGTAGTAGTAGCGATGCAGGGTAATGCTCGTGCTGGTACTGCCGACACCAAGGATCGTGGTGAAGTACGTGGAGGAGGGCGAAAGCCTTGGAAGCAGAAGGGTACCGGACGCGCGCGTCATGGTTCTCGCCGCTCTCCGATTTGGTCGGGAGGAGGTGTGGCCCACGGTCCAATCTCTGAGAAAGACTATACTCGCAAGATTAACAAGAAGGTTCGCGCGAAGGCACTTGCAGTCACTTTGACTCGTAAGTACCAAGACGGCGAAGTCATCTTTGTTGATTCATTAGTATTTGCTGAGCCAAAGGCCGAGGAAGCTAAGAACATCCTTAAGTCTTTGGCTACCGCTATTGACCAGAAGGAGTTGGTAACGAAGCGCAAGAATACTGCAGTAGTAGTATTGGCGGCTCGTGACATTGCAACTGAGAAGAGTTTCCGAAACTTTGGAAATCTAGAGGTTGTGATGGCTAAGGATATCAACCCAGTTGATCTTCTAACTTATAAGTACGTTATTGTGGCTGAGCCAAAAGCCTCTCTTGAGACTTTGGAAAAGCGCGTAACGAGCTAGAACCTATAACCTAATTAATATGGCACTCTTTAGTCAGAAAAAAACCGCCACTAAGAAAGAAAAGAAAGCCGTTAGCACCAACGGTGCTGATGTCTCTCGCGACCTCTCTTTCGTACTTCGATCTCCTCGCATCACTGAAAAGGCGATGAAGATGAGCGAAAGGAATATCTACTCATTTGAAGTAGCTCGTTCTGCAACGAAGTTCGATGTCCGTGAGGCCGTTAAAACCTTCTATGGCGTGACGCCGGTGAGAATAAACATCGTCAACAAAACTCCACGGCAGTTCAAGTCGAGGTCAAAAGGTAGAGTGATGACACAGCACGGAATGAAAAAAGCTTACGTTTATTTGAAGAAAGGGGATTCTATCTCTCTCATCTAAACTTTATTACACGAATAGGTACTCAGTACCTGCAAAGTAACAAATGGCCCTTGGCTCATAGTACTTAGCACTTAGTGGTTTACAAAACCAAGTGCCAAGAGCTAGAGACAAAGTTCCAGCAAAAAATTATGAAAAAACACAAACCAACATCACCAGGTCGTCGCGGGATGACCGTCATCGAATACAAGAAGAAATTGTCTTCGACTTCTAGTACTCCGCACAAGGCTTTGGTAAAAGGTCGCAGTGGAACCGGTGGTCGTAACAGTCAAGGACGTACTACCGTTTGGTACCGTGGTAATGGTAATAAGCGTAAGTATCGCGAAATCGATTTCCGTTTCAACAAGCAGGGAATTCCAGCTCGGATTGAAACTATTGAGTACGATCCGTACCGAACCGGTTTCATCGCCTTGGCACTTTACGCCGACGGTGAACGCCGTTACATCCTAGTGCCTCAGCGTATGCAAGTAGGAGACAGTTTCATTGTCTCTGCCGACGCTCGCCCAACTCTAGGTAACCGTCTTCCTTTGGCTAAGATTCCAGTTGGTACCTTTGTGTACGCAGTGGAATTAAAACCAGGAGCCGGAGCTCGTATCGCTCGTTCTGCTGGTAACTACGCTGAAGTAGTAGCGCAGGATGCAGGTTACACACAGGTTCGTCTACCTTCAACTGAAATTCGCAAGATTATCTCTACCGCTTGGGCTTCCATTGGTGAAGTTTCAAACGAAGAGAATCGTCTAGTGAACATTGGTAAGGCTGGACGCGCTCGTCATATGGGACTTCGTCCTAAGACTCGTGGTACTGCTAAAAACGCCGTAGACCACCCACACGGAGGTGGAGAAGGTGTGCAGCCACGTGGACACAAGCGTTCTCGTACGGCTCAGGGTCGTCCGACCGGTAAGGGTCAGAAGACTCGTCGTCCAAAGAAGCAGTCTAACAAGTTTATTGTTAAGAGACGAAAGTTAGGACCACGAATGACCTCCAAGAAGTAAAACATTCCTAAATGAGCGAATTTGCATTTGCTTCAGTCGGACTGCTCGTCACCGTATGTTAAATACGGCTCGCTCGCAGCTCCTCCCTCCAGCAAACGCAACTTCATCTCATTTAGAAAGTTTTAAGTTTCTTGTAAATACAACGTATAAAGCGCCGGACAAATTGTCCGGCGCTTTGCGTTGTGGGCCAATCTACTGGCTAGTCTTTATGTCGGCTGATTATGAGCCTGCCTTTTGTCCTGATTTCAGGTGAAATCGTGCGGTATCGTTCCACCGCCTTTTTTACCACTTCAGGAACGGGACCTTCACCGTCGCGACGATGCCAATCGGCCAGTTGTCTGACACTGCTTCTGGGTGCGCTCAGTTGTTGGGTAATCTTACACTTTTTGTCCAAGCTCAGACGTTTTGTTTTTGGTGCCATTTTTCGCTCCTCTGTTGGCATCTATTCTGTCTGTTATAAAGATATCATGCTGGCAATCGAAAAGTTGTAGGCCGTTGGTTAGTAGGTTGTTGACTTTTTATACACAATCCCGTACTATAGCCCCCGTTCCGAACTGATGCCCGAAAGCCCCTGGCAGGGCGGGTCGGCACAGGTTCATCACTACTTGTCGGGAACTCGTGTGGGGTAGGCCGTTACCTTCTTCCACACGGGCTTCTGACTTAGAAGTCAGTTTAAAATCACGATCTGCTGCGTTGGATTTCGGAAAATAAAGCTCTCTGAACGTTAAGTTCACCTCGCATTATTTTCCTCATCCGCCTTGCATCTCATTGATTTTAAACAAACTTCCTTATTTCAGACCAGCCTTAGCGTTTTATCTATATGTCACGATCACTATATAAGGGTCCATATCTAGACGAGCGTCTTCTGAAGAAGATTGCCGGAAAGAAGCCAGACCAAGCCGGCGTCATTAAGACCTGGTCTCGCGATGCGACGATTTCACCAGAAATGGTGGGCTTCACTTTTGGTGTGCACAACGGCAAGAGTCACATCGAAGTAATGGTCTCTGAGGAAATGGTAGGCCACTGTCTCGGTGAGTTTTCTCCGACCACCAAATTCCTTCGTCATGGAGGTAAAATGCAGAAGGAGCTAGATACTAAGAAGAAGGAGGCAGAAATTGCTTCTGCTAAGGCCGCTAAGTCACCTGACGCTAAGAAATAGTTTTATATGAAAGCAATCCTTAAAAATTACCGCCAATCACCACGCAAAGTGCGCCTGCTCGCTGACCTCGTACGTGGCAAGAAGGTTAATGACGCGCTTAAGCACTTGGCCTTCGTGGACAAGAAAGCTTCAGGGCCTTTCATTAAGGTAATCAATTCTGCTGTAGCTAATGCCAAGAGCACTGGTCGTACGGCTGAGAATTTGAAGATTGCCAAGGTTGCGGTAGACAAGGGAACAGTTATGACCCGTTTTATGCCTCGTGCTCGTGGTTCTGCGTCCCCAATCAATCGTCGTTCTAGCCACATAACCGTCGAATTAAAATAATATGACTCACGTAGCTCATCCATTTATACAACGCATTGGTATCAACCGTGACTGGCGTAGTCGTTGGTTCACTACTGATCCTAAGCGTTTCCGAGAATACTTGCGTACCGACGCAGCTATCCGTAAGCTCCTTTTCAAGAAGTTGAAGGGTATGTCTGTTGACGTTGTGGAGATTGAGCGTGATGAGAAAGCGATTCGCATTATTGTAAAGAGCGCCCGTCCTGGTCTTGTAATCGGACGAAGTGGCGAAGGGGCAGTGAAGCTAAAGAAAGAGATTGACCTCTTGCTTCGTACTCTAAAATTGACTGAAAAGCCTGAAATAAATCTTGATATTGAAGAGATCCGTTCTCCAGAAGTGTCAGCACAGTTAGTTGGACAGATGGTAGCAGAGGGTCTAGAAAAGCGTATGCAGTTCCGTCGTGTTCTCAAGCAGACTATTGAAAAGGTAATGGCCAACCGTGACGTGCAGGGTGTACGTATTATGATGTCTGGTCGCCTTGGTGGAGCTGACATGTCCCGCGTTGAAGAGCTTAAGAAGGGACGTATCCCGCTTCAGACTTTGCGCGCTGACATTGACTTTGCTCGTGTACGCGCCAATCTTCCTTACGGAGTTATTGGTATTAAGGTGTGGATTTACCGCGGTGACATTTTCACTGACCGTCGTGCGGCTATTGACACTCCGGCTCGTGAAGAGTCTAAGGCCCCAGCTCGCGCCCCTCGTAACTCATAATTAAGTATGTTGTTTCCTAAAAAAGTAAAACATCGTAAGTGGCAGGTGGATCGCAAGAGCGAGGCTAAACTGGCGCGCCCAGAGACTCGCGGTATTACTGTTGCCTTTGGTTCATACGGACTCAAGGCCACAACGCCCGCTCGTGTGAAGAGCAATCAAATCGAGGCTGCTCGTCGTGTGATTTCTCGTACTCTTGGCAAGACTGGTCGTGTTTGGATTCGTATTTTCCCAGACCGTCCAATCACTAAGAAGGCTGCAGAAACTCCGATGGGTAAGGGTAAGGGCGATCCAGATCACTTCGTGTTCGAGGTTGGGCCTGGTCGAGTTTTATTTGAGGTAGATGGTGTCAGTGAAGTAGTGGCTAGAGAGGCACTACGTAAGGCTACTGCCAAGCTTCCACTTAAGGGTCGTGTCGTAGCCCGCGAGGGTGAGTAATCTTCATAAATTTATATGACTAAGATGAATGAAATAAAAAAGATGAAGGACACAGAACTCGCTTCTTTGGTAAAGGATAAGCGCGAGATTCTACGTAATTTCCGTTTCGGTACTGGTGGTAAGGACGTGGGAGTAATGCGTGAAGCGAGAAAGGACATTGCTCGTTCGCTCACTGAATTAAAGACCCGCACCAGTGGTGAATCTCCTAAGACTAAGTCCGAATAAAACTCATTTATATGGCAAAAGAAATTAAAACAGAAAACAGCAACGGCCGAGTGTTTGAGGGCACTGTGGTAGCGTCGTTGATGCAGGACACTTGTACTGTGGCTGTGGAGCGCTATGTAAAGCACCCTAAGTACAAGAAGTTCATCCGTCAGACCAAGAAGTATTTGGTTCACGATGTTGGCAACACCGCCCCAGTTGGAACTAAGGTATCCATCATTGAGACTCGTCCAATCAGTAAGCGCAAGCGCTTTGCGCTCCTAACTAAATAAACGCTTATGATTCAACCACAAACCATAGTTAAAATCACAGACAACTCCGGCGGTAAGATCGGTCGTGTTTTCAAAGTACTTGGTGGTTCCAAGAAGCGCTACGCTGAACTCGGCGAGATGGTGGTGCTTTCTGTTCAGACTGCTGAACCTCGCAAGCAAGTAAAAAAGAAGGATGTTGTTTACGGAGTAGTGGTACGCCAGAAGAAGCCATTCCGACGTACAGACGGTTCTTACGTAAGTTTCGACGATAACGCCGTAGTATTGGTTGATAAGGAAAAGAAAGAACCAAAGGCAAACCGTGTGTTCGGTCCAGTCCCTCGTGAACTTTCTGAGGCTGGGTATCAGAAGATTGTTTCATTAGCCCCTGAAGTTGTTTAAGCCTATGTCTATGAAAATTAAGAAAGGAGACAACGTCATAATTATCGCTGGTAAGGATAAAGGTAAGTCTGGCAAAGTGGAAAAAGTTTTTCCAAAGACTGAGCAGGTTTTGGTTGAGGAGGTTAATGTTATTACTCGTCACCAGAAGAATAAGCGTGTCCGTTCTCAGGGGCAGGTAATCAAGAAGGCGGCACCGGTACATATCTCTAATGTCGCTCTAGTGGATGGCAAAAAGCCAGTCCGAGTTGGCTACAAGACTGAGGGTGATAAGAAGGTTCGTGTAAGTAAGAAGACCGGTAAGGAGATCTAATCTTTCAATTATTAAGCATATGAAAACTCTAAAAGAAAATCTAGGCAGTGCATTTGAGACTTTGAAGTCTAGTCTTGGATATACCAATATAATGCAGGCTCCACGACTCGATAAAGTGGTGGTATCAGTTGGTATTGGAAAAGTAGAAGACAAGGCTAAAAAAGAAGCCATCTTCAATCGTCTGTCACAAATCACTGGTCAGAAGCCATCTCCTCGTCCAGCTAAGCAATCTATTGCTTCTTTCAAACTTCGTCAGGGTGACATCATTGGTTACCAGGTGACTTTACGAGGGGAGAGAATGCATCATTTCCTAGACAAGCTCATCCATATCGCTCTTCCACAGACTCGTGACTTCCGTGGTCTTAAGACCACCGCAATCGACGATATGGGAAACATCACTCTCGGTATCAAGGAGCACACTATTTTCCCTGAGACTGCTGACGAAGATATCCGCGACGTTTTTTCGCTTGCTATCACTATTGTTACTACCGCAAAGACTAAGGCAGAAGCTGAGGCCTTCTTGCGACATATTGGCTTGCCGTTGCAAAAAGAAGAAGTAGCAGTGTAGTTTTTTACAAAAAGAAAAGCCCCGCGTCACCTCTGGCGCGGGGCTTGATTTTTATCCAAATTCTGGTAATGTAGCGAGCGATATGGGTTGCCGATAGATGCCCAGCAGGGCGGCCTTCCATAGAAGATTAATAGTCGATGTAAGTCAGCACATCTAGCTGATACTGCTCGAAAAGAAGGGGATTGAGGCTGAAGGGATTGGGTTCTGTATGTTGGTTTTACCGACATGTTCCCTGGTCCCTAAACCCTGGTCCCTAAACCCTAAAAAATAAATGGCTCGAACATCAGTAAAAGTACGCGCTACGCGTACCCCAAAGTACAAGAGTCGGGTTGTCCGCCGTTGTGTTCAGTGTGGTCGTAAGCATGGATATATGCGAGATTTCGATCTTTGTCGTATTTGTTTCCGCGAGCACGCACACGAGGGACTTATCCCAGGAGTTAAAAAGAGCTCTTGGTAATTCTTAAGCATATATGGATAACATTGGAGATTTCATCATCCGGCTTAAGAATGCCGGAGCGGTCGGACACCAGGTAGTGTCTGTCCCGCACTCAAAATTAAAGGAGGCTATTGCTATGAAGCTAGCCGCTGTTGGCTACGTAGTAGCAGTAGAAACAAAAGGTAAGGACGTAAAGAAAACTCTTGAGGTAACTCTCAAGTATGACGGCGATAAGCATGTCATCAGTGATGTAAAGCGTGTGTCCAAACCAGGACGCCGTCTGTACGCTAAGGTCGAAGAAATTTATCCGGTCAAGTTCGGCAAAGGCCACCTTTTCCTATCTACCCCAAAGGGTATCCTCACTGACAGTGAGGCCAGGGAGGCAAAGGTCGGAGGCGAACAGTTGTTTAAGATTTGGTAATTATGAGTCGTTTAGGAAAACAACCAGTAATATTGCCTGTTGGCGTCGAAGCTACTTTTGAAGGTGGTATCTTGACTGTGAAAAAGGGAAACACTTCTTTGTCACGTCCGATTAAGGATGATGTTGAACTTAAGATGGAAGGAAACACTATCACCTTCTCTCCAAAGGAAGGTAGTATTGCGGCTCGTGCCCTTTGGGGTACTTACGCAGCGCATGCTCGAAACATGGTGACCGGAGTTACTGACGGATTCAAAAAAATATTGGAAATTGAAGGAGTTGGCTATCGTGCTGAAGTTAAAGGAAACACACTCGTACTTCTTATGGGTTTCTCGCACCCAGTGGAGATGGTGATTCCAGAAGGAGTCACTGTAGTGGTAGAGAAGGGTGTTGTAACAGTAACAGGAGTCGATAAGGAGATCGTTGGTCAATTTGCGGCTGACGTGCGCAAGGTGAAAAAGCCAGAGCCTTATAAGGGCAAGGGTATTCGCTATCAGGGTGAATATATTATTCGTAAGCAAGGTAAGAAAGCCGTTTAAACAATATGAAATCGGCGAAATCCTAGGGCTTCAAAGATTTTGTTTCCGCGTCGTAGGTCTATCTACGCCTTGGTCACAAAATCTTCTCCAGCCCGTCGGATTTCATCCAATTTCCTAAGTTTAAATAACAAGGTGTATGAAAACTAAAACACAACTAAAGACAGCTCGCCGCGTATCACGACACAATCGTATTCGTGCACGAGTCATTGGTACCAGCGAGAAGCCTCGCTTGGCCGTCTTCAAAAGTAATACCGGCCTTTATGCCCAGCTTATTGATGATAGTGCCGGCGTTACTGTTGCTGCTCTTGATACCAGAAAGCAGAAAGGAAAGAACTTATTGGAACGAGCAAACGCTCTCGGCACTGAGCTCGCGAAAATCGCTACTGGTAAAGGGATTGAGAAGGTGGTCTTTGACCGCGGAGGATTCCGTTATCAGGGAGCTATTGCCATTTTGGCTGATGCTGCTCGCGAAGGAGGATTAAAATTCTAGTAACAACTACAAATTTATTTTATGGAAAAACAGGAAGCTAAAATTGTCGCTGACTCTACTGTAACTACAGAGGGGGCGCCAAACCAAGTGGCAAATACTGCTACTACCGATGCACCTGCTGATGCTACTTCAGGAACTGAGCCAGCCACCCGCTTTGGCGGACCCCGTGGACATGGCCGTGCTGGTGGCAGAGGAGGAGAGTCTAATGACCGCCGTAACCCACGTCGACCACGTCGAGGTGCTGGTGGTCGTGGCGAACGTGCTCGACCTGAGTTTGAACAAAAAATCATTTCTATCCGTCGCGTAACTCGTGTTATGGGTGGAGGACGTCGTTTCTCTTTCTCAGTTTCTATGGTAATCGGAGACAAGAAAGGCCGCGTGGGAGTAGGTATCGGCAAGGCTGGAGACACTCAGCTAGCTATTGAAAAGGCCGTACGAGATGCTCGCAAGCACATGATTACTGTACCTATGAATGAGCACAGCCATATCGCTCACGATGTTGAAAAGAAGCTATCCTCTAGTCGTGTGATGATAATGCCAGCTCCTGGTCGTGGTCTAGTAGCTGGTAGTTCTGCACGCACCGTCCTCGAATTGGCTGGAGTTAAGGACGTTACTGCTAAACTGCTTTCACGAACTAAGAACAAACTTAACAACGCCCGCGCCACTGTCGAGGCACTAAAACAGTTAAAGGCCTAAGTTTATAAAGTTGGAAGCAATCAACTACTTTATAACTTTTCACTTTAAACTCTAAATTAATATCATGCAGTTACATTCATTAAAACCAACGTCACCTAAAAAGACCGCACGCCGTATCGGCCGTGGAGGTAAGCGTGGCAAGATGTCCGGTCGCGGACATAAGGGTCAGACCGCTCGATCGGGTAACTCTACTCGTCCAGAAATGCGTGAGCAGATCAAGAAGCTTCCTAAGCTTCGTGGACACGGTGTTAACCGTGCAGTGGCTGTTAATGCTGAGCGCGTACTTCCGGTAGTGGTTAACCTTTCCGCACTTGAGCAAGCTTTCGAAGCGGGAGCAACTATTAGCCCTAAGACTTTGGTAGCTTCTGGAGTTATTTCCTCAGTACGTAAACGTGCTCCACTGGTGAAAATCCTTGGGACTGGAGAGTTAACCAAGAAGTTTACTTTTACCGATTGTCAGGTTTCAGCATCTGCTAAAGCCAAGATCGAGAAAGCGGGAGGTGCTATTAGTTAAAAGCTGAAAGTCTAAGGCTAGCTACAGGGCGACAAACCACCACCTTGGGGTTAAGAGCCAGCTTTCCACTTTCCACTTTTAACTTTATACTTGATTCTATGAATAAATTCCTACATAAACTGAAAATAGCGTTCACCGATGAAGGTATCCGTAACCGTCTACTATTCGTACTCGGTGCACTATTTATATTCAGAGCCCTGTCGACCATTCCTATTCCAGGAGTCGACGCGGTAGTATTGCAGCAATTTTTCGCGAACAATCAATTCTTGGGACTCCTTAACATCTTCTCTGGTGGTGGTCTGGCAAACTTGTCCATCATCATGCTCGGTGTTGGACCTTTCATTACTGCTTCAATCATTATGCAGTTGTTGACTGTGATGTCACCAAAACTGAAGAGCATGCACACCGAAGAAGGGGAGGCGGGACGAGCTCGTTTTACTCAGTATGCACGTCTGCTCACTTTGCCACTCGGTGTCCTGCAAGGTTATGGTTTCCTGACTCTACTTCAGAGTCAGGGAGTGATTAGTGGATTGTCTACTTTTGCTTTCTTGACTAACGTTGTCTTAATTGTTGCTGGTTCTGTCCTTCTTATGTGGATTGGTGAATTAGTCACAGAGTACGGTATCGGTAATGGTGTTTCAATCCTCATTTTCGCTGGTATCGTTGCAGGACTTCCTGCCACAGCGAGTCAACTCGCTTTCGGGTATACTCCAGCACAATTACCACTTTACCTTGGTTTTGGTCTGATTGCGCTCGCTACTATCTATGCGGTGGTGGTGATGACTGAGGCGGAGCGTCCAGTACCAATTACTTACGCAAAACAGAGCCGAGGTGGTACGACCTACGGTGGCACATCTTCATACTTGCCACTGCGTCTCAATCAGGCAGGCGTCATACCAATTATCTTTGCTATGTCGATATTGCTCTTTCCACAAATGCTTCTTAACGTCCTTTCGAGCTTTAATATTGCCGGAGTAGCCAGAGCATCTGAATTACTTTTAGTCTTCTTTAATAATCAGCTTGCTTACGCGCTAGTCTACTTCGTGTTGGTTATCATGTTTGCTTTCTTCTACACAGCTGTAACCTTTGATCCAGATGCTGTATCGAAGAACCTACAGCGCAGTGGAGCATTCGTACCTGGACTCCGTCCAGGTGCAGCGACTGCTGAATACCTAGGAGGACTGATTACTCGTCTCACCTTAGTAGGAGCACTATTTCTTGGTCTAGTGGCAGTCTTACCACTTGGTATGAAAATGGTGACCGGTATTGCAGCTCTCGCTATTGGTGGTACTGCGCTCTTGATTGTGGTGTCAGTGGTGTTGGATCTGTTGCGCCGAGTTGATGCGCAAGTCTCCATGCGCGAATACTAAAACTCCCAAAATCGGGTAAATCCTAGGGTTTCGGAATTTTGTCTCGGTCACCTTAGTTGGTCTAAGGCACTACAGGGAGTACTTCAGAAAATATAGTCGTGTTGCACACTCCTTATTTTCTTGGTCGCTCTGTCGCCAAAATTCCTCCAACCCGTCGGATTTCCTCCAATTTTCGAAGTTTTGACTTCGGAGTACCAATACAACTGCATCCAATTTCACAGGTTTAGAATAAAGAATGGCGAGCTAGAGGCTCGCCATTCTTTGTTTACTATCAATGTTTACGGCAGTAAACTTATAAATCAGTATTACCGGCGGGTAATTCCTTAGATAGCAAAACCACCCGGCCTGACTTGCCTTTGGACAAGTCAGTGGTTTTACGGACGGACCAAAATCTGCTAATGTGTGACGGTGAATCAACTACAAACACCGTACCAGAGCATAATTTTCATAGGTAAGACCGGTTGTGGGAAAGGTACTCAGGCTCATCGTTTGGCTAAGGCGTTAGGCTTCCCAGTTTTTTCCACCGGGGATCGTGTACGAGAATTGTCCGCAGAAGACTCGTCGCTTGGTCGCCATATCCGTGATATTCATATTTCGGGATGGGTACCAGAATGGCTAGCTAGTTACTTGTTTGCCAATGCTGTTTTGGCAGAGCATATAGATAGCGGTCTAATCTTTGAAAGTGTGGCTCGCAAGCCAGAGGAGGCTAAGAAGCTTCACGAAATGCATATTATGCTGGCCCGTCCGTATATTGTGTTGCATCTGGATACTGAAGATGAGGTGGTGGTTGAGCGAATGCGCAAGAGACAACGTGATCAGTCGGACACTGAAGAAAACATTAAGAAACGCCTACAAGCGTTCTATGATGAAACTATTCATTCATTGGAATTTTTTGAAAGCCAAGGCAAGGTAGTAACCATTAATGCAGATCAAAACGAGGAAGTGGTTTATCAAGAAGTACTAAAGGCAATCAGCAAATGACACCAAAAACCGTTATATTCATTGGCCCCCAAGGTAGTGGTAAAGGAACACAGATTGATGGGCTCGATAAAGTCCTAAAAGAGAAGGATCCAACTCGTCGAGTGTTAGATATTCAGACAGGACGACGGTTTCGCGCTATGGCGGCATCTGGGGAAGGTTATACCGAGAAACATATTCAAGACACCTTAAACACTGGTGTACTTCAGCCACTCTTTCTCTCGACTGTGCTTTGGGGAGACGCGATGCGTACTCATCTGGATAGTCAATGCCACTTGTTGATTGATGGTTTCCCCCGCATTATTGACGAAGCGAAGGTACTCGAATCTGCTTTGGCATTTTATCAACGTAATTTGATCGACATCATCAACCTTGATACCCCTGAAGAGGTGGTACGGGAGCGTATGAATTCTCGGGCCCGCCCTGACGATACACCGGATTCTATTGAGGAACGGCTAAAATGGTATCGTGAACAGACCTTACCGGTCGTAGAGTATTATCGACAACGACCCAGTACCATCGTTCATGACATAGATGGAACCAAAGATATCGCCAGTGTACATCAGGATATTTTGAAGGCATTATCGCTCTAATTTCAAAATTAGAAATTAAAATTCGTTTATGGGTATCACTATAAAAACAGAAGAAGATATTAAAAAGCTCCGCGAAGGCGGGAAGCTTTTGGCGTTAGTGCTTGATGAATTGGAGAAAGAGGTAGTCCCAGGGGCGACTACACTTGATGTAGACGATAGAGCGATGGAGCTTTTGGAGCAGTATAACCTTGAGCCTATTATTTTGGGTTATCATCCGACCTTTGCTCCACGTCCGTATCCGGCTGCTACTTGTGTATCTTTGAATGAGGAAGTGGTGCACGGAATTCCAAATGAAACTCTGCGCACCTTTAAAGAGGGGGATGTGGTCAGTATCGACTTAGTGATTGGTTATCAAGAGATGGTGTTAGATTCTGCGCGGACTGTGATTTGTGGGGAAGGTAATGAAGCAGCAAAGGCATTGGTGTCGGTAACTGCAAAGGCCCTAAAGGCTGCTATTGAGGCGGCTCGCCCCGGTGCCTATGTGTCTGCTATTGGTGCGGCAGTGGAAGCTAGTGTACCCAAAGGCTTTGGTATCGTGGAGGCTTTGTGTGGACACGGAGTGGGATATTCGTTACACGAAGAGCCACAGATACCAAATTATGTCCAAAAGGGTGTTAAAGGGGCATTACTCAAGCCAGGAATGGTGCTAGCGATTGAGCCGATGATAATTTACGGCAGTAAGGAGGTCTTCTTTGACGAAGAGGATGGTTACACAGTAAGGTCGGAGGACGGCAACATCGCTGCACATATGGAGCATACGGTTCTGGTGACTGAGAACGGTCCCGAAATTCTCACCTTGAGCCCTCGGTCAGGTACCTAAAATACGAAATTGGGACGCCGAACCGGCTTTGCGCTAAGTCACTTTTAAGGTATATTAGTCGGGCTAACTTTTTAATGTACAGCTCTAAAAACAAAATCTTATGGACAAATTACCACATCAAGAACGTTCACTTGTACTCCTAAAACCAGATACCGTACAGCGGTCATTGGTAGGTGAAGTAATTAAGCGTTTTGAGCGTACCGGTCTTAAGATTTCGGCGCTTAAAATGATCGTCCCAACTGAAGCGCAACTCCTAGAACACTACAATAAGTCCGACGAGTGGTATGAAAGAAAGGGTAAGGGTGTTATCGAGGATCTTAAGTCTCAAGGTCAAGAGATTACTAAAGAACCGATGGAGTACGGAAAGGATATTATCCGTACTATCGTGCACTATATGACTGCCGCTCCAGTGGTGGCCCTTATTCTCGAAGGTAATCAGGCCTGCTCGGTTGTTACTAAGATTGTTGGTACTACCGAGCCATCCACTTCAGACGTTGGTACTATCCGAGGTGATTACACTGTAGATTCCTACGGACACGCTACTTATGAGAATCGAGCGGTGAGAAACCTTGTTCACCAATCAGAATCACCGGAAGAAGCGGAGCGTGAAATCGCTATTTGGTTTAAGGGCGAAGAGATAATGAGTTACTCCACTGCTCAAGAGAGAATTATGTATGATGTGAACTTTGATGGAATCAATGAATAAGAAAGTTTATTAAAAAACAAAAAATGACAATACTAAAGTATTGTCATTTTTTGTTTATGATATCCTGTTATTGAGTCGCTATCGTATGTTCCGAGTTAATTTTTTTGTCAGGGCTGCCTTTAGACGCGTTAGCATATGAGAATCTTTAGGCATATGGCCGAGAATTTCAGACTGCTATCGGTAACGGTGCCCACCTGGACTTTTCCAGGGACATGCGTTGGCGACTCACTAAAAAACGCGTTCTTTTGAACGCGTTTTTTAGTGCTAAAATAGAACCGTGATTAAATCCACCACTTTACTATTTGGACTATCAGCCGTAATGCTAGCTGGTTTTCATTATCTGGCTTTGGAACTTCATCTCTATTGGTTATATCTATGGCTTGATATTCCGATGCATTTTTTAGGAGGAGTGACTGTAGCCTTGGGCTATCTGACATTTCTGGGCCTTTTTTCTAATCTGGCAGATAAGAACTTTACCTTTACACGTACTATCACTTTTGTCTTATTGGTGGCCACCTCCTGGGAAATCTTTGAGGTTGTTATTGGTATACCATTTGAAGAAGGTAATTATGTTGGCGACACTACCTTGGACCTTATTATGGGAGCCTTAGGAGGCTTGGTAGGGTATTTTGTTGGCAGAAGAGTTAGTCAGCTAGATATATGAGTAAATCTAAACTTGGTTTTTATGGCGGTGTGGGTAGTGTTACGGGAGCGAATTTTCATCTTGATACTGGAGGCTCAAGAATCGTAGTGGATTGTGGATTGGTTCAGGGTGATCGCTTTGAAGAAAAGGAAAACCATAAGGCATTTTCTTATGACCCTTCGTTGGTGGATTTTCTTTTAGTGACACACGCGCACGCTGATCATATTGGTCGTATTCCAAAGTTAGTGCGGGACGGCTTTAAAGGAACTATCTATTCGACTGAACCAACACTCGCACTTGCTGGTGTGATGCTTCGTGACGCTTTCCAGGTGATGTCCTTTGAGTCAGAAAAGTACGGTACTCCCTTACTTTATGAAGAAAAAGATATTGCCGCGGCCTTGGGTCTATGGAAGCCAGTAGAATACGAAACTACCTTAGCTCTTAAAGATGACGTGTCGGCCGTGTTCACCGATGTTGGACATATTCTCGGTTCAGCCTCTATTACTTTAGAACGTGCCGGACGCCACATCACATTTTCTGGTGACATTGGAAACGACCCGCAACCATTACTTAATCCTCCAGTTATTCCAACTGGTTACGACTACTTGGTAATGGAGAGCGTGTATGGTGACAGATTGCACGAAGAGGTGAATGAGAGGAGTGAATTGCTACTTGGCTACTTGGAGAAGACAATAAAGCAAAAAGGGACACTCATCATACCGGCCTTTTCACTTGAGCGTACCCAAGGAATGTTATTTGAAATTAATAATATGGTAGAAAGTGGCAAGATAGAGCCGGTGCCGGTATTTCTGGATTCACCACTAGCTATAGAAGTGACCGATATTTATAGAGAACGAACTAAATATTTAAGAGATTCAGTACGCGAGCAAATAAAGAAAGGGGACAATGTCTTTGATTTTCCAAAACTCAAACTAACCCGTACCGTTTCGGATTCGGAAGCGATTAGTCGCACTAAGGGCGCTAAAGTGATTATTGCCGGCAGCGGTATGTCTCACGGTGGACGTATCTTAAAACATGAACAGAATTTTCTGTCTAACCCAAAGACCATTCTGTTACTCGTTGGTTATCAATCTGTCGGTAGTATCGGGCGCCGTCTCAAAGATGGTGCACCTTCCGTAAAGATTGATGGCAAGAAAGTTGTGGTTAAGGCCGAGGTCGCTAGTATTCAGGGCTGGTCCGGTCACGCTGACCGAGACCAACTAGTGAGCTTTGTAGCAAAGGGTGGCGAGAAGGCCAAACAGGTATTTGTGGCCATGGGAGAGGAGCGCTCCTCACTTTTCTTGGTTCAGCGCCTACGTGACTACCTTGGTGTTAATGCTGTAGCACCAAGTCCGAACGAGGTCGTGGACATTGAGTTTTAAGTGTCAGTCCTACTAGAAATAACAAATAAGCAAAAACCCCGCGCCTAGGCGCGGGGTTTCGTTAAATCTTTCAAAATTAGTGGAAATTCGACGGACTGGAGGAAGTTTTGAGAGCGAGCCGTATTCAACATACGGCGACGAGCAAAATTTCTGAAGTCCTAGAATTTACCTGATTTTGGAAACTTTACTTAACTTGGTCAACAACTCGTTGAAATACTTCCGGCTTATCCTTAGCTAGAGTAGCGAGGATTTTACGATCAACTGCGAATCCCTTATCCTTCATCGCCTTTACAAAACGGCTGTATTGGAGACCTTGTGCCTTCAAGGCAGCGTTGATACGGGTAATCCAGAGTGAACGGTAGTCAGCCTTCTTATCCTTACGGTGAGCGAAAGAGTGAAGTCCAGAGTGATGAATTGCTTCAATGGCCTGACGCTTTTTCTTAGAGCGACCGAAACGGTATCCTTTTACTTGTTCGAGGATGTTACGACGGCGTTTTTGAGCCATCAATCCTCCTTTTACACGTGACATAAATTAGTTGTTAGTTTTCAGTTTAAAGTTTCTAGTACTAGCGATAATTATTGCTAGTTTTCAAAACCGGATGAAGTTGTGCCGGTTGGAGGGAGCTTCAAGCGGAAGACGTAGTAAACCTACGACGACCAAGTGAAGCGACCGAAACCGGTACAAATTCGCTGGTTTTGGAGACTAGGCTCCGGTGCCTGGTAGGAAACGTCTGGTAATCTTCTTACTCAAATTCAACAGCTGTGTTCGCTTGCGACGAAGTCTTTGTTGACCAGTCTGGCGTGCATTAAAGTGGTTTTGGCCAGGCTTACGAGCAACGAGCTTGCCGTTTTTCGTGACTTTTATTCTCTTTGTATAAGATTTGTTAGTTTTCATAGTGATTCAACGAAATTGGCACATTTCTTTGTTGGACTTCGTAATATAATGCTCACTGGACTATTTTGTCCCGCTCACATTATTTTCCTTGTCCGCCTCGAACTGCATCCAATTTCGTGAAATCACGGCAGTTCAAGGTTCGGGGTTCTCTGTCGTGAGAAGCGACAAAAGTGGTAGAAATATACAGCAAAACCCCCCTTAAATCAAGCCCCCTACACCTGTTCTCCTGTAGTTTCAGTTTTGCCACTTTTAAATACTCAGAATCAAAGAATTTATAAGTGAAATTAGAGTCTTCCTCTCTGTCTGTATCCGCAAAACAACAGGAGAACAGGTGTGGGGTCAAGCCCTAGAACCTAGATTAATCCTCCCTCTATAAGTTCGTCCAATGACTTCTTTTTCACCTTTTGTGTGTTTGTAGAGTTATCGTCAGGCTCAACTTTAGCTGGTTTTACATCTTCCAGTTCTATGCCCTTGATGTATTTAGCTTTTCCATCGCGTTCTAGGGTTACAGTGTAACCTTTTGGGCTCTTCTTGATAGGGTCAGCAATCTTGTACTCAATCGGAATGATTTTAAGGAAGCGATTCAGTCGGTCTTTCAAGAAAGCTTCATCCATGTACTTGTATCGTCCAGAAAGGAAAAGGTCAGCCTTCACGCGATGACCTTCGGAAAGCCATTCAGCTGCACGTCGAGCTTTAAGTTGCTGGTCGTGGTCGCCGGTAATAACTTTAACCTGAACGGACTTAGTTTCGGTAACGTGTGATTTGGCTTTAACCTCACTTTTCTTACGTTTGGTCTCATAACGAAATTGACCAAAGTCCATTATCTTAGCCACTGGAGGGTTGGCGTTTGGGGAGATTTCAATTAGGTCAAGACCAGCTTCGTCGGCTGCCTTCCTAGCGTCGTCGAGGAGTAATACACCAAGGTTCTCACCTTTGGCGCCGATTACACGAAGTTCCTTCGCCCTAATGGCGGCATTGATACGAGTACGGTCTTTATTGTAGTTGATGAAGGTTCTTGGTTTGTTCAGATTGATTTCTCTTAATATATAAAATGTTTAATGCGGCGCCAGCTAGTCTTTAGTCTGATTGAGACAAAATATAACACAAATCAGTGAATAAGGAATAGGAAGTAGAAAAGTAGCTGCTCGATTTCTCTAGCTCACAATCTTACCTTGCTTCTTCATATGGTAACTACACTTACAGCCATATGGCTCTATGTATTCCTCAAAGTGGTCTTTTCCGTAGTCGTAGGTCAGTTCTTCGTCAGTTTTTATATCTCGTAAGGCTTCTATACCTATCTCATTGGTATCTGTGTAGTGGACTGGCTCGCAGTTAGGTCGGCAAGAGTGATTAATATAGCGGGCGAGGTTAGAGCGAGGTGAGCCGTCTATAGTCCATTTCTCATCAAGATCAAACAGGTAACGGTTTGGTTTGTCATCGGCGGCTTTGTTAGTAATTTTCTTTCCAGTGTACTCGATTACCAGGTCACCCTTCTTCCAGTCGCGCAGTGTCCTAAGCCCAAAGCCAGCACTACTTTTAAAAACCTTAAAATCTTTTTTAGACATCGCGCGATTTTAACATATAACAAAACAATCTTTACACCATAAGGAACAAAAACCAGACACACTAGTGTGTCTGGTTTTTGTTCCTAAACATTCTCACTAATCCATTTAATGGTCTCTTTCCATGAATATACTCGATATACTCCTTTCGGTTCTGGACCCTGGTTCCATGGACGGTTTGGAAGCAGGGTGGGAATACCACTATTTGCAACATCACAAGCATGTTTCATTGCGTCATCAATCAGCACTACGGCACCAATCTCACGACATACTTCCGATTTTGCCCTTAGTTTGGCATCAGCGGCTCCCGCGTAGCCGTTAGTGAAATGAAAGTCGTGAAAAAGTTTCGGAAAATGACTGTCCAACCATTTCAAAGTCGGCGAGCGAGTAGATTCAGGCCGACTGGTCACTATTTGAAGCGAATATGTTTTTGATAAATACGCAATCGCTTCAACTGCCCCTGGTACCGGTGGTACCAACATATGATCGGGGGAGTGGTAGAAGTCAGTCGCTCTTCCTGCCATTGTTTCCTTGTCGCATCCGTATGTCAGTTCCCAGTCATCATAACGAGTGAGGTTTTCGTACACCAAATTGGTTCCGTGTAACCGATTATGAAAAGTTAAGAATCCAGTACTGAAGTGCATTACAACATCATCGAAGTCAACAGCGATAACCTTTTTTGTGGTACGGGAAAAATTCATACCGTAAGATACTAAGAATATATCATAACAAAAGGTCCGGAGCAGATGCGCCGGACCCTGTATTCTTCGATTGACCCACTTTCAATGTGGGTCAGATGGACCAGAATGTGTCCACCAGTAACTGCAAGTGATGGTCAGGCAGACATATCCAAAAAAAATCGCTGCCGGCAATGCCCATGTTGACTCCATAGTACTTCCTCCCCGGTTTCCTCCCAACTGTGTTTATTATGTGACCAGTTAGTGTTTTTGTCAAATACCACTGTGAACAACTGAATGAATAAAGTAGCTAACTTTAGACCTCACCGTATACTAAACCAACATAGAGAGGAGTGGTTAAAAACTAATATGAATCATCAGTTTGTTGATTTGCGACAACTTAACGAACTGATCTATATAAAAGAAACCGCCTCCCCCAGAGGGAAGGCGGCGAGGTGGCCGGGTCATGAACTTGGCCACATTTTGAGAAGAACTTCTATCTGCCATCGTTGCGCTTGTGTCAGATAGAGGTCGGTTGCCGGGTCCTTTTCTTTCATCATTCGCTCGAAATTGGGTTCCGCAGCTTCACATCGAGCGAACTCCATCTGCGTCAGCGCACTCATTTCTTTGTCCAGTGCTATCCATACATTAGCAACGAGTAGCCGCACGACGTATGAGGGTGTATCAGTGTGAATTTTCTTGTTAGTCCATTCAATCAGACGAGCTTCAAGAATTTCCTTATTACTAGTACCGAAGGTTTGTTCTGGGTAGGAGAGTGTGTGACGAATTTCTGGAGTCATAAGGAATGACTCTTCGATCAGTGGGTCGCAGTCCCGAAGACATTGATGGGCGAAGTCCTTGAGGAACCCCTTCCACCGTTGGTCCAAGAAGCATACAAATGCTGAGACTCCAGGGCCGTTGAGGTAGTCTTCTGTGTCCTTAACTGTGTATTGAAACAGATCGTCTGAAGACGGTGGACGTTCGTTCGCGAGTTCTTCCCATGTCTTAAAAGGTAGCTCTTCCATCCAGATGTCGTAGAGGCGGTCTCGCCGATGCATCATCTGAGCGACAGTCTGAACGTACAGCGTTTGTTGATGGGGGTCCAGAAGCTCTTGATGAACGGCAGCAGCGAGTATCAGCCGTGCATCTTCAATCTTCTTTTCCCAGTCGATTATCCATTGGGGTTTTTGTATTTCTCCCCGATGATATGCTTCGATGCGATCGAGGTCTTTCTGTGTGAACAATCGAATCTTAAAAGCCATTTTGGCCTCCTGTAAAGGTGCGGGTTGGTGTACTTGTTGGCGCAATAGCCTCAAAACTGAGGCAAACAATATAATGAAAATACTATTTTGTACATGGTATTCAAACTAATTTCTATATATAGGTAGCAAAATGCTACTCGATAGAGTGGTGTTTTGAATCGGTGGAGTAGTTTGTCCTTGGTTAGGATTAGTTTGATTGAAATGGAGTGTCAGAATTTCTTGAGGGTGGTGAATTTGTAGTACAATTAATAAATAATTAACCACTAAAATTTTAACTATGGAAAATAAAATCACTAAACTTGATTTTGTGGGAGTGCCGTCAACTGACTCAGAGCGGTCGCGGAAGTTTTATATAGACACCTTAGGTCTTAGACCAGATCCAAAAGCAGAGTATGAATTTTGGGTAGGGGACACCTGTTTTGGTATCTGGGAACCAGAGAAGATGGGCATGTCGTTCGCGCCACAGAAGAACGCTCATATTGCACTTCATGTCGATGAGATAGAAGCAGCACGTAAAGAATTAGAGGATAAGGGGGGTTGTGTTTAGTGGCGAGACTCTTGATAATCCTGTCTGTTACATGGCGCTTTTCACTGATCCTGACGGTAATGACCTTATGTTGCACTGTGTGAAGAAATAATCTGTGTAAAACAGTAGAGGACTATGGATGTCTGGTTTTATACAAAATAAGAAAGCTTACTCAGACCTGAGTAAGCTCTCTTAATCTTCCATATATTTCTATATTCTGTGGAGCAGTTTACTACAAGTTAAAACCTCTTTAATTGAAATGGAGTGTCCGAGTTTCTTGAAGGTAGTGGATTTGTGGGAAAAAGAAAACCACCCAATCGTTGAAACGAAAGGGTGACTTTCAATTCAAGATTCAGTGGTTGTTGTAACGATGTTACGTGGTGCGTATCCGACCAGCGCCCGTCCACTCGTCATCAGTGGCTTTGGGGTAGTCATACCATCCACGAGCGCACCAGTTGTCGACTTTGTGGGCGAAAGCTGCCAGCTCGTTCATGACGCGCCGCTTGCTGGTGTAGTCATGAAGTTCGCCTTCGACGTACGTGAAGCCGTTGAACTGCATGTCGCTCAGTTCGAGGCCGTACGATGCCAGCTTTTCTTCACGAAATGCCTTGTAGGTTGCTTTGGTGTCGAGTCCCTCGCGGTTTGATGCTTGCCCCGATTCATCGACCAGGATACGCCAAGGTTTTTCGAGGTCGTGCAAGAAGAAGACCAGCAGGGCATCTGACATCGAGAATGGCAAAGGTCGACCGAAGGCCTCATCGAACGTGTAGAGGTGGCGCACGTAGTTCATGCCGTCAGTGACATGGTCGATGTAACCCCCGTCCCATGTCTGATGGTTATGGGTTGAACCGCGTGCTGTTTCGAAGAGTTTGCGGTTGTCCGCAAGAATGCGCTGGCAGACCGAACGATGCGGCTCGTCGATAAGGTCGATTAGCTGTTCGATGGTCAGATAGTCGAGCGTAAGAGAAACTTCTCTCATGTTTCACCTCGTGTTTTAGTTGAAAGAGCTATTGAAACAATATAATGAAAACAGTAGTCTGTAAATAGAGGTTCTAGTTTCCATACATCTGTCAAAAATTGCACAAAAAGAGCCTTATTATATAAGGCTCTTTTTGCTTCAGATTCTGTGGAGCAGTTTACTACAAGTTAAAACCTCTTTGATTGAAATGGAGTGTCCGAGTTTCTTGAAGATTGTTGATTTCTGGTGAAAAAGAAACCGCCCACCCCGAAGGGAAGGCGGTCAAGTAGCGACTGGTTCAGCGAACATCACTCGTTCAGCGCCGTAGTCGCGTTTCATTGATTTGAGTGTTGCAACTTCGAGGTCGCCACCAGCACCCCAGACTGAAATGTACAGTCCATACCCGATGTAGACAGCTGTATGGTGGAAGCGGTTCTCACCGCTCTCGAAGAATACAACTGAACCAACTGGAATAAACCAGGGTTTGGGTCGCTTGTTCCAGTATTTGAGCATGAAAGGAACTTTGTGAACTTTTACCCCTTTGACCAAGTTGGCGAATGCGTAGCAATCAAACGATATGTCCTGTTTTGCGTGGTAGCGTTGCAGGAAATGCAGTATCGCTTGCTTTACATCGTGTGGTAGTCGTAATCGCTTGAAGCAGGGCCTCTTCACCAGCACAATTTCTACATCATCCAGTTCAGAAGGTGGTTTCCAGTCTTGAAGACTGATAAAACCACCCGCCTCGCGTACCAGTACCAGTTTGACGGACATCTGGCATCCATCTACCGTGGTTATCTGCACGTTGCGAGGACTTACATAGATGGTTTTCATCTCAAGTCTCCAAGCTGTGTAGCTAGTCGAACAATATTATAAAAATAATAGTTTGTAAACAGAGGTTCTAATTTCCAAACATCTCTCCAAAATACAACAAAACGAGCCTTATTTTATAAGGCTCGTTTTGCTTCAGAATTGGTGGAGATGGTGGAAATTGAACCATCAAGTCACTAAGTATTTATTCGTGCTCCGCACTTAAAATACTAAGTGCTTGCAGGCCCGGCTCGCGGTGTTTTTGCCTAAGTAAGAGCAAAAACACAACGCTCCGCCCGATTCAATTTCACGAAAGCAAAACAGTTTGCTTTCTCACCATCTCCACGAACAAAAATCGCCCGCACTTTCGTGCGAGCGGATTTTTGTACTCGTGGAGATGGTGGAAATTGAATCCACGTCCGAGAATGGTCGTCCATACACTTCTACAATGCATAGCCAGATTTAAATCTTAGCGTGGTAAGTGAAAAATTTGGCAAAATCTCAACACGAGCAGTTCCTAACAATTTGGATAATTAATGGAACAAATCAATTATCTAGAGTCCAATGCTATTCCACTAACACAACCTTATTAGACGTGGGGCAGGTTAGCGTCACCTACGCGAACTTACGCTCGAGCGAAGGCGAATCCGTATGAGAACGGACTTGGTATTGCTTTGTTTGCAGATACAGATGGAACCTTTTAACGAATTGATTCCAATTTCGGCATTGCGTGGATGAACGATTCAAACCGTCGATGCCTGTCATCCCCTGAAAGCTTACGGGGTAAGCACTCAGAAAGTATACCCACAAATTTTCAGCGAATGGCAGTTGTAAATTGACTTCTCAAAGGTATGGCGGACACAGTATATGCGTCCGCCTAAAAAGAACAGTTCAGTGGCGTGTGATTCGGTGTATCCTGAAGAAATCGATCAGGTCGCGAAGCTCCCTTTCGCGGAGTTCCTGGAGAAGTTTGTTTTTTTGGTCTTGGGTAAGTTCGGCCATAATGATATCAACCTGATTCAAGGCCTTCGTTACCTGTGCCCCGGTGAACCCTGGCGCGGGCGGGGGGCATTCGATCAACTGCGGATCGATTTCCTCCCCAAACCACACCAAGGTCTCATCCTTTTCTGTAGGCATGTCATCACTCCCATTGTTTGGTGTGGTCCCCATGATCACACCTTTGAATAGTCAATTATTGGTTTTTCAATGTTCGCTCAATTTCGCGTTTGGTATCGCGACCTTTAATGGTCTCGCGCTTGTCATAGTTTTTCTTACCTTTAGCGATAGCGATTTCGAGCTTTACTAAACGGTTTTTATTATACCACCGAATTGGCACGATTGTCAAACCACGCTTTTCACTCTCTGTGAACAACTCCAAAATCTCCTTTTTTTTCAACAATAATCTACGAACTCGCTCCGGGTCATAGTCCTTTGGGGCGTTGGCCTTTTGAAAAGCCGGTATGGAGGCACCGACTAAATAAGCTTCGTCACCACGAACTATAACGTGTGAGCCTTCGAGTTTGCCTTGACCTTTTCGTAGAGATTTTACTTCGATACCTAAAAGTTCCACGCCCGCTTCATAGCGCTCGAGGAGTTCAAAATTAAACCCAGCTTTTTTGTTTCTTATTAGGTCAGTCACGATGTCATAAATGTAGCAGAAAAATGGTAAAAACGCCCTAGTTCTGTATAATCACCTGCAATATGAGTGATAAAAAAATAAAGAATAAAAAAGAAGGAGAGAAGCGGAATCGTTCATCCATGTTAATGAAGAAGATGCCAGTTGGTCCAGGCAATTTTTGGAACAATATGCTGTCGACGATTTTAGTTTTGATGCTGATTGTGGCTGGATATTCATATATTGCTGAACGTCAGGAAGAACCAGTAGAGGCTTCGCTCTCAGCCATTGCTGAAGGGGTTAAGGCTGGTGAGGTTAGTGAGATTGTGGTGCGCGGTTCAAAACTTGAGGTTTCATATAAAGATGACTCCAGGGCAAAGGCCGAAGGGAAGAAAGAAGTTGATGCATCTATCACGGAAACGCTCGCTAATCTCGGTGTAACTTCAGAACAAATAGCCGGTGTGACTATTGATGTGCAGAAAGAGACTGGTTTCTCATACTATCTTTCCACCTTCGCTCCGTTTATTTTCCCGATAATTTTTCTCCTCTTGATTATCTGGTTCTTCACCCGTTCAATGCGTGGTGCTGGAATGCAGGCACTGAATTTTGGAATGTCCAAAGCAAGGGTAATTGATCCTAATGATCAGTCACAAAAAGTAACTTTCAAAGATGTGGCGGGTGCCAAAGAAGCTAAGCAGGAGTTAGAAGAGATAGTGGACTTCTTGAAGAATCCGAAAAAGTTTTTGGATATCGGTGCAGAAATTCCGAAAGGCGTACTCTTGATGGGTCCGGCAGGAACAGGTAAGACGCTATTGGCACGGGCTGTTGCTGGTGAGGCCGGTGTACCTTTCTTTTCCATCTCTGGTTCAGAGTTTGTAGAGATGTTTGTTGGTGTTGGAGCCAGTCGTGTGCGGGACCTATTCCAAATGGCGAAGAAGGCCGCTCCAGCAATCATCTTCGTAGATGAAATTGATGCTGTAGGTCGCATCCGCGGTACTGGTATTGGTGGGGGAAATGATGAACGTGAACAGACCTTGAACCAGATACTGGTAGAGATGGATGGCTTCGAGCCAACCGAAAAGGTGATTGTGATGGCAGCTACTAACCGCCCAGATGTACTTGACCCAGCGCTTGTGCGTCCTGGACGCTTCGATAGACGTGTAACCATCGATCTACCTGATCGTGACGATCGTGAAGCGATTCTCAATGTGCATGCACGCAAGAAGCCATTGGCGGAAGATGTGAACCTTGCAACTATCGCTACTCGTACTCCAGGTTTCTCTGGAGCTGACTTGCAGTCACTGATGAACGAAGCGGCTATCTTGGCGGCTCGCGAGGAGCGTAAGACAGTGTCACAGTTTGACATTATTCGTTCGATCGAAAAAGTAATGCTTGGACCAGAACGCAAGAGCCACTTGCTCTCGAAGAAAGAAAGAGAAGTAACTGCGTATCATGAAGCTGGACATGCGTTGGTTGCTTCGGTCTTGCCTTATGCTGATCCGGTACAGAAGATATCTATCATCTCCCGTGGTCGTGCAGCCGGATATACTTTGAAGTTGCCTGACCAAGACCGTAAGATGCATTCCCGCAAAGAGTTTATTGATGACATCGCAATGACATTAGGTGGTTATGTAGCTGAGGTGATGATTTTTGACGATCTAACCACTGGTCCGTCTAACGACTTGCAGGTTGTAGCAAATCTCGCACGCGATATGGTCACTAAGTATGGTATGAGTGATAAGCTCGGTGCTGTGGCCTTTGAAGGCTCTGGAGGACGCTTGATTGGTGGTGGGGTGGGTGAGGATCGTGGATATTCACCAGACGTAGCAAAATCAATTGATGAGGAGGTGTCAAAGCTTATCTCAACAGGAATGGAAACAGCTAAGGAGATATTGTCTCAGAATCGCAAGGCACTTGATGCTATTTCTATGCGTTTGTTGGAGGTAGAGACTTTGGAGCGCGAGGAATATGAGGCAATTCTTAAAGCTGAAGGTGTGGAGATAAAGGATTTCTATCGCGACCAGCGTCTTGAAGAAGAAAGACTAGGTGACCCAACGAGCGCTATTGAATTCGATGCGGATCATATGAAGGGGAAGGAGGTCTAGGTGTATAGACGTTAGAAGTTAGTAGCGAGTTTAAAGAGTAAAAACAAGAAACCGGTAGTCCATAGGACTACCGGTTCCTTGTTTAACGTTTGAGTTATTAAATTAACCTCTCAATCTTGTTGCCAAACGTAAGCTCATATAGGCAAGGTAGGCGGTCACAATACTGGCGGTCCAGGAAATCCAGTGCGGGGCCTCATAACCCATTATTGCCACATCAACATCAAAGAAGATTCGTGCAAAGTGAATAATGGCGACGCCAGTGAATACGAGTCCAGCAAGCATTAAGTAACTACGTTCACGTAAGGATGGAATGTTTCCAATTCTCCAAGCGTAATGAACTAAAAATGCTAAGGCAGCAACATCAAAGACGATGGCTGGCCATAACATCGATTCGGTGATGGTCACACCCATTGTGGTAATAGGGAGGATTCCACTATAAGCAAACCAAATGTTGGTTGCTAGGTCAGCAGCCACTACACCACTAGCGAATTTGGCTACCTCGTGCATGGTTCTTTGACTCATATTATTTAATTATTTGTTTAAAGGTTAAAGCTATTGTAACAACGTATTTTGTGAATATGTCCAGTTTTACACAGTGTAATAAAAGCATTTAGCTCGCTAAGTATTTTTGCTTTGCTCTGTTCGTAAAATGCAAAGTATCCGTGCATGCATAAAAAAACCTGCCATAGGGCAGGTTTTTTTAATTGGTTTGCACTCTTGGACTCGCACTAAGGACAGGTATAAGAAAATTAAAAATTCCGTCCGCCCTCTTGGACTCGAACCAAGGACCCCAGAGGTATAAGCTCTGTGCTCTAACCAACTGAGCTAAGGGCGGACGCAATTTTCAATTTCCACACATCGCTTCATCTCGGAAAACAAGTGTTAACGCGCTTGTTTCCCCAACTCACATTATAAGCTCTGTGCTCTATTAGGGCTGAGCTAAAGGGTGGGTGAGAATACTATAAACTAAAACTTGCAACGCACAACCTGTTGTTTAATAGCCCTTAAAGGGGTCATTGATAATTCGACCGGATCTAACCCCTTGCTCTTGTAGCGAGCGTCGTAGTGCCTCAATCATCCCTGGCGCACCAGATAGTAGGTAGTGGGTGTTGTTACCTCCCTCTGTCACCTCTTTTAGAAGTACAGCGTTCACTTCATCAGCAGTGGTAGTGTAGGTGATTTTGAGGTGGGGTAATTTGAGTTTCCAATTTTCCAGCTCTGCTTTATATACGTGCGAAGCTTTGGCAGAGTAAATCAAATGAAAGTCGATATCATTATCCATGTCGGCCATGTCGGCGATTATGGAACGAAAAGGGGTGATACCAATACCGCCAGCAACCGCAACTACTTTACTCATACTAGGCTTGATATAAAGCTCACCATAAGGGCCAAACATCCTTATCACATTGCCTGGTTGAAGTGCTATTAGTCTTTGTTTGAAACTACTCGGCTCTGGCGGGATGATTGTACCGATTCTAATGATGCCCTCACTTGGAGCAGAGGCAACTGAAAAAGGCCGCCAGGTTTTGCCTGCGACATGAGCCCCGGGTAGAGTGAAAATTGCGTGTTGTCCAGCTTTCCATCCAGGTAGCTTAGGTGTTGTAAATAGGAATGAGTAGGTGTTATCGTTTTCTTGAATTTTTTCTTTAAAGCTTAGCGCAGTAACGCGTAGAGCCCCAGAATAATCGATTGGGTGGAGGGATACTCTAGAAATGACGTCTAACATAAGTTTAATTGTATCAGCAGATTGTCATTTAGTGGATATAATGTATTCTGTAAACATAAAGTTTTTTAAAAAGGAGGGCGGACATGACTTTCGACTGGAGTCAATATAAGCTCGATAACGCCGTGTATATTCGATCATTGAGGGGGGATATGTTGCCAAAACATCTGGGGTTACAGTGTGCAAATGACGTGGAGTTGTATGTAGCATACAGCCATGTCGGAGAACTCCTAGTTGTTTCTGACAGCATGGTCTACGTATACTCTCAGATGCGTGATGCAGGTGCCGTGGTTTATACTCTGCACTGAGGCGTTATCTCGGAGAAATGAAAAGGCGACTGCGGTCGCCTTTTTTGTGTTTTATCTTAGCTAAATGTAATCTTTGTACTGAATATTACATCAAATAAAATGTAAAATAATCAGTATTTGATAAAGATATTGGGCACTAGATCAAGTCGCTCTATTCCAAATGAAGATTTAATCCGAGTGCGGTGACGCGCTCGGCTATTTTGTTATGCTTTTCTAATGCTGGGTCAGCCTCTACCAGCATTCGTGCCTCATTACGAGCCGCTTCTACTAATTTCAGATTCTTAAGTGCTTCCATACCTAGGTCGGATAGGCCGGATTGTTTAGAGCCATATAGTTCGCCCGCACCACGAAATTGCAAATCGTATTCTGAGAGTTCAAAGCCATTCTTGGCGGTAGATAGCGCTTTAAGGCGATCGCGTGTCTTTTCACTTTTTGATTCCGTTACAGCAAAACAGTATGGTTGGTGTGTGCCACGAATGACTCGACCGCGTAGTTGGTGCAGTTGGGAAAGTCCAAAGCGTTCTGCGCCCTCAATGATGATGTTTGTAGCGTTTGGCACATTCACCCCGACTTCGACTACTGAAGTCGCTACCAATATGTCACTGTCGTGGTTGAGAAAACGTCTCATCACTTCGTCTTTTTCACTAGGGGTCATCTTGCCGTGTAGGACGTCAACCTGAGCACCTTTGAATACATTTTTTCGAAGACGTTCCGCTTCTGCGATAACGCTCTTGAGGTTTAAGACATTTTCCTTTTCTGGATCAGGTTCTTCGATACGCGGACAGATGACATAGGCTTGTCGGCCAGCCGCCAGTTCGCTCTTAATATGCTCATACATTGGCTCTTGTTGGTTTGGACCAACTATCTTGGTAATTACTGGCTTGCGCCCCTTTGGCATTTCGTCGAGTAAAGTGAGATCTAAGTCACCGTAAACAGTAAGGGAAAGCGTGCGAGGGATAGGGGTTGCTGTCATTGATAATAGGTGAGGCATCGGCGCGCCCTTTTTAGTTAAGGCTTTACGCTGATTGGTGCCGAAGCGGTGTTGTTCGTCAATAATGACGTAGGCGAGGTGTTTGAACTCCACACTTTTATAAATCAGTGCATGCGTACCGATAAGTATAGGAACTTCACCACTCCTAACCCACTTCATCAGCTGTGCTTTCGATATCTTGGTCGGTTTGGTCGGGTCGGACTTTGATGGGAACTTATAGCAACCGCTACCAGTAATGAGTCCAATTTGGATTGGTAAGTGTTCAAAGTATTGAATGAAGCTTTCGAAGTGTTGTTTGGCCAGAATTTCGGTTGGAGCCATGTACGCCACTTGCAAGTTGCCATAGTCGATACCACTTTTGGTCCCTCGACCTTCTGGAGGGCGAGAGGTAACAACCGCGTACGCAGTTGTTGCAGCCACGGCCGTCTTGCCACTGCCTACGTCACCCTCAAGGAGTCGAGACATCGCGTGTTGTCCATGAAAGTCAATTAATATTTCATTAATTGCTCTTTGTTGTGCTCGAGTGAGAGGGAAGGGAAAACGAGAAATAAATTCCTGAACATTATCTTCAGTAGCGTCAATTTGGTAGGTAGTGGCAGCGGACACGGCAGCACGTTCCATTGCCTTTTGGACTTGAATATAGAAAACCTCCTCAAAAGCGAAGCGTTTGCGTGCGCCAGTGGCATGATCAAGTTTTTTAGGTGAGTGTATGTAGCGAAGAGCAGTCTTCAGTTCATATAGTTTATAGCGCTCGAGTATTTGAGTGGGAATTGGGTCAATAAACTTATCTAATACACCGGCTTCAAAACATTTCATTACCGTGTGGTAGAACCAGCGACTGGTGACACCTTTAGTTTCTTTATAGACAGGGTAGATAGTGTCGTCTATATTCTCAGTATTTTTAAAAATTGAATCATGCCGGTCAATCGGAAGAGACTCCATTGGTTCGAGTTCTGGATTAGCTAGGTACATCTTATCTCCCACACCGGTAACTTTCCCAGAGGCTTTTACATACTGTCCGTCTTGATACATCTTGGCGAGGTATGGTTGGTTAAACCACATCACTTTAATGCGCGACGTTCCGTCTTCTAACCAGCCTTCAGCTATTGGTCGTTTGCTCTTCCAAGCCTTACGGGCTTTGAGACCACCGAGTTGTCCATATATCACTGCTTCACTACCGGCGGTTAAACCAGAGACTGATTGAATATCACTAATGTCCTCGTAACGTGCGGGTAGGTGGTGAAGGAGGTCGGATACGGTTTCAATCCTAAGCTTTTTAAGGGCTTTTTCATGTGCCTGGTCCAGACGGAAATGGGTTCTAAGTGAGTCAGTGGGGAGCATGGTATCTATTTTACCAGCAAACAGAGTCTTTTTCTGATTTGAGATGATATACTTTTCTCTATTATGCCGAAAAAGAAAACTATCACTAAAAAGAAAGTCGCAGGTTCCTTAAAGTCTGAGCGAGCGCAGGGTGTATTTCGCAAGGATTACAACAAATTAGCCTTAGCTCTACATAAAAAATTGAAAGGTAAGCTTGAAGTGGTTGGTAAGGTAGAGCTAAAGACTCGTGACGATTGGAGTACGATTTACACACCAGGCGTCGGTGCAGTTTCTTCGCATTTGGCAAAGAGGCCTAAAGAAGCGCGTGACTATACTATTAAGCGCAATACAGTGGCAGTGGTATCAGACGGTACGGCAGTCTTAGGGCTTGGGAACCTTGGTCCTTTAGGAGCCTTACCGGTAATGGAGGGAAAGTGCGCAATATTTAAAGCGATGGCAGGAGTGGATGCATTTCCAATCGTACTTGATGTACATGATCCAGAAGAAATCATTAAAGTAGTAAAAGCGATTGCTCCGACTTTTGGTGGAATTAACCTTGAGGATATTGCTGCACCACAATGTTTCATTATTGAAGAGAGACTAAAGGCAGAGCTAGACATTCCAGTGATGCACGACGATCAACACGGCACAGCGATTGTGGTGTTGGCTGGCCTTATAAACGCGGCAAAAGTAGTGGGGAAGAAGATGGAGGATATGAAAGTGGTGATTGTTGGTTCCGGGGCAGCCGGATGCGCTATTGCTAAATTGCTTCGAGAGGCTAAAGTGGAGGATGTTATTGTGACTGACCGTAGCGGTGTGATTGTGTCCGGTCGTCCAGGGCTCACAGGTTATAAAAAAGAACTTTCTAAGATTACTAATCCACGACACATTAAGGGAGAGGTAATGGAGGCAGTGACTGGCGCTGACGTTATTGTTGGTGTGTCTGGTCCTGGTACTATCACACGTCATCATATTGAAAGAATGGCTGATAAGGCTGTGGTATTTGCTCTCGCCAATCCGGTACCAGAAATTTACCCCGATGACGCGAAGCGCGCCGGTGCCGCAGTGGTAGCAACTGGACGGAGTGATTTTCCTAATCAAGTCAATAACTCGCTCGCTTTCCCTGGCATCTTCCGTGGGGCCCTGGACCGCAATGTGAAGGCTATTACTGATGCAATGAAGCTTGCTGCTGCTAAGAAGATTGCTTCGTTGGTAAAAAAACCAACTGCCGATAACATAATTCCGTCAGTTATGACCCCAGGTTTGGTTAAGGCGGTGGCTAGTGTGATCAAATAATATTGGACAAATAAATTTAGGCCATGCATCTTAAGAGGTGCATGGCCATTATTTAATTACAGTTAATTACAGCTTTGGGCGCATCACTACATGCGCGCGCGTGACCGAATGGGCATTCTGCTCAAACATTCGTAAGTCAAACCAGTTCGTCCCATTAGCCAGTCGAACACTTCGCCACAGTCATTCGACCGCGTGTCTTTTGTTGTTGACGGTGCTTCCGAGGTCTTGGAAGCGATGTTGTGGGCCAAGCAACCTTTCGCGATGCGGCCATACAGTACTAGCTCCAAACGGGCTTTCATTTTGTACACCTCCTCCCTTTCGCTAATTCAAGCATCGCATATAAGTGAAACTTTGAAAAGATGCAGAAGTTATATAAACATTTGAAAAGATGCCTTAAATAGGGCAATATGTACTGCACATTGGAAAAGTGTCAGAGTGGTCGAATGTGCCTCCTTGCTAAGGAGGTAGGGTGTCAAAACCCTCGAGGGTTCGAATCCCTCCTTTTCCGCCCGTATAAAATACCACCCACTAGGGTGGTTATTTTATTGGGCGGAAAAGGAGTAAAGTAAACTGCTTTGCTTTACGGAGGGATTCGAAAAGCGGAGCGATGCCGCAGGCCAGCGAGCTGGGGTCGAGAAAATTTTGTATTACAAAATTATTCGTGACTGAATCCCTCCTTCCGTCCCCGTGTATAGACTTTTCACCTCAACTGATTATAATGTCGCCACTGTTCTCGGTTGGAGTTAAGTGAAGCGAATATATGGAGGATTGGGTGAGTGGTTTAAACCAGCGGTTTACTAAACCGCCGGCGGGTAAAACTGCCCGTGAGTTCGAATCTCACATCCTCCGCAAAACAATCAGCCCAACACACAAGTGTTGGGTGATTCTGTTTTGTTCGCGGAGACAGAGTATTACACATGCTCTATACTGTGGATGTATGCATGACTGGAAAAAAATATCTGCGCGTCTCATCTTTGTGGCTGCTATCTGGGCATTAGCAAATATTGGCTATTACTTTATATTTTCGGGAAGTGACGCCGCAAGCTACAACACAAGTCCGATAGGGATCTTTCTTTATTTCTCTGGTTGGGCAGTGGTGGCGATTTTATATTTTGAATACCTATATGGACGGAGGTTCCCCTTAGGGAAAAGATTGTGGTGGTACGCCACTTTAAGTATCGGTGCATTTTTTGTTGTTTGGGGGATACTCTATATCTACTCCTTTCTGCCAACCTTAACTGGACCGGTTTTTGCTCCATATTCCGATATTCTTTTAGCTACTCCATGGTATTTTCTCCCTAAGGCAGCCGAGATTCTATTGCAACAAATATTGATATTGATTCTTATTCAGGCACTCGTTGATGGACTCAAGTCCTTTAAAAAAGTTGTGATAGCGTACGCTGTTTTATTTGTCAGTATACATATAGCGTATGTGTTTGTAAGTGGGATGCCTACTCCATATGGAGTAATTATCACGATTGGTGCGCTTCTTTCCTCGTTTGTCTTTCCATTTCTTATCTTGCGTGCGCGCGCCGGTTTCGTGTATTCCTACACAATACACCTTTTGTTTTACATTCTTGTTGCCACTCTTTTACACACCTGGCCGCCACCTGGTTATTACATTAGCTAATTATGTATATCCTTACGAAACACAAATACGCACCACTTATCTGGATCGCATTGCTGATTGTTATTCAGGTGGTCACTTTATTTTTGTTGGGCAGAAATCCTATATGTCCTTGCGGATATGTATCCCTTTGGGAAGGGGCACTCCACTTAGCAACTGATTCCCAACATCTAACTGATTGGTTTACCTTCTCGCACATCATTCACGGCTTTCTTTTTTATGCAGCAACCATGGTGTTATTTCCACGACTATCAGCCAGTCAGCGACTCTGTATAGCCATAGGTGGGGAAGTGGCTTGGGAACTACTTGAAAATACTCCATGGGTGATTGGTGCGTATCGCGCACAAGAGATTGCACAGACTTACTCTGGCGACAGTATCATAAACTCAGTCTCTGATACTTTTGCAATGATCGTTGGTTTTGTGATTGCACGGTTTAGTCCTCTATGGGTAATCATAGGGTTGGCCGTTATTCTTGAACTGCTCGTCGGCATCTCAATCCGAGACAATCTCACTCTCAATATAGTGAACTTTATTTATCCGATTGAATATATTATTGAGTGGCAAAATACTTGATAGTTGAATGGGCCGCAGGACTTAATACTACGGTCGAAAAAGAAGATAGTGTATGTTTTGTGTCGCATAAAGAAATCGAGTTACAAAAGCGGTTGGCGCTCGTGATCGGGATATCTTACTTCAGATACTTACCGAATCGGTACTACTTACTGTTTTTGGTGGCATTGTCGGCATTATTATCGCAATCGGAGGTTCTACTTTAGCTAATCAGGTACTCGCAAACAGTAACTTTGTGACCATTATTATTTCTTGGCAGGTTATATTCTTTGCTGCTTTCATCGCACTTGCAGTTGGTGTAGTTTTTGGTGTGTATCCGGCGCGTCGTGCGTCAAAGCTTCAACCAGTTGATGCTCTGCGAAGTGAATAAACTATACGCATAAGTCGGGGCTTTTATCTGACTCGTCAAGTAGTGCACGATATCCACACTAGGCACTTCTCTTGGTTGACACTTCTATAGTGCGGAGCTATATTCACTTTATGACAGGTAAGTCGACACAGGAAACACAAAGGGCCATAAATTGGTTTTTCCTTATGTCTCTGACGATCCTCAAAAACAGGGTCGGGTTGGCTCGCGTGTAGTAACGCTCCAAGAAATACAGGGTTGATTCTGTAATGGGTTGACCTTATATTTTGAGGAGAGGGTTTAGTTCTGTTTAGTTTAATCAACGTCTTAGTCAACGTCCAATTTAAGGAGAAAAAAATGGACGGAGAAAAAAGTGGTCTTGAAAAGGAAAGAGAAGTTGTGGCTGAATCTGGCCCTGCTTCGAAATTATGGCGCGCTGTTGCCGACGGCGACCTTGATCCAAAAGAGGTCCATCCAAAACGATTGCCGGGGTGCAATCGTGATGATGGGTCGTCACAGATACACATCGACGTTTGTTGACTAGATTATCAACAAAAGGGCGCCGCAGCTATGCTGTCGGCGCCTTTTCTATTTTCTCTGGGACTAACCTTTATTGTCTGCTTGTTACCTGATACCAAAAATAGACCAAAAGGTCATCATGACCATGTCAAACAATGCATTTCTGTCTGGTACGAAGAGCCAAAAACTTATGATTAGCGCATCTGGATCAGATTCCTCTATATCCATTATTTCATCAATCGTCAATGTCTTTCGTATGTCGTACAAAGCCTGGTTTTCAGCCAGAATACCCGTCATCAAATTCTCTCCATTTACAAACGTCCCTCTCGGCATTTTCGCAGAGAGGGACGTTTACGTCAACTGAACGATTTTGATTATGAGAGGTGTGCAGAGACGAGCTTGGTCATTTCAAACATTGTTACCTCACTCTTGCCGCCAAAGACAGCTTTGAGTTTGTCATCAGCGAGGATGTTTCGTTTATTGGCTGGATTTTGCAAATCGTTCTTCTTAATGTAAGCCCAGATTTCTTTTACTACCTCTGAACGGGGCATAGGACCTTTTCCAACCACCTCAGCCAACTCTGGGCTGATAGTCATCGGCTTCATAAACGCTGAATTAGCTTTTGGCATGTCGGTATAAATTACTGTTATGTGAATAGTTTAGCACTGAAAATGGCCTTTTTGGCCTTGCCAAGCGCAACTGTGTATAACTTAGTTATACTCCAAACGGGCCATTTAGACGCGAAAATCACTCTGTGATGTATGATATAGGTTCTTTAACAACAAATATTTTCATGGTTAATCCGTTTGAAAGTGCCCAGAGACAACTTCATCTGGCAGCACATGGTAGCGACTTCCCGAACGAACTTATAGAACGACTATCCAGGGCTGAGCGGGAGATTACTGTCACGATACCACTTACGATGGATGATGGTTCGACACGCTTCTTTGAGGGGTACCGAGTGCAACACTGTAGCTTACGTGGTCCATATAAGGGTGGAATACGCTTTCATCCTGAAGCCAATTTGGATGAAGTGCGTGCTTTAGCTCTGTGGATGACTATGAAGACCGCTGTGGCTGATATTTTGATGGGTGGCGGGAAGGGTGGGGTGGTTGTCGATCCGGATATGCTTTCATCTGCCGAGCTCGAACGTTTGTCTCGTGGCTTCGTTCGTGCTCTCTACCGTGACCTTGGTCCCCAGGTCGATGTGCCGGCACCGGATGTTAATACCACTCCAGAAATAATGTCTTGGATGGTTGATGAATATGAAAAACTGACAGGTGATACATCCCGAGCGGCTTTTACTGGTAAACCCGTCAAAGAGGGCGGGTCGGAAGGAAGAGGTGTGGCGACAGGTCAGGGCGGGTATTACGTATTCGAAGCCCTGAGGGAAAAGTTGAATCTTGCCGGTAGCGTATCTGTTGCGGTGCAAGGAATGGGTAATGTGGGTGGGCACGCTGCCCGCATATTCGTAAATCACAGTCACAAAGTGGTGGCAATGTCAGATTCAAAGGACGCTATTTATAATGAAGAAGGACTCGATCCGGAAGCGGTTGAGAGATATAAAGCGGAACATCGTTCTTTGAAAGGTTTTCCAAACGTGAAGATGCTCACAAACGCCGAGTTGCTAGAATTACCAGTGGATGTATTGGTGCCAGCGGCACTCGAAAACCAGTTAACTGAGGAAAATGCTCCGCATGTACAGGCAAAGATGGTGTTAGAGCTGGCGAATGGACCAACTACACCAGAAGCCGATGATATTTTATGGAAGCGAGGCGTCAAGGTCGTACCGGATATTCTAGCTAATGCCGGCGGGGTGGTGGTGTCGACTTTAGAATGGGAACAAAATATAAAAGGAGAACATTGGAGTGAGGAAGAGGTTTTAAAGAGGTTGCGTGAGACCTTAGTTTCGCAAGCTGACAATATATATGGCAATGCTGAGGTATTAGGAGTGACAATGAGAATTGCAGCCTTTAAGGTGGCACTCGAGCGCTTGGCTTTGAAACTACCCTAAGTTTCGATGCCCCTTGAGCAATTATTTAGGCGGCGAGACCTCAGAGCGTTTCTAACGAGCCAGAGAAAGGAGAGTGATGGAGGTGGGGTGATGTGCCTCTAAAGCCATATGGGCTGCTTTGAGGGTTGCACCAGTCGTAGCTACGTCGTCGAGGATAATGACGTTTTGGTTTTTGATTTGGAGAATGTTGCGGACGCCGAAGGCGTCCGCAACATTCTTCAATCTTTCTTTGCGATTCAGAGTGGTTTGTGGCACAGTGTCGCGTTTTCTAAACAGGGCGTCACTGCTAAGTTTCTGATGTACCAATAATTTTTGTGCGCACTTAGCTATTTCCGCTACTTGGTTATACTTACGTTTGTGACGTCTTGTTTCCGACAAGGGGATTGGTATCAGTACCGTGTCTCTGTCGTGGTGTTTTAAATATTGTACCAATACCTCTCCTAGTAAACCCCAAGCCTTTTCGTTGTGTTGGAATTTTGCCTCATGTATGACAGCACGAACAATGGGCTCATTGAAAGGCAGTAACGAAACTATATTGTCACGAGTGGTTGGTAATAGGTGAAATAATAAATCGTCTATTTCAAGGTCATGTACCATACGGTACTCCACTCGTTGTGGAAAGACATACTCACAGAATTTTAAAAACAATGCCAGCATTTTTGTGTATTAACGTTATAATGATAGTGTCATTCAATTTTAAATTGTAACTTTTTTACATTTTTATTTTTGAACTTGTTACTAATATGGTCTTTTCCTTTAAAAAAATATTTGGTGGAGTGAGAGAGGCGACAAAAGACGCTGGTGCCACCACTGTAGGTATTGATGTTGGTAGTGCTTCAGTAAAGGTTGTAGAAATAGAAGAGACACCACGCACGGTAATGTTACGTACATATGGAGAGCTCCAACTTGGCCCTTATGATGCTAAGCCTTTGGGTGAAATAGTGGACTTGTCCAGAGAGAAAAAAATAGAGGCTGTAACCGACGTGATGCGTGAGTCTGGCGTCAGTGGTCATAATGGCGCTTTGGCAATGTCCTTATATTCCAGTTTCTTGACTGTTATTCCAGTGACCGTAGGCCCACAAGAAGATATAGCGAATCGTATTCCTGTCGAGGCTCGCAAGTATGTTCCACTACCTTTAAGTGATGTTACTCTAGATTGGTCCGAGTTGCCCCCAGTTGGAGACAATAAAAGTAATCTTAAAGAAGTGCTTGTAGCCGCAATAGAGAATAAGGCTCTAGCAGAGCATCGAGAACTATTTGCTGCGATTGGTATGACTGGAGAATCGGCAGAAATAGAAGCATTTAGTTTGATTCGGTCTCTGTGGCGTCAGAAAGATTCGACGCTAGCCATTATTGATCTTGGTGCAAAAAGTTCTAAGTTATACATAGTCCGCGGCGGTATGTTGGAGCGACTCCATCGCGTCGGCCAGGGTGGTCGTGAGATTACTCGATTGACCGCAGAACGTTTAAATATAGGTTTTGAAGAAGCTGAGAATCAGAAGCGTGCCTTTGATAGAGGGGTAGAGCAGGGACCAGTTATCTATCAGTCTATGACTTCAGTCTTAGAAAACTCACTTTCAGAATTTGGCCGACTGATTGGTCAGTACGAAGCCCGTCTGAATGAACAGATTGGTCGTATTGTTATCACGGGTGGCGTTTCTGCGTCTCCTTACGCCTTAGAGTACATTAAAGAACGATTTGCTCGGCCAGTGGAATTGGCACATCCTTTTGCTAAGGTCGCTTATCCAGCGTTTATGGAGGATACTTTAAAAACCATTGGTTCATCTTTTGGTGTGGCGCTCGGCGCCGCACTACGCAAATTCCAATAAAGTTGCCAATATAGTCGTAGGGATTAGCAGAAACCATCCGACCAGAAAACTAAAAGACCATATAACCAGATAGTTTAAAGAACCTTGTCCACAGAGAGAATAAAAGCGATTTGCAGAGTGGGCGTATAATAAATTGTATATGGCGCCTGAAGGCACTTCTTTCATACCAAAAAGCGGAGTAAAGACGGTGCAACGCACTAAAGGTACTCGTCGTATCTACGTGCTAGCTTACATAAGCTACATTGTCTTTTTTAGTACATTGTTTTCGGTTATTGGTGTGTATGTCTATGGAGCTATCGTAAGCCGAGACCTATCCTCATTGCGTGATCAGATGGTGGCAGAAAGACAGAGGTTCTCTTTGGACGACATAGAGAACATTAAGCAACTGCATCAGAGATTAGCTGCAGCTGAAGAACTTTTAAACAACTCTTCGGCGCCTTCACGTATCTTTAGCGACATTGAAGCAATAGTTGCCTCAAATATTTATTTTTCTGGTATGCATTATCAGCACTTACCAAACAATCAATTCCAAATTGATCTAACTGGTCAGGCAGATAATTTCACAGAAATTATTAGTCAACAAAATCTTCTTGGTAACAGTAGTCTACTCAAGGACTCTAAGGTTGTAGAATATGACTACAGTGTTGGTGAGGGCGAAGGTGATAGTAATATACTTGGCTCAGCCACCCTTTCATTCGTGTTCTCAGACACACGAGATATATCCAGTATCGCTTATCTACCAGAACAAGAGGCTAGTACTGTGACTGGTGCAGAGCCCCTGACGGGAGAAGAGAATGTTGTAATAACCGACAGTGCTACTTCCACTACCGAGGCTACAGAATCCACGGTCACCAACAATGAGGAGGTTGGGGCAACGTCGACTACGGAAGTCAATCAATAATTATGAGATTTCAAGTTGGTATACAAATTACATTGTTGGTCGTAGCGATAATTATCGCTTTTAGTGTCGTGAAGCCAAAAATAGATTCGATTCGTATCGATCAAAGTGAAGTAGCGGCGTACCAAACAGCTTTAGACAATATTAGTCGCTATAACCAGCAGTTACAAACTCTCGTAAATCAAACTAACGCGTTAAGTGGCTATGACCGATCGGTTTTAGAACGTTACTTACCAAAAGAGATTGACGCTACTTTAGTCGCAAATGATATCTCTAATATAGTTTCTCGAAACCGTCTTTTGCTTCTAGATATAATCCCGAGTGAGGTACTTCCGGTTACGGTATATTCTGCCGACGGCCAGGTAGAAGAAAGCGCGGCCTATGACCCGAACACTGGTGCATTGGTAGATCAAGAATTATTAGGAAGCCAGAGCGGTGTGTTGGTGGTTCAGCAGTTTGAAGTTGAGGTAGTTGGTACATATGAACAGATGAAGGCGATGCTCGGTGACTTGGAGCGAAATGCTTATCCTTTAAAGTTAGTTGAATTTAAATTTGAGCTTGAAGAAATTGATTCTAGTTTGCTACAGTACTCATTATTGTTAGAGGCTTACGCCTTGCCAGCGTCTTAAGATAAATTATGTCATCTCTACTAAAAAACCTTTTGATTTTCATTGTCCTGGCTGGCCTACTTTACGCTGGTTATTATATTTTTTCGGTTAACAAAGAAGCTAATCTTGCTGTTGATGGTGGTGTAAGTGAGGGGGAGCTTTTGGCAACAGAATTTCTTATGCGTCTGAATGAGATTCAAAATATTGATCTATCGCGGGACTTTTTTGATGATGCACGGTTCCGCTCTTTAGTTTCGTTCAACACTAATCCGGAGAGTGTGTCGGCTGGACGTCCAAATCCTTTCTCACAGTAGCTGATACCCAGGACGGTAGTGTTCGGAAATGATTAGTTGGAGATGGCACAACAACGTTCCCGTGTTCTAAACAACCATAAAATGGATTTTTTAAACGAATTACAGAAAGAAGGCGTTATTACCCCAGATATAGCGGTGACAGTGGGTAAGCAGGTAGAGCAAGGAATATCACCAGAAAAGGCCTTGTTGTCAGCTGGGGTAGCGAAGGAAGTGGTACGTGAACGACTAGCTCGTTATTACAACATTCCAGCGCATACTCCGACTGAAGACGAGTCTGTCCCGCAAAACGTGCTGGAGTTTATTCCTGTAGAGGCGGCTAAAAACTACGAGATTGTACCGCTCAAACTTGAGAATGACACTCTTCTTGTTGGTGTTAATAATCCCGATGACTTTCGTTTGCGCGAGGTTTTGAACTTCGTTAGTACGAAGCACGGTATACCTTACAAATTCATTTTTTTATTAAAAGAAGATCTCCAAAAGTTATTGACCGGTTATGAAAATCTCACTGGTGAGGTCGGGCAAGCACTAACCTCACTCGAAGGTGAGCTTGACCAAGAAATTGCAGAAAGAAAGAGCGAGTCTGCAGAGGGGGATAAATTGTCGACTGAGCATATCAAAGAAGACGCACCAGTCACTAAGATTGTCGCAACTATTCTTCGTTACGCTGTTGATGGGGGAGCCTCTGACGTTCATATTGAGCCGACTAACGGAAAGGTGCGAGTACGCTTTCGAGTTGATGGTATCCTGCAAACTAGTATCGAACTTCCGCGTAACGTGCAGGCTGCTGTCGTGGCTCGTATCAAGATTCTTTCTTCTATGCGTCTTGATGAAAGACGCAAGCCTCAGGATGGGCGGTTTTCCGCTACCTTCGATGGGCGTAAGATTGATTTTCGAGTCTCTACGTTTCCTACCAACCACGGAGAAAAGGTGGTGATGCGTATTTTGGATAATGAAAAAGGCATCCGTACTTTGGAACTCACTGGTATGTCTAAGAATCACCTTGCCACAATCCGCAGAATGATTAATGAACCATACGGTATTATCCTTATCTCCGGTCCGACCGGTAGTGGTAAGTCAACCACTCTTTACGCTATGTTGGCTGAGGTGGATAGGGCCACTAAGAATGTTCTCTCACTTGAAGATCCGATTGAGTATAATATTGATGGTGTATCACAGTCACAAGTACGTCCAGAAATTGGCTATACTTTTGCTAATGGTCTTAGAACTGCACTCCGTCAAGACCCTGACGTTATCTTGGTAGGAGAGATTCGAGATAAAGAGACGGCCCAGTTGGCTATTCAGGCAGCCCTTACTGGTCACTTGGTACTTTCCACTATCCACACCAACAATGCAATTGGAGTAGTGCCGCGTCTTATTGATATGGGTGTGGACCCATATCTGATTGCACCGACTCTGAAACTAGCAATTGCGCAACGTCTGTCTAGACGTCTTTGTAAGCCAGGTCAGGCTACTCCTATAGACGAAAGTACTAAGCAGATGTTTGCCAAGGAGTTTGAAAGTTTGCCTGCAGCTTACAGTGACCGCCTTCCTCCCTTTGAAAATATTTATCATGCTGTACCTGTTCCTGGTTGCGCATCTGGTACTAAGGGACGTATCGCTGTGATGGAGGTGTTGGAAATCGACCAAGACATACAAAATCTTATTTTGCGAGAGGGGAGTGAAGAGGAGATTTATAATGTGGCTCGAGCTAAGGGTTTTATGAGTATGAAAGAAGACGCTATTTTGAAAGCCCTTCAAGGTGATATTCCTTATGAAGAGGTTAATACCTTTGGTACCAAAATAGGTGCTGAAACCGCAACTGATAAAGATTTTTTACCCGAAGATACCGCACTACCGACAGAGCTGGGAGAACAAGTGGCGCCGATGCCAACTAAAGGTGAGTCTAAGGATATTGATTTAGATGAGGAACAATAATCTTGCTATACCCACCTAACAATCAGAATTAAATGGTGTGTTGTATAATGAGGTCGTATGAATCCCGTAAGAAATAGCGGACACACATCATTTGGTATTGAAATTTGTGGTCGAAATCACATTAGTAGCCTTTTAAGCATAGGTACGAGGGCATCCGTGTTCGCGTCTTATTTATAACGGGATGAAAGTCTTATTGGTAGATGACGATGCTTTTCTTAGAGATATGTACGCTACCAAATTCATTGAATCTGGTCACCAGGTCGACGTCGCTACAGACGCGATCGAGGCGCTGCGGCACATCAAGGAAGCCGACTACGACGTTGTTTTGCTGGATATGATAATGCCAGGAATGAGTGGACTTGAGCTTTTGGAAGAGATTAAAAAACTGGGTTTGGCGGGGGACACTAAATACATTGTACTATCTAATCAAAGTGAGGCCTCCGACCAGTCGGCAGCCAAGGAAGCTATGGCCGTGGGTTACATTATTAAAGCCGAGGTAATACCAAGTGAGGTGGTGAAGCGAGTAGAGGAGTTATGTAAGTAAGAGAATCTTGCTTTCTTCACTCACTCAAAAATGCAAGCAAGCTTTCATTTTATTCGCATCGCTTGAAAGTGAGAGAATCTTTCTTTCGGCACTCGCTTGGAAATGAAAATGACTTTTCAACTTTAAATTTAAATTATGGCCAATGTAGATTACAGAAGAGAATTAACAGATTTAATAGATATAGTGGTGTCTGAAAAGGGTTCTGACATACACTTGTCAGTTGGAACACATCCTGCGGTTAGAGTAATGGGTTCCTTGGTGCCTTTGGTAAAGAAGCCAGTTTTAACCTCTGAAGACGTGATGGGTTTTTGTGGAATCTTGTTGACAGAGCAAAAGCAGACTAACTTTACAGCAACCAAAGAGGTAGACTTTTCTTTTGCTGCTTCAGACGGTGTGCGTTTCCGTGGCAATGCTTATCATCAGCAGGGTACTCCAGCTATTGCACTCCGTCATATTCCAAACGATATCAAGTCCTTAGAAGAGTTAAATTTGCCACCAATATTAGCGAGTTTTACCGAAAGACCACAAGGATTCTTTCTTTGTGTGGGTCCGGTCGGACAAGGTAAGTCTACTACTCTAGCGTCGATGATTCAGATGATTAATAAGAGTCGTCCTGATCACATTGTGACTATTGAAGATCCGATTGAATATGTTTATACAGCTGACCAAGCTCTAATCGAGCAACGTGAGGTCGGTACCGATACTGTCGATTTTGCTTCTGGTCTTAATGCTGTTTTTCGTCAGGACATCGACGTTATTTTAGTGGGAGAAATGCGTAATCCAGCGACGATTTCGACAGCGGTGACTGCTGCTGAGACTGGACACTTGGTATTTTCAACCCTCCATACCAACAATGCTGCTCAAACGATTGATCGTATTATTGATAGTTTCCCAGCTGGTCAGCAGGATCAGATACGTGTGCAGTTGGCAGGGTCGCTTACTGGTATCTTTTCACAACGTTTGATTCCTCGTATTCAAGGTGGATTGATTCCTACTTATGAACTTTTAATCAACAACAGTGCAGTTTCTAACCTGATTCGTGAACGGCGTACCCATGAAGTACAAACGGTGATTGAAACTGGTCTTGAGCACGGAATGATTGATATGAACCGGTCGTTAGTTGAGTTAGTTAAGAAGGGCGAGATTACAGTTGAGAATGCTTTTGCTTACTCGGTTAATCCTAAAGGATTAGAGCGCCTCATATAAATCCTAAACTTCCAAAATTGGGTAAATCCTAGGTTTTCGAAGTTTTTGCTCCCGCACCGTAGGTCAATCTACGCCTTGGTCACAAAAACTCCTGCAAACCGTCGAATTTCCTCCAATTTAAAAAGTTTAACAATCCAAATTGTTAAATGTATCCACACCTCACGTCTTCCTCCCTAAACTACCTCGCACTGGTGCAACTGCGTCTAAAAATCTTCGGTTAGGATACGGCAAAGTTAAACACAGCTCCACGCCTTTCAACTTTCAGCTTTTAACTTTAAACTATATCTATGTTGTTTTCTTATAAGGCCATTGATCAAACTAACGTTAAACGCGAAGGTATTGTCGAAGCTGGTAATATCGATGCGGCCATTGCGACCGTACAAAAACGCGGTTATACAGTCATATCGATTGATCCGGTAGAGGAAAAGCAACAGCTTTTAAATTTTAAAATTACTTGGTTTCAAAGAATATCAAACAAGGAAGTAGTTATACTTTCTCGCCAGCTCGCCACTCTTTTTGATGCTCAGGTATCGGCACTCCGCATATTTCGCCTATTGGGTACTGAGGCGGAAAATCCACAGATGCAGATGGTGTTGAATGATATTGCTGATGATTTGCAGGCTGGTAGTTCAATCTCACGTTCTCTATCCGCACACCCTGATGTCTTTAGTGATTTCTATATAAATATGATTAGGGCCGGAGAAGAATCTGGTTCTTTAGAACAGTCGTTCGGTTATTTGGCAGATTACCTAGACCGTACTTACCAGGTAGTAACTAAAGCTAAAAATGCTCTTGTTTACCCAGCCTTTGTTGTTGGAGTATTCATCCTCGTGATGGGACTTATGCTTACGATGGTGATTCCACGTATTAGTCAAATTCTCATTGACTCCGGTCAGGAACTACCTATCTATACCAAAATCGTTATAGCCATTTCAACTGTCCTTACTGATTACATAGGAGTAATGCTGGCACTAGCTTCTATTGGTGGAGTATTTCTGTGGCGTTTCTTAAAGACTCCAGTCGGACAAAGGGCCTTCGATGAGTTGAAAATCACCCTGCCTTACATAGGAGATCTTTATCAAAAGCTTTACCTAGCCCGCATCTGTGACAACTTGGCCACGATGCTCCAAAGTGGAATCTCCATGGTGCAGGCACTCGAGGTAACGGCTGAAGTGGTAGATAATGCAGTCTTTAAAGAAATTCTACAGAACACTTTAGTGGAAGTAAAAGGTGGCCGGTCGTTTGCTGATGCGATTTCTGAGTATCCAGAGATTCCTGGTGTGCTTTCTCAGATGGCTAAGGTCGGAGAAGAGACCGGTAATCTTTCGGAGATTATGAAGACGTTGGCTACCTTCTATGTACGTGAGGTGAATAACGCTGTTGATACCCTGATTGGACTGATTGAGCCAGTGATGATTGTTCTCTTGGGTGTTGGTGTGGGTACTTTGTTGGCATCTGTCTTGATGCCTATCTACAATATGACCGCCGCTATCTAACAGGTATTTTTGGTGCATTTACACCAGCTTCAGTCGCTTCGTTTGGTCGTCGTATGTCCGTATACGTCTTCCGCACGAAACTCCCTCCAGCTGGCATAACTGCATCCAAAAATCCTCTGTTAGATAACTTAAGTTAAACATAGCTCCACCTAATTTTTTAAGTCTAAAAAATTAGGCCCCAATCAAAAGTATCTTGATTAAAAAACTGGTCTTATCCACACTCATTTATCTAAGTGGCCAAGAATAACTATAGAATTGATAGTATCCATTAAACGGATGTCCTGTTCAAGACACGCAGCTGATGTCTGGAGCAGGTAAGTTATAAAGTAATTAGTTATATGATTAAGAACACACTTAAAAGAGGTTTCACCCTCATCGAGCTCCTCGTGGTCATTGCCATCATCGGTATCTTGGCCTCAGTGGTGTTGGCATCACTTAATAGCGCTCGCGACAAGGGAGAGGACGCCGCTATCAAGTCCAACCTTAATAACATTCGTGCGCAAGCTGAATTGTTTTACGATGATAACGGTAGTTATTTAAATGTTTGTGCTGATTCTAACGTTGCACAAGGTGTAAGCGCAGCTGGTGGTGAATGTAATGATACGGCAGACGTATGGGCAGCTTTTGCTTCTCTCTCGAGCGCTACTACTTCCACATACTGTGTAGACTCAACTGGAACCGCTACTACTACCGCTACAGCGTCAGTTACTACAGGAGCTACAACTTGTCCTTAACTAGTTAGGAGTTTAGTTTAGGAAAAAACAGTGAGCTTGATTGCTTGCTGTTTTTTTGTTCCTAGTTATTCACACACATTCAAATGTTTCACAGTGTAGGGTGTAAAATGAACGTAAGGAAAATTATTTTACATTTTATGATTAAACAAACATCTAGCCGCGGCTTTACCCTCATCGAGCTCCTCGTGGTCATTGCCATCATCGGTATCTTGGCCTCAGTGGTGTTGGCATCACTTAATAGCGCTCGTGATAAGGGAGCAGATGCTGCTATCAAATCAAACCTTAACAATTCTCGGGCTCAAGCTGAACTTTACTATGACGACAATAGTCGTTCTTACGACGGTGTATGCACCGCAACTACCGGCATCACTACTATGAAAGTAGCAGCTGGTACCTCTGGCAGTGCAGTTGTTGATTGTAACGATACTCCGTTGGTTTGGGCCATGTCCGCTCAACTAATGTCTAACACTGCACAATATTATTGTGTTGATAGTACTGGTGTCGCTCGAATAGTTACAAGCGCACTCGGCGCTGGAACTGCTTGTCCAGCTTCTTAGATTGCATTTTGTACAATTTCATAAAACACCCCACCTAGTGGGGTGTTTTATGATTAGTTTTTAAATTTACCCGTGACTTCTTTGGCTACATGAAAGATGTGTAAGAAGTTACTGAAAAAAGTGGGTGTGGGGCTTACCCTCACACTAGTCCTACTGTTGCTATGGTTTTGTCATTCTTAAGTACGGAGAGCCTTGTTAGTCTGTAGATTGAAATTAGCGTCTTCCTTTGGTCTATCCACGCAAAATCACGGCAGGACTGGTGTCTGGAGTTATACTTAGTTTATGCCAGAATGGTTTTTTATTTTTGTGGTGGCTTTGTTTGGTCTCATTATTGGTAGCTTTCTAAACGTTGTTATTTACCGTTTTCATACTAACCGTTCGCTAAACGACCGTTCCCACTGTCTGTCTTGTGGGACTACTCTTAAATGGTATGAGTTATTTCCGCTCTTTTCATACCTAGTCCTTAGGGGTCGTTGTCGCTCGTGTCAATCATTCATCCCATACCGTTATGCGTTAGTTGAGGTGCTGACAGCAATTACTTTTCTCTTAGCTTACTTCAACACTTCAGATATTGGCATTTTTGTATTTCTTACGGCCTTTATGTCTATATTGGTGGTTGTGTTGGTCTATGACCTTTATCACATGATCATTCCCGATGAACTGTCGCTTAGTCTGGCTATCTTAGCTTTATTCATTGTCGGTTATGAATCTTGGTTTGCCAACGACATTAGCGGACTTGGTTCTGCGCTACTTTCAGCCTTTATCGCTTTTTTCTTTTTTTTCTCGCTATGGTGGTTCTCAAGTGGGCGATGGTTAGGCTTGGGGGATGCTAAGTTGGCGGTTAGTCTCGGTTTATTGGTTGGAATGAATGGCGTGTTTTCATTGGTAGTGTGGTCGTTCTGGATTGGCGCCCTTATTAGTGTTTCAATCATCCTCTTTCAGAAAGTGAATCTACACAAGTACCTCGGTTTTGGCTCCACTCAACGTGTTAAGATGAAAAGTGAAGTTCCGTTCGCGCCATTCCTAATTCTTGCGTTTGTAATGGTTTACTTTTTTAATGCCAACATTCTTACTTTCATTGAGGCTATATCTATTAGCATCTAAAAGACAGAAAAGAGCGAAGCGATTTTCTGTCGCTGGACGAGAAGCGTCTTGCACACTATCTACCATGGGCTGCGTACCGTGTCCCAGTAAGGGTTTCTCTTTACTCGAGGTCTTAATTACTGCTGCAATCATCGGTTTAATTACTGGTATTGTTACTCTGCGATATGGAGCGTTCAATAACTTGATTCTCCTTAAAAACCAAGCCTTTCAAATCGCGCTAGAACTTCGAGAGATACAAACGCGTTCTCTCTCGGCCACGGGAAGCAGTAGCGAGTTCCGACGTCCATATGGAATATATTTTGCCACGGCGGAGCCGGGTAGCTACATAATTTTTCGTGATAGTAATGAAAATGGCTATTATACTGCCGGCGAAGAATTGGAAACGAGGAGACTGGATTCACGCTTTGCTATTAATCAGTTATGTAGCGGTATAAACTGCAGTTTAAGTACCATGTCCATTACATTTCAGCGACCAAATTTTGATGCTGTAATAAATAACGGTACCGTCTCAGACGGTGCTGTAGGAGTGGCTACCTTAAATGATACTGGTAGTCGATTGATAAGAATAAATGCGGCCGGTCAGATAACTGTTGAATAATTATGTTAGTACACAGTACACAGCAAGCAGAACACGAGAAGCAGAAAATCGCTTCGCGATTTTCTGCTTCTCGACACAATACGTTCCTGCGTCCCGCGTCCCGTGTACTGCGTACTAACAGTGGTTTCTCCTTAATTGAACTTCTGGTTTCAATGGCCCTTTTTGTAGTTGTTCTTACTATGGGTATCGGTGCTTTGATGGTCTTAATCAACGCTAATGCTAAAGCACAAAATACTCAAGAGTCAGTTAGTAACATCCAATTTGCCCTAGACAGTATGACTCGCGAGATTAGGACCGGCTTCGCTTATTATTGTTCGAATGGCACAGAGACAACAGGCAATGTTACGATTCATCAAGATTGTAATAAAGGGTCATACTTGTCTATAATCGAAGGAGGTAAAAGTTTGACCGCAGGATCGGATAATCGGCGTATAGCTTACCGTCATAATTCTACCGATGGCTCCATTGAGCGTAAGGTTGGTACTGGTTCGTGGGTTCGTCTAACTAATCCGACCATCGATATCACCGCTATGCACTTTAATGTGTCAAATACTGCTAGTAAGGAAGACGACATCAATCTATTCCAACCGAATGTCACAATCTTCATCGAGGGAGAGGTGGTGGGCGTAAATAATACCGGGTCGGCATTTATGATACAGACAACCGTCACTAAGCGCGTACTTGATTTATGATTATGTTAGTACACAACACGCAGTACCTAGTACAGAGCTTAAGAAAAATAGCTTTGCGATTTTTCGTGTCTGCGTCTAGAGGCAAAGCATCACTAGACCCTAAACTTCTAACCCTTAACCACCACAGAGGTTATTCTCTCGTTGAGGTGTTAGTGGCTATTACGGTACTCTTAATCGCACTGGTTGGTCCGCTCACTATCGCACATTCTGGACTCAAAAGAGCTAATCAATCAAAAGATAACACCTTGGCAGTCTTTTTAGCACAAGAGGGTATTGAGGCCTTGGTTAAGTTACGTGAGGACGATGCGTTGGACGCAAGCACATATAGTAACCTGGGTGAGGTTTGGAATAATATGACCACCATAGCTTCATTATGTCCCGTAGGAGGTACAAATCGTTGTGGGGTACAAATCGCAGAAGACGGCTCTGTTACAACTAGTAGTTTTTATCGTTGTAGTGGTAGTAACTGTGTTATCAACGAACATAGTGGCGCTCGTGTTCCACTTAAGCAACGTGCTTCCGGCGGAACAGCTACTGCCTACACACGTGAACTCTCTATCTCTGTAGATAATTCGTTGGCGAGGGTACAGTCAGAAGTGTCTTGGGGCGATGGTCCTTCTGATAGTGTGGTACTCGAAAGCTATATCTATAATACGTATTATGAACCTTAAATCAGTTTTTAGTTTTAAACTTTTAGTTACCCGTTTGCGTAAAATCGTTTGGCAATTTTATGCGTCCGGACGCGAAGCGGCCCCGAAAGCTAACCAAGGTTTCGCCCTACTCATCACTTTAGTGGTTGTGAGTGTGGTATTGGCTATCGGTTTGTCGCTACTTTTTGTTACCACTAAACAATATCTTTTGGCGGTAACTGCTATTGAATCAGAAAAATCATTTCAATCTGCCCAGATTGGACTTGAGTGTATGCGTTACCATCGAGCGCAGCCCACTACTAAGAGCGCGTTACTTAAGGAAGGTGGGGCACAGCCACCATCGCTAGCTTGTGCTGGAGTGAATCCGAATAATCCTCCCGGAGTACAGGCCACAACTTTATTCAACAGTAGTGGTCAGCTTTTGTATAACTATAAATATCAATACACACTCAATGGCGCCAAATGTGCAGAACCGAGTCTTTATATTGCTGACTTACGTGAGGCCACTACTGATCTTACTTATAATCTCACTGGTGAAGGTTTAGGCACAATTGAATGTACAGCAGGAACTATCTGCACTGTAGTGTTTGCTAGAGGCTACAATCGTCCTTGTGATCAGTTGGATTCTATCTTTACTATCCAACGCGAAATCACCATCGAGTACTAAAACTTAAAAATGGCGATTGGCTTTGTCGTTACGGCTAACGTGTTGCTCGCTGGACAATATGTCCCACTCGCAACTCGTTCACCTAAACTCCTCGCCACTCATCCATTTTTAAGTTTTAGACCGCACTGCAACTGCCCTCGATTTTGGCGTTTAATAAATAAGGTATTGGAAGTGGCGCGGAACTTTGTCGATACGTGAAAAATAATACTCAATGTACATTCTGGTACACCTCGTATTATTTCTTCTTAGTCTCCTCGTCCTGCATATAATTCAGAAGACTTACGTCAAATCCCCCCAAATGAGCAAATCTGGGGTCTTTAGGTGGCGCTTGCTTATGAATAGCGCTAGAATGAACGATATTATGGCCGCAAACAAAGACCGCATAGATAAGCTACGTGAACTCGTAGCCTACCACCAAAAGCGCTATCATGAAGAGGATGCGCCGGAAATTAGTGACGAAGCTTATGACTCATTAGTGCGCGAATTACGGGAACTTGAGGGTGTGGGCGAGGAGGGAGAATCAGTGGCTAATCAAGTGGGTGGCGCGCCAAGTGAGGCTTTTTCTAAAGTGACTCATAAAGTGAGACAATGGTCCTTGAATAACGTATTTGATTTGGAAGAACTTCAGGATTGGGAAGAGCAGGTGAAGAGACGTCTGCGAGAAGAAGATATTACCGCAACCTTAACTTACGATGTTGGCCATAAATTAGATGGCTTAAAAATAGTACTAACTTACGAAGCTGGTAAACTGGTTCGCGCCGCGACTCGCGGTAATGGAGTAATTGGTGAGGATGTTACTCACGCAGCTCGAACTATTCGGGATATTCCAAACACCTTAAAAAAGCCAGTTGATCTCACTTGTGTAGGGGAAGTGATGTTGTCTGAAGTGGAATTCATGCGCATTAATAAGGAGAGACAGGAGCTCGAGCAACCACTGTTTGCGAATCCTCGTAACGCGGCGGCTGGAAGTTTACGCCAACTTGACCCGACTATCACCGCGAGTCGTCGTCTCTCTATCGTGGTGTACGACCTCGATAGCGTAGATCTTAAAGATACAGGTGTAAAAGAACCAGCCACTCAAGAGCAGGAAATCCATTTGTTGGAGAAGTTAGGTTTTCCTGTCGGCGAACATACCTTTTTGGCCCAGAACATTTCTGACGTTTCTAAATATTATGAAAAATGGAAGGCAAAGCGTAGCACCTTACCTTACAATGTCGACGGTATCGTTGTTAAAGTCAATAATATCTCTCTCCAGAAGCGACTTGGCTATACCGCCAAAGCGCCGCGTTTTGCTATTGCTTTCAAATTTCCAGCTGAACAATCCACCACGGTAGTTCTCGATATTGTTCTCCAGGTCGGGCGTACGGGTGTCGTTACTCCTGTTGCTCATCTTACCCCGACTCGCATTGCTGGTAGTGTGGTATCTAGAGCCACGCTCCATAACGAAGATCAAATTAAGCGTCTCGACGTGCGAGTCGGTGACACCGTTATTCTGCAGAAAGCAGGCGACGTGATTCCTGAAATAGTTTCGGTAGTAACTGAGCTTAGACCAGAGAACACCAAGCCATATCGTTTTCCTAAAAAAGTAGAGGGGTGCGGAGGTGATGGAAGTATAGAGCGTGTTCCTGGAGAGGCAGCCTATCGCTGTGCTACTTTGGACTCAGATTTCATATATCGTCGTCGCCTCTATCATTTTGCCTCAAAGACCGCTTTAAATATAGATGGTGTTGGTCCGCGTATTATAGATGTTTTATTGGATGAGGGTCTAATAAAAACGCCAGCCGATTTGTTTACTTTGAAGGTTGGAGACTTGGAGGGTTTGCCAGGCTTCAAGGATAGGGCCGCTCGAAATGTCATAGAAGCAATTGAGGCTGCTCGCGAAGTTGAACTTTATCGTTTTTTGGTTGCTCTTTCTATACCTAACATTGGTGAAGAAACTGCGCGGTTGGTGGCTGATCATTGTGGTTCATTAGAGAAGGTACAAACAGCCAGCGTCGAAACATTGGCAGATATACATGGAGTAGGTGAAGTCGTAGCGAAGTCCCTAGTATTGTGGATGAGGAATGGTAAAAATCAAGAACTTTTATCTGAGTTATTACCACACTTAAATATCAAGAATCCTTCAAAACGAAAAAATGCTACTGGAGCTTTGGTAGGAAAGACAGTAGTTTTTACTGGTGCTCTCTCGTCACTTTCGCGTGATGAAGCTAAGTCCCTAGCGCGTACTGCTGGGGCCCATATAGCTAGTAGTGTCTCTCGGAAGACAGACTTCTTGGTAATGGGAGAGGAGGCCGGGAGTAAGGCGGCGGCGGCTGAGGCGCTCGGAGTTACGGTACTTAGGGAAGACGAATTTTTAAAAATGGTGCGCTGATGCTATGATGCCAATAACTTGTCCCTCATGGAAAATGGGGCGGACGACCCGTTTTGGATAAATAATCGCTTAAGCAATAATTTCAACAGGATGACTAAGGAAGAGATATTACAGCTAGGAAACCTATCTCGTGTGAAGATGAGTGACAACGAGGTAGCCAAATTTCAGACTGAAATAGAGTCCATTTTGGAGTATGTTGGTGCAGTCAATCGGATTGTTTCTGATTTAGATTTGAAGAAAGTCCCAGGGGTCGTTAAGAACGTGTTGCGCGAGGATGAGGTTGTGGAAACGTCTCTCGAAGATATAGATGCTTTAGTATCAGCTTTTCCAGAAAAGATTGGTGATTACTTAAAGGTCAAAAAGATTCTTAATCCAGACTCATAATTATGTTGACCATCTCACAATTAAGGCAGAAGTTTATTGATGGTAGTGAGACTCCATCGGAGACTTTAGCAAAAACACTGAAAGTGATAAATGAAAAGGATAAAGAAATCCACGCTTTTTTAGATGTGTATGACGACGCTAAAGAAGTGGCAGAGAGTGCTACTCTAGCATTTGCTAAAAAAGACTACGAAGCAAAACCACTCCTCGGTGTACCGATTGCAGTGAAGAACAATATTTTAATAAAGGGAAAAAGGGCGACTGCCGCGTCTTTAATTTTGGAAAATTATATAGCTTCCTATGACGCTACTATTATCAAAAAATTAAAGGCCGCCGGTGCTGTCATTGTCGGTAGTACTAATCTCGATGAATTTGCGATGGGTGGGTCGACCGAGAATTCTGCCTTTGGACCCACTAAGAACCCTCACGACACTAGTCGGGTGCCAGGAGGATCAAGTGGCGGTTCGGCTGCCGCGGTTGCAATGGAGGCCGTACCAATTGCTATCGGTACGGATACTGGTGGTTCTATTCGTCAGCCTGCCAGCTATTGTGGGCTAGTGGGAATGAAACCGACATATGGTGCAGTGTCACGCTTTGGTCTGATGGCGATGGGTTCTTCGCTTGATCAGGCGGGTGTGCTCGCAAACTCTGTAGCGGATGCAGAGGTAGTTTTCAATGTAATGAAAGGACAGGATGAAAATGATATGACTACCATTTCTCCAGACACTTATCCCGATGTGCCAGTCAAAGAAAGCTACACTATTGGCGTGCCGCGCGCTTTTTTGAAAGACGGTATCGACGTAGACGTGATGGAACGTTTCGAGGCCCATCTTGAGTCACTAAAGAAAGACGGACATAAAATCGTAGATATTGAGCTGCCACTCTTTGAGGCTGGTTTGGCTGCTTACTACATCGTGATGCCGGCTGAAGTGTCATCAAACCTAGCTCGTTATGATGGTATCCGCTATGGTGTACGTAAAGAAGGTAATGATTTGCTTGATACCTACCTTGAGTCACGTGCGCACGGCTTTGGCAGAGAGGCTAAGCGACGCATACTCCTCGGTACCTATGTGCTTTCCTCTGGATACTACGATGCCTATTATGGTAAGGCTGAAGCCGTACGCACTTTGATGCGCGAAGAGCTGTCTCACGTCTTCACTAATGTTGACCTCGTTATTACACCAACTGCGCCGACTCCAGCCTTTAAATTGGGAGAAAAGGAAGATCCACTATCAATGTATCGTCAGGACATCTTCACTGTACCTGTGAACCTCACTGGTGTGCCTGCAATGAGTCTCCCGATGAAGGAGGTGGACAGGGAAGGTAAGATGCTACCAGTTGGAGTGCAGTATATTGCGCCACATAATGGCGAAGCTAGGCTCTTTGATATTGGAAAAAAGGTTTTTGATGATAGACAGGGTAAATAATCTGGACCTAGCTTTGTGCTAAAATAAATCCGTGCCCGATTCAAACGACATCTTGTTTAACGAGTATTCGCTGGATTTCTTTGCGTTCATAGATTACGCAATTGCTTTCTTATTTGGTGGTGGGGCTGCGAGTGGCGGTAGTGCAAATGGAGTGATTTCAGGTTGGTCACCCGGCGCGGTGTTTGCTTGGCTTTCTGATGCATGGAGCGTGTTTGTCGTACTGTCTTGGTTACTTTCATTCTTGCTTATCTTTGGCATTATTTATGCTTACATTCGCCACAACCAGCTTGGTGAAGTATTTGCTGAAATCTTAAAGAGGCAGGAGGAAGCTTTTACTAAGATATATCGAAAAGATGTGAAGAATATGCGTTGGCAGGACGTACTTACTCACAGTGATAGTGACCGACCCAATGACTGGAAGCTTGCCATTATTGAGGCCGATATAATTTTGGACGAACTTTTAAATACTTTAGGATACGCCGGTGCTACTATTAGTGAAAAACTTAAAAGTGTGTCTCCGGCTTCTTTCACGACTATTAATCAAGCATGGCGCGCCCATAATGTTAGAAACCGTATTGCACACGAAGGGGCGGATTTTAATTTGAGCAAGAAGGAGGCCACGCAGACGGTGGCTGAATATAAAATGGTGTTCGACGAGTTCAACTTCATCTAGCCAGAAGCCAAAAATTTGTCGCTTTCTTTGTTGCGCTTCGGTAAAATAACACTCACCGTATGTCCATATATACGGCTCGTGTCATTTTCCTCGCGCGCCTCGAAATCACCTAAATTTTAGTCTCCTTTTATGGAGATATATCGCTGGACTTTTGTGCAGTAAGTGGTACAATCTTTGGACAATTTAACGTTGTATACATAGCGGGGTAGAGGAGTGGTACCTCGGGAGGCTCATAACCTCCAGACCCTGGTTCAATTCCAGGCCCCGCAACAAGAAACAAAGAGCTGCGCATCGCGTGGCTCTTTGTTTTACGGGTTGAACAAGGGGTGGTCTAATGCTATTCTCTTGACACGTCGACGTAGCTCAGTTGGTTAGAGCGCGGCACTCATAAAGCCGAGGTCGGAGGATCATTCCCTCCCGTCGACACAAAATCATCGAGCGTAAAGCGAATACTCTGCGCTTTGCGTAAGCGTGATTTTGTGTGCGATAGGGAATGATGACCTTTTGTGGGATTTGTGAGGCTGTGCTGAAACAAATATCCAAAAGTTGTACAGAAACTGTACATTTTATTCCCTCTCTTAAACATCGTGCATTTTTCTAGTTTTCTGCTAGAATCGTGCCTATTGCGGGCGTAGCTCAACTGGTTAGAGCGCTGCCCTGTCACGGCAGAGGTTGAGGGTTCAAGTCCCTTCGCTCGCGCAAAGTATAAAAGTCCCCACTAGGGGGCTTTTACTTTGTGCGAGCGAAACAAAAATCTGGGAGACTTTTGTGTAGGGACTTGAAGACCTTTTGAGATATTTCTGGAGCTTGTGAACAGAAACAGCCAAAAGGTGTACCGAAACTGTAAGTTTCAAGTCCCTTCGCTCGCGCAAACAAAATACGGCTTCATGCCGTTTTTTTGTTTGCGCGAACGAAACAAGCAAACTGCTTTGCTTGTGTAGGGGCTTGAAGGCCGGAGCGATGCCGTAGGCAAGCGAGGTGGGGTCGAGAAATTTTACGCAGGAAAATATTCGTGACCAAGTCCCTTCGCTCGCGCAATAGAAAAGCCGCCATTAGGCGGTTTTCTATGTGCTAGGTGAGGCATCTGATTTCCCTAATACACAATATTGTCTCAAGGTGTGTATGATAAAATCTGTTTATGGACAGTGCTATTACCATCATCAAATCATTTCTCAACTTCTTGCTACAGTTACTTGAACTGTTTGTTAATTTTATGATTGCTGGGCTGAATCTCATTCTCACGTTTGCACGCGAAGTTTTTAGCATCATTACCTAAATCTATGCGACTGTCAGAACACCGCTTTTTGCTTGGCTTCATCGCCCTGTATTTGTTGGTTGGCGGCGCATATTTTCTTCAAGATTCCAATGTTGAATTTGTGATTTATGCTGGCGTCATTATTGCGGCCTTTACCTTACTTTTTAGCACGCTTCATATAACCAAGTTTCCATCATACATACTGTGGCTAATAAGTATCTGGGGCCTTCTGCATATTTTAGGTGGTTCTGTACAAACACCAGACGGGGTTTTGTTTGCATACCGCATCTATCCTTTTCTTGATTTGGGTGAGGATTTATACATTCTAAAATATGATCAGGTGGTGCACGGCTATCTGTATGGTGTTATGGCCATAGCCTTTCTGCACGTCCTCACTTGTACCCTTAGAGCTACTGGACCTAAGTGGATACTGATACTTATAGCTATAATGGCCTCAATGGGTGTGTCAGCAATGAATGAAATAATGGAATTCTTAATTGCAATGAATCTAGATCGTCATGGCGTTGGAGGCTATGAAAACGCTATGTTGGACCTTGTTTTTAACTTTGGCGGCGCCATTATTGGTATAATGCTTGTCCACATTCTAACTAAAAGGAATGTGATATCATGAGAAAATATGTTTATGAGTAGATATTTCAATCGTAGTAAATTGTTACCGGTGTTGTTGGTTGCGGGTGTATTACTTATTATCGGTTTGATTGTGTGGCTTACCGGAGGTGGGGTGCGTTCATTCATGCCAGAACAGTGGAAGGGAGTGTCTGGAGACCCAATAAACGTCACTTTGGATTTTTACGAAGATTGGTTAACGGCGCGTACTGCTGGTCCTAACGAGCCTTTTGTGCAGGGTCTATTAGATTATGAGCAGGTCGGTCCAGAGCTCAAGGAAAAACTTAAAGCACAGGAGGGTCAATTAAATGATGAAAGTATTGACCCGGTACTTTGCCAAGTTGGTGTACCTGAGGGTCTACGTACTATCCCAGTTTATCAACAGGAAGAAGCAGCGCAGATGCTAGTGATGTCAACGACTGATGGTCAGACTGGTCAAGCCATAGTCAATATGGTTGCCAAGAATGGTCTATGGCAGATTACTGATATCTCTTGTGGCAACGCAGAAAGTGGACCACAAGGAGAATTTTCTTTTGACAAATCTGGTTTTCTTTTGAAGCAAGTGCCAGCTCCTTTAGATTCTAATTATTGGCACTTGGTTTATGAAGAAGCGGGGGTTTTGGGACATGCTGTACCATTGTTTATAGATGCTGACAGTGTTTGTGTGAACGCTGATGGTTCTACTGTTGCTTGTGACGAAAATCTCCTAAAAGAAACTATGCCAGCGCGTGTACAGGGAGAAATGTCAGAAACGGGTGTACAGGTGAAAAGGATTGAGGTTGTGGAGTCAGTATCTATTTCTGACTAGATATTATCCAAGAAAAAAACAGCGCAGGCTTTGACCCTGTGCTGTTTTTTATTTGAGCCACCTCGGAGGATCGAACTCCGGACCTTGTCGTTACGAGTGACATGCTCTACCGACTGAGCTAAAGTGGCGATTGTATCCAGCACACGTATTATACGTGTCTTTAACTTCAAACTTTATTCAGAATGTAATCTGGTTTAGATGCGGCATGTTAAAATCAAATAAATAGTATGATTAAAGAATTTGAAAAGGCTGTTGTTGCAACTGACCATAAGATAATTAATAGGGTCAAAGAGGCAGAAAAGCTAGTAGTGGAACCAGCCCGTCGCGGAGCAGCACATCGTTTTCCCACCTTATTTTTGCTGCTGACTGCCTTTGGGGCTTCTGCGGTATTCTACTCAGTAGAGCGTTTCTTTGAGATGTGGTCGTTGACAGCAGATCGTCCTTGGCTCATCTTGCTCATTGGAGTTGCTGTTTTGGTGTTAACAGGTCAACTCCACAAGCAGTTGAAATAGAGGTTTTAAAATACGATGCTTCGTGATAATATCGGTTGCCGCAATAGAAGAATTACGAATAGGAGGGATGCCATCTTAGCTCAGTTGGTAGAGCGCATCCATGGTAAGGATGAGGTCCCCAGTTCAATCCTGGGAGATGGCTCACAAATATCAAAACCGCCCATACCGGGCGGTTTTGATATTTGTGAGCTATCGACAGTAACAGTGACTGCTCACTGTTATGTCAGGATTGAAGCGTCGGACGATGTTTTGTGAGCATTCCTTGCGAACAAGACGAGGAGGCGCCGACCAAGAAAGCGAGCCTATTTCATAAGCGTAGCGCGACCTAGTTTCCAAATAGCGTAGCGACTATGAAAACGGAAGTACTCCTGTGGTGAAATGAAATAGCCGCTATTCTGGGTCAATCCTGGGAGATGGCTCATAAGAAAAACACGGTGTTTAAACGCCGTGTTTTTTATAGGGGTAATTTACAAAAGCGAATCGCCGCCATTTCTGTTAAAATTAACCATTATTATGGCTAAAGAAATGAAAAAGAACGCTGCCCTTCGGATAGCTGAAATTGAATCAGCCATGATGCAATCGGACTTCTGGAGTAATCCCCAGGAGGCACAGGTTCTAATCAAGGAGCTACAGGCCCTTAAAGATGAGGCGGAAGGTAAAGGAAAGTATGACCGACTAGGAGCAGTGTTTACTATAGTGGCCGGCGCTGGTGGTGATGACGCTGAGGATTTTGCTCGAATCTTGCTAGAGATGTATCAACGCTACGCAGACACTCAAGGTTGGCAAGTAATGACCATTGATCAGAATGAAAATAATCACGGAGGTTATCGAAATATTGTTTTTGAAATCAGAGGTAAGGATGCGTATGGTACGTTGAAACGTGAAAGTGGGGTGCATCGTTTGGTACGCATTTCACCCTTTAACTCTAATGGCAAAAGACAGACTTCATTCACCTTAGTTGAAGTTTCTCCTGCCGTGGAGGCATTAGAAGAAATCGCCTTAACAGAAGACGAGGTTGAGGTCACATTTGCCCGTAGTGGTGGAGCCGGTGGGCAAAACGTTAACAAACGCGAGACGGCCGTTCGGGTCACTCATAAGCCAACCGGTCTGACTGTTCACGCCTCATCTGAGCGTAGTCAGCAACAAAATCGTGCTAAAGCAATAGCTCTTCTTTCTGGGAAGGTCTTTGCTTTTCTTGAAGAGCAAAAGGAAAGGGAACTCAAAGGTCTCTCGGTGGAAAAAACTATGAAGATTGAGTGGGGTAGTCAGATTCGGTCGTATGTACTCCACCCTTATCAGATGGTTAAGGATCACCGAACTGGCGTGGAGGTACGTAATATTGAAGCGGTTTTAGGCGGTAATATACAGGAATTTATAGACGCGGAGCGTGAGCTGTAAAAACGCCAACAGACATTAAGTCTGTTGAACCGGGCGTTTTTGCTAGCTAAAGTGTCGGCCACCACCGACTCATGTCTGATGGTCACAACCATTCTGCCGCATGCGGAACAGAATGGTTGTGAAATTGCTAGTAATACAAAAATAGTTGGGGAATTTATAGGTTTTGTATTTTGTGTGTTGTGGACTACAATAGTAAGGCTAGATTTATGATTTATTTCGATAAAGTTTCCAAATGGTACAGTGGGGGAAATTCCGTAGCTATAGAAGACATTACTTTTCAAGTTGCGCCACACGAATTCGTTTCCATCGTCGGACACTCCGGTGCTGGTAAGTCGACTCTACTCAAATTATTGATTGCTGAGGATAAGCCGTCAGAAGGAACAGTCTTTTATGAATCAATAGATATTCATAAGATTCCACGTGGCAAGCTTCCTAAGTATCGGCGCCGGATCGGAACTGTTTTTCAAGACTTTAAACTCCTTCCTCATAAGACTGCTTTCGAGAACATTGCTTTTGCTATGGAGGCCAATGGACGGTCTGACGAAGAGATTGCCGAAAATGTTCCACAAGCTCTGGCACTCGTTGACCTTGAAGATAAGATATTTAATTTTCCACACGAACTTTCTGGTGGTGAAAAACAAAGGGTGGCAATAGCGCGTGCCATCGTAAATCAGCCCGACATCATTATTGCTGATGAACCAACTGGTAATTTAGACCCAATTGCTACTTATGAAGTAGTGCAAATTCTAAAGAAAATAAATGACCTTGGTACGACGGTCATAATGACCACACACAATAAGGGCGTTATAGACGAGCTGGGTCGTCGAGTCCTAACGATGGATAGCGGCAAGATAGTGCGTGACGACGCTAGTGGTAAATACGTTTTGTAGAATTACTTTCAACTTTATAACTTTCAACTAAATTATGTGGGTAGCGTTTAAAAGAATTATACGATCAGGCGGGATTGGATTTTGGCGTAATGCTTTCGTGTCTTTGTCTTCCGTGTTTGTGATGACAGTCGCACTATTTGTGATTGGTAGCATTATGATGATTGATCAGATTCTAGGCGCATCTCTAGCTCAGATAGAAAGTAAGGTAGATATAAACGTATATTTTACGGTTGAGGCACCAGAGTCAGACATTCAAGCTCTTCAGACTAGGCTTGAGGCTCTACCAGAGGTCGCAGAGGTAACCTACACGTCACGTGAGCAGGCTTTGGCAGAATTCCGTGAACGTCATAGTGGTGACGAGCTCACTATCCAGGCTCTCGAAGAATTAGGAGATAATCCGCTAGGAGCGTCGCTCGCTATTCGCGCTAACAATACTGGTCAGTATGAGGGCATTGCGCTCTTCCTAGATGAGCAGCAGTCCAGTGAATCTCCGCAAGCGCCTGTGATTGACCGAGTAAACTTCGTTAAGAACCGTGAAGCGATTGATAAACTGTCTTCCATTATTGAGGTAGTGGAAAAGGCAAGTATCATAGCAATGTTGGTACTCATTGTGGCGGCGGTGGCGATTACTTTCAATACTATTCGTCTTGCTATCTACACGTCTCGTGAAGAAATATCAGTGATGCGTTTGGTTGGTGCATCCAACACCTTCATCCGTGGTCCATTCATGCTTCAAGGTATTCTCTACGGCTTGGTGTCCGGTGTACTTTCATTAGTCATCATATATCCCATTCTAATCTGGCTTGGACCGGGTACAGAGAGTTTCTTCCAGTTTAATATTTTAAGTTACTTTATTGGTAACTTTGGTCACATCTTCCTAATTATCGTTGGTTCTGGTGTGTTTCTGGGTCTTGTATCAAGTGCACTGGCTGTCTCCCGTTACCTAAGAGTTTAAAACCTTTAAAATGAGCACCTGGCTTTGTCGCCTTGAAAGTTTTAGAAATTTAAAAAATTAAAATGATTTAGGCCGGCGCAAAGTATTTGCGCCGGCCTTTTATGTTGTATCCTTTTCCGCCAAAGAGCGGATATAAGAGGAGAATTCGTCCACTGTTGTGATAGACAGTGCTTCACCATTGTCAGTCACGATTAGTCCGTTCATAGAGTTGTACGAGGCGACGACCGTGTGTAGCGATCCGTTGATTACACGAAACTCCACTCTTGGATTATCGCGTCGGTTGAAGCAGGCACGCCTGATGTCGACACCGTTCTTCTTCCACTCGTCGATTTCATTTGGTGGAATGATTTTGGCCATAAGAGCCATTTCATTTGGCCTTTCAGCCTGTGCTACTCCAGGCTTCAGTTCTGCATCAGGAAGCTTGATTACCTCGCACACGAGGTTACTCAGTAAGGTCATTTGGTTCTCTCCACAAATAGGAACTATGTCTAATTAATCATACCCAATATTATGAAATATTCAAACTGCTGAAAAAACTGGTTGAATATGCTAAAGTAGCCGGACCATATTGCGGGATCGTCTAATGGTAAGCAGAGCTTTCTGTCATCATTCATTCGGTCATGAGAAAGTATGTTCCTTGTTTCTCTGTTGTGCTGCGGGATCGTCTAATGGTAGGACACATGGTTTTGGTCCATGGTATCTAGGTTCGAGCCCTAGTCCCGCAGCACAGCATGGAAACATCCTTTCTCACGACACTCATTCGTTCGACAGTAGGACACATGGTTTTGGTCCATGGTATCTAGGTTCGAGCCCTAGTCCCGCAGCAAAATCAGGAGGTAATCATTCACAACATGACACACCCTTTTGCAAAAATGTTTATCGCCGCCCTTAAGGACAGTACTCCAATGGATAACTTAGTGTTGGAAGAAGCTCTACGACTTAAGGATAAAGGATACCGTCCAGAGGAAATTCATACCGTACTAAACAAATTGCATAAGGGACGTATTGATGACACTGAGAGAGAAATGTTAGAAGAGGCAGTTGAGGAGTTTGAAAAATACATTTGAGTTAATTTTGAATTAAAAGCTGTGTATTTTGTATATATTCTTGAATGTGGTGATGGGTCGCTCTATACCGGTATTACTAATAATCTCGAGCGTCGTTTTGCGGCACATCAAAATGGAAAAGGTGGTCATTATACCCGTGGAAGGCAGGTGGTGAAGTTTTTGTATACAGAGGAACATCCAAATCGCTCCTCGGCTTCAAAGCGGGAGGCCGAAATTAAAAGCTGGCACAGGGAGGATAAACTTGCCTTAATAAAAGTTAATGGGACTAAGTAGGGCAGGCTAGACGCTTTGAACCTTGCTATACTCAATATATATGGAACCAAATATTCAAAATAAACTCGTGGAATTGGAAACCAAGATTGACGCTATATATGTATCGACTGAAAAAACTAGACGCTACTTTCAAATAGTGATGTGGGTAACTATCGCAATGGTAGTGTTGCCGTTTGTTGCGTTACTGTTCGTCATTCCAGCTTTTATCAATAGTTACACAACCACCTTAGAGGGTCTGATATAAATTTAAAATTATTGGTCCAGGTAGCAATCTAAAGCGCTAAGTTATTGGTGGGGTATGAAAATGCTCAGGTACTTCTGCATTCGTCACTCACATGCAATTCTGCTGTATACTGGGGTAATGAAAATATTAATTCCCTTGGCGCTAACTGCTTTTCTCGTAGCTAGTATTGGTTGGTGGAATTTTAGTAAAACTTCTGACTTAGATACTACAGATGATACGACTGACGCGAATAATGAAATTCAAGACGAAGAGAACGGTAATGACACAACTCTAAATTTAAGTGGTGAAGGACTTACCAAGGTGCCTGACTCGGTTTTTAAAAAGACGACTCTTACGAATCTGAATCTTTCAAATAATCAGTTGTCTGGATCTTTGCCGGCAGAAATACGACTTCTTCAGAACCTTAAAACTTTGAACTTGAGTGACAATCAATTTACAGGAGTACCTGCTGAAATCGGTCAATTAAAGTCACTAGAAGTTCTAGATCTATCTAATAATCAGCTTACAGGACTACCATACGAGTTAGGTAATTTATCGAGTCTTAAACAACTAAATCTTTCCGGTAATGCATACTCTGAAGCTGACCTTGCTAATATAAAGAAAAATTTACCAGCCACGACAGTTATCATAGTCGATTAATATATTAAACCCAGTATCTAGCCAAAATTTTGGGTAATCATAGAAATAATGGGTTGGAGACGGTGTGTGCTATAGTTCCAGCTTCATGGATAACCCACGTCATTTTGATGTCATTGTTATAGGGGGAGGAGCAGCTGGTTTAATGGCGGCTGGTCGTGCAGCCGAGCGTGGTCGGAAAGTGCTACTTTTTGAGAAGAATAAGAAAGCGGGAAAGAAACTCAGTATTACCGGAGGTGGGCGGTGTAATATCACCAATGCAGAGGAAGACCTAAAGATATTACTTTCACACTACGGTTCGTCCGAACAGTTTTTATATTCAGCTTTTTCTGAGTTTGGAGTAAAGGAAACCTTTAAGTTTTTTGAGTCTAGAAAATTGCCGCTCAAAGTAGAGGAGCGAAAGCGCGTTTTTCCAAAAAGTGAGAAAGCACCTGAAGTAGTAGATACTCTCGCAACATACGTAACCAAAGGAAATGTTGATGTACGTCTGGGTACCCCGGTTAGAAAAATTATTGTATCCAACGGCACAATTCAGAGCGTTGTTGCAAGTGGGGGAGAATACACGGCTGACTCCTACATCTTCGCAAGTGGAGGGGTGTCACATCCGGAAACTGGTTCTACTGGGGACGGCTTTGCTTGGCTCAGTGAACTGGGACATACGGTAAAGGAGCCAACTCCAACTATAGTTCCTTTGAAGGCTCGGGACGCTTGGATACGGTCTCTGTCAGGCAAGACCCTTACTGACGCAAGGATTGTTTTTTACCTTGATAATAAAAAACAGTTTGCAAGCAGTGGAGATATTCTCCTGACTCACTTTGGTTTATCGGGCCCTACAATTTTGAACTCTGCCGGACAGGTCGCAGACCTTCTACATATTGGTCCGGTTACAGCCATGATTGACCTCTTTCCGAAATTGAATGTCGGTGAACTAGATAAAATGTTGGTTGACTATTTTGAAGTCAATAAGAATAAGCTGCTTAGGAATGTCGCACGCGAGCTCTTGCCACCCGGTACAATGGATGGACTTTTAGCATTGATTCCGAATATTAATCCCGAAAAGAAAGTTCATAGTGTTACTCGTGAGGAGCGACGCGCGCTTGTTGATACCTTTAAGGCACTTCCGGTCAATATTACTGGACTGATGGGTTATGACCGGGCAGTGGTGGCCGATGGTGGTGTACCCCTTACAGAAATAGACATGCGCACTATGCGGTCGCTTCGTACCCCGAACGTATTTGTTATTGGAGACTTACTTAACATTAAACGTCCGTCAGGCGGGTACTCACTCCAGCTTTGTTGGACAACAGGTTATGTTGCGGGTAGTCACGCTTAAAACGTCTTATCTTGGCTCTATAGATCTTAGTGAATCGATAAATGATGAAGAGTCTCTTCTGTCTGTGAGTCTTGTTTATCTGTGTAGATAAAACAAAAAGCCGACGGCATGGCCGTCGGCTTTTTGTTTTGCTTCAGTATGTAGTTGTTTAAGCAGCTACAAAAGTGAGTGCAATACCTCTTTTAGATCCTCGTCCGGTACGACCGATACGGTGCACGTAATCTTCGAAGGTATTCGGTAGGTCATAGTTGATAACGTGAGTGACGTTGTCGACGTGAATACCACGAGCGGCGACGTCAGTCGCTACCAATACTTGCACCCGACCACTCTTGAATGAAGTGAGGGCCCGTTGTCGTTGTGGGTGACTCTTGTTGCCGTGAATGGATTCTGACTTGATGCCAGCGGCAGTAAGTTCTATGGCTAGTTTTTCTACACTGTGCTTCATTGCACCAAAGATAATCACACGGGCAAATTCAGGTTGTTTCAAAAGTGCAGACAAGATCTCAAACTTGTTATGATGTCCGTGAGTGACTACGTCCTGCTTGATGCTATTAATAACATCCTTTTTCTTTACAGAAACCGTCTTTGGGTCCTTCATAAAGTCGTTAACCAACTTCCTAGCATCATCAGTGATGGTGGCTGAGAAGAATAAGGTATCACGCTCTTTTGGAGTTGATTTAAGAATCTCACGAATGTCGGTGATGAATCCCATATCAAGCATACGGTCAGCTTCATCTAAGACGACGGCATTGAAGCTCTCAGTCTTAAGATAACCTCTTTCAATCAGGTCCAAGACACGTCCTGGAGTACCGATTACAAAATGGTTTTTACGACGAAGTGCTCGCACTTGTGGATGCATGCTGGTTCCTCCCACACAAACTGTGGAATAGATACGTTCTTTGCTGGTCAACTTACGAAGCTCAGCCTCAATTTGGATAGCGAGTTCGCGAGTCGGAGCCAGGATAAGAGTTTGGCGTGAATAATCACGTAGAGTTTTTTCAACCAAAGGAATCAAGAAAGCCGCAGTCTTACCAGTACCAGTCTCAGCTAGACCAATCACATCGTGACCATCAAGGATAAGAGGAATAACTTGATCTTGAATTGGAGAAGGGACCTCTAGTCCGGTTGCAACAATTTCACGAGCAAAGCGATCGTTCAAACCAAAAGTGGTAAAACGGTTCTTAGCTTCGTACACTTCCTCGGTTTCTGTTTGAGGATTGGTATTTATAAACTTTGACGGATCAAAGGTTGGGGTCTTATGGCGACGTCCACCACCACCGCCACCATGGCGGGAACCGCCACTACTTGGGCGACGGCTATTTGAAAAACGTCGTGGTGCTCCACCTCCAGAACGAGGTGTGTTGCCACCCGAAAACGGGCGACGACCGCCACTTCTGGCTGGTCGGGAATATTTTGTTTGCATTAGTTTAGATTAAGAAGCGCATCTTGCGCTTCGGGGTTACCCTCATCACTTTTCATCACGCTAAAATAGCGCATTGGTATTTAAAGTAGCTGTAGGGGGCGTGCGGGTAGTAATATAGACGAGACTTGAGGTAGTTGCGACTTACAGTCGCTGTACACCTTTTGGATATTCTGTTTCTTCCTCAACAAGTTCGAAATCTCAAAATATCTCAAAAGGTCTTGCGAAAGCCTCCCAGGCTTCCTCACACCACACAAGTGTCAAAAGCTTGTGTTTACCATACCATATATCCACAAATATTTCAAGCGTCAGTCATTCGTGCGAGCAGAGATGCTAATATAAACCTGTGTCTTCCTTGATACGCATTTTTGTGGACATAATCATAGTGTTAACGATTTTTGGTGTCGTGTTTTTTCTATATCAAAATTACAGCGGTCCGCTACTTGATTACTTATACGGTCAACAAAAAACATCAGTCTTTCTACGTGACGTACCTGTCCTAGTTACTCCAGTTGATACGCCCGAAGATAGACAGAAGGGTCTCTCTGGGGTTAGTGCGCTACCTCAAAACGAGGGAATGCTTTTTATATTCGATGAGGAAGGGCGCTATGGTTTTTGGATGAAAGACACACTGCTCGCTCTAGACATCATTTGGATTAATAACAATCAGGAGATAGTGCATATAGAAAAAAACGTGCGTCCTGAATCTTACCCGGCCACCTATTACTCCCCTGTACCAGCGCGGTTTGTGGTGGAAGTAAATGCTTTCTTCACTTCAACTTTCAACATTAATGTGGGTGACAAAGTATCTATTCCGGAGAACAAATTACCAGAAGATTTGCGTTAGATTAAAATCAGTTGTATAATATTTATGTTCGATGGTCGCCCCCCACCACTTTTATGCATGTTCTATATGTACTCAAAAGTAGATCAGACAACAAGCTCTATATTGGGGTAACCAATGATTTGAAGCGACGGTTTAAAGAACATCAACAAGGCGCTTCTTTGGCAACTAAATCCAGAGGACCATGGGATTTAGCATACTGTGAAGCCTATCGTTCCAAGCTGGACGCTTTAGAAAGAGAAAGAAAACTCAAAAGGTTTAAAAATTCCTACAAGCATTTAGTTGAAAGAATTTCGAGAAGCTTGGAAGGTGCATAAAAGTGGTGGGGGGAGGAAAGTCCGGACATACACGACTTTATGTCGTAAATAGGTAGCGGGTAACGCCCGTCGCCCCCCACCACTTTTCTGTATGATGCGCATAGCGTATCGCAATCAAAGATTGCTTGCAGAAAAGTGGTGGGGGGAGGGATGCGAGCAGAGACGTCCGTGCTGAGAGGCAAGGAAACCCGTCAGGGTTAGTTGGCTGGAAACAGTCAGGTGAAACGGCAAAATTCCTACCCGTATGCAAGGCCGTGCCCCCCACCACTTTTCTGTGTGCGACCAAAGGTCGCGCTTCGCTCACAGAAAAGTGGTGGGGGGAGAGCCGCAAGAGGTGAATGGCAACATTCATCCCAGGTATATGACCATCGCCGCCACGGCTTCGCTGTGACGGCACAGAATCCGGCTTATGAACACATTAAACCCCCGAAAGGGGGTTTTGTGTTGTGTTAAAATTATCAGTACTGAGGATTAACAACTTATTTACTTATAAAGTTTATGGATTTACCTATATTTCACCCTGGTTCTGCTGCGCCGGCTAAGAATAAATTAGCTGGAAAACTACTCTCTATGGCCCAGGTTATTTTGGTAGCGATCGGAGGTTTATTGCCGATTTTGTTTATTCCATCTACTTTCGTTCCTTTCTCTGGAGGTAAAGTATTGTTAGTTACTTTTGCGGTGGTAATAGCGATACTATTTTTCGTAATGGCGATGTTGCGTGAAGGTAGTCTAAAGCTACGCTTTTCGCTCATCTTGCTGGGAGTATGGAGTATTGCAGCTGTAACTTTTGTTTCAGCATGGCTGTCTGGTGACACTCGTGATGCATTCTTTGGAAACGGACTCGATAGCTATACCGCCTATTTCGTTTTCTTGAGTGCACTTTTGGTGACTGTAACGGCTTCGTTCCATCATAGTAAGCAAATGGTGATTCGTTTGTATGGCGTGCTTATCTTTTCTGCCCTTATCTTGTCCCTCTTCCACATCATTAGAATATTCTTTGGTCCAGAAGTGCTGTCGTTTTCTATATTCAACAGTCCAACGTCTTCATTAGTTGGTAGCTGGAATGGCCTAGCCATCTTATACGGGCTAGTTGTACTTTTGGTCTTGATGGCTCTCCAGCAATTGCCGCTTAGTCGCCCAGGGCGATACATCGCGATGGGTGTGATGTTTCTCTCTCTCATAATGCTCGCGATTATAAACTTCTTGCCTGCTTGGTGGATTCTAGTAACTGTAAGTGGCGTGATTGGTTTGTATCACCTCGTTCGCAATCTGTGGAAGAAGGGTACAAATGAAGACCAAAAGGACTCAGTCGATATGTTGGTTTCTGCCATAGTAATCTTCGTTGTGGCCATCGTCTTTATCGTTGGTGGAAGTAGTTTAGGAGCATTTATAAGTGAAAAATTGGGCGTATCCTTCCTTGAAGTTCGGCCATCTTTAAGTGCGACCGTGGAGATTACGCGAGCGGTCTACGAAGACAACTTGCTCTTGGGTGCTGGTCCAAACCGTTTCATGGATGTGTGGCGAGTCCATAAGAACCCAGCAATCAATCAAACTATATTTTGGGATACCCCGTTTGATTCTGGTTTCAGCTACATCGCTACCTCCTTGGTTGGGACTGGTTTGGCTGGTGTTATTGCCTACTTAATATTTATCAGCGGTCTGGTCTGGGGCGGATTTCGTTTCATTACGCGAGCACCGACCAGTGATCGCTTTTGGCATTTTATTGGTTTGTCTTCGTTAGTGTCGAGTGTGTATCTGTTGGTGATGAGCTCGGTGTATGTTCCGCCGCCAAGTATCTTATTGCTTGGTGCGATTACGACAGGTATCTTCTTAGCGTCCTACACTAGATTGATGCCACCTCGTTCCATTACAATCTCCGCAGAAAAGGGAAAGGTCTATGGCATTATTCTTGTTGTGTTAGCTGTTGGTGTAGTTTCTGCTGTGGGTTATGTTGCTTACGCTGGTACAACACAAATGTTGGCTGTCTATAAGTTCAATCAAGCGATGGGTACGGTTTCCGAAGGGGACAGTGTAGACGTGCTGAATGATAAAATTGTGGCAGCTTTTAACATTGCTTCTAATGATGTTTTTGCTCAACAGATTGCTTTTCACAATCTCTCTCGCATGCGCACTGTTCTTGGTGTCACAGAGCCAAGTACCACAGAACAACAAGTCTTCCAGGACTCTGCCTCTAGGGCCATCGAGGCTGCGAACACGGCTATTACCCTCGACCCAACCGATCCTTTCAATCATCAGTTGGCTGGTCAGGTCTATTCAGTCTTATCATTGATTGGAGTTGAGGGTGCGGGAGAACGAGCACGTGAGTCATTCATTGCTGCAAAGGTGCTTGATCCTCAAAATCCAATCATCGATTTGATGGAGGCCGACTTGGCTTTAGCGTCCGGCGATACGGCTTTAGCACGAGCTGGAGCAGAAGAGGCGGTGCGAAAGAAAGGCAACTTCACTGAAGCATTGTTCTTCTTAGCCCAACTTGATATTAATGATGGAAATGTGGAGCGAGCAATTATTATTGTAAACGGTATAGCTCAAATGGAGCCTCAAAATCCCGCTCGCCGTTACCAATTAGGAGTGTTGCTAGCTTCTAATGATCGACTGAATGAAGCAGTTACTGCTTTCGAACAAGCAGTAGCGCTAGACCCACAATACGCAAACGCACGATATTTCTTGGCTCTTGGCTACGCTGAACAGGGTCAGGCTGAAAAAGCGATAGAGCAACTCACTGTAGTGCGTGGATTAAATGAGTCCAATAGCGCCGTCGACAATTTGATAGAACAGCTGCGTGAAAATGGTAAGCTTTCACAATCGTTAACCGAAGGCGAAATAGTGCCAGAACGCAACCCTGAGGAAGGACCAGTTACCGAGAGTGATCTTGAAAGTGGCCTAGTCACTTCACCGAATCCGGTGCCGTCAGACGAAACAGGAGAGGTAATAAGCGAAACAGAAAACAATTAGCTTATGGTACGACGAGTCTTCGCTCTGATGTATCAAGAGGTACGTGGCTTACACCAGGCTGCTTACGTTCTGGCGATGTTCGCCATTGGTTCACAACTCTTGGCATTGTTGCGTGACCGTCTATTGGCGCATCAGTTTGGTGCTGGTGCTGAACTTGATATTTATTATGCAGCTTTTCGCTTACCGGACTTGCTGTTTGTCTTGTTTGCCTCGACCTTGTCGGTCTATGTCTTAATACCGTTTGTAAGTCGAGCAGGAAAGGAGGGGAGTCATCTCTTGTCTCAAGTCTTTACTTTGTTTCTTTTGGCTTACTCTTTGTTTGGCATACTAGCTTTCTTTTCGGCTCCGTATTTTGTACCAAAACTGTTTCCCGGCATAGATGATACAGAGTCACTCATCCTTCTCTCACAAATATTGTTACTCCAACCATTCTTACTCGGTATATCAAGCCTCTTTGGAGTCGTAACTCAATTGGGTCATCGCTTTGTTCTTTATGCAATTTCACCTCTCACATACAACCTTGGCATAATACTCGGTATTATCTTTCTTTATCCGACGCTTGGTCTTTTAGGACTTGGACTCGGCGTTGTTTTAGGTGCATTTCTTCATCTTCTTGTGCAGTGGCCGTTTGTCAGAAAGAGTGAGTTGTCTATTGGCTTAGCTTTTCGTTTCAATTGGGGCGAGATTGGTAAAATTTTGACTTTATCAATTCCTCGGGCTTTTACTTTATCAATGCAACAGATAGTGTTGTTGTTCCTTGTGGGACTCGCGAGTGCCATGACGGTGGGGTCAGTCTCCATATTTCAGTTTGCCTACAATCTTCAGTCTGTACCGCTCGCCATCATTGGTGTGTCGTATTCCGTGGCCGCATTTCCAATGCTAGCTGAACTTTATGGTAAGCAGATGCGTGCAGAATTCTCTCTTCACATTACGACGTCGCTCCGGCACATTATTTTTTGGTCGGTTCCAGCCACTGCTCTCATTATTGTTTTGCGTGCACAGATAGTTCGTGTAGTGCTTGGTAGTGGAGCTTTCGATTGGGCTGACACAAGGTTGACGGCGGCGGTATTAGCTCTCTTGGTCATATCGCTTCTTGCCCAAGCAATCAACTTAGTGGTGATAAGGGCTTTTTATGCTGGAGGAAAAACTCTGGTGCCATTTGTGGTCACGTTTGGAGGCTCGCTTTTAGCAATAGCATCGGCCTACGGCTTCTTAGCTTTCTATCTTTCTGAAACCAGTATTCACGCAGTAGTCTCTGCTTTTATTCGACTTGAAGGAGTGATTGGTTCGGAGGTTTTAGCTATTGCTTTTGGTTACACTATCGCGGTCATTTTGCAGTCGCTAGTTTTATTGCTTGTCCTGTCACGTTCATTTTCTATACCGATGGGGTGGACGGTGCGGTCACTTGTTCACGCGTTTTGTGCAGCAACGGTTGGAGGACTCTTTGCCTACGTGATACTTAACTTCCTGGTTGAAGGAGTTGATCAAGCCCGCTTCGTGGGTATCCTTATTCAGGGGTTCTTGGCTGGTTGTGCTGGGGTATTCGGTACTATTATTACCTATGCTTGGTTTAAAAGTCCGGAGCTTCACGAAGTTTACATCTCATTCCAAAAAAAGCTTTTAAAGACGGACGTAGTGGCACCTCAAGAGGAGATAATTTGACAAAGTTATCCTACAAAATAGGCCGAAATAGCGAGGCAATATTGCTATAATTTGCTTATGTCTTACAAAGACAACTCTGGATTTTCCAAGGAGCTTTTTGCTTTGTTGCTGATAGCGAGTCTTTTTAGTTTTGCTTACTTAGGACAACAGGTTTATGAAAATTCAGACATGCCTAATTTCAAAGCAGCTGCTCAGACAGCCGCTGTTTCAAACTCTGTCTTTGATAATGTTATTTGTTTTTTCAGCGGATGGTTTGGGTTTCCTTGTGATGATGAAAATGCGTATGTACCCACGATTGTCGGACCGCTTAATGAAACTGAAAATAGCCCAACAGAAAATCCGTCTTTAATTCCAACATCCGTTTCTGAAGGTGATGATGTTGCTACTAACATGGTCATTCAAAATGTTACGAATGAATACATTACCAATCCGTTAGAAAGAGAGATTGTTCGTGAAGTTATTATCCGCAACGAACAGGTAAGTAACGTCGACTTCATCACTCGTGCTGAGTACGATGCGCAAGTCGACGGCATAATGCGCTCTATTGAAAATATTGACACCAGTGGTGGTGGCGGAACAAGTGGTATCGCAGACATTACGAGTGAATCCATCGAAGACTTGGAAGACGTCGCTTCAATGACACAAGTCACCGGTGATCTTCTTACTTGGACTGGTTCCGCTTGGTCTAACATCGCAACTTCGTCCCTCGGCATTAGTGGTGGTGGAGCAGTAGATTCAGTTAATAGTCAGACAGGGGTTGTGGTTCTCGACACCGATGATATTGGTGAAGGTACTAATCAGTACTTCACCACTACTCGTGCTCGCGACGTCCTTTCGTCATCGGCTGTCGGTCTTTCATATGCCACCTCAACTGGTGTCTTTAGTTTGACTAGCGGATACAATATCCCCTTAACTGCTTCTACTACCGAGTGGACTACTGTGTATGGATGGGGGACCATAGTACCGCCGGCTACCTAACAACCATCGCTTCTTCCACTGTCCGCACGATGTTCTCCAATACTGCCACCGGTCTTACTTATGACTCTGGTACTGGTATCACTTCCTTAACTCCCGGCTACACTATTCCACTTACAGCTTCTACGACTGAGTGGGATAGCAAGCTCTCCAATATTACCGGTCTCGTTACCGCCGGCTCGAACGTAACAATAACCGGCTCAGGTACTACCGGTAGCCCATACACTATTAGCTCGGCTGGAACTGACGGCGTCGCTTCTTCAAGTGTGGCGTTTTCGGTATTCACAATAGGGTCGCCTGGTCCCAATTATTTTGTGGTTTCAAATACCGAGACGTTAATCGATTGGCAAGATGAAACCTTCGATACCAACAATAACTTCGACCTCACCACTGACCGCTTCACACCAACAGTGGCAGGGAAGTATACCGTGACTGCTTCGGTATATTGTACCGATAGCACATCGTATTGTCAGTCACAAATTAGAAAAAATGGTTCAAAAATTGCGGTAAGTAGTCAACCTACAACTTCGTTTACAACAAGTCAGGTAACTACTATTGTGGACATGAACGGCACCACTGATTACCTTGAAGCTTATGTAATTAATGGAGGAGGAAACTATATTTACGCCGCTTATAACTACACCTACTTCACTGGTGCCCTCATCGCTCCAGCTAACGGCCTCGCCGGCGGTTGGTCTAACAACGGTACATACTCATATCTAGCAGACTACACTGACTTAGTGGTAATTGGTACCACTACCGCTGCTGCCAAACTAGACATCTGGGGAAGTGCTGGTTCAACTGACATCCTTGGTATTTCTTCAAGCACTGGCACTCGTCTCCTTACCCTTAACTCTGCCGGCAACCTAGGACTTTCTACTTCCTCATACCTCACCTGGGGAAGTACGCTTGGTGAATCAGGCTACGGCTTCCGTGATAGTGCTGGTACCATCCAGTTTAAGAACAGTGGTGGTTCATGGAGTGACTTAGGTTCAGGTGGTGCCTTTACTGTACTAGGTTCAGATGCGTATTTCACTAATGGTCGCATCAGTATTGGTACTACCAGTACCTCATCTCTCCTTACGGTACAGGCTAGCAGCACCGAAAATATATTCTCACTTCTCACCAGTGGCGGTACAAACATCTTCACGGTAGCTGGAGAAACCACTAGTACCTCTACTCTCGCCACCAACCTCGCCATCACCGGTAACTTCTCACTCTCTGGTTCACTCTACGACAGTACTAGCTCTGCTGGTACTTCAGGTATGGTGCTACAAAGTACCGGTAGTGGTACTGAGTGGGTGGCCACTTCTTCACTTGGTATTACAAGTAGTGGTGGTACTGATGGTGTGGCGTCATCGAGTGTGGCGTTTTCGGTTCACAAGAACGGGACGAACCAAACGATGACAGCAAGCACATTCACCTTACTCACTTGGTCTACCGAAGTCTTCGACACCAACAACAACTTTGACCTCACCACTGAACGCTTCACGCCAACAGTGGCGGGTAAGTATATGGTGACCCTTTTGACATTTTGTAGTGACAGTACAGCTAGTTGCCAAGCATCAATTTATAAAAATGGTGCTCTATATTCGAAAGATGTTAATCGTACAAGCGCGGATACAGGATCTATGATAACTACCATCGTAGACATGAACGGTACGACTGATTATCTAGAAGCCTATGTATATAATGGTGGAGGGACTACTATTAGTGGCATTTCTTCAGCTACCAACTTCACCGGTGCCCTCATCGCTCCAGCTAACGGCCTCGCGGGCGGTTGGTCTAACGACACTACGCAGTCATACCTCGCAGACTACACCGACCTCGTGGCTATCGGTACCACGACCGCTGCCGCTAAGCTCGATGTATGGGGAAGTGCCGGCAGTACCGACATCCTTGGTATCTCATCAAGTACAGGTTCACGACTTTTGACTTTGACTTCTGCGGGCAATGTCGGTATCGGTACCACCACTCCTTCGTCGAAACTCACTGTTCAAGGTGATGTTTGGTTCGGGGGCAACTTAACTGCTACTGGTACACTGGCTGTTCTCGGCACCGGCACCTCTACTTTTTCTGGTGACATCGAAATTACTGGCTCCATTCTTCCGTCAGCCGATATTACCTACGACTTAGGCTCCGCAGCTCGTCAGTGGCGTGACGTATATATCGGCCCGGGTTCGTTATACGTCAACGGAAAGAAGGTGCTTGAGGATATTTCGGATACTATCACCATCACTACAGATTTGGACCAGAACTTAGCGATGAAGACAACCGGAATCGGTACTATTCTTTTAAGTGCTACAAGCACTGGTAGTCTCACTCTTGAATCCAGTTCTGGAAATATCAATATCAATTCAGCGTCTGGCAATTTAAATATCGGAACCACCGGTTCAGGTCAATTTAACCTTGGCACCATTGATTCAGGTGTCTGGAATGGTACTGACATTGATATTAGTGACTTTACTAACCTTGGGGTTAGTGCCACTGGTCTCTCACTTTCAGGTGACAATATCGCCTTGACCTCCGGCTACACCATTCCACTTACAGCCAGTACTACCGAGTGGGATAGCAAGCTTTCTAATGTTACGGGCCTCATCACCGCCGGCACGAACGTGACAGTAACTGGCTCAGGCACTTCAGGTGATCCATACTCCATAAGCTCAACCGGCTCTGACGGCGTCGCTTCTTCAAGTGTGGCGTTTTCGGTACATAAGGGAGGAACAGGTCAGACGGTGGCTACAAGTACCTGGACAAAGCTCACTTGGTCTACCGAACTTTTCGACACCAACAATAACTTCGACCTCACCACTGAACGCTTCACACCAACTGTAGCGGGTAAGTACATCGTGACTGCTTCGGCACAATGTTCTGATGGTGCTGGCACGATGGGTGCTTGCGCTTCTGGTATTTATAAAAATGGTGTGCTAAATGCGTATAATTATTTTATCGGTGCAAATGGTGAGGGTTCAACTGTTACTACTGTTGTGGACATGAACGGCACCACTGATTACCTTGAGGCCTATGTATATATTAGTGGAGGGACTCTCGCGGTAGGAGCGTCAACAGTTACCAACTTCTCCGGCGCTCTCATCGCTCCCGCTAACGGCCTCGCCGGCGGTTGGTCTAACGACGGTACTCAGTCATACCTCGCCGACTACACCGACCTCGTAGCTATTGGTACCTCTACCGCTGCCGCTAAACTCGACATCTGGGGAAGTGCTGGTTCAACTGACATCCTTGGTATTTCATCCTCAACAGGTTCACGTTTGTTGACACTCACTAGTGGAGGCAACCTCGGTCTCGGCACCACCACTCCGTCATCTAAGCTCTCCGTTTACGGAGATGTTCTGCTCGAAGGTTCAAGCCGTTATCTAAACTTCGGTACTACCGCAGGTACATCCGGCTACGGTATCCGCGACAATGCCGGAACCATAGAATTCAAAAACTCCGGTGGTTCTTGGACTGGTATTGGTACTGGAACTGGTAGTACCGGTTCTAGTAGTGTGAGTTTTATTGCGCGACGTACCACGTCCGCTCAGTCTATAACTCAAGCTGTCGAGACTACAGTAGATTTCAACTCTGAGGACTTTGACACCAATAGCAACTTTGACCTTACTACCGACCGCTTTACGCCAACAGTGGCAGGAAAATATCTCATAACAGCAAATGTTACTGCTAATAATAATATCGCCGCTGGCGCAGTGGCGTATGTCACTGTTAGAAAAAATGGAGTGAGAATAGCTACTGCTCAACTAGGCGCTTCTAATCAATCAGCTACTGGACACACGTCAATTGTTGTAGATATGAATGGTACGACTGATTATGTTGATGTTGGTTGGTATGACAATGAAGCGGCACCATCTATTTATCATGGTACCAGTTATACCTACTTCTCCGGCGCCCTCATCGCTCCCGCTAACGGCCTCGCCGGCGGTTGGAGTAACGATGAAACCCAAAGCTACCTCGCCGACTACACCGACCTCGTCGCTATCGGTACCACTACCGCAGCCGCTAAGCTTGATGTATGGGGAAGTGCCGGTTCAACTGACATTCTTGGGATTTCATCATCAACTGGTTCACGACTTTTGACTTTGACTTCTGCGGGCAATTTGGGTATTGGAACTACAACTCCTGTTTCAAAATTTGTAATTTCAGATGCAAGTACATGGACAAACAATTTTTCAACTTTAACTGTTAGTGATTCAGGTACTATTGGAGCGGGGCTTACTTTAGCATCTACAGATACTGGAGGAAAGAAATGGAGTTTGTATTCAGGTGGTTCTGGATCCTCTATTGGTGCAGGTGGTTTTGCTATCTACGATGGTACAACTGCAGCAAATCGTCTGGTAATTAGTTCCTCTGGCAACGTCGGCATCGGTACAACTACGCCAGTTGCTCAGTTGACCATGTCAGGAAACAATTCATGGAGTGGGGTTGTTGGTAACGCGGTGATTGCAGATAGCGGGACCGTTGGTGCTGGATTAACCCTCCTTGCAACCGGTACAAATGGTAAGAAATGGTCCCTTGTTTCTACAGCAAGTGGTGCAACACCAGGTGGAGGGACCTTAGGCTTCCATGATTCAACAGCTAATGCTTATAGAATGTTAATTAACACAAATGGTTACGTCAGCATAGCGACCACCTCCAGTGCTGTGGCTGGTGGCACAGCAGCCTTCTTGAACATTGATCGTTCAAGTGCGGCGGTGTATGCCATTTCCACCTATATCAATAGTACAACGGGAGCTGGTCAGATTGCTTTTGCTAACCCGAACGGTGTAGTGGGTTCTATCATCACTAGTGGCTCCGCCACCACCTATAACACCACTTCCGACCGTCGTACCAAGGAAAACATCACTGAGACAGTGCTTGGTCTGGATGCCTTGATGCAGCTACCGATACGTGATTTCTCATTCATTAAAGATACTACCCACGCCACTACCTCCGGCTTCATCGCTCAGGAATTATATGAAATCTTCCCTTGGGCAGTTTCAACCAACGGTGACAATGGTATTGACCCACTTACTGGTACCAGTACCCCTTGGTCGGTGGACTATGGACGCATCACACCACTACTTGCAAAATCCATACAAGACCTTAACCTCAAACTGGAAGACCTTGCTTCCTCTACTGCCGCTACTTCAACACTGAACACTGAAGGAGATGAGGAGCTAACTTTTGTCGGACGTTTCTTTGCTCGTCTGGTTGAATGGTTTGCAGACACCACCAATGGTATTGGAACAATGGTTGCTTCAGTATTCACTGCGACTGAGATGATTTGTGTCGATGATGAGTGTTTGACTGCTGAGGATATCCGTCAACTTAAAGGTATGAATAATTCAGAGCCGACGGTTGTTGGTTCTGGAGAGGTGGATGATGTAAATAATGGTGATGGTACCGACGTGGGAGGTGGTAGTGAAGTCACTCCTCCTGCGCAAGCAGTTTTAGGTTGTACTGATGAAGTGGCTACCAACTATAACCAAGATGCGACTGAAGACGATGGTTCTTGTGAATATGTTGAAGGCGGTCAGGTACCAGTGACACCAGTCTTGGGTTGTACCGATATTGAGGCTTTGAATTATGACTCATCTGCTACAGAAGAGAATAATACTTGTGAATATGAAGCAGTACCTACAGAAGAACCTACTGAGCCGGTCGAACCAGTTGCAGAAATAGAGCAAGGTGGTGGGGAAGCTTCGGAAGCCCCAGTTGCGGAGCCGGAGACCATATAAGATGAATAGGTGGCACAGCGAAGCTTGCTGTCCTTATTTTAAGGGTTATTTTGTGCTAGAGTAGGCCAACAATGGAGATTAGAAACTTTGGAATTATTGCACATATTGATCATGGAAAATCGACTCTAGCTGACCGTATGCTTGAGGTGACTTCGACCGTGGAAGCTCGCAAAATGAAGGACCAGGTGCTTGATTCGATGGATTTGGAGAGGGAGCGAGGTATTACCATTAAAATGCAGCCAGTCCGAATGGTTTACCGACCATCTGCATCCTCAGCTGCTACGCCCTGGGGCCCCAATGATTCAGTCACCGTATCACCTAATACGGCTTCCTCATCATTCTCCCCACGCCTTGCATCTGAGGCGCATATGGCCGATAAACGGGTGGCATCAAGCAAGGAGTATGTTCTAAATCTTATTGACACCCCTGGTCATATCGACTTCTCTTATGAAGTATCGCGTGCATTACGCGCCATTGAGGGCGTGTTGCTTTTGGTAGATTCCACTCAAGGTGTACAAGCACAGACATTGAGTACGCTTCAGATGGCTAAGGACCTGGGTCTCGTAATTATTCCAGTCCTCACTAAAATTGACGCACCACACTCTAGAATAAAGGAGGTCGGAGAAGAACTCCGAAAGTTAATTAATTGTGATGAGAGCGAAATAGTGAAAGTGTCTGGGAAGACTGGCGAGGGAGTTAGGGAGTTACTTGATTTGATTTGTGAACGTATACCCCCGCCACTCTCATCAGTGAACGAGAAGTCACGCGGTTTGGTCTTTGACTTTCAATACTCAAACCACCGCGGCATCATTATTTATTCACGAGTGTTTGATGGTAGTTTTAAGAAAGGTGATACCTTGCGATTTTTAGCAGGGAAGCGAAGCTTCCCTGCCTTGGAGGTCGGTATACTTTCGCCACAGGAGGTACCGACTGCTACTTTGGAATCAGGTGAGATTGGTTACATTGTGACCGGTATCAAAGAGGCAGGTATCGCTAATGTGGGAGATACGATTGTAAATGAAAAAAATCCGGCTGAAGAATTACCTGGCTACAAAGAGGTGCAACCGGTCGTTTGGGCCAGTATCTTCCCTGACAGTCAAGACGATTTCACAATTTTACGACAAGCATTAGATCGACTACGTTTGTCTGATTCGTCTCTTTCGTATGAGGAAGAATCATCCGGTGTTTTAGGCCGAGGTTTTCGGTGTGGATTCTTAGGTATGCTTCACCTTGAGATTGTGACCGAGCGTCTGAAGCGAGAATTTAATATAGAAATCATCATTACATCACCGTCGATTGCTTACGAAATTACTTTTAGCGACGGTAGGATAGAGCATATCTACGCTGCATCACGTTTCCCTGATTATGGAGCCAATGTGTCCATTCGTGAGCCATGGATACTAGGGCAGATTATTACTCCTTCCGATTACATTGGAAATATAATGAACCTTCTATACGATCATGAGTCCAGCCTTATCGATACAGAGGTTTTTGGAGATGGCCGCACTCTCCTCACTATCGAGATGCCACTTCGTGAGTTGATGCGTGGTTTCTTTGATAAATTAAAGAACACTTCCAGTGGCTACGCCTCACTCTCTTATGAAATTGCGGAGATGCGTATGGCGGACGTAGCTCGGCTAGACGTCTTCGTGGCTGAGGAGATTGTGCCAGCTTTTTCTCGAGTGGTGGGTACAAGACGGATTGAGGCCGATGCCCGTGTATTGGTAGATAAGCTTTATAATACTCTGCCGAAGCAGCAGTTTGTCACTAAAATTCAGACCAAGGCACTGGGGCGCTTTATTGCCTCCAAGACGCTTTCTGCGATGCGTAAGGACGTAACAGCGAAGCTGTATGGTGGTGATGTGTCACGTAAGAATAAACTCCTAGATAAGCAAAAAAAGGGTAAGAAGAAGATGTTGGAGAGAGGTCGGGTACATATTCCTCAAGAAGTCTTCATGAAAATGATCAAAGAGGAGTAAAACTCCCAAATGAGCGAATTTGCATTGTCTTCAGTCGGGGCACTCCCGCACCGTAGGTCTGTCTACGCTTTGGTCGTACCCCTCCTTCCAGCCAACGCAACTTCATCTCATTTTGGAGTTTTACAAATTTGTTCGAACTTGATACATGAACGTTGGATATATCAAAACAGGATGGCCCTTTAGGGCCATCCTGTTTTTAAAAACGCCGTAATCAGATGCAATTGTGTTGGTTGGTGGTTTGTTATAACTAAAGCATCAAAAACTGAGGCAGTGGTGTCGATTACGATGTCTATTTTCTAAAAAGAATAAAACGGGATGCAGTTGCGTTCGCTGGAGGCCAAGTCACGACTAAGACATAGAAAACTATGGTGCAGGAGGGATTTGGCTGAAGCGAATGCAAATTCGCCCGTTTTAACTTTTTTAGATTCCTAGGCCGCCAGAGTAGGCGAACACCATACTAATCGCAATCAAGGTAGCAATCACAATCCATATCCACTTGATAGCCTTTTTGGTTTTTTGATGGTAGAGAAAACTCATATGTCGAACGGTGTCCAAAATGTTAGAATGTTATTCTAGCATATGGGTTTACTTAGTAAAAAAAGTTGGTGGCATCAGATATTGAACTCTAGATTAACCATTGTGGTTCTTTTTATTGCCGCATTCACCCTTTCCTTTGCTGTCTATGATCGTTATGTAGTTGAACAGAATGTAAGAGAGAGAAGAAACAGTACAGAGATGGAACTTCAGCAACTAAAGGTTCGTCAGGTGGAGCTGGAAGACCGAGTGGATTATTTGAGTAATGAACAAGGTTTGGAGGCGGAGATTAGACGTCATTTCGACGTTTCGAAAGAAGGTGAACAGGTGGTTGTGATAATGGGTAATACAGCGACACCAACCCCGACTGTCCGCAGAGAAGAACAGGAGGAGGATGAAGCCAATGGTTTTTGGCAGAATCTTATTTCGTGGTAAAATGTGAGCCTATGTCTAATGTAACAATTTATAGCACGCCCACTTGTCATTTCTGTCACGCTGCCAAGGAATTTTTTACAGAAAATAATATTGCCTTTACTGACCACGATGTAGCTTCTGATATGGATAAGCGCACTGAGATGATTGAACTGACTGGTCAAATGGGAGTTCCAGTAATCAAAATTGATGACGACATCATTGTAGGTTTTGACGAAGATAAAATAAAGGAACTGTTGAAGATTTAGGAGTTACTAAAACAGCGCAGGTTTAAGGACCTGCGCTGTTTTGTTTAATCTATTTTCTTTTTGTGGTCACGAGTTACTAAGTATTTAAATTCATTACATTCTTAAAATACTAAGTACTCTCGACCCCAGCTCAGCCGTTTTTATTTCTAGGATATGAAATAAAAACATGCTTCCGCTCGGCACCAAGGTATGCAAGCAAAGCAGTTTGCTTGCTATAGAAAAAGACACCCACTTTAGAGTGGGTGTCTTTTTCTATACCTTGGTGCCCTCTGCCGGAATCGAACCAGCATTTCTCCCTTAGGACGGGACTGTTCTATCCATTGAACTAAGAGGGCGGCTGTGGGCAATACTTTAGCATATTTAGCTTAAAAGAGGTGTTACAATAGACAGAATTACCGAATTAAGTACTTGTATGCCACCAGATTCAGATATAAACGGTCTAAAGCAAGCTGTAGAAAAACAGAACGTACTGCTGGAAGAGAATAACCAGATGCTTCACAAACTTCGTCGTTACCAGACGACCACTTTTTGGTTGACGATGATTTGGTACGCTCTATTGGTGGGTCTCCCATTTGCCATTTACTACTACATCATTGGTCCTTACGTACAAGCGTTAGGTTTCTCAAGCGGGGAATTCAGTGCTGGTGTTAAGGAAATTCCAGGATACCGTCAATTTGAGTATTTTTTCGGGTTAAATAGAGAGGGGGAGTAGGGTGGGGCAGGCTCGGTCACGAGTTGCAAAGTATTTAGTTTGAACACCTGGCTCGACCCGGAATAGCGGTTGTTTTACATCGCTTCGCTTGTAAAACAAGCTCGCTTTCCTGGTCGGCCACTCGCATATTTTGTCGCTAAGAAAGCTCCAAAATATATGCTCTGTGGCTTCGAGCCTGCACGTAAAGCGCGCAGGCGCTTTACTCCCCAAGCACAGAAAAAAATAGCCCTGCATAAGCAGGGCTATTTTTTTCTGTGCTTGGGGGCAGGCTCGAACTGCCGACCCTTCCCTCTTCAGGGGAATGCTCTACCAACTGAGCTACCCAAGCAGTCCCACGATTATACGGGTTTTACGTCATTTTTCAATGTACATCATCGTTCTAGACAATCCCTAAAATAGGGATATAATTTTAGTTATGAAAATCACTACCACAATCGCTACTTGGAGCAGTTTTTGCTCATCGTCCTCCATTTTGAATCCGCGCTAGGAGGTAGCTTTTGTCTGAGTACGAAATCCGCCTCCTGAGGCGGATTTTTGTTTCAGGAAGTAAGTTGTTCTTTAGAGGAGAAGGTAAATGTGCAGTGACCTAAAGAAGCAGATTGAAGCTCTGATAGCTTCTCGTAAACCAGTTCTTCCGACTCTGGAAAGGCTCGGATATGAGATCGTCGAGAGCCCATACTTTGGTCTCGGCGTTCTTTCCATGGAAGGTGGGGAAGAAAGAATCTGCTACCATCCACAACTCAAAACCGCCGACCCGTAAGGGCCGGCGGTTAATCTTTTTAAGTATTCTATTTAACTGTAGCGCTCTTGACCTTCAGTCTGGTGCTTCGATCCTTATCAACCTTAGGCAACACAATTTCTAGAAGGCCATGCTTTTCTTTGGCCGCAGCCTCATCTATTAAAACTTCTTCAGGGAGGAGGAGAGTGCGGGTGAAACTTCCCCAAAAAAGCTCATGATGAAAATAGTCTTGGTCTGGCGCTTCACGCACCTCCTCGCGCCTACCACGAATAGTGACCATATCCCTGGTGATAGCAATATCTAGGTCGTCAGGAAGTACACCAGCGACTAGGGCACGAATAACGATACTGTCTGGGGTTTGGTACATATCAACCGGTAGTTCGCCTTCTTGCTCGGCCTCAGGCTCATTATGTCCTGGCCATTCTGATTCACCAGCAAAACGACCGTCATCATTTACTTCAACTTCGTCATCTAGGTCATTATCTAATACATCATCAAAATCATCAGAAGGCATGACCCCAGTTAATCGTTGTAAGAAGGAAGGCTTTTTCATAATTATTTAGAACGGCGTGGTCGAATTCGTTTAACTTTTTCAAAAATGAGAAACAGCGCGATAACAAGGACCCAGACAGTAAGGAAAATACTGAGAATTGTTTCTCCGTTAGCATCCATTATAAAAAGATTAAAGAGAGTATGCAATAGAATAGCCACGAACAACCCAAAAGTACCAGCTAAAAGTTTTACCGTATCGCTACGGTAATAGGCAAAGGCTAAGAAAACGCCGATTGTACCTGATGCCAATATATGAAGTAGTGTTGCTCCAAGGAAGCGAAAATTTCCAGTGATGATACTGCCGGAGAGATCTCCAGCCACTAATGGATTCCAAATAAATAGTGCGTTTTCAAGAGCAGCAAAACCAAGAGCGATGGTAATCATATAGACTATGTAGTCTATAGGTTCATCCACTGCCTTGTGCCAGAGAATGACTCCGAGTGCTAGCGTGTATTTAAGGGTTTCTTCAATAACCACCCAGACCAAAATGAGTGAAGTTCCAGAGAATAAAGTTAGGGCCAGTTTCTGAAGAGGTAGTACTAAGGGAACGACGATCATTCCGGCTACGAAGGTACGCAAAATTAGTCCGGATGGTTCCGGCTTCTTATTATCTTCACGTAACCAAAACCATAACCAAAATAGTGCGGGTAATAATCCGCCCAGCATGGCTATGGAGAAATTAATGAACTCCATCTCTTTCATTATAGGTTCTAGGCTAGAGGTTATGAACTTCAAGGTGGGGACAGGAACGAATTAGTTCTTTGTTGGCCACCCGCACGACTAATCAATGTCTGGCTGGAGACTTTGTTTTAAGCGACGTCTTAAACCAGCTAAAGCACGTCCACGAAGTTTTAATTGATGTTCTCTCTTTCTAGCGTCATCCTCAGCTTTATAAGCCTCGTAATAGATGAGTGTAAAAGGTCTTTGGTTTAGTAGATTTTAGGTCTCCAGCGTTATGTTCTACAAGACGCCTCTTTAAGTTGTTCGTCGAACCTACGTACAATTCTTTATCTTTTAAGCTCTTAAGTACGTAGGTGTAGAACATAACGAGACACTGATCTAGTGTGCGGGCCAATGCGCCACCATCAAGAATTCTGCATCCTTCATATCTTCTGGTAACCGCTGCCAAACCGCTTCAGTCACGAACGGCATAAATGGATGTAGGAGTTTCAGTGAGCCGACGAGGCATTCAATCAAAACCTGTTGTCGTGCCTGCTTTGCGTCAGTGTCATCACCATTCAGTATTGGCTTTGATTCTTCAAGAATTTTTGCAGCTAGTTCATCCCATACATAATGGTAAGCTTTCTCGGCCGCAAGATATAAACCGAATTTTTCAATATCCTCACCGACTTCTTTGGCTACTGTATAAAAGCCATCGAGTATTTCTTGGTCGCGTGTGGAAAATAAGGACTTATCTATGTCTACTTTTCCTTCGGTATTGCTAAGTACAAAGCGACTGATGTTCCAGAGTTTGTTAGCAAAGTTCTTGTAACCACGAATTTTGTCTTCAGAAAGCGGAACGTCGTTGCCGGGTGCTGCACCCACTACTAGCGATAGACGAGTGGCGTCTGCACCGTATTTTTCAATCATATCTAAAGGATCAATAATGTTTCCTTTAGATTTTGACATCTTCTGTCCCTTACCGTCTCGAACCATTCCGTGCAGATAAACGTTCTTGAAGGGAACATCACCTACTAAGAAGGTACTCATCAAAATCATTCGGGCCACCCAGAAGAAAAGGATATCGTACCCAGTCTCTAAAACTGTGGTGGGATGATAGGTTTTTAGGTCAGACGTTTCCTCTGGCCAACCAAGAGTAGAGAAGGTCCAGAGACCAGAAGAAAACCAGGTGTCCAAAGTGTCAGGATCCTGCTCCCAGCCTTCGCCTGGAGAGTCGATTTGTACTTTAACTTCATCATTCCGGAACCAGGCCGGCACTCGATGTCCAAACCAAATCTGACGGGAGATATTCCAGTCGCGCAGGTTATCTATCCAGTGATAGTAGGTTTTGTTAAAGCGATCTGGTGCAATCTTTACTTCGTTACTTTCCACAGCCTCGCGCATGCGCTCCTTGAGCGTCATTACTCTTCCGTCAGGAAACTCTACCTTCTTGTTTACGGCAATAAACCACTGAGCTTTGATTTGTGGCTCGATGACTTCACCTGTGCGCTCAGCAGTTGAAACGTTGTGTGTGTAGTCCTCCTCTTTTTCCATTAAACCTTTGGAGCGCAGTTTTTCAAGAATATTCTCCCGCGCTTTTTTGATATGTTGTCCAGCAAACTCACCAGCGATAGGGAGGAGGATGCCACGTTCATCAATAACCTGCTCTTTGTCTAAATTATGACGACCAGCAATTTCAAAGTCGGTTGCGTCATGCCATGGTGTAATCGTCATTACTCCAGTACCAAACTCCATATCAATCGCTTCGTCCTTGATGACGGTGGCTGTAATAGGACCGTTAATCCACTCAAGTTCAAGCTTCTGCCCGTGCTCATACTCCTTATATCGTGCGTCTTCTGGGTGCATTACCACGTACTTATCACCAAATTTTGTTTCAGGCCGAGAGGTACCAATAACAAACGGTCCGTACTTTAGGTAGTAGAATTTTTCCTTACGCTCTTCGTGAACGATTTCATCATCAGAAATAGTAGTTTGTCCTTTTGGATCCCAGTTGACGATACGTTCGCCGCGGTAAATAAGTCCTGCGTCATACATTCGAACAAAAGCCTCCATCACTGCGCGGTAGCGTGTCTCGTCCAGGGTGTATGCGTAACGACTCCAATCTAGACTTGAGCCCATACTCTTGGTCTGACTAATGATGGTGTCTTTGCTGGCCTCAGCAAATTCTCCAACTCGTTTCAAAAGCTCTTCGCGACCAATATCGTGTCGCGTCTTTTTTTCTTTTTTATACATCTCGCCCTCGACCTTTGACTGGGTAGCGATGGCTGCGGAGTCAGTGCCTGGTATCCACAAAGTACGCTTACCTAACATTCTGTGATAGCGCACCAATAAATCCTCAACGGCTAACATTGCAGCGTGACCCATATGAAGAACTCCGGTGACATTGGGCGGTGGCAAAACGATAGAAAATGTCTCGGCATCTGGGGTAGTGACACCTTTTTCTATACAAACATCCGGATTAAAATATCCTGATTCTTCCCACTTTTTATACAAAGCCTCCTCGTTTTCTTTCGGGGAGTAAGGCTTCAAAAAGTCCGGATTTATAGCATTTTCTTTGGGTTCCATAACTTAGTCAATTTATCACAGAGTCGATTCCTCTGAAAGCGAGCGGTTGCCAGAGGCCACGAGGGCAGATAGAGTTTCGTTAGTGGGTGCGAGTGCTTCCGATGCTCTCGCATGACCAGCAAGTGCAATCATTATGCTGTTGTCGGTGGAGAGTTTAGGGTCGGGTAGATAAAGCGCGAGATCGGGATACTCTCGACTGAAGAAATTAGCGAAAGTATCGCGGATATAGCGATTGGCTGAAACGCCGCCGCCTAGGATGAGTGACTTAATGTTATTTGTTTCAATCGCTCTTTCGGTCTTCTTAAGTAGTACTTCGGTGACGGCGTCTTCAAACTCTCGTGCCACTGAACGAATTTCATCTTGTGATAGTTCCTTATCTTGCACAGCATAACGCACGGCGGTCTTTAGTCCCGAGAATGAGAAGTCTAGGTCGTTAGAGTCGAGCATTGGGCGAGGAAGCTTTTGGAACGGAGGCAGGTTCGCCTCGCGAGCTTCGTTCGCAAGTCGACTAATTTCTGGTCCACCTGGATACGGAAGTCCAAGTAACCGAGCCACTTTATCGAAAGCTTCTCCGACTGCATCGTCACGAGTCTGGCCAATTTTTTGATAGTTGGACCAGTCGTCCATTTTAATTAATTCTGTATGTCCACCCGAGATTAAGAGTGAGAGAGCAGGGAATTGCAATTTGGCCAAGTGTGCACTATCAAATACAGAAGACAAAACGTGTCCTTCCATGTGGTTCACTCCGACTACCGGTATATTCCACAGCAAAGCTAGAGCTTTGGCGAAGTTCACCCCTACCCAAAGCGTCGGTTCAAGCCCAGGTCCAGCTGTGACTGCAATCAGGTTGATGTCAGGACGTACATAATTCTCAGCATACTCTTTTAGTTGTTCAAAAAGTCCAGGTTCTCTTTCCAGTAGAGCTTGCATCTCTGCAAAAGTGTTTTTCTCGACAGAAAGAATGTCACTTGTGTTGTTTTCCTGATTCAAAGCTTTCTGAAGCATTGGCACTAATGTCTTCGCATGTTCACGTTTGGCAACAGCCGGAAAGACTCCTCCGTACTCGCGATGAATATCTATTTGTGAAAAAAGAGCATTTCCGAGAATCTGGTACTCAGCATTAGGAAAATCACCCGTGGCCTCTATAAGGCTCACGGCGGTTTCGTCGCAGGAGGTTTCGATAGATAAAATCTTCATAAGTGACCAATATATTGTATAGTGGAACGATATGCAAAAGATCATAACCCACAGTGGTAGTTTTCACACAGATGATGTATTCGCGGTCGCTACTCTACAACTCCACTTTGGAATCGAGAACGTTGAAGTAATTAGAACTCGCGACGAAGCAATAATTGCCTCAGGTGACATTGTGGTTGATGTAGGTGGGGTCTATGATGCGGAGAAACAGCGTTTTGACCACCATCAAAATGGTGCCCCAGTCCGGGATAATGGAATTCCCTACGCTGCCTTTGGTTTAATTTGGAAACACTATGGCGAGCAGGTAGCAGGTAGTTCAGAAGCTGCGGCTGACATTGAAAGACGCTTCGTTTTACCGATTGATGCTAATGATGTGGGTGTTTCTCTCTATGACCTGAATGAAAAAAATATTTCACCAATTACTCTACAGGATTTGATGTCACTTTGGCGTCCGATATGGGGTAGTGTTGATGAGGCAGACATTGGATTTACTGAAGCTTGTAATTTCGCCCGGGATACCATTTTACGAGCCATTCTGCAGACTAAAGGTGATATTGCCCAGAAACAATATGTTGAGTCGGTTTATACAGCAACTACAGACAAAACTATATTAGTTTTTGATAAGCCGGTTTCAACTTTTTATTTAATTGATTATCCTGAGGTTTCTGTGGCGGTTTATCCTAGTGAAGAAGGAGATAGGTGGTCAGCGGCCATGGTTCGTAAGAACCATGATTCTTACGAGACTAGAGTTAAATTTCCAGCAGAGTGGGGTGGGCTTAGAGACGATGAGCTATCAAAAGCTTCGGGAGTTTCTGATGCAGTATTTTGTCACAAGGCCGGTTTTCTTTTTGTGGCGAAGAATAAAGAGGGGGTTTTGGAGGCGGTGAGGAAGACTCTTGGTGAATAGAATGATTGGTGCGCGATGGAAGGATTGAACTTCCGACCTCTTCAATGTCAATGAAGCGCTCTACCACTGAGCTAATCGCGCGGTGGCAAAATACTAGCACAAGTAAGAGCTGGATGGAACGTTGGGTGGGTCTGTACGAAGGCTTACCTACCCTGTGCTATATTTTACCGATGTCAGAACCGAAAATCCCTTTAAAGCCTCTCAAATTCATAGTGCACGTTAGTCGGCCGCATTTAATTTTCGCGGTTGGAGCAATTTTAAGTGCTACCATCGCTACTGTCATTAGTAATGTTCAGCCATACATCATTATGCGTATGGTAGACGTATTTGTTTCTGATGCAGATATAAGTACTCAGATAACAGAATTTTCTAACTGGGCTACATGGTTGTTTATCATTACCTTTGGAGGAATGATTTTTTATCGGTTATCAGGTTTCATTGGAATGGAATGGATAACTCGCGCTACCCAGTCTTCGTATTTGACTTTATACGACTATATAAAAGGACACGGACATTCGTATTTTTCTAATAATTTTGCTGGTGCATTATCAAACAAGATATCCAATGCTAGTGGTGGTGTCGGCGATATGTTGGAGAGGATATTGTGGGGCTGGTATCCAGAGTTGATCAAGCTTGGTGTCAGTGTAGTGCTGCTTTTACTAGTTGATTTGTATATCACTCTTGGATTTATCGCGATATTTATCTTTGTAGTGATTGTGAACTGGTTTCTTGTCAAAGGACGAAGACCTCATGTCGTGGTATTTTCCAAAGCCGGTTCGAAGTTTAGGGGAGAAGGTGTGGATTGGTTAACTAACATCACTGCCTCTCGGCAGTTTGTCCGTGATCGTTATGAGATCGATAGACTTACAGAGACTGCAAATGACCTGCGTTTTAAAAATATCTTTCAGTGGCGATGGAGCGAATGGACAATCGCATTGAACAATTTATTTGTGTTACTCATGATAGGTAGCGCTTTATTGTATACACTCTATCTTCTTAATAATGGATTAACGACACCTGGAGCAGTGATTCTGGTGGTGAATGTTATTGGTCGTATGACCGAGGCAATAATTTTTATTGGCAGTATGATGAACGGTTTCATTAGGGTGTATGGTGAAATCGAAGAAGGGTTGGACACAGTTTTGGTTGGTCATGAGATTATTGACGTGCCTGATGCAAAAAAGCTCAAAGTTAGTTCTGCGGCTATGGAGTGGAAGAACGTCACTTTTGAGTATGGAGAGAATAAGGTTTTTGATGAGTTTGATCTCACTATTTCAGCTGGACAAAGGGTAGGACTAGTTGGTCCTTCGGGAGCCGGAAAGACCACCTTTGTTTCGTTACTTCTCCGTCAGCACAACCTAAGTAGCGGACAGATACTTATTGACGGACAGAATATTGCTGAAGTGACACAGGATTCACTGCGCGAAAACATTGCAGTGGTACCACAGGAGCCACTCCTATTCCATCGTTCTATTCGAGAGAATATTGCCTACGGCAACCCAGATGCGACTGATAATGAGGTTATGGCGGTAGCACGTCTGGCTAAGGCACACGAGTTCATTAAGGACTTGGCGCAAGGATATGATACCCTCGTCGGTGAGAGAGGGATCAAACTTTCAGGTGGACAGAAGCAACGTATAGCAATTGCTCGAGCGATGCTTAAAGACGCACCAATACTGGTGCTCGATGAAGCTACTTCAGCGCTTGATAGTGAAAGTGAAGTGGTGATTCAGCAGGCTCTACATAAGCTCATGCAGGGAAAGACAGTGATAGCTATTGCGCACCGTCTTTCGACACTGCGTGAGATGGACCGCATCATCGTGCTTGAGGGTGGAAAGATTGTGGAGGATGGTTCACACGATTCGCTACTCCAATATGGTGGCGTCTATGCCCGCTTGTGGAAGCATCAGGCTGGAGGTTTTTTACAGGAATGAGAGATAGGTTAAAATAACTAGTATATGGAAAAATTTCCCAGTCAGTCGAATTCACCAAAAGCAGAAGTGAGTATTGAAAATCAACCATCCCATCATAATATTGAAGATGTGGTTGTGCATGCTCGCGATTTAAAGCGACTCTGTATTGAAGATCCTAATGCTGCTGGTTGTAGTCCAGAACTACTTAATAAAGAAATAGACTCATCGGAGGTCAGTGGCACATTCAAGAATTATGAAGCACATAAAATAGTGACTTTGGATGATATTTCTGACAGTGTTGCGGTTGTCCGTGCACATCTTGAGGAAGAGTTATCACATCTTCATGCTGAAGATGAAGAGGTTAAATTTATCTCTGAGCGTTTGAATCTGATAAAAACAAGAGATCAGACCTTGCAGGAAGCTGTGCGAAGGTATGTTGGTACACTGAGTTTATTCTTTAATATAAAAAAGCAGCGCATACATCTAGAGCGAGAGGATTTCGAGTACAAGATGGAAGACATTGATAAACGGCGTCGCTCCGCTCACAATTCATTAATTGAAACATTGGTTGTTTATTCACGTATTATAAATGAATTAAAGGAGTATGGACTTCTTGATGGTTTCACTATAGAAGCCTGGGGTCCTGGTGTCGATATCACCCGTTCGCTTTCGGCAGGTTCTGACAAGAGTGTTGTGATTTTTTCCGATAGCTCTTTAAAGGACCGTGATCTAATTAAGGATTGGGCTGTATCGGCATATTTGCACGATTCCCTCATGGTGTTGATGGCTGCACAAGAAAAAACGCCACCGGATGAACCAGTGGCGAAAGATGATTGAAGTTATACTTTTTTAAGTCGTTCTCCATATTGCTGGAGAACGACTGTTAGAATTTGTTTGTTGGTTCCCTTGGGAAATTCCCTCAAGAACAGTTTTTTGATGCGGCCGAACTCATCGGACGCATAGATTTTTTCAAGCGGCAATTTGTCGACATGCGCGTCAAAGACACGCATCGCATCTTCACATGCCGCCTCTAGTAACTTAGTACTGGGCTGCAGCATTTTTTTCTCCCTGTTTACTCTTTTAAATTATAGCATATTTTATGCAAATTGCAAGGGAAGCAAGTAATCGCTAACTATGACACCTCACACCTGGTACGTTACTACTATCCACGCCAGGACACCATAATGGTCTGAAATCAAGCCATTTACCTGTTACAATGAGACCTCATTGTTAGACTAATAATTTTAAAAACATATGGATGATACAACAAATAACGGAGTACCAGCAGGTGATACTCCAGTAGAGCCAACACCAGCTGCTGAACCTATGATGGAACCTACACCAGCTGAAGATGTTCCAGCTGAAGGAGGAGAAGAGACTCCAGCTGTTTAAGTTGAGTAACTTAAACAAAAACCGCTCTGCCTAGGCAGAGCGGTTTTGTTTATTTTGGGATAGTGTTTAGTTAGAGACTTTGTGTATCTCTGTCTGGTTGTCGTCTAGATTGGTATGAACATCAAACTTGGCTCCTTCTTCACGTTTCTTTGCTTCGTCTAAATCGCTTTCAAGCTGCTTGATGCGTCTACGCAATTGTGCGGACACAATCCAGTCAGAGATGATGTTTGGTAGTGAGAAGAGTGCCGTCATCATTACACCGCCAGCAAATGCTAGTGCCAAAATAATTCCCAGTAACCCCTCAATCTGCCAGGACATGAACATCACTGTCACGGGTACGGTATTTTGGAGAAAGAACACAACCGACAAAGCGCCGATTAGTGCTCCTAGTACGAGAAAAATAAACATACTGTATAGGTATAGGTGATTAAATGCTGTCCTGTTTTTCCAAAGCGTTTTCTGCCTTGTATATATCTACGGTGCGACCCATCAAAACTAATTTAATGATACCCCATACCAGTACCCAGTACACCACCATTGCAAGTAGTGTGCTCCACTCAAAGATACTCGAGCCAACTGCATCATTTTGAAAGACAAAACGGAACGGCGTCAGTGGTACTGATGATAATGTATAGATGAGTTCTGTGAACGAAGCGGACGCATTTGCCCCCAAGAGTTTTAAGATAAAACGGAAGGCCAGCAGTACCTCAAGTACGTAGAAGATGTACCAAACAATCCTAGTTGCATTGAATATGGTTTTGGTCTCCTGTGTTGTTGGTTCTGTTTGCATAGGATGTATTAGTAGATTATGGCTAATACTAAAAGTGTAGCTTACCCGAAGAGGCCACACAACCAAGACTTGATATTAGCTCAGAAATTACTAGCAATGTCGAAGTTAATCCCGACGGCTCTGCTGCGGGGATGATGCGACTTTTAAAAACAGAGTCCCCGGAGGGTGACACCCTAGCTAGCAAAAACACCTGGTTCGACTCTCCTAATGCCCCGTCCGCTTGCAATGGGGGTAGGATGAGTCGGTGTTTTTACAACAAAAATTACTTGCGGAGAGGGGGAAATTTAAACTTTTTAGACGAGGGTTTATAAGGGTTCTTTGATGATTTATTGAATGGTCAACAGAAGCCCAGGGTCTAGGTCACATTTCACAAATATTGTAATAGATTGATTTTTTTGGTACTCTCACCGCGAACTAAGGTCTTTGGCATAAACCACAGAAAGGAACGTCCTGTGTTAAACAAATCGGCTGTCGTCTGTATTGGTCAAACCAGCAAGAAATTCTTCAATGGTGAAACTGAGCGGGTGGATATCACACCATTCGTCGGACAGGACAATGTGGGGCAATTCGGCATTGGACTCTTCGTAACTCGTCCCAATGGCACCAAGCAGGATTGGACATGGGGACTTATAAGGCCTCGCCATCTCATCCAATCATGGCGTGCGATGAAGCTTATCGAAGAAATACCACGTGTCGTACTTCACGGCACACTGTGCCACTGCTGGATTTTGGCAAATGAAAATATATACGGCTACAACAAGAAGTATCTTGACGAAGAAGGGACTGTGTACGGCGATTACGAGAAGTTCCGCGAAGCGCGAGCGAAAGTGCTCGCGATGTTTCCGACCGATGACGAGCTTAAAGCAATGCTCGCCGTCGTTGGCGAGCAAGAACTCGATGTCCGCGTCGAGGAGATTGAGGAGCAACGGAAGAAACTTTCTTCGGCTGAAGAGATTCTCAAGCGTCTCATTGTCGTTGATGATATTCGGCGCAAACGTGACTGTCTCAAAGCCGATACTCACTCGAAGCGTGAAGCAGAAGGGGTCCGGATTCCCAATCCGGTAGCGTTTCCGAAACTGAAATCATTCTTCCTCAAACTGCTCGGTTGAAGTCAAACTCATATGTATAGTGCCGACTGTTATAAAACAGTCGGCACTTTTTCTTTTATAAATCTCAAGGCACTCACGAGTGCCTGGGCCTCATGGTTGGTCCTATAAAAAAGACTGCGGGCGGAGAGGGGGAGATTCGAACTCCCGAGACTTGTTCAAGCCTACCGGTTTTCGAAACCGGCGCATTCGACCACTCTGCCACCTCTCCTCATGTTGCAAAACTAGCATTTTCCGAGGCTTTTGGTAAGATGTGGCCACCTTAATACTTAAGGATTAAGTCAATGGTCCCATCGTCTAACGGTTAGGACATCAGGTTTTCATCCTGGAAATCGGAGTTCGATTCTCCGTGGGATCACGAGTACAGAAAAGAGCGCTTCTTCGGAAGCGCCTTTTCTATTCGTGATTCCACGAGTAAAACTGCCGGGGCAGTTTTACGTGAGAATCGAAGCCCGATTGAGCTGGATTACGAACGGATTGAAGTAATCCAGCCAATTGGGGTACTGAAACTGTAAGTTTCGATTCTCCGTGGGATCACACAGGCACACAAGAAAACACTGCTTTCTCGGAAGCAGTGTTTTCTTGTGCAGAAACTGAATGGTTCCAGTTTCGGGCCTGTGTGATGATTGGAGCGATGTGAGCCTGCGAACAAGTGAGGTGAGGTCGAGAACACTTAGTGGATTTCGAATGTAATGAAGAAATATACTTAGTGATTCGTGACCACAGAGACAAACTGTTTTTTAACTTACTACCTCAAACCAATGCTAAAATTAACTAATGAAAAACACTACATTAGCTGGTGGTACTGTGCACACTATGCCTACTGACTTGCGAAGGGTGCTCATTGCCGACCAGAAGGCGAGGGCACTTTGGGACGACCTTACACCGTTGGCTCGTAATGAATGGATTTGCTGGGTCACATCCGCTAAACAGGCAGAGACGCGTAAGCGTCGTCTAAGTGTAGGGTTAGATAAAATGCATAAAGGTATGCGCAGACCATGTTGCTGGGCGGGCTGTCCTCATCGGGTCAAGGGAAAATAAAAGACCAGAGTGCGCTACCTTAAAAAAGAATAGATATTTGGTGATTATTGCCTTTATTATGGGTAGTTTTTCTGTTTCTAAACAGTTAATCAGACAGTTTTCCCCGGACCTATCCACTAGTTATCCACGGTTTTTCAACCTGAAAAATAAGGATAGGCACTGCTGTTCACTGGTTTTTCACCTTTTACGTAGGTGATAGTGGTGGGAAAATAGATAAGGTTTGCGGACAAGAAATTGTCCAGGCCGGTCATACTGTGGCTACCAGGTGATTGGCATAGGCAGACCGAAGGCTCTGACGTTGTACGGTAAAGGGCGGCCCTTATGGGCCGCCCTTTACTATGTCTAATTAAGACTCCTGTAATCTTATTTTGTCTTCAAATCAATATAAATGTTTTCTAAAGCGGTGACTGCATTTCCAGCAGAGATATTGTTTTGGTGATAGAGGATGTTGGTACAGTCACCAGCTGCCCATATACCGGGCATTTCAGTTTGTTGTGTCCAGGGGTCTATTTTTATCCGACCGTAATCATCAAGAGGCACAAAACCTTTGACGAAGTCAGTGTTAGGAAGCATACCAATTTCGACGAAAATACCAGTAACAGGAAGTGTTGTCTCTTCACCGCTTAGTTTATCTTTATATCTTAAATCCGAAACGAATTTGTCTCCGGTCACTTCAATTATGTCCGCGTTCAGGATGCCTTTCATTTTAGGGTCGGACAACACTCTCTCTACTGTCACAGGGTCGGCCTTAAAGATATCACTATGGTGAAGGAGTGTGACGCTCTTGGCGTAGGCAAGGAGTTGAGCAGCAGTTTCAAATCCGGCATTACCTCCACCAACTACTGCTACGTCAGCACCTGTAAACATTGGGCCATCACAAGATGCACAATAGGTAAGACCTTTGTTTTCAAACTGTTCTGCTCCAGGTACTTGAAGTCGTCGACGCTTCGAGCCTGTAGCGATTAGGATGGTTCGGCTTAAAAACTCCTCGTTATCACTAGTCTTTACTTTGAAGTGTCCATCAGTGTTTTTTTCAATACTAGTAGCAGTAACTTTTTCTTTAAAAGTGAGAACGTCATCAGCATAGGCGCGGACGTGATTCTCTAGGCTCTTAGCGAGTTCAGGTCCAGGTATAGAAGGTGTACCAATCCAGTTTTGAATGTCAGTTGATTCGGTGCTCTGCCCGCCCCATTCGCTAGTAATGAGAAGGGTCTTAAGTCTTTTGCGAGAAGCATAGACTCCTGCGGCAGCGCCGGCTGGGCCACCGCCAATAATGATCAAATCGTACACAGTTGATTTCACTTAGGATTAAACGTGGGTATTGTATCACAAAGCAGACGAGCGAGAGCTCGTCTGCTTTGGTGTAGGACGGATGTTGTGCCGGCACCGGGGTCAAGGTGTTGTGTTAAAAACGCAGGAACCGGTCACAAGTTACTAAGTATAATCATACGCTTCGCTCTGATTCTACTAAGTACTCTCGACCCCGCCTCGCGGTTTTCTTCTCTTGGACGGAGAAGAAAACAACGCTCCGGCTCTTGAAAGTTTGAAAAAACCAGACGCAGGTCTGGTTTTTTCGCTTTCAAGCCCCAATCATACTGACTGGGTCGCCTTCCGGCATTACTTGAGTTTGCTTCGCCTCAAGAATGCCGGTACGGCACCCCAGTCATCGTCATCCTCGTCAACTGGGTCGATTGGTCTGGTTTCTCTTGGTGTAGGAGTCTCTCGGCGAGAACTAGTATTCTCTACTGGTCCCTCGTCTGACTCTTCCTTTTTGGGTGTGCTGAGAGAGTTAAATATTCTGCCCCGCACACTAGACTCCTCTACTTCACGGCTGCGCACTTCTTCGGGAGCCCGTTCTGGCCTAGGTGAGAGCATAGCCGCTTCTCTTTCTTCGTGACCAGTAGGGAAGCCGGTTGCAATAACTGTCACCTTCACTTCGTTCTTCTTAAGCTTGTCGTCCTTGATGGCTCCAAAGATAACCTTGGCATGTGGATCAATTGATTCAGTGATTACTCTGGCGGCGTCTTGAATTTCAAGCATTCCCAAGTCATCGCCACCAGCGATAGCGAACAGTACACCCTTGGCACCGTTGATAGAAACTTCAAGGAGTGGGGAATTGATAGCGGCGCGAGCAGCTTCTTCAGCACGCTTATCACCAGAAGCAGTTCCGATACCCATCAAGGCTGATCCAGCATTTTCCATCACGCTTCTGATGTCGGCGAAGTCAACGTTGATGATACCTGGCATGGTAATAAGATCAGAGAGTCCTTCAACAGCATGCTTCAAGATATCGTCACACATTATAAAGGCGCCTTTCACGGTAGTTTCCTTGTCTACAATAGCAAGTAGGCGATCGTTAGGAATGGTGATGAGTGCATCGACTTCCTTCTTAAGTTCCTCGATGCCTTGAAGAGCCAAACGCATTCTCTCTTGTCCTTCAAACAAGAAAGGTTTAGTAACAACACCAACAGTCAGTGCACCGCTATCGCGTGCAATTTTCGCTACTACTGGTGCGGCGCCGGTACCAGTACCACCACCCATACCACCAGTGATGAAGATCATGTCTGAGCCCTTAAGAGAGTTAGCTATCTCTTCACGAGTTTCTTCTGCTGCTCGTTTTCCCATTTCTGGATTACCACCCGCACCAAGTCCGCGAGTTAAATTCTTCCCAATGTTTATCTTCTTCTTAGCTAGTGAATGGTGAAGATCTTGAGAGTCACTATTGATAGCAATAAATTCCACACCGCGAATTTTTGATGACACCATGTGATTCACGGCATTGCCGCCCGAACCTCCAACACCGACTACTCGAATCCGAGCGAAAGATTCTACGTCTGAATTAATCTTTTCCATAACTAACAGCAAATAAGAGTTTAACTAATACCTCCAAGGCGTCGCCCTTGATTACCCTATGATACAGACAAAATAAAATATGTCATCATATTGACACTTCTCTAAATCGTGTGATTGACTAATTCAGTTTAAAGTAGAGATTTGTAGATGAAAACAAAAAGTTCAAAATTCATTCCTATGGTAGGAATTGACTGAACCAACGCACGATAGAATTTTTGGCTTGCTTGGCAATATTGATGCCTGTAGATTCGTTTTGGTTGCTGGCTCCCCAAACACAAATTCCGTAAGCGACTGCCCAAGTTGGGTCTTTGAGTTTACCGTTAGTGCTTGGATCAAGGCCCGATACACGGGACGGTAAACGAAGAGCAGTCTTGCCAATTTCTTCGATGCCGGACAAATTAGCTCCTCCTCCAGTTAAGATTATTCCGGCTGGCAAAAGTCCATCACGTTTAATCTTTTTCAAATGAATGTCTAATAGCTCAAATATATCAGCCAAACGAGAGTTGATGATATCTTCTAGCTTTCGCTTTGAGTAAGGACTATTGCCCCCTCGCTTTATTTTCTCAGCTTCCTCCAGCGGAATTTTAAGTCCTAGAGCGATGTCGTTGGTGATGTCGTTGGAACCGACCGGGAATACTTTGACTGAAAGCGGGAGGTTGTTTTCATACACTGCCAGTGACAAGGTTTCAGCCCCTAAGTTAGCGACTACACAACCAGCCCGCTTCTGAGCCTTGGAGAGGACGACAAAACTGGTTGCTAAAGGTGCGGCGATAACGTCCTCCACCACAACTCCCGCTGCCTCTACAACCGCCACCATATCAGCGAGATGTTGTTCGATGACGTTCACAAAAAGCGCATCCACCTCTAGTTTGGTACCTCGAAGGCCTCGTGGTCGCCCCAGGACGCGGTCGCCGTCCAATGTGAAGGCTAGTGGTACATCGTGCAGTATCTTGCGGTTAGGGATATGTTCCGCCACCCGCTCCTCACTGTCTTGCATTACTTTTTCAATGTCAGTATCTGTCACTTCAGAATCTGCGCGGGAGGTAATGATTTCACCGTGTGCAAATATCTCGTCGACCCCTACTGAGCTGATGGATATATAAGCATGCTTGATAGGAAAGCCGGCGCTTTTTTCGGCTTGAAAGAGTGCACTTTGTACACTCCTGGTGGCGTCTTCTGGATTTACTACATAACCATTTCTGAGTCCTCGACTCTCAGCGAAGCCGGTACCGATTATCTGCGGAAGTGCACCCGTATCTTTTGCCGCCACCTTAGCCACTACCACTTTTACTTGGTAGGTACCGACATCAATTCCAACTATTGTTTGCTCCTTCATCTATTTAAGAGATAAGACCCGGACGCAGAAGCAGCCAGATCTAGGATTACTGGGTTGGTAATTGATTGTCGACCACCACGCACCGCTAGGCTTGTAGCAAGTCCGCTATTTCTAACGGTATTCATCTGACGATTATATCACCAATACTCGTGACACCCTTGTGGATTTAGCTGTATTTTTTTAAATAGGTCTCTTCGAGAGATTCCATCTTCGGTCCATGGTCAAGTCCTTTAAGATGAAGTAGTCCATGAATATATAAAAAGATTAGATGCTTTTGCTTGGAATGTCCAAAACTATTTGCTTCTTTATTGGCGACGGCCGGACACAAATATACTTCTCCAGCATTTCGAGCCAGAGGAAACGACAAAACATTAGGCGCGTATGATTTATTTCTGGACTGCTTATTGATTTGCCGGGCCCGCACTTCACCGACTAGCGCTACTGAGAGTTGATAGTGTTCACCCAGGATGTCATTCTTAATTTCAAGAAAGGGAAGATTGTGACGCGCACGAGTCGTATTGGTTAAGGTGATGGACATTTGAATAGTATACCCCAACACCAGTTTTCCTGTGATTTGGCGTGTATAGCTCTAATTATCGTTTATAGATCAGCATGACTCTAGCGATGGAAGGATTGATGTAGGGGTGAAAAGTTAAAAGTGGAAAATTTAAAGCGCCACCCATATGGGTGGCGCTTTATTATCTGATTATCGACGATGTCCAGTTTCTGGAGTCTTGCCCAGTTTGTATAGACGTTCGTACTCGGTCTTCTTAACGAGTTTTTTGAGGCGGGCAAAGCGACGGACGTTATCGCTCTTAGTACGCTTGAAATATCGCTCATCGCGTAGGCGACGGACGATACCAGAGTTCTGAACGCGCTTTTGAAAACGCCGAATCACATTCGCGCTGCTCTCGTTGTTATTCTTTTCTACCTCTACATTTATTGCCATACGTGGCGGGTAGAATATCACAGCGGTGCGGTTTTCGCAACTTTAACTAGTGGGCGGGTCTTACAGGTTCAGGTAGGTTTTTAGGCGTGGACTCTTTTTAATCGTGAGATTAGGGTTGATTGAAGAATTGTCTCCTGATTCTTGCCAACCATATCTCGAAAGATAACGGTTCCGTCGACGTACTCCTTCTGGCCGATAATGATGCTGTAACGGGCACCAGTCTCTTCAGCTTGCCTAAGTTGAGTGGATAGTGAGTCGCTGGTCAGGTTTTGATTCACCAATATGCCAGCTTGACGTAGTTCATCGATGAGAAGTAGTGAGCGAATTTTTGGAGCGAAGCCGAGTTGGATAATGTGTATGTTGGGATTCTTTCCACCTTGTTTCGGAAGACGACTTGGCTGACGCTTGCCCTTAAGTATGACGACTGCTCCAACTGCAGGAACGTTTTTCTTTAGATGCTTCTCGAAAAATGAAGTGTAGCGTCCACCTTGCGCTTGTATAGTTTTCTCTTGTAGTGAATTACCGAGCTCATCCTGGAGTTCAAAAGAAAAGATTGCATCATTGAAACATTGGTAATGTCCGAGGAGCTTAGGTTCAATTTCGTATGGTGTTTCACTCATATCCAGATACTCTACAATCTCACGGAAGTGTCGGCGACTGGTGTCACTTAGGTGTTCGAGTGGGCTCGGACTGCGAAGTGCTATCTCGTGATTCTTCTCAATTAAGTGAGAGAGGGCCAGCGTAGCGTGCTCTTTCATTAATTCACGGGCTACTGGTGGGAGTTCGTTTAGTCGCTTACGTAAGAAGGTATTCAGTTCGCGTGCATAACGAGTGCGCGAATCATTGTCGCCAAGAGAATTTATTTTGACCACATGGTTTGATTGTCCAACTTCGTTAAGAAGAGATTGGACTGTCTGAATCAATATCGCTTCTGCGATACTTTTTTCCACATTAAATATATGAAAAGTGATGGCCGCCTCGCCAGTGCGGGGTACCTCTTCCAGGTTATAGTAAAAAATTGGTTCGGTGAGTCCGTGTAGTTTGGATGATGTGTAAGCATTAATGCCTCCGGAAAGTAAGCCATGTATTCCATCAAGTCGACGGTCATCAGCTTTTGCGCTATGAGAAATTGGCACTTTGCAGTTTTTGCATTCAGTCCGTCCTTTATGATACGCATTGGAACGAAAGCCAAAATGTTCAGCGGTGGCGATAGCGCGTTTTAGAAAATCATTTACAGTAATGTCCATAAGGCTACTCGTTAACTTGGGCTGATCCAGGCATAAAGTCGATTCTCTGTGGTGGTAGGAGTCGGATAAAGGCTCGACCAACTATTGCATCACGGTTCAGAGTACCCCATGTGCGGGAGTCTGAACTATGATCACGATTATCTCCCATTACAAAATACTCTTCATCGTTTAGTGTGAGGCTTTGGTCGCGATTACTTTCTCCTATTTGTGCGTAGGGTTCCTCTAGTTTGAATCCTTCTGGGTTAGCAGCGTTCTTAATATTTATTGAAGTTCCACTGATGGTTATTGTTTCTCCAGGCAGAGCGATGATGCGCTTTATAAAGTATTTTGAAGGATCCTTTGGGTAGCGGAATATTATTACATCACCTCGAGATGGCTCCTCAAAACGATAAGAAAGTTGATCGACAATTAGATATTCTTTATCGTGAAAAGTGTCCTGCATTGAGGCACCGGAAACAATAAAAGGTTGCGCAATAAACCATCTCACTGGTAGCACAATGATGAGAGCAATAATCGCGAACCGAGCTATCTCCCAAAAGGAATTTTCTTTAGAGTCGGCTTTAACTTCTGGCAAATCAGCTGGTGTGCGAGTAACTTCTTGATGATTGTTGTCGTAACTCATAGCACTTTTGAGTAATTATACGCTAAAAAAAATTAAACAAAAGCGTGGCGATAAATTTCCAAAAAATTGGAGTGAATAGTGGTCGAATATTGCTGACGATTTCAAGATTTATCGTTTATGACATATGATTTACTTAATGCAGACAATCATCGGTTTAGGTAACCCTGGGGATGAATACGTAAATACTCGCCACAACGCTGGACGAGTGGTTTTAACGGAAGTGTTGAAGGATTGGGGATGGGGAAAACCAATACATTCGGCTAAATTGGGTGGGGAGTTGAGTGACGGCGTTCTTGGTGTTAATTCGGTTCGGGTGTTTTTTCCTGACACATTTATGAACCATTCCGGCAAAGCTGCTAAGAAAGTTTTGACTATCGAGCCTGGGCCATTGGTCGTGGTGTATGACGACGTTGATTTACCGTTTGGAGAATTTAAACTTTCGTTTGGCCGAGGAGCAGGGGGACATAATGGAGTGTCGTCAGTCATTAATGAATTAGGGACACAGGATTTTTTACGAGTGCGAATCGGTATTGCACCAAAAGGTTGGTTTGGACAAACTATTAGGCCGCGAGGAGATAAGTTAGCTGACTATGTGTTGGGTCAGTTGACGAACAGGGAACAGGCCAAACTCTTGGATATTAGTGGTGACGTGGCGACTGCCCTTCGGCTTGCTGTGGAGAAGGGGAAAGAGGAAGCGATGGGGAAGTTTAATTAATTACAAGAAATGGCGGTCGCTTTGCGACCGCCATTTCTTGTAATCTTCCTCTTCCAATTTCTAACTAATTGTTAGCTTCCTTGAAAGATAGTGTCATTCTCTGGCTCTGTGGCTCAAAGAGAGTAATTTTAAATTTGTACACACCACCAAGTGAAAGGCTGTCCTTGAGCTTCTGCTCGCTTTCAAACTCTGAGATGTGAACCAGTCCGGCAACACCTTCTTCAATCGAAGCTAGAGCACCGTGCTTATTGAACTTAATAACCACACCTTCAACTATCTGATCCTTTTGATATTTCTTTGAAGCTAATACCCAAGGATTTTCCCTCATCTGCTTGATAGATAGTGAGATCTTGTCATCCTTAACGTCGATGACCTTTACTTGTACTTTTTCGCCTACCTTATATAGGGCACGTGGGTTTTCTACTAGTCCCCAATCAAGTTCTGAGATGTGTACCAAGCCCTCAAGTCCGTCTTCTACCTTGACGAAGATACCGAAGTCAACTGCACCGGTTACTTCACCGTCTAGTACATCACCAACTTCGTATCGACTAATCTTCTCCTCCTTTTCTCCCTTCTCTTGTGAACTCTTTTCAGAGAAAATCATTTTGTTCTCCTTCTGGTCAGCAGTGATGATAATCACTGATAGGAATTTACCGACGAGTGACTGTAATTCGTAAAGAATCTTGTCCTTGTCACCATCTTGTACACGAGGATAGTTATCGGTGGAAAGCTGTGAGGCTGGTAAGAAACCTTGAATACCTTGCCAGTCCATGATTAGACCTCCCTTATTCGCTTCTTTCACTTCCAAGCTAAACACAGTTTGATTAGCGACAGCGGCTTCTGCATCACTCCAAATTAATGCCTGTCGTGCTTCTTTGAGTGACAATTCGATATAGCCGTCTTCGTTGTTGGTATCAACTACCTTGGCGCCAATCGCATCTCCCACTGATACCTTTCGCAAGATATCGCGTGCGTTCATGTATTCACGTCCGTAGATGATACCGGTACCAAAAGGTGGTAGGTCCACGAAGACACGAGCGCGTCCAATAGCGGAGACGACTCCTTCAACAATATCACCATCCTTTGGTGGTTCTGGGCTTTCGTTTATAAACTTCTGCATCACGCCATTTGGCGCCAGCGTAGTATTTTCTTCTGACATTTTTTTAACACTTATCTCGAATCTGTGTCTCCGCCCAACCTTAACTCATGGCTGTTGTCCGTGAGGGCGGTATTAACACATCTCGTGAGAACTAATAATGTGCGCGGTCAATTTACCACAAAAATTGAAAAAAGCCAGTCTCCGGCACTCTTTCAATTTTTCACTAACAATGTCGCAGAACACCCCGACAGCTTTGCTGTGGGGATGAATGTGGTTGTAAAGATGTGTGGTTGGAGGGTGAGTGTTGTCAGTGTGCCACAACTAGAAAAACTGCCCGGTCCGACTTTCCTGATGTCTCTGAGTTTTGCTCCGAGACAGGACAAGTCGGCGGGTTTACTTTATACTATCTCCTATGATAATTACGCATCATGGAGGACAGTGTTTTAAAGTATCTTTTGGCGACACTACTATCGCCTTTGATCCTATTAGTAAAGAGTCTAAAAAATGGAGTGCCGCTAAGTTTGGAGCCGACGCCGCTTTTATTTCAATGAAGCACCCCGATTTCAATGGACGTGACCAAGTGGTACACGGTAGCCGTCAAGCTTTTGTTGTCGATGGTCCGGGTGAATATGAAATTGGTGAGGTTAAAGCTCATGGTTGGGGAGTCTCAACCATCTACGACGGGAAACCACACTTCAATACTATCTATCAGGTCCAGCTAGAGGGTATCAATATGGTGTTCCTTGGTGCCTTGAATTCACCAGACCTAGACCCAAAAATCTTGGGAGAGTTCGGCGACATCGACATACTGTTCATGCCAATCGGTGGCGGTGATGTTTTGGAAGTACCGCAGGCCTCTAAACTTGGAGTGAAGTTGGAGGCGCGTCTCATTATTCCGATGCACTACGATAAGCAGTCACTCGAGGCTTTTCTTAAGGAGGAAAGTTCACAAACGGTGAAACCATTAGACAAGTTAACTATCAAGAAGAAAGACATCTTGACAATGGAAGGTGAGATCGTGGTGCTAGGCGCGTAAGCGCCGTGCCGCGATCGCAAGACCTTTTGAGATATTTTGCGAGCGACAGCGATGTAAAATATCCAAAAGGCTGAAACAGTATGTTTCAGGAGGTTGCCAGCTGCGTTAGCGGCGACAACCTGTACTGAACTTGTAAAGTTTACAGCTTCAGTATGAAGAGATCGTGGTGCTAGGTGCGTAAGCACCGTGCCGCGATCGCAAGACTCGTTGAGATATTCTGCACAAAATAGTGCAGAATATCCAACGAGTGGACAGTTCCTGTAAGGAAAGATCGTGGTGTTAGGTGTTTAAGGTGTAGTGTATGGAGTGGTGAGGGTATAACAACCAACTATGTTAGAAGAATTGCGTAAAAAATCACCATCTCTTAAGCAGGCCTATGCTTTTTGGGGAGCTTTTTTGGTGACCGCTCTGATTGGTGTTATGTGGTTAATTGTATTGTCAGTAAGCCTCTCCGAGAATAAAACTTTTACCGAATTGGAAGAGGGGCGTCAAAGAGTAGGTGCTTTTGCACAATTTTTTGGACAAGTGAAAGAAAATGTCTCCAATGCTTGGCAACAAAACAAGGAAGTCATTAATAATCTTTCAACTGAAACTGGGGAGGGAAGTGTCTCTGGGGAGGAAGATGGTACCGGAGCAACTACTTCGACCACTACGCTAAACACATCATCGACTAGTTCAACAATATTGATTGCCACCAGTTCACAAAAGGACATAAAAATAGCCACTACCACTGATGCTATTTCTAACTAATCATCCCTAATCAGTGAGCGAGTCAGGGTCGTAAAATGAAATGGAGTGTGAGTGTGATTTCATCTCTATGACCGAACGAATGAAACTTGTATTGAAGATACAATTGTACAAAATCTTGGGCTACGATTTTGAACGTTACTGGAGAGTATTAATTAGGAATAGTATAAGCAAAATGATTGATAATATGGTAATATAACTCAGCAACGTCGCTCCTTTGTTGGGCGCCAAATTGAACCTAAACCTACTTCGTATCTATTAAATTATGCCGAAAAAAACCGTTACTGACCCTACGCCATTGCCTGATGCACAACGCGGAATCATCCCACAATCCATTACCGAAGAAATGCAAGCATCGTACCTCGATTACGCTATGTCGGTTATTACCGCGCGCGCTCTTCCTGATGTGCGTGATGGACTAAAGCCTGTGCACCGACGCATCCTGTATTCGATGCGTCTTAATGGACTGACTTCGACAGCGCGCTTCAAAAAGTCTGCGACAGTAGTGGGAGACGTGCTCGGTAGTTTTCACCCTCACGGTGACGTGGCCGTTTACGAGGCTATGGTTAAATTAGCTCAACCGTTCTCCACTCGTTATCCATTGGTTATGGGACAGGGTAACTTCGGTTCCATCGACGGTGATAGTGCCGCTGCCTATCGCTATACCGAGGCGAAGATGTCGAAGCTTGCGGAAGAGATGTTGCGTGACCTCGAAAAGGATACTGTTAATTGGCGACCAAACTTTGACGGTACTAAGCGTGAACCAGAAGTGCTTCCGGCTGCCGCACCAAATCTATTGTTGGCTGGAACTCTAGGTATTGCTGTGGGAATGGCGACCAATATTCCTCCACACAATCTCCGCGAAGTTGCTGATGCAACCGCTTACCTCATTGATAATCCCGGAGCCACTACTGATGACCTATTAAAATTCGTAAAAGGTCCAGATTTTCCACTCGGTGCCGTTGCTTTTAATCAGAAAGACATAGCCCACGCATATGCTAACGGAAAGGGCGGTGTGGTAGTAAGAGGTGAGGCTGAAATTACTGAAGATAAGAAAGGTAATTTTTCCATCATCATTACTTCCGTACCATATCGAGTCAATAAGGCCGATATGTTGGAGAAGATTGCCAACTTAGTTCGTGAAAAAAGATTGGAAGGCATCAAGGAGATGCGTGACGAATCAACTGCTGACATCCGTGTGGTGATTGAACTTAAGAGTTCCGCTAACCCACAGACAGTTTTAAATAAATTATACAAACATACAGAACTCGAAAGTACCTTCCACTACAATATGGTGGCGCTTGTGGATGGTGTACCACAAACTCTCTCACTTAAGGCTATCTTGGAAGAGTATGTGAAGCATCGTCAGGAAGTGGTTCGTCGTCGTACTGAATACGACCTAAATAAGGCTAAGGACCGAGAGCATATTTTGCTCGGTCTTAAGAAGGCTCTTGATCATATTGACGAGATAATCAAGCTTATTCGTGCATCGAAGGATGTGCCAACTGCGCATCAAGGTTTGATGGCGAAGTTTAAATTTTCACCTTTGCAGGCACAGGCGATTTTGGATATGCGTCTCCAGAAGCTAGCTGGACTTGAGCGCAAGAAGATTGAAGATGAGTTGGCTGAGATTCAAAAACTGATCAAGGAACTAGAGGCTATTCTGGGTAGTGCCAAGAAGATAATGTCGGTAGTTAAAAAAGAACTACTTGAGGTTGCCGAGAAGCATGGCGACGATCGCCGTACTAAAATAGTGAAGGGTGGGGTGAAGAACATGTCTGTTGAAGACTTAATTGCTGATGAAGAAAGTGTTTTGGTAGTCACTCGTGGTGGTTATGTGAAGCGTACTAATCCATCAGAATACCGAGTGCAAAAGCGTGGTGGTGTAGGTGTGGTTGATTTAAATACCAAAGAAGAAGACGTGGTAACTACACTCCTTACTACCTCAGCACATAGTGATCTACTTTTTTTCACTGACTGGGGTAAGGTCTATCACTGCAAGATGCACGAAATACCAGAAGGGCGACGGGCAACTAAAGGAAAGTCGATAATGAACTTCCTGTCTTTGACGGCTGAGGAGAAAGTAACTTCTGTATTGTCAGTGCGTAAAGGAGAATGGGAAGGAGATTGGAACCTATTGATGATTACAAAAAACGGTGTTGCCAAAAAATCTGATGCTTCGGCTTTCAAGGATGTACGTCGCAGTGGACTCATTGCTATTAGTCTTCATGATGGAGATTCATTAATTGCAGCTAGTTTCGTTGGTTCGGGAGACGAAGTGTCTTTGATTACACACGGAGGGCAACAGATTCGTTTCAAAGAAAGTGACGTACGAAGAATGGGACGTGTTGCAGCTGGGGTCTCTGGTATGAAACTTAAGAAAGGTGACTATATAGTGGCTGCTGACGTGCTAGAAAAAGGTGCAAAGGATAAAGAGATTCTAGTGGTGACCGAAAAGGGTTTTGGTAAGACTACTCCAGCTAAAGAATATAAGGTGCAAAAGCGCGGCGGTAGCGGTATCAAAACTGCGAAAGTGACAAGTAAGACTGGTAACGTTATTGGTGGTGCTGTGCTTGGTAGTGAAGACAAGGCCGAAGGAGAATTAGTGGTAATGAGCCGTAAGGGTCAGGTCATTAAGATGCCACTTAAAGACGTGCCGATTCTCGGACGTGATACACAAGGGGTGAAGATCATGAGGTTGCGTGAGGGTGATGCAATCGCTTCCATCGTCACTTTTTAAACTTTAAAAATCGGCGCATTTGCACTGGTTTCAGAATTTTGGCTCGGTCACCTTAGTTTATCTAAGGCTCTGTCGCTAAAATTCCTCCAACCAGCACAACTGCATCCAATTTTTAAAGTTTAAATAATTATGAGCGAATTTACTGTCGCTTAAATCTACAACTTCGCCCTGTAAGAAAAATCCTCGGTTAGACCAAGACTTCAACAATCGGCGCATTTGTGACTAGTTTTTAAGGAGTACCGCAGTGCGACTATAAAAACGAAATGCCTGTGGTGCACTGGTTTCAGAATTTTGGCTCGGTCACCTTAGTTTATCTAAGGCTCTGTCGCTAAAATTCCTCCAACCAGCACAACTGCATCCAATTTTTAAAGTTTAAGTAAGAACAACGACTCGCCTTTGGCGGGTTGTTGTTCTTATTACTTCTCCCTTTCAACTTTAAACTTTTAACTTTATACTGGTTTCAATGTCCGCCGCTTTTACACTCGCTTATATTTTTTTGCAGAAATACCTGGTGCCTTTATTGTTTGCAATCGGACTCATTTATTTAATCTATGGTCTGATTGAGTATTTCATCATTGGTAAAGGGGGAGATGAAGGCCGTTCTGAACACGGCCGCGAACTTTTTCTCAAATCGATTGCTTGGTTTGTTTTGGCTCTAATAGTTTTTGCTATTGTAGGTTTCTTTGGTTGGCTGTCTACTGTTAAGTTTGATCCTGGAAACTTCACTACTCCAACTATGCCTACGGGTGGCGCTAATGTAGGAGATAAGGAATCTATCCTTGAGGTACCAAACACACCCACTAGATAGGGAAATCCTCAATCGAAAGATTAAAGCTGAATACTGAAGGTGGAAAGATGTAGGTCAGTCAAAGGCTAATCGACATTGTCACTTTATGAACTTTCAACTTTTTACTTTTAACCTTATCCCTTATACTAACTAACATGACAGAAAGACACTTTGTAGTTCCTGAAGTAGTCTCGACCCATTTTCATTTGCGTCCCGGTGACACCGTTGGAGACTTTGGCGCTGGCGCTGGTTTTTTTGCGACTGTACTTTCTCGTTTAGTTGGACATGATGGAAAAGTTTATTGTGTCGAAATTCAAAAGAACCTTGTAGAAAAACTTATTGACAAAGTTCGTCGTGAACATCTAAGTAATGTAGAAGTGTTTTGGGGTGACCTCGAGGAGGATGGTGCAACGAAAATTCCTGACGAAAGTCTTGATGCTGCAGTAATTGTAAATACACTTTTTCAAACTGAAGACCGTAATCTAGCAGTCCGTGAGATAACTCGATCTCTACGTTCAGGTGGTAAGTTGTTTATCATAGACTGGACAGAATCATGGGGTGGGCTTGGACCTCAGCCGGGACAAGTGCTGGACAAAGATGAAGCCCGCGCGGTTGCTGAATCCGTTGGTCTCACTTTCGAACGTGAGTTTGATGCTGGTGATCATCACTACGGACTTTCTTTCCGAAAGGCATAAAAATGGCCTTTCCAAATACTTTTTAATACGACAAAGATGTGTAAAAGTGGTTGTAAAAAACCACGTGTGTGGGGGTATACTTAAACGATGCAAAATATGAGGCCTTTTCAGATTGGACTATTGGCAGCCTTTGGTATCATTGCTATGGGTAGCCTTGCACTCTTGGCGACCTATCAAGGTTTTGGAGGTTTGGCCGAAAATCCTTATGGGGAGGAGGTGGTTATTTGGGGAACTTTCGATGAAACATCATTTACCCGAGTAATTCAAGAAATTGGTCGGGTAGACAGAGATTTTCAGGTAGTTGAATATGTCCAGAAGGATGAACGCCTCTTTGAGGAAGAGTTAGTTAACGCCATTGCAGAAAATCGTGCGCCAGATGTTGTCTTAATCAGTCATGAGGACTTGGTCAAATTGCGTGCAAAAATGCAGGCCATTTCATATGATAATTTCTCTACTCGTACCTTACGTGACGAATACCTCGACGGTTTTGAAATCTTTGCACGTTTAAATGGGCTGTACGCGATACCGTTTGCTGTAGATCCTTTGGTGATGTACTGGAGTCGCGATCTTCTCGCAACTGGTGGCTTCGCCACTCCGCCAGCTACTTGGGAGTCTCTTTTGGATATGGTCGAGCGCCTAACTTTGAGAGACGCGACTCGCAATATACTCCAAGCTACCGTAGCTTTTGGTGAGTACCAGAATGTACTAAATGCCAAGGCCACTATCCTCACCCTACTCCTTCAATCTGGAAGTCAGATGGTGACCGAAGGTGCGACTCGATACGAGGTAAAACTGGATACTTCACAGAATGATACCTCCCGCCGACCGCTATTTACAACTCTTCAATTTTACGTGGAGTTCAATAATGTCTCTAGTCCTCTTTATTCTTGGAACCGCACCTTTACTAGCGACCAGTCAGCTTTTCTTGGAGAGAGGCTGGCTCTTTATTTTGGCTATGGTAGCGAATCAATCCGTTTACGCCAACAAAATCCCAACTTGAACTTTGATGTAGCACCAGTGCCACAAGGGGCTGGAGCGACCGTGAAGCGCACTTACGGGCGTTTTTATGGGTATAGCTTACTTTCCTCTAGTCAAAACCAGGCTGGAGCCTATCGTGCCATACTGGTACTCAATAGTGCTGCCAATGCCACTACACTTGCTAGCGAGCTTGGTCTAGCTCCTGCTCATCGTGCAGCTATATCTGCCGGTACTAATGATCCTGTGTTAGGAATGGTATTCAGTCAGGCCTTATTGGCTCGTGGTTGGTTAGACCCAGACAAGGAGCAGAGTGATGAAATTTTTGGTCAGATGGTTGAGGATGTTACTTCTGGACGTCAACAGGCTGGCACTGCCGCCAATGATACTATTAGAAGATTAGAACTAGCCTTTTAGTTATGAAATTATCTTTGGTTACGAGCTGGGTATCTATGCCTTTAGTGGCATGCATATTGTTAGGCCTGTGTTTCATCTCGACACCAAGTGTAGTGATGGCACAGGAGGGTGGTTTAGGTTCTGGCAGTAGTTATGAAGGAGGTTTGGGTCCATCATCAGGTTCGCGTTTAGAAAATCCTCTCGAGAGCGATAATTTGATGGGGCTACTTCAAGAAATTCTTGATGTCATCATGGTATTCGCTGTACCACTTATTGTTTTCATGATTATTTACTCTGGCTTTCTTTACGTGACTGCACGTGGCAATGAAAGCCAGGTTACTAATGCCAGTAAGGCGTTACTATACGCAGTCATTGGTGGTGTAATCATATTAGGAGCCAATATTATATTGGCGGTGATATCAGGCACTGTTGATGCTTTCAGATAATCGATAAATTGTAATTAGTATATGCCAAGAAATTTTGCTGAGTTAGTAGACGTATTTTTGTCCATCATTTCATTAGTGATACCTCTGATTTTTTCTTTGGCCCTTCTCGTCATAGTCTGGAAGATTATAGAAGCTTGGGTGTTAAACCCAGGGGACCAGACCAAGATTGACGAAGGAAAGCAGTACGCCCTTTGGGGAATATTGGTGTTGGTAGTGATGTCAGGTTTTTGGGCGATTGTGGGGATTCTTCGAGGTTCTCTATTTGGGGTTTAGGATTCATATCCACAGTAGTACAGATGAGTGAGCCTTTTCGGGCTATAATTTACTTAGAACTAAATTCAATTAAAAATAAAGTATGAAAAATATTAAAAAGACTCTAGCTAAAGCAGGTGCCTCAGTATTACCTTTTTTGCCGGTGGTAGCGCTGGCTCAAGAATTTGGTGAAATTAACACCTTTGTTGGCCGTATCACTACTTTTATCAACAACACCTTGGTACCTTTGGTGTTTGGTGTTGCTCTCCTCGTATTCATTTGGGGAATGTTCCGTTTCTTCATTTTGGGTGGACATACTGATGATGGAAAACAGCAGGGTAAAGATTTGATGATATACGCAGTCGTTGGTTTTGTACTGATGGTATCTATCTGGGGTATCGTAAACCTCATTGCCAACGGACTTGGTTTTAGTGGAGAACAGATTCAGAACATTCCAAGCACGCCTACCCGATAATTGGACTATTGTTCACAAACCACGAAATATTCGTGGTTTGTCACTATTGTCTAATTAAATATCTAAAATTAACAACTATTCTATGATTGCTCACGCTGCTGCCGCCGATGTCGCCCAAGGGTTTTTGCTAAAGTTGAACGACGTAATTATATATCCGCTAATCACCTTAATGATGGCTGTGGCCCTGTTGGTGTTTCTTTACGGTTCTTTCATTTTTATCACTAATGCCGCCAATGAAGGGGAACGTACCCGTGGTCGACAACATATTCTCTGGGGGGTGGTTGGAATGGTCGTAATGGTCTCTGCTTACGCGATTTTAACTGTGGCTACTGGGACTTTCGGTATCACGGTACCCAACTAATAGAATATAGACAAAGAAAAACCGCCGGCACATAATTGTGTCGGCGGCGGTTTGTTGATTGTAACTTCATATTACACTGCCACAAGTTAGGTCAATATTGCCTAAGATGGGGACAGGTAACCTCACCTGCTTCATTGATTTGGCCAGGAATACGAAGGTAGAAGGTTACGAGGACCTTTTCTCCATAACGAGGCCATGCCCATATATTTGTGAGGCCTTTGTTGCCATCCATACCCACTTCACTGATGGGTGATGCAGTCACGCAGTCACCCCTCGTGTGGTTGGGTATGATGATTTCACCAGCGAGCCAGATGGTCTGGCTTCCGCCACGATTCAGTCGGAGCACGTCACCGTCCTTGTAGATGGGCGGTTGTGACGGCTTCAGATTTTCACTTTCGACTGCCTCCGTTGTTTGTTTGTCGGTCAGCAGATTCCATAAGGGTTTCCTACCTATGTCGGCAGTACCTGGAATGATGTATATCCAGATCCAGAACATCAGCAGGATCCCGACTACCAAAAGTGTGGAGTAGTATAGAGTCCTTTCCCAACTTTTGATCGCCTCGTTGTGTTCTGTCGTGCCGCTTTTTTTTGCGGCTGCTATGGCTGAGCCTAGTTCGCTCATGATTTTACCTTTCTCACAAGTTGGTCGCTATATCCTAGCGGCCTTTTTTCAAGGTTTCGCCGAGAACAGTCGCAAAAATTTTCAGGGCCTCAGAAAGCTGACTCACCTTAAAAATTTTCACATCGAGGGTAGCGTTTTCACTGAAGCCAGCGAACTTGTCGAGCATGTCGTTGTATTGCTCGGTGGTAATATCTCCTTTTTCTAGTTTTTCCTGTAGGCGCTCGACCGTCATACCATACATTTTGGCAATGCCTTTCAGTACTTGTTCAGCTTCGTCCAGCGCATCTCTTGTCTTTTGAACATGGGCTGGCAGGTCGATGCCGGTGATAGTGACGGCAACGCTATGAATTCCGTAATTATCTTCGAAATTTGAAACCTTAGCTTCTGGTCGATTGGTCTCAATTCCAAAGTATTCACCTAATTCAATATTGAATTTCCCGATGTTCTCTTTGGCTGAGTCTGGCGTTTCCATAGCCATCTTGCTTGAGATACGCGATTTAATCAGATCGATGGCGCCACCTTTGATGGTGGAGTCGTCGATTCCGATGAAGACATCGGCTTTGGTGATGTCCGGCTTATACTGATATGAGCCTTTGACGTGCAGCTCAGATCCCTTGCCGGGCAATTTTTCATCGAAGTTCATTGTGATAACGTCCAGAGGCACGTTACCCTTTTCCTCACGGCGTTCCCACGGAAAGGAGATGTTATCACCTGGTCCGTAGATTATGTTCGGACTTCCCTTGATGTTGAAAAACGAGAGAAGTGGATTGAGGGTAACGAATGCTCTTATTTGTCCCACGGTAATTAAATACTTGCGCGGGTAGAGCTTGGAAAAGATGATGCCACCGAAGCCCAGACCAAGGATCCAAGCTAGCCAACTTACTCCCTTGAAATTCATCAGGAAGAGGAAGAAATAGTTGAGCAAAAGGCCCGGAACGGTAGAGAGTGTCATAACAGTGAAGATGAGCACCGTCCATCGAGCAAGTCTGTTTCGCTTTATTTCTGAGTCGCTGTCGTTGTGACGTACTCGTTCACGAACTTCTGTGGTGATTGCTGATTCATTGGCCATTTTCGCATTCCTTGTCAAAGAGCTTCGCAAAGCCCTGGTTTCGTTTTGCAGCAAAGCTGCGTTTTAAAGAAGGGAAGGAAGACTTCCATTCAAAAAAGCGCAGCATAGCTACCTCTCCGTTTAAAATGATAGCACTTTTTTAATAAAAAGTCAAGCAGAAAAGCCTGAAAATAAGGCTAGAAATAAGGTTGATTTAGCTGATTTTCGTTGTAAGATAGTAGCAATGTACAAAACCCTTTCGTTTTATAAATATGTGAAGATATCTGACCCCGTTTCGTTTCGCCAGGAACTGTGGAATTTTTGGCGTTCAATTGGTGCTGTGGGCCGTGTGTATGTGGCAGAGGAAGGTATTAATGCACAGATGTCGGTTCCAACTGAAATGTTTGACCGTTTTGATAAGTTTATAAAATTAAAACCTGAGCTTAATGATGTGCCGTATAAATTTGCGGTGGAGTTTGGTGAGGGTCCAGCTTTTAAAAAACTCATTGTGAAGGTTAAGAGCAAGATTGTGGCCGATGGGTTAGACGACGCCTCGTTTGATGTAACCTCAACTGGTGAGTATTTAACGGCTCGTGAATTTAACGATTATATTGATGACAAAGACGCTGTTGTCATAGATATGCGCAATGCTTACGAAAGTGAGATTGGTCATTTTGATAAAGCGGTCACTCCTGACGTCGACACCTTTCGCGAGGAATTAAAAGCAGTACCAGCTTTACTTGCTGATCAAAAAGATAAAAAGATTGCTCTGTACTGTACTGGTGGTATTCGTTGCGAAAAAGCCAGCGCATGGCTGCGCCATAACGGTTTTAAGGACGTACGTCACCTTAAGGGCGGAATTATCGACTACAAGCACCAGGTGGACCAGGAAGGGCTACCTAATCGCTTCCTTGGTAAGAACTTCGTCTTTGACGAGCGTCTAGGTGAAAGGATAGGGAATGAGATAATTTCAAACTGTCATCTTTGTTCAAAAAAGAAAAGTGACACCCATTACCATTGTAAGAATCAGGTCTGTCACGTCTTGTTCATCGGTTGTGATAGTTGTGTCGAAAGTAAGGCTGGGTATTGTTCTAAGTACTGTCAGTTGTTCGACCAGTTTCCCGAATCCTTCAAGAAGCGCTATGCCCGTATTAAAAACCGCTTCTTCCGACCGGCGCAATTTAAAAAGCATCGTTTAAGACCGAAGACTGTTTAGAACGAAAAAAATCCGCTGCGCGGATTTTTTTCGTGTTAATACAAAACATACACTGTGGGCGAGAGAGGACTCGGTCAGGAGTCGGTTGTTTTCATGGTCGCTAACGCTCCTTGAAAACATGCCGCTCACGACCCTGGCTCGCGGTTCGTCGTAAACTCCTCACACCGCTCCGCCTTTCAAGTCCTTATACAATAATGTAAAGACCTTACTATCTACAACTCATTAAACTCTACAAAACATACACTGTGGGCGAGAGAGGACTCGAACCTCCACGGATTGCTCCACTGGTTCCTAAGACCAGCGCGGCTACCATTACGCCACTCGCCCACACTACATACTTTATAGATAGTAACTGCTCTTTTCGACCGACCCCCGTAACTGGCACTGGTGCCACCTACGCGTGAAAAAGATGTTAACATTAATTCCTGTAGGTTGAAAGTGTTTAGAATATGGCGTAATATAGCGCAACTCCGCCCATAGCTCAGCTGGTAGAGCAGACGACTCTTAATCGTAAGGTCCCAGGTTCGATCCCTGGTGGGCGGACAGAGTTAATCAAGAACGGCCAGACATATGTCTGGCCGTTCTTGATTAAGTACCTAACCACCAATTTTAATGTGCCGAGGATGGGACTTGAACCCATACGACCTTGCGGTCACGAAATTTTAAGTCTCGCGTGGCTACCAATTACACCACCTCGGCGTCTCTGATTCATTCCACGGTGAGTGGATTGTAAACTGTGACAATTAGGACAGAGAATCCTTAAATTCTCTATTCTATTATCATTTCGGTCACCGTTGATATGATCCAGTTCGACCGGTATCCTACCATCTGGAGAGCATTCTGCCCACCCACAAAGTTCACATTCTGGTCTTTTGATACCATCCGCAATTAATCGTCTTTTGAGCTTAAAGCTTTGAAACGGAGTCTTGTTATTGAGTATACTTTCTAAGGTTACTCTAGGTACATATTCAAAAGTACGGTTTTTTCGCCAACCTTGTCCAGTAAAATGAGAAATATCAATCTTGTTCTCTGTAATGGATTTATTTATATGGACATAATTACCACCTGCTGGGACTAAGCCTAATTTTTTTATTACTTCCCTTATACTATATGAACTTTTTACAGCCTTTTTTAGTAGTGAAATATTCCACTTAGTTCTACTAGTCATACCTTGAATGGTACACGTGTAATTTGTAAATTACCTATAAGTTTTCCACAGGCACTTAGAATCCAATGATTTGTATGATAATCTTACTCAAACTGGCCGGGTGGCGAAGTGGTAACGCAGCGGTTTGCAAAACCGATATGCACGGGTTCAATTCCCGTCCCGGCCTCAAAGTTGACGCAGAAAAGTTTGGCCGGGGGAATTGAAGCCGCCGCGAGATATTTTAGGAGCGAAGCGAACTAAAATATCCGCGGTGGGTACTGAAACTGTAAGTTTCAATTCCCGTCCCGGCCTCAAACTACATTACATTTAAGAAACACCGCGGGCCGAAGGCCCGCGGTGTTTCGTTATTTAATTATTTATCTTGTTTGCAATTTCGTCTATCTGCTGACGGGCACGTTCGCCACTGTCGATTGAGAATTTAAAATCGGGAATGAATTTAAGGTTGCTCTTCTTTTTTACAAACTGTCGCAGTAGCCCTCCGCAGCGTTGCATAAATACCAGAGCATCTTGTTCGCGGTCCTCGGGCACGGTAGTGAAGAATACGGTCGCATTACGATAGTTAGGAGAAATAGTCACTTGTGTGACGGTAATGAGGGGATTGGTATTGGCCTCACCGAGTACGAACTCAGCAGCTAGTTCTCTAAGTAGGGATTCAACACGTTGGTGACGATCTGTCATAAAAATTAATTGATGACCGTGTCAAAGGCCTCGATATAATCACCAGCGGCAATTTCGGTCTTAGTCTGAAGTTGCATTCCAAACTCTCCTTCCTTAACCTCATTTACGTCAGATTTGGCTTGCTGAATGTTCTTAATCTCTCCTTCACCAATTTTGATATCACGACGCATAATGCGCACTTCCTGACCAAGCTTAATTACACCTTCTTCCACACGACCACCGAGTACATGAGTATAACGTTGTACGCTAAAGTGTCTGAGTATCTTGGCGCGTCCTGTTACTACCTCCTCTTCACGGGTTGGAGTACGGTTCTTGAGAGCGGTGTTCAACCATTCTGATAGTTCATAAATTATTTTGAAAGTGTCTATTTCTACACCCAGTCTCTCTGCTAGGTCTTGAGCTGGCCTCTCGACCTTTACATTAAACCCAACGATGATGGCATTCTTAGTGGCACTCACATTCTGTACATCAGCCACGCTAACGTCTCCTACGGCAGTATCAATAATCTTCACTGATATACGGTCAGACTCGAACTTAGCTAGTTCGTGCAAGATAGCGTCAATCGTACCGCTTACGTCGGCCTTGATAAGGAGGGGAACAGTTGGTAGCCCGGAAGTTTCGGCAGATTTCTTTACAGCCTCATCTTCGATAGAGGCAATAATTTCTTCAGCAGCCTTTTTGTTGGCCACAGTCTTAAAGGTATCTCCAACATTTGGAGTTTCATTCCAACCAACGATTCCGACCGGTACAGAAAGCCCGGCTTCTTTAATGGTACGACCAGTAAAGTCTTCCATTATTCTGACTGGAGAAAAGGTTTTACCAGACACGACAAATTCACCAGAACGTAAGGTACCTTTTTTAATGATGAGTGTCGCAGTGTTACCGCGTTGTTTATCGAGACGAGCTTCAATTACTTTACCTTCCGCTGGAGCATTGGTATCGGCTGTTAGGTCAGCAAGTTCGGCTGTTAAAACTACCAAGTCCAATAGTTCTCCTACTCCCGTCCCTTCCTTCGCAGAGATAGGAGTCCAAGGAATATTTCCACCCATTCCTTCAATATATATTCCGTTTTCAATTAATGAAGATTGAGTACGAGGAATATCGGCACCAGGTTTATCAATTTTGTTGATAGCGACGATAAAGGGAATTCCAGCAGCTTCAATACTCGCTAGAGCTTCCATGGTTTGTGGCTTCACTCCATCTTCTGCAGATACTACTAATATAGCAACATCAGCAAGGTCGGCACCACGTAGGCGCATTTTTTGAAATGCTTCATGTCCTGGAGTGTCTAGAAAAGTGATAGCTTCAGTCGCTCCTTCTTTAGTGGTGTGGTTTGCTACGTAGGCAGAGAGGTGCTGGGTAATACCACCAGCCTCACCGTCCACCACGTTTGCCTTCCTGATGAAATCAAGCAAGGTAGATTTGCCATGGTCAATATGACCCATCACCACTACGATTGGCGGGCGCTTCGTTATATTTGGTTCTTTAGATTTGTTCTTAGCCATAGAAAACATTGGCACTTTAACATATATTGGCAGAATATAGAACCTGTGGCATTGTGTAGCGCATGGATATATTTTCTAATGTCTTCTCACAATTCTTTAACCCAAAGCGGATCTATCTTGATTACGCTGCGGCGACTCCTCTCAGAAAGGAGGTAATGAAAGCCATGTCCTTACTTGACCGTGAGGTCTCTGCTAACGCGAGCGCTATTCATAAGGAGGGACAGAAGGCTAAAGTGGCGCTTGAAACAGCGCGCCAGAACCTAGCGACATCACTTCGGGTTCGTCCTGATGATGTGATGTTCACTTCTGGTGGTACTGAAAGCAATAATCTAGCTCTGAAGGGGGCCGTTTTGGCAATGAAAAAGGGTGGTGTACGTATTGAGGAAATTGAGATAATCACCTTGGCTACCGAACATCCATCTGTCTTAAATACTTTAAAAGAACTTGAAGCGATGGGAGTCAAATTATTTTATGCTCCGATTGATGCAGATGGTTTAGTTGATCTCCGTGAGTTCAAAAAATTGTTGTCCCCAAGAACTCGCTTGGTTAGTATCGCGTATGCCAACAGTGAGACTGGTGTAGTGCAAGACCTCACGGGGATAGGTCGCACCATCAAGGCATTTGAAAAAGAAAATGGACTGATGGCTTTATTCCATACTGATGCCTCACAGGCCCCTTTGTGGCTACCGTGTGCTCTAGACGCTTTGTTTGTAGATATGATGACTCTAGACTCTGGTAAGTGTCGCGGGCCGAAAGGGGTGGGTGTGTTGGTGGCGAGACCTCGAGCAAAAATCTTGGCCATCAGTTCTGGTGGTTCTCAAGAAAAAGGTTTGCGTCCCGGAACAGAACCAGTGTCCCTCATAGTTGGTGCATCTCTATCTATTACTTTAGCGCAACAGGAATACAAAGAACTTGGAGCGCGAGTAAAGAAAATGCGTGACCGTTGGTGGCACGAACTCCAAAGTATTAAGTCAATCGTACTAAATGGTTCATTAACTAATCGTCTACCAAATAATTTGAACATTTCCATTCCTGGTTTGGATACCGAATTTGCCGTGGTTTCTTTAGATACAGCTGGTATTGCTGCTAGTACTAAGAGCGCTTGTAGTGGTGCAGGCGGTGGGTATTCACACGTGGTCTTAAAAATGACAGGGGACATAAATAGAGCCAGTTCCACTATCAGGTTTACCCTGGGTCCAGACACAACTCGCAGAGAGTTGAGAGAGACTACGAAGGCTTTAAAGAAGCATATTGAGTTGATGCACGAAATAGCCTTTGACCTTAAGTAGCTTTTATTGCAATATAGTGTTAGATACACGCAAATAACGAACTTCTTTGTTGTATTTCAAAAAATATCACTTACGGTATATCTGTATATCGCTCGTGCTATTTTTATCATGCGCCTCGAATTTCATTCATTTGAGTGTATCTATGTAGGACGTACGCAAATGGCGAATTTCTTCGTTAAGCTTCAGTCAAAAAATACTCACTGTATTTTTTATACCACTCGCATTATTTTCCCTCGCTTGCCTCGAACTTCATCCATTTACCTAAGTCCTAATAGTGAAAGATACCTACTGCTTGGTCGTCTTGAATGATATCGGAAGCATCTTTCTAATTGGAAACTAATTCTTTTTATTGTGCCAAATTTTCACAACTTTACTACACGCGCAAAGGAGGCTATCCGCAAGGCGCACGAACTCGCTATTGAGCGTGGGCAAAATCATGTTAGCCCAGTTCACTTGCTGGCGTCTTTGTCGATGCAAGACGAAAGTACAGTTATTGCTGTACTAGATAGGCTTGATGTCGATATTATCGCTTTCACTGACCTACTCTTGGAAGCCTTGGAAGGGGCTGAGATGTCTAGTTCAGTCGCTCAGTCATATCAGCTTTATCTCACTCCTGAATTAGCAAAGGCACTAGAACATGCTGCCAAAGCTGCAGAGGAGTTGGGTGATTCTTATGTTGGTCCGGAACATTTGTTCCTATCGGCTTTAGAGTTTCCTGGCCCAGCCATTGAAGTACTTCAGCGTTCTAACTTGGACAAAAAGCAGGTGTTAAAAACTCTTAAGGATGTGCGTGAGCATTCGGTTTCTGACGCTGAACAGCCAAAGAAACATCGTTCACTCACTCGCTATACTCGAAATCTTACTCAGTTGGCGACCGAAAATAAATTAGACCCCGTCATTGGTCGCGACGTTGAGGTACAGAGAGTGATTCAAATATTATCTCGTCGTACTAAGAACAACCCGATTCTAATTGGTGAAGCTGGTGTGGGAAAGACCGCCATTGCTGAAGGTTTGGCACAGATTATTGCGCAGGGTACAGCGCCGGAGTCAGTACGTGGCAAGGAAATTCTTTCGCTTGATTTGGGTCTTCTAGTGGCTGGCACAAAATTTCGTGGCGAGTTTGAAGAGCGCCTAAAAGCCGTAATGAAAGAGGTTGAACAGTCGGAAGGTAATATTATCCTCTTTATTGACGAACTCCACACTATCGTGGGCGCTGGCGCGGCTGAAGGATCAATGGATGCTAGTAATATGTTGAAGCCGGCTTTGGCCCGCGGTGAGGTAAGGATTATTGGTGCGACCACTTTGAAGGAATATCAAAAATACATTGAACGTGATCCAGCTTTGACTCGACGCTTCCAGCCAATCTTCGTGAACGAACCTACGGTAGACGATGCAGTAGCCATCTTGCGTGGCATCACCGAGAAATATGAACTCTTTCATGGTGTACGTATTACAGATGATGCAATTTTAGCCGCTGTTAATCTTTCTAGCCGATATATCACTGACCGTTTCTTGCCTGACAAAGCGGTGGACCTAATTGACGAAGCTGCTTCAGCTTTACGCATTTCACTTGAGAATAAACCAGAGGAGCTTGAGGTGACCGACAGGCAAGTTCGCCGCCTAGAGATTGAAAGGGAGGCTTTAAGAAAGGAGGAGGCCCTAAGTACAAAGCCAGAGAAGATTAAACTTCGCCTAAAAAATATTGAAAAGGAAATAGCGGAGCTCAAAGATAAGACGAAGACTTTACAGACAAAGTGGCAAAGCGAAAAGGAATCTCTTGGAGACATAGGTAAAATTAAAAAGGAGTTGGAAGGACTTCGGCTTGAGGCAGACTCGTCAGAGGCTAGTGCTGATTTAACGCGTGCGGCCGAAATTCGCTACAGCATCATCCCGTCTTTGGAGAAACAACTGGAAGTGCAGACTACCAGGTTGCGTAAACTACAACGCAGTCGACGTGTTCTACGTGAGGAGGTTACCGAGGAAGATATTGCTATGGTAGTTTCAAGGTGGACCGGCATACCAGTGGCTCGAATGCTGGAAGCTGAGGCCGAGAAGTTATCTCGCATGGAAGAAGATCTTAAGAAGAAAGTGGTTGGACAAGATAATGCTGTGCAATTGGTCGCTAACGCCGTTAAGCGTTCTCGTGCTGGTATTGCTGACCCTGATCGCCCGATTGGTTCATTCTTATTCCTTGGCCCTACTGGAGTTGGTAAAACCGAACTCTCACGTGCTTTGGCGGAGTTTATGTTTGATGACCAGGAAGCAGTACTTCGCATTGATATGAGCGAGTTTATGGAGAAGCACTCAGTTTCTAAAATCATTGGTTCGCCTCCTGGCTATGTAGGTCACGAGGAAGGAGGTTCAATTACTGAACGTATCAGACACCGACCTTATGCTGTAGTGCTCTTAGATGAGGTCGAGAAGGCTCACCCAGAGGTATTCAACATTCTGTTGCAAGTGCTTGATTCTGGTCACTTGACCGACGCTAAGGGTCGCAAGGTGAATTTCAAGAACACTATCATCATAATGACTTCTAATATTGGTGCCGAGCACATCGATAAGATGTCTAACTTTGGTTTCCAGGAGAGTCATGATGATAACTCTCAATACGGTCGCGCTAAGGACAAGGTGATGGAAAGTCTTAAGAATTTCTTCCGTCCAGAATTCCTTAACCGCCTTGATGAAATTATTGTCTTCGATATTCTCTCTCCGGCCATTATTTCGGAGATTGTTAAGATGCAGGTTGAGAAGGTAAAGAAGCGCTTGGCTACCAAAGAGATTGATTTGTCTGTTAGTGAGGAGGTGATGGAGTATCTGGCACGTGAGGGCTATGATCCGAAGTTTGGTGCAAGACCTCTGAAGCGCGTCATTCAATCTAAAATTTTGACGCCAGTAGCTAACATGATGATTAATCAAGGAATGCTGAAGGGTGGCACAGTTAAAGTCGGAATGAAAAATGGTGAACTCTACTTTGACACTAAGAAAAAAGGGAGACGAATACCGTCGCCAGTTAAGTTGAGTAACCAGAAGACTGTTTAACAGAATAAAGAAAAAACCGTAGCGTAAAGCTACGGTTTTTTCTAACATTGCGATATCGTGGTTATTTGATAGAATCGGTCAGCCACAGAGATGTGGTGTAGGAGATGTGGTATACAAAAAATAAATAAATGCGTCGGTGGTAGAGTAGTCAATTACTGTCTATGTTTCCCTAGGTAAACATTAAGAGAAGTATCACCGGAGGGTGATACCTTAGACAGCAAGAACACCCGGTTCCGCGAAGCGGATGTTCTTACAACAGGCTAGATAGTTCAAAATCATCTGGTCTATCATAAATAAATGCGTCGGTGGTAGAGTGGTCAATTACAACAGGCTGTAAACCTGTCGGCTTCGGCCTACGAAGGTTCGAATCCTTCCCGGCGCACGAGTACAAAAATCTGCTCAAGCTTTTGCTTGGGCGATTTTTGTTAGTACGCCGGGAGCAAGCAATGGGATTGCTTGCGTAAGGATTCGAAAACCTTGTGAGCAGATTTTGTGACTGAAAGGAAACAAAATTTCCACAAGGTGTACTGTCCTGTAAGCAAGCTTTCTTTCTGTATTCGCTCGAAAATGAAAATGAATTTTCATTTTGCTCACTCACTTGAAAGTAATGGGAGAAATTCCTTCCCGGCGCACAAATTGTTCAGCGGTCACAAGTTGCTTAATATAATTCTTCGTTACACTCGAATTCTATTAAGTACTCGCGACCCCGCCTCGCTTGTTTTCTCCCTATGAAAGGGGAGAAAAACATCGCTCCAGCTCCCACGAGGAAATTCGAAACTTACAGTTTCAGTACCCCAATTGGATATTTTCTTTCACCACAAGAGTACTTCCATTTTCATAGCCGCCTCACTTCTTGAAAATCAGGTCGCGCTTCACTCAGAAAATATCTCAATCGGGCTTCGATTCCTCACGCAACAGTGTCCCACACTGTTGCTGTGGGCCCGCATATATAAAATGACGNNCGTCATTTTATATATGCGGGCCCACGAGGAATCGAACCTCGGCCGCTGGTTTTGGAGACCAGCATTCTACCTCTAAACTATAGGCCCGTATGGAAAGGAATACTATGGTAGTTTGCTCTCTGGGTCAAATGAACATACTTTTGCGAGGTCCTGCCTAGTTTAATCGTCCCCACACGTCAAGTCCTTGTCCGGTCAAGGCCTCCATTATTGTGTCCACAATAAGCCAGGCAGCCAAAATGATGACGATGCCGATAACCACATTGGTAAAGAGTTCCTTCGCCTTTGTCCATTTGCCTTCATCACCACCTGAAGTCACTAATTGGAAACCGGCGTAGACCATTACAATAACGGCAATGACGCCGAGCATTTGAATCAAAAAGCTAATCAGTCCATTCACAAAATTAGCCACATCTGCTGTATCGCACGGATTATCACCGTAACCACAAGGAATCAGTCCACTATCTTGTGCCATTACCAACATCGGTAAACACATTAGTGCCAAGACAAATCCCGCCAAAGAAATTTTCATAATAGCCATACAATATGTATTGTATTGATGATATCAACCTAGGAAGTCTTTCACAACGTCGAAGATGTGTTTATCTTCTCGTTTAAACCATTTAATATTACTGTCACGCTTCAACCAGGTCATTTGACGCTTGGCAAACTGGCGGCTCTTATTCGTTAGTTCGTCAATCATATCTTCATATTTCAATCTACCTCGTAGATACCGAGAGATATAACGATATTCAAGGCCAAAACTCTCGAGCCTATCGTGAGTCACTCCTTCCTTTAATAAAGTTTCGACCTCTTCCACCATCCCAATCTGGAGCCTTTCCTGTATTCTGGCTCTTAGAATTTCTCCATGAGTTTCCATGTCTACGGATAGTCCGATGCTTAGGACTTCATAAGAAGAGTCAGCAGGTAGAGGGGGAGGGACAGTGCCTAAAGCTGTCGCTACTTCAATAGCCCGTACCAATCGTCTCTTATTGTCTTTTTCAATGTTACTCGCTCGCACGGGGTCTAGTGTCTCCAGGATGACCAATAGTTCGGTGGCACTTTTGTCTTCGAGCTCGGCTCGGAGTGTTTCGTCTGGTTCGACCTCCGGCAAACTCACTTTATTTAGCAAAGCATCAATATAGAAAAAAGTACCGCCACAAATAATTGGCAGTTTGCCACGCGACAAAATATCACTTATAGCCACCTCAGCATCGCGCTTAAAATCAGAGGCGTTGTAGATGACTTTAGGATCAGCGACATCAATCAAATGGTGTGGGATGCCAGCCATTTCCTCTACTTTTACTTTAGCCGAGCCGATATCTAGACCTCTATAGACCTGACGTGAATCAGCCGAAATCACCTCGCCATTAAATTGTTTAGCGAGTTCAATTGATAGGGAAGTCTTGCCGGATGCGGTCGGTCCGACGATAACCAGTATTTTGGGTTTTAACACCATACATTTCTACCTTGGTTTAGTGTAAAGATAAAGTGGTACATTACTCTTGGTCGTCCTCTATATATCTACTTTAAGGAATTATAGCGGTTTGACTTCTCTCTTTTTTCAAACTTAGCTCACTAATAAATCTATTTACATTGCTAGATAACCTGACTATATATTTCGGATTTCCACTTCGTTGTCCGGCTATATACAGATGAGGTTTATATCCCAAGCACTCCATCATATTTTTGACGTCTGTAGCCAAATCCTGTGTATTGTTAGTGAAATTGTAACCACGGTCTAAATAGATACTGCCGTCAGTTTGTATTAATCCACGTAGGCATGCAGATGTGTAGTTGTTACTTTTGAGTATCCAGTTAGGAACTCGAGCATTCTGTTCAAACTTTGAACCACAATCAACTTTCCAAGGCATAAGTTTGTTTAGTTTGTTTGAATAGACACTTATATTGAAATAAGTGTCTTTAGGACCTTTTACTTTACTAACCCTATTAGTTGGAAATAGGGTTCTGAGTGCGTTACTGATTTCTTGTGCAATATCTGCATAATCAGCATCGCAAGTTATACGTAACCGCGTGGCTCTTTTGCTAGGTCTTGATAAATTACCATCGCCCAAGGCAACACCGATGACATAGGCCAAGTTTGTTTTGGCTGTCATGTCCATTTGTTAAATTATACCCAAATTGTGCCGCGGGAGAGACTTGAACTCTCACAACCGTTAGGTCGATGGGTTTTGAATCCATTGCGTCTACCATTCCGCCACCGCGGCAAGCGTCTGGCGAGTTTAACAAAAAACCCACTTATTAACAACAGGGGTAGAATCTATTTTTAGTGAGGATAACAGGGCAGTTTTTTGTTGTGATACAATTACAAATAATCACGGAGGTGTTAATGCAGATTTTGAATTTTCATCTGTGATTTTTTACCCACACACCTATTCCCGTGTTGTTTTGCGTGCAATAATAGCGAGGAAAATTCAAATCACCATTATAGTGATTTGTAACTGTATTCGCTATAAGAACAACAAAACGGAGCGACACGAGAATAGGTGTCGGGGTGAATTTTGAGATTTCAATTTTAAACTTTCTATGTCTTTTCAAGGAGATTCAATATTTTGGGTAGAGCTCGATAAAGTAGTGCCAAATCCGTATCAGCCACGGCGAGAGTTTGATGAGCAGAAGTTAAAGGAACTGGCAGAGTCAATCCGGATGTATGGAGTGTTGCAACCACTTACCGTAACCAGACGCGAGCGCACAAGGGACGATGGAACTTTCTTCAGTGAGTATGAACTTATTGCTGGTGAGCGTCGGTTGCGAGCCTCTAAACTCGCTGGGCTGTCTCAAGTCCCAGTCATCATTCGCCAAGGCGAGCAGACCGAGCAGGAAAAACTTGAACTTGCCATCATCGAAAACCTGCAACGTGAGGACCTCAATGCTGTTGATCGAGCTTTAGCTTTCCAGCAACTTACAGAAGTGTTTCACTTAACTCACGCCCAAGTTGCAGCCAAGATGGGTCGCAGTCGCGAGTATGTCTCAAACACCTTGCGTATCTTGGCTTTGCCGGAATACATGTTGTCGTCACTACGACGCGGTGAAATGAGTGAAGGGCACTCGCGCGCACTTTTGATGTTGGTTGACCGGCCGGAAGAACAAGATGTACTTTATCGTGAGATTCTACTTAAGAAAATTTCAGTCCGCGAGAGTGAACGTATTTCAAGAAAAATTGCCACTGACAGAGTACGCAAGAGATCATGGCAGGACAGTGATCCGGGCCTGATAGAACTGGAGCGTAAACTTACCGAGACTTTGGGTACGCGTGTGCAGATAAAAAAGACGGATTTTGGCGGTACTTTAAGTATTGACTACTTTGATCCGACTGACCTCGATAAGATTTTCCAGTTGACTAACCGGGGTCCAGGAACTATTTCCGATGAGGGGATGAATGCTGTTGATGTAGTAAATGAAACTTTAAGGGAAGAGGCAACAGAAGCCAATGAAGTGATGGAGAGACTTGAAGATAATACTCCCCTTGAAGAAGTGAAAGAGGTGTCAGTTGTTGCTGACGCTGCACCTTTGCCCGCGCTCGATACACTGATAACTCCTCCAGCAGTAGATGACTTAGTCATACCACCGTCAGTGGACGAATTAGTAACTCCTCCCGCTTTGGACGAGTTAGTTACGCCGCCAGCCGAAACTTTTAAGCCCCATGAAGACCTTGTGGAAGAGAGCTCTAGAGCTTTATTGAATAAATTTGATCAGACAAGGTCAGAGAAGGATGATAGTAATATTTATTCCCTCAAGAACTTCAACATCTAATATGAACGACAGAAACTGGCGCATCTGTACAGGTTTCGGATATTTTGCTTGGTCACCTTAGGTCTAGCTAAGGCTCCTGCACAAAATATCCTGCAACCTGCACACCTGCCTCCAGTTTCTGTCGTTCAAAAACTTTGGTTAGAATGGACTCATATTGTTAAAAGCTAAACTAAAAACAGCGGGCCAGCAGGCCCGCTGTTTTTAAATTCTGTGACAATGAAAGCTTTCGATCTACTTCTCCTTCTCCAAGGCATTACGAATGTGGCGTTTAGCCATTGTAGTTTTAGCAATATCTAACCATTTACGAGTTGGTTTAGCTGACTTTTTAGTCTCTACTTCTACGATGTCACCGTTTCGGAGTTCTTTGTCCAGTGACACAAGTTTGCTGTTAACTTTTACACCTGATATATGGTCTCCAACTTCAGAGTGAATAGCATAGGCAAAATCAATTGGGGAGGCACCTAGTGGTAAATCAACAACGTCTCCGTTTGGTGTGAAGACGAAGATACGGTGCTTGAAGAAATCTTTCTGCATATCCTCCACAAATTCCGCACCGGAAGAATTTGATTCGGCGTACATTTCACCAATCTGGTTTATCCAAAGTGGTATCTTGTCCCGGTGTGGTTTGTCCTTAGTTACTTCTGTTAGTTTCTTTTTATTATCCTTCCAAGCAAATGGTCTAAAAAGAGAAGGAACAAGAGAAGCAAACCAATTTTCAGATTTATTCATCGGGTGTCCCGTCGTTTCGTCTTTATAGATAATGTGTGAGGCAATACCGTACTCAGCCTCGTGGTGCATTTTTGCAGTACGAATCTGAATTTCCAAAATATCACCACTGCCAGTGGCAACCGTGGTGTGTATTGATTTGTAGCCGTTCGGTTTAGGGAAGGCGATGTAGTCTTTAACGCGGTTAGGTAGTGGTCGCCAGATATCGTGTATTAAACCGAGTACTTTATAGCAATCTTCCATTTGTGGTACCACAACACGAAGCGCTAGTAGATCGTAGATTTGATCGATGTCCCAATCTTTTCGCTTTAGTTTTTGAAACAGACTATAGAGTCCTTTGACTCGATAGCTAGTACTAAAGTCACGTATACCTTCTTCCGCTAAACGCTTCTGGAGAGCCTTGCGTTCGCGCTCTAATCTCTCTTCATACTTACCAATTTTTTTCTTCAGTAGCTCTTTTACTTTTTTGCATTCTTCCGGATAGACATAAGGAAAGGCTAAGTCTTCGAGCTCCTTGCGGTCGCGACCCATTCCTAGGCGATGTGCAACTGGCACGTATATCTCCAAGGTTTCTCGAGCGATACGCACACGTTTTTCTTTAGGGACGTGTTCTAGGGTCATCATATTGTGCAGGCGGTCGACGAGCTTAATCAAAAGAACTCGAATATCCTGACTGGTAGCCACAAAGAGCTTTCGTAGACTTTCGTTATGGCGATCGCTACCGTAGTAACGTACGGAAGACAACTTCGTTACACCCTCCACCAGAAAAAGTATTTCTTCTCCAAATTCACGTTTGATATCTTCAGCCGTAACGTCAGTGTCTTCGATGGTGTCATGAAGTAGCGCCGCCGCTATGGTGCGCGGACCCATCCCCATTTCGGATAGTCGTAAAGCCACAGCCGCTACGTGGATCATATAAGGTTCACCCGAATAGCGAGTGTGTCCTTCATGGGCTTTGGCGGCTGTGTCGTACGATTTTTCAATCAGCGCTTTATCAGCCTCGGTAGGATTTTTAAGATGCGCAATGATGTCCTTAGCGGTAGTCATTTAATTAGTATAAATTGGAAACTTGAAAGAGGGAAGTTAGAAGTTTAAAGTTGGAAATGGAAACAAAACCGGCTCACCAAAGGTGAGCCGGTTTTGTCACTTTTTGAACTTTAAACTTCTAACTACTTTTCATATACACCAGAGCTTCTTCTATTGTCATCTTTTCCACATCAACGTCGTTCGGCAACATAATTCGTTTGAAACCACGGCGTAGATAGCGTCCAGATTTGGATTCAAAAATCATTATTGGTTTTTTCGTTTTAGGATGTGGACCTAATTCTTTGATAACTTTTTCTCCCTTTCTTCCTTGCTTTGGTTTAGAGAAGATTTCCAAAGCTCGCTCTAGAGTAATGGTATATGGGTCATCACCATCTTTTGGTTTTAATGAACGAAAATCTTTTACGTGTCCAATGTACGGACCATATTGCCCAATGTTAGCAATAATCGTCTCACCAGTTTCGGGGTGTTTACCTAGTTCACGAGGAAGGACCAGGTAATGAACGGCATCTTCTAGGGTAACGTCTGCCGGCATTTTGCCTTTTGGTAGAGAAGCTCGTTTTGGTTTTGGTTGTTCAGATTTTTTCTTTCCTTTGATAGGTTCTGGCATCTCTCCTAGTTGGACATAAGGACCAAATTTTCCATTTAAAACATAAATGTTTTCACCAGTTTCAGGGTGAGTGCCAATTGGTTCACCGTCTTTTACCTCTGAGCCATCAATCAGTCTAGAGCCAGTACAGTCTGGAAAATCTTCACATGACAAAAACTTTCCACTTTTGCCGAGTTTAATCACCATCGGCTTACCGCAGATTGGGCAAGGAAATTCAGATGGAGCGTCTCCAAGGTTGGTCTGCTTTTCTATATCTTCCTTAGAAGCGAGGTCTCGTGAGAAAGGGGTGTAGAAATCTCGAAGGGTTTTTTCATAAGTTCGCTTACCTTCAGCAATCTCATCTAGCTCGTCCTCCATGTCACTGGTGAAAGTATCTGAAATATAAGTAGGAAAGTGTGCTTCAAGGAATGATGAAACCACGTCACCTGTGTCAGTTGGAATTAAGGTCCGACCCTTTTTCTCAACATAACCACGATCACTCAAGGTTTGCATAGTCGAAGCATAGGTGGAGGGACGTCCAATGCCGCGCTTTTCCAGTTCCTTAATTAATCCAGCTTCACTGTAGCGGCTTGGTGGCTCGGTTGCTTTTTCCTCTATTTCTACTTTTTTCACTTCAACTACTTCACCGATGGTCACCATTGGTACTTCAGTGTCTTCGCCACGGGCTCGCACGTCTACCTTGAGCCAGCCATCAAAAAGGACTCGCGAACCATTGACCGCAAAATCCGGTATTGACTCAGTAGTCTGACCACCGAGTAGGTTGGTAGTGATGCGAGTGCGCTTAACTCTGGCGTCGGCCATCTGTGATGATACAGTGCGGTCCCAAATTAATTCATAGAGCGCACGTTCGTCTGCAGTGTTCCCAGCTGAGCGAACTCCGGCGTTAGTTGGTCTAATTGCTTCGTGAGCCTCCTGAGCTGATTTGCTCTTAGTTTTATAATTTCTTGGCTGCACATACTCTTTGCCATAGTCATTATGAACGAGAGCAATGATTTGCTTTTGGGCCGCTGCACCCATATTGGTGGAGTCGGTTCGCATATAGGTAATCATTCCTTCTTCATATAGTTTTTGTGCGGCGCGCATGGTGCGAGAAGGAGAGAAGCCGAGTCTGGTGGAAGCTGTTTGCTGAATGGTGGAGGTTGTGAAAGGAGGGCGAGGAGAACGTTTCTGCTCCGTCTCCTTTATATCCTTCACAGCCCAAGTATTAGCCTCACCAGCTTTTTTAATTCGTTCAGCTTCAGCTTTATCCTTAGGTTGTTCTATACAGGTAAATGGCACGTCGTCTCCTTTTGCGAGTTTAGTTGGTGCGGTCAATACATAAAAAATCTCTGGTATGAAGGCGCGTATTTCACGCTCACGTTCCATCAGGATTCGCAGTGCTGGAGACTGTACTCGTCCGGCGGAAAGACCGTAGCGGACCTTTTTCCAAATTAGACCAGAGAGGTCATAACCGACTAGTCGGTCAAGCACTCGGCGAGCTTCCTGTGCCTCTTTCAAATTAATATCAATCGGGCGCGGATGTTCCAGGGCCTCTTTAACAGCATCTTCGGTAATTTCATGAAAGACAATTCTTTTTAGATTCTTATTAGAACCCTTAATGAGTTCAGCCACATGCCAAGCGATGGCTTCTCCTTCACGGTCGGGGTCGGATGCCAGCAGTACCGCATCGGCCTTTTTGGCAGCAGATTTTAAATCAGAAATTACTTTTTCTTTACCAGGGGAGACTATATAACGCGGAATAAAACCGCCTTCGATATCGACGGCATCTTTATTGCTTTTAGGTAGGTCGCGCACGTGTCCAATTGAAGACTTTACGACATATCCCTTTCCGAGATATTTGCCAATGGTCTTCGCTTTTGATGGCGACTCAACGATAACTAGAGTTGACATTACCAGTAACAAATACCACAGAAACTGAAAAGTCAAAAATATCAACTGACTCTTCGGTAGGTTCCACTATCTTCTTTAATTAGTCCATTGATTTCCATTTGCATCAAAATGATTGCCGCCTCACTCGCGGGAAGTGCTAATTTGCGTATTAAGGTATCACGTTCAGTTGGTTCATTGAGTATATAAAGCACTTTTGTTTCTTCTGGAGTTAATGCCACCGGCTTGGAGGGTAAGTTGTCTGTTTGAACCTCCAAATTTAGAACATTTAAAATGTCGGACGCCTCAGTGACTGGTGTCGCACCCAATTTTAAAAACTGGTGTACACCTTTAGAGTTGTCAGAAAAAATATTTCCAGGCACCACCAATAATTCTCGATTGTAGTCGGCACATAATCTGGCGGTAATTAGTGAGCCACTTTTCTCACCCGCCTCTACCACCAAGACTGCCTCGGAGATTCCTACCACCAAACGATTTCTTTCCGGAAATGACCAGTTTGTTGCACGGAATTCTGGTTCATATTCTGATAACATTCCACCACCACTTTCTAAAATTTTTCTAGCTAAGGGCTTGTGACGAGCAGGGTAGATGACCGAGTCTGATAATCCGCCACCCGGTATTGCTAAAGTGTACATATTATTATTAAGAGCTGCCTCGTGGGCGAGTGAGTCAATCCCGAGTGCAAGACCCGACACTATTCCTATATTGTATCCACGAAGACCACCAATTAGATGGTCTACCACCTGCTTTCCATAATTGGTGTATTGACGTGAACCCACTACTGCCAGTATTTTCATGTCGCTCGAAGGTAACTCACCGCGATAATTCAATCGCTTAGGAGGTTCCGGGATCTCCAACATTTGCTTTGGAAAGTCCTCTTTAGCCAATTCCTTGATAGGAAAGTCCATGGGAAAATTATAGCTCGGGCTTTTCTTTTTATATACTTAGGATATTGTATAATTCAGTCCATTAACTAAGGATCAAGGACTAAGAGCCAAGAGCTAAATATAGCCAAATCATGTTAGATATTAAATTCATCCGGGAGAACTTGGACATCGTGAAGATGGCCGCGACAAAAAAGAAAATCAAAGTTGATCTTGATCGCTTGGTGGTCGTGGATGACTCTCGTCGCGAGATAATGTCTAGACTTGAATCGAAGAAGGCTGAGCAGAATATGGCTGGTAAACGTATTGTAGCTGAGAAGGATCCAGGTGCGCGTAATGTCTTTATTGGCGACATGCAGAAGCTCAAGGCCGAGATGCAGGTTGATGAGGATGCTTTGAAATCAATAATGGAGGAATGGCAGGCGCTGATGCTTCAGGTCCCGCAAGTTCCGGATATGACGGTACCAGACGGCGACAGTGATGCCGACAACGTGGAGGTAAAAACCTGGGGAGACAAGACTAAATTTGATTTCGTTGCGAGGAGCCATGTGGACCTGATGCAGAAATTGAAGATGGTGGACTTTGAACGCGGTACCAAGGTTCACGGTTTCCGTGGCTATTACCTTATCAATGATGGTGCTCTCCTATCATGGGCGGTCTGGAACTATGCACAAGAGTTTTTCCTAAAGAAGGGATTTAGTCCAATGCTGCCACCAACCATTGTGCGCAAGGCTAATCTTTATGGCACTGGTCATTTACCAAATGAAGCTGAGGATGTTTATCATACGCAAGATGAAGATTATTTAATCGGTACCAGTGAAGTGTCCACTATGGGTTATTATGCTGATGATATCTTGGAACACACGGAACTTCCGATCAAACACCTCTCTTTCTCACCTTGTTATCGGCGTGAGGCAGGTAGTCATGGTAAGGACGTAAAAGGTCTCATCCGTGTTCATGAATTTTATAAAGTTGAACAAGTGATGTTATGTGAAGCCTCACATGAAGAGAGTGTGAAATGGCACGAATGGATAAACCGTAACACGGAAGAATTTATCGAGTCACTCGGTATTCCGTATCGTACAGTTCTAAACTGTGGTGGTGACATCGGGCAAGGACAGGTCAAGAAGTATGATATCGAACTTTGGGTGCCAGGCGAGGAGAAGTATCGTGAGATTAGTTCTGCCTCATACTTCCACGATTTCCAGACACGTCGATTCAATATTCGTTACCGTGATGCAGATGACAAGATGCGCTATGCCCACTCCTTAAATTGTACTGCTATCCCTACTCCGCGTATCCTCGTGTCTCTTGTGGAAAATTTCCAACAGAAGGATGGCACAATCAAGGTTCCTCTGCCACTTCAGAAGTATTTGAACAAAGAAATTATTGGTTAAGTGTGTTTAGGGTTTTTAAATAGACTATAGTTTTTTCGTGCTAACATTAGAATTAGTTCAACACTAGATGCAGTTACTGGTTGAAGGGCTTTTTATGATAAAGCTTGAGAACATAATTAAGATGACTAATAAAAATCTTGAAACCAGTGCAGGTGCACTAATCCTAAAGAAGTCTATTTGAATATGTTGGGACGTAAAAGAGTAAAAGTAAGAAAACGGCGCTCCGCTAACGCTTTGACCAGGCAATTTTTTGTTGGTTTTTTGTTTTTCATGGTCTTTGTTGCGGTTATTAGTGCTATTTGGTATGGCTCCCGACTCGAACCACTAACAATAGTAAAAGTGAATGTGATAGGTGGAGATACTGTAAGTCATGATGAGATTAAATCTTTGGTGGAAAGTGAATTAGAAGGGGAATATTATCATGTGGTACCGAAGCGTTTTTCTTGGACCTATCCAGAGGAAAAAATAGTGAATATGGTCGAGTCCTTATCCAAAGTTAAAGAGGTTAGACTAACTCATCCAGACAGCCGTACTGTAGAGGTACATTTTGTTGAATATAATCCAGTAGCGTTGTGGTGCCAAACCCGTGACTCCTTGGAAGGTTGTATCTTTCTTGATGATACTGGTTATGCTTTTTCTCCGGCCCCTCCCTTAAACGGTAATGCGATGCCACGGTATTTTAACCAAGACACACCCACAGAAGGACAAAACCCTTTTACCTACGAGTTTATGCGGGACACACTTAATTTCACAAAAGCGACGCGACAAAATTTTAATTTTGTCGCTCATGGAATCGAAAAAGTTGGCGACGATGAGGCGTTCTTCGAACTTCATGGTGGCGGTCAAATTAAAATCACTTTACGTGAACCGATAGATAGTACTCTCGAAAATCTACGTGTTCTACTTGGTGCACCAGAATTTGCACACATCAGTCCGGGCAATTTTGAATATATTGATTTACGTTTTGGTGATAAGGTTTTTGTAAATGAGGTGAAAGGTGTAGTCGATGAAGAATTAAACGCCACCTCAACAAGTGAGGTGGCGTTATAGTTCGGTAAAGCTCTCGAGAAGACTTTACCTATTGGTGGCGGCAACTTTGGCAATGTGCTCCTGCAGGAGTACCGTTTCCTGCTTTATGAGGTGGTTGAGATGGCTCGACGCAAAGAAAAACAGGAAACCAAAAATCAGAACATTCTCAATGAATTTGACTGTCTTTAGGGACATGGGGACACCTCCTTTATTGTCCGTTATTACCTAACTGATATTCAACCACCGTTTCTCGAAAAGGCAAGATGTGTTAGTCTAACGCCGATGAATTTTTGGAAAGAATTGCCGAAGCCAATTTTTGTATTAGCTCCGCTAGCGGACGTTACTGATGCAGCTTTTCGTCGAACTATCGCTAAGTATTCGCGTCACACCAGAAAGGATGGCACCGTGGGCGGACCCGATGTTTTTTGGACGGAGTTTGTTTCTGCTGATGGTCTGTGTCGAGCGACGCCCGAAGGTCGGGAGAAATTAATGGCTGACCTTAAGTATACGGAAGAAGAAAGGCCAATTGTCGCTCAATTGTTTAGCTCCAGCGAAGAATATATGGAGCAAGCGGCAGCCTTGTGTGCTGACCTCGGCTTTGATGGTATTGATATTAATATGGGTTGTCCAGACAAAAGTATTGAGAAGCAGGGCTGTGGCGCAGCGATGATAAAGAACCCGAAGACCGCCGCGGCGATTATTCGAGCAGCCAAGCACGGTGCACCTAATCTGCCTATATCAGTTAAGACCAGGCTTGGATACAACAAAGATGAGCTTGAAGAGTGGTTACCACTGCTACTTGCTGAATCACCAGCGGTAGTGACAGTGCATGCCCGTACTCGAAAAGAAATGTCGAAGGTGCCAGCTCGCTGGGAGAGGGTGGCACGTGCGGTAGAGATACGTGACGCATTTCAAAGTGACACATTGATACTTGGAAACGGCGATGCTCTATCACTTGAGGACGCTAAACTAAAAGTTTCCGCTACGGGAGCGGATGGGGTGATGTTGGGCAGAGCAATTTTTGGCAACCCTTGGCTTTTTCATCCTGATAAGGATATTTCAAATGTCACTTTGAAAGAACGATTTGATGCACTTATTGAACATACAAAGTTGTTTGAAGAACTGTTACCACACAAGAATTTTGCTGTCATGAAGAAGCATTATAAGGCTTACGTTAATGGTTTCGATGGGGCACACGACTTGCGTGCAAAATTAATGGAACAAGAGAATTCTGAAGAAATGGCTGATATTCTTGATACTTTCCTCAAAACGAATAGATAAAGTAGTGTAGGCAATTGCGTCCCAGAGCGGAAGGTGTAAGCTAGTATCTGGATATACCACAAGTAACACCAATTCAAAAAAAAAGGGGGAAGTGAGATGTTTAAAATACTGACATGCTGTATTGTGTGTCTGGTTTGGCAGACGGCGACTGTTAAGTCGGAACAAGCATCCATGAAGACTTCGAGTGTCTTGGTATCGACTGTCCCAGTAATCGATTTGGACGAGCTCGTCTTCGTCTGTGACAGTCGTGAGTCGCTTATGAAAGTAGTGGTCGGAGGTCTTCATGACAACGCCGAAGACAACCAGGCTTGCGGCCTGGTTGAAGTTGGACAGCTTTCGTTCATCGGTGCCGTCGAAGCGGTGTATGTGGTGTTCATAGAAGGTACTCCTGTGGAGGTCGGTCTCTATGTGGTGCAAGCGTGCAACCGCTCGTACAACTTGGCATGGCCGAGCCCTCTGGATTCGCACTTGGTGGACCCAGAGCTATCAGCAGACGTCGGCCTATCTGAAGTGCTGGTCCGTGAAGGGTTTCCGGGCGGTACTTGCACTTATCTAGAGCCTGTTGTAGAAACCGGAGAGGTTCTTCTAACGCAAGCTGTTGAATGATGTTGAGAACAAACCCGAGCCCGGCTTTTCGCAGATGCGAAAAGCCGGGCTTTGTTGTTAATAACTCAGTCTTTAAATCTTTAGGGGCGCTATAATATGACTATGACCGAGGTTTTGCAGGCGAATATTTTCTTTTTAATCACCGCGATGGCGGTGGTCGTCTTCACTATCTTTCTCTGTGTCGCGATGTATTTCGTTATCAAGATATTAAGTTCGGTCCGTAACATTACCGAACGAATAGACGAAAGTAGCGAAGTGATTGCTGATGATATTCAACAATTGCGTAACTACATCGTTGAAGGCAGTTTGATTTCACAAATCATTGGTCTGTTCATTAAAAGTAAGCGTCCGCGCAAAAAGCAGACGGAAGATGTTGATTAGCGTTAATCCAATTTATCTATGGCAAAGAAAACAGCAAACAAGGCAGCACTTTCAGGTGGAGAAAAGGTTGGGATAGGTGTAGCGCTCACGACCGCGGCCGTGGCTGCAGCTGGCGCATACTTCCTCTATGGCAGCCCTAATGCCGCTAAGAACAGAAAGAAAGTTAAAAGTTGGATGTTGAAAGCTAAAGGCGAAGCGCTTGAAGCAATGGAGAAGGCAGGGAAAATGACTGCTGATGAGTATCAAACTCTTATTAACGGTATTGCTGCTGGATATAGTCAGATCCAAGGAACTTCTAAGAACGAGATCTCTGAATTCAAAAAGGAGATGATGGATTATTGGCATAAAATCGCCAAGGGTGCGACTGGTGCTAAAAAGACAGCAAAGAAGACTGTTAAAAAAGCTACTAAAAAGGCAGCTAAGAAAGTAGCTAAGGTTGCGAGTTAATAGTTCAAACAGTGACGAAAACGGGCGATCTAAAAGGTCGCCCGTTTTCTGTCCAACTTTATACTTTAGACTTTTCGCTTTATACTAGTTCATTATGTCAGAAACCTTAGCTTTGTATCGTAAGTATCGCCCGTCTACTTTTAGTGAAGTCCGCGACCAAGAACATATAGTCACAGTCCTCGAGGGGGCTATCAAGAAGAACGCCATTCCGCATGCCCTCTTGTTTTGTGGTTCACGTGGTACTGGCAAGACTACCCTCGCGCGCATCTTTGCGCGTGCTATTGGTGTTAGCGACAATGATCTTTATGAGATAGATGCTGCATCAAACCGTGGAATTGATGATATCCGAGAACTCAAAGAGGCCGTACACACTTTGCCGTATCAATCCGAACGCAAAGTGTACATTATTGATGAGGTGCATATGCTCACAAAGGAAGCTTTTAACGCACTTCTTAAAACTCTGGAAGAGCCACCAGCTCACGTTGTCTTCATTCTAGCTACCACCGAAGAAGATAAACTACTCGACACTATCAAGTCACGTTGCCAGGTGTTTAAGTTTCGTTCACCTTCTCGCGCGGTTTTAAAAGAGACCGTGACTGACGTTGCTTCGAAGGAGAAGTGCAAACTCGACCCGGAAGCGGCTGATCTCATTGCTATTGCGGCTGATGGTTCTTTCCGTGATGCTCTCGGTATTCTTCAGAAAGTAATGATGGCGTCGTCCGACGAAACTCTTAAGGCCGATGAGGTGGCCACTATAATCGGCGCACCGCGCGGACATCTTTTGGTAGAAGTGATGGAGGCACTCAGTGCAAAGAACGCTGAGCGCGCTCTTGAAGCAGTTTCTAAAGCAACTGCCTCCAATACCGATATGAAACTCTTTATCCGCCTACTTTTAGAGCGAGCCCGTGCCGTTATACTTTTGCGTAATCTACCGGCCAGACGTACAGACATCCTGGCCAACTATTCTGAAGAAGAAACCGTTTTCTTGGAGAAACTTTCTGCAGATTTAAAGTCCCCAGTTAACTCCCACCTTCTACTTCGTCTCCTAGACACTGCCGAATTAACCACCCGTTCGCAAATACCATCCTTACCACTTGAAGTCGCCATCGTTGATTTATGTCAGAAGTAGGGAAGCAGAAAGAGGTATTCTTTATCCGGCACGGCCAGACGCAGATGAACCTACGCCGTATCCACCAAGGACCGGACGAGCCTTTAACAGAGGCTGGGCGCGAGGGAGTACGGCAGGTTGTGGCCTTTTTGCAAGATAAAGAAATAGACACGCTAGTTTCTAGTAACTACTTAAGGGCTAGGGAGACAGCCGATATGATTGCCGAAGTACTCGGCACCACATACAGTATCGAACCATCAGTGCGCGAAATTGGCCGGCCTCTTTCTATCTACGGCCGACACCACTTTTCCTGGATTTCGTTTCGCTATTTTATAAATCTCTATCGCAATCGACTCAATCTTTTATGGGATGAAGCTGGTGCTGAAAACTTGGCGCATATGCGAGAGCGAGTCCGTGACGCTAGGTTAATGGTGGAGTCTCTCCCAGGTAAGAGGATTGCAGTGGTCTCGCACGGTATATTCATGGGGATGTTTGCGGAGACTGTTTGCTACGATCAGCCTTTGTCACTCTTTAAATTCCTGAAAGGTCTTGTGGGACATCGACAAATTCCTAATACCGGTATCCTGCACTTTATATGTGAACCAACTGAAGCTGGGGAGAAGAAATGCGCTTGGTTCCTAGAAGAAACGGTCTTTCCACCGTATAATGAAAGAAGCACCAAATAGGGGCAACTAAAAATAATATCGAAATATGCATCAAGGAAATTGGAAGTGTAGCGGCTGTGGAGCGACTATTACGGAATTGCCGTTTGAACCAAGAAGCGAAGCTGGTTTGATGTGTCGTGAATGCCACCAAAAGCAAAAGGGTAGCGCCCCTCGCCAAAACAGTGACCGCGGAGACCGCAAGATGTTTCAAGGTAACTGGACTTGTTCAGGTTGTGGAGCAGCTATTACTTCGTTGCCGTTTGAGCCAAGAGACACTTCCAATTTGAAGTGTAAGAATTGCTTTCAAAAGTCACGTTAAGTTTCATTAAAATTACAATGAAAAGTTTGTTCGGAGAGGATACTCACAGTTATAAAGGATGGCTGAACTCAGACTCGTTTATTAAGCGCTGTCTGGCAGTCTTGGGGTATGGTTTTGTTGCCTCTATTATTGCTTCGGTTGCATTCTACGTACTTCTCTTTATGTATATGGTAATGGCTTCAATGATGTTGTAGACAGTTGGTCACACAGTAAAAACGTCGCTCGTCCTATCCCTGCTGCAAGCGGACGAGGCATTAGGCGAGCGAACCCGGCGTTTTTTCTAGCTAAGGAGTCGGCCACCGCCGACACAAGTCATAAAAGTCGCATCCTACGACATTGCTAGTGAAAAATTCCACTCAATATGCTAATCTAGCAAGCGCACTATTACAGTGCGTTTTCTAGTATCTAGAAAATATAGATCCTTGCCGGATCGTCTAATGGTATGGAAACCATACACATTTCGCTCGTTCGGTCATAAACAAAAAGTCGTTCGTTTTCGTGTTCAAAGCTGCCGGATCGTCTAATGGTAGGACTACGGTTTCTGGTACCGTGTATCTTGGTTCGAGTCCAAGTCCGGCAGCTTTGAACAGGAACACAAACTGACGACCTTTTGTTTGCGACCCTCACTCGCTCATTTGTAGGACTACGGTTTCTGGTACCGTGTATCTTGGTTCGAGTCCAAGTCCGGCAGCAGCCATGTGAGATAGACTGAGACGCCTAAATCAGTCATATTTCTCAAAGTATTTTTTGAACGAGTCATGGGCTCGAACTTTTTTGATTTTCGCAAAATTTAGAATGGCTATATTTAAAGCCATTGGTTTAGTTCGAGTCCAAGATGGGTCATTGTTATTAATTCTATAAAAATAAGCCCACCCCGATAACCAGGGTGGGCTTTAGCTTTGTACGCAAAGGAGCTACTTCTTCGAGCGCCGCGAGATATCCTTGTGTTCCTCGATGAGTCTGAGGAATTCGACCTTCGGAAAAGGAATGCCGTGACGAGCACAGAACTCCTCCAGAAGATCTTCGGGAATACCCATACCCGTTTTCAGGGTAAAGGCATGCTGAGCATCGAGTTCCTTGATCGCCACGATTTTGTCGAGATACTTGCGGCTGCGCCGCATGAGATTCTCGAAACCGTTGCGTTCCTCACCGAGCCAGTGCGCGATGACCGATTTCTGACGAAAGGTCAGATCTCTGTTGTCGATCACATCGCTCAGCGAGTCCACCCATTCCTGCAGGATGGTCAGATTGATGCCGCGCAGGTACACCCCGATCATTGCTCGCCGAAGCGCGCGACGGAGCAGGTATCCCTCCCGAGTGTTGCTCGGAGCAATACCTTCCCGAATCATCAGGATAGAGGTCTTGAGGTGATCCAGAATGATTCGACTCCACACCGTATCACCAATACGCTGATTGATGAGCTGGTATGAGGCCGCATACTGGTCGATCTCGTGGATTGACGCGCGATTCTGAAGAATCATCGCGAATCGTTCCAGGCCCGCGCCGGTGTCCACGCACTTCATGGGGAGCGGAGAGAAGTTTCCTTCTTCGTCCTTGAGGTATTGCATGAACACACCCGCGTTCCAGATCTCGATGTGGCGACCAGGAACCAGCACGTCATCGGTCTCTTTCTCAGCGAATTCCTCACCTCGATCGAAGAAGATTTCGGTGCAGGGTCCGCAAGGGCCACTCGTTCCAGCCGGACCCCAGAAGTTGTCTTCCGGAGGACGACCGATGATCCGATCTCTCGGTAGGAACCGCTCCCAGATGCGAGCGGATTCCTCGTCGCTCGGTACTCCGGGCAGACTTTCGTCCGCCATGAATACGGTCGCGGAAAGACGCTCGACAGGAATGCCGAACTCTCCGGTGATCAGCTCGAAAGCGAGTTCGATAGCCCGCTCCTTGAAGTAATCGCCGAACGACCACGACCCCATCATGCGGAAGCTGGTTCCGTGATAGGAGTCGCCGACGCTTTCGACATCCACGAAGCGGATGCAGTCTTGGACGTTGGTGAGACGCGGATACGGCGGCTGCGACTTGCCCGTGAAGTAGGGCTTCATCGGTGCCATACCCGAGTTGATGAACATCAGGGTGGGATCGTCCTTCGGAATGATTCCCGATGGCTCCACAAACTGATGGCTGCGATTGAGAAAGTGCTCCAGAAACGTCTGGCGCACCTCCTCCGTGGTTTTGTACGGTAAGTTCACGTAGCGCTCCTTTCTTTGTTAAGGTTCAGGGACTGGCGGAACAATACAACATTATTTTATATATGGCAAATTATATGATTTGACGCAAGAACAAATATGTTGTAGTTTTCAGCCAGAAAACTGTCCTTTTACAACCTCAAAAACAAGGAGAAAAACATGAAATGGTTTGAACGCCTTTACTTCGGTACTTGGCAGTTGGGGGGACAGTCCAAGAATCTGTCCATTCCCCAAATCGAGTCTCTCCTGAACTTCGCTCTTATGGCTGGCGTCTGTCGTTTTGATACGGCGGCAGTCTATGGCGGAGGAATGGTTGAAAAGATTCTAGGTACTTGCTTGCCGGAAGGTGCGGTTATTGTGACCAAAATCCCAGCAATCAAGAAACCTGATATCACAACCACCGTGCCAATCGATGAATTCTATACGCTCGATCAGCTTGATCGGAGCGTGGAAGGTTCATTGAGTCGGCTCAGGAGAACACGGCTCGACACGGTCCTGCTACACAACTGGCTGCCATCATGGTCGTCAGATGCACTCGGCATTCTTCATCATCTACAAGATATGAAGAAGGCGGGCGTTGCTCAGAGAATTGGTATTTCTCTGCCAAATGACTTCTTGGCACACATCGATGAGGAGGTTTTGCCTTTTGTCGATGTGATTGAAGCTCCTTTCAATCCGAATCAAAGGTGGGTGCTTGAACAGCTCCCAGCCTTTATAGATTCAGGAAAGGAAGTGCTTCTCAGAAGTTTGTTTGGTCAGGGTAAGTTGCTCTCTACTCACTCCGCAGAATCGCTCATCACTGATGCGGCGAGACTCGACACGTCTGTCGTCATCGGTATGACGACAGAAGAACAAATCATACGCAACATCAATCATCTGAAAGGAGGTGCGACATGAATTCCAAACAAGAATACTTCGCGGCCGTGAATTCAGAGTCGCTTGTCCAAATCAGGGGCATGACCATGGGACAGGAGTTCTCTCTGCGTGAATACACGTACGGGTCACTTGTCCCCGACAAAAATCATCCCCTGTCGTCAGTCAGCGTATCGAACAGCTCGCTCAGCATCGACCTTTGGGTCGGTTGCGCGTGGCAGTGCAGATACTGTCATGTGCAAGGAACGCACCAAGACCTTGCTGAGCAAGGCACGATGCCGCGGAGACCGCGGCGGCGGAACTCGTTTACGATCGATCAGATCATCGACGAGTTGGTTAAGCATCCGTTCTTTGTTGCTGATGAGACCATCATCAGCATCGGAACGGCTAGCACAGAACCATTCGCTCCTGCAATCGCGGACAGCACGTTCGAGATCATGAACGCGTTCGTCGAGCGTGGCTTGCGGAATCCGTTCTGGATTGTCAGCAAGGGTGGCGTGCCCAAAGGAAGAAAGCTCGATTTCGCTCGCATCACAAACGCAACGCGAGGTCTCATGCTTTCGCTCTGTTGGGCTGATAACCCCGACACGATCGAACCGGTGCGTAATAATCGGTTTCTCAATGCCGAAGAGGCAAAGGAAGCCGGTGCCACCATCGCGTGGTACATGCGTCCAATCGTTCCGGAGTGGAGCGGCGATCGCGATCGTATCGAAATGATGATGCTGTGGGTCAAAAAACACTACGTCGGTGTCATCGACATGATCGTTCCGGGCGGTCTGCGATGGACGGAGGGCATCGAGAACGGTTTGGTGGAGATTCACAAGCTCCCCATGCCTGACATTCCTCGGGATGACAATGTGAAATCGCTGCCGCAGGAGCTGGTGGATTCCATCTTCTCACTGAGTGGCGAACACTTTCCCGGCATCCCCGTCTATCTGAAGTCATCCTGCGCCCTGACGCACATGCTCAAAATTCCGAGCATCACGTCGGTGCAGGTCTTCGCGAGGCAGGAGTGCGAGTCATCGCGCTGCCCGCTTGGTCAACGCCGCGTCTGCACAAAGGGCTCGGCGTATGGCATGACAATCGAGAAGGCTCAGGGCATCCTCGATCAACTCGGGATTCCGGCTCACGTCGTGAGTTGGGATATGCAACGCGGACTTGTCACCGATCCCGATATGAGCAAGTTCACCTACGCAGTCAGGCAGACTGTATTCAAACACTTGGCAATCGGAGGTTCCACATGAAGTCGTCTGATGACATCAGACGCCACTTCGGAACCTTCGGTTTCAAGTGGCAAGACAGCGTCCCGATCGTAAGTGCCAATCCGAAGCTCCTGTTTAACATCTCAGGCGGGGTTGTATTCGAAGACGTGATTTCTCATGGGGCGACCCCTGAGGACTCTCGCGTTGTTTCGGTGCAAACCTGCCTGAGAACTGACGGGTGGGAGAAAATCGGATTCTCGGGAAGGCACCATCTCGCATTCGACATGCTCGGTCACTTCTCCCTCTACGAGGGCAAGGAAGCCGAGGTGAAAGGCGTGATGATTGAAAGTGCATGGCGATACCTGACAGAGTGCCTGGACATCAGTCCCAGTACGCTGTCGGCAACAGTGCATCCGCAAGATGCAACGTCACAGATGGTCTGGAAGGGATTGGGTGTCAGAACTGTCAGTAATGACGGCAACGTCACATATACCCCGACCAGAAACCGATGCGGTGTTCGTACCGAGATTGTCTGGGAAAATCCAGGTACGAGGAGGTCAATGGAACTTTGGAATTTGGTCTTCACCGAGTTTCAAGGAGAAAGCCTCTTCGAGTCTCCGATGGAAGTAATCGCCGCTGATTCAGGGGCAAGTATTGATCGCATCGTTACCGCAGTTGAATGCAGCCGAAGCGATTACGAAAACTCAAACTGGAAAGGCGTGGTTGATTCCATCGCTGAACTGTCGAGGGCAAAGGATCGAACCGTCGTGTGCCGTCTAGCCGACCTCGGCAAAGCGGCAGTGCTCCTGGTGTCACAAGGGCTTCGGCCTGGCAATAAGGCAGCAGATTACGTCTTGCGGAAACTCATCCGTGAGGCATTCATCCTCTGCCAACAGACATCGATTCCATTCGATGAATTTGTCGTGATATCAGGAAACTGGTGGGCTTCGGCAGAAGCGGTTCAAACCGTCTTTGCCGAAGAGGTGTTGAAGTTCGAGAAAGGACTGGAACGCGGGAGGAAAGAGTATCAAAAACTCGTTTCTCGCAGCACTGGTCCGTTGACCGAACAAGACACCGAGTACTTGTCATCCACGTTTGGCTTTCCGAAAGCTCTTATCAAGCTAGAAGAGGCGAGACGGAACGCGGGAGGCATGTCATGACCGGCATCATCTCTCAATTGTCGCAAGCTCTGCTCCCGTTGCGTGGTATGAATATGCTTCTGCACGTGGGGCGAGGGCGAGATTCTCCCAAAGGAAAAGTTGATCTGCTGGCAGGATGCGTTGATGGGGATATCGCAAGGTATTCCTCTGAAATCGAGTCCCTGCTCAGGAGTTGGCAGCTCTCAGGAAGTTTCTACATCTGCGATGACAGCGTTCGCTTCGAAACACCGATGGGTTCTGGCGGGGTCGCAGTTTGCGATTCAGTCAGGCTTGTTGGACAGATCGAAGACTGGATTGAGGGTAGAAATCTCGGAGGTCAGCATCGCCCTTGGGCGACAGGATACTGGCTGCCGGAAGCATTGTGTGGGGATCTCGCAACAGCGGATGTTCTGCATGATGTTGCGGGTGTCGGTGTTGAGATCATGAAAATGGTCACGCCATACCCTGATTCACTCTCAAAAAATATTACCGAGTGGTGCTCTGACGAAATCAGACAGAAACTCTCATTGTTCGAGAGACTGATCGGAGACGAGAAGTCGATTGAACGTGGGCTATGCCTATCGGATATCACCGCTTCGTTGGTAAGGCTGGCATTCGCACGCAGCCGCAAGTACTTGCGCGGGTTCCGTTTGCTCAACGAACAGGCCAGGCTCCTTGAGTCTTCGGACTATTTTGTCTATCAGCTCGCCTTAGAATTCTCGCAGAGGGAGGGGCTGGCAGATACGATGGAAAAAATTCGGAGGTTGCTCTGACATGGAGGCATACGAAAGTGTGCCTCCATTTTTTATTCCACCAAAGTCTCTTGATCGTTTTCAATAAGGATAGCTTGTGAGTTATTAAGCCGCTCGACTTTAACTGAATACTTGTTCTCGAAAGCGATAACCTCTTCTTCAATTTCAGGAGAGTAATGCGGAAGTATGATAAGATCACTAATTCCAAAACCAGTCAGATCGTCAAGACCGACTTCATTTTCATCAGGTTCAATTTCTCCAGCGATGGTGATAGAGGGTCCGACAATAATACTTCCTGCACTTACACCGATATATATACCACCTCGTTCCAGAAGATTTTCAATGGACGATTTGAAATCAGCTTCCCGAGCAAATTTGAGAAGTTTGAATGTGTTGCCTCCGCATACATAAATCACTCCATACGAGGAGAAATCTTTTTGTGGTTCTGTCTCCAGATCTACAAAATCAACTGCCACAAATCCAAGCTCCTCAAACTGCTTCTTGGCAAGTTGTGAGTATTTATTTTCTGATTTTCCTTCTGCGGCAGTAGTAACAATCGCCACAGAAGTATTCTCTGGATTCGATACAAGACCTTTGAATTTCAAGGACACATTCTTTGAAGTCAGTCCTGTTGATGTAAGTAATAATTTTCCTTGGCTCATACTGCTATGTTATCGCGAAAAAGTTCAACAAACAAGCCGTATTTAGTACAGACCAGCCTAGGGCGACCGAGACGGTTCGAATCCTAGTGCGGCAGCACTCATGGTCATCGTGCATAGTGACCTAGACGGGTAAAAATAAAACCGCATCCGAAGATGCGGGTAGGAAGGAGACAAGTCTTGGTGAGCCGTTACCACACCAACTAACTCGTCTCCGAAAGGAGAGGCCACGCCAAAGGCGATAAATCTTTCCCCAAAAGGGCTTATGAGCGGTATTAGCCACCTAAGTGGTTATTCCCCACCTCTGGACTTCGACAGCCAATCTAACGGCCGAGCCCGTGCGAACTTGGACAGCCTGTGTTCCTCTGATTTCAAGAGTACTATAACTAACGGACATAATCAACGAGGTGTGGATAAAAGTTCCAACCTCGTCACCACAAGAACACTTCCATTTTTATAGTCGTGGTGACTCTTTAAAAATTAGGTCGCCCAGATGGCCAAGATTTTTGATTTTTTCATATAGTGCGTACATAGCACATGACTCTAGGTTGTACGTATAACTAAGGAGTTGGGACGACTTGTCCGTCTCGAATGTAAATTGTCTCGCGCGTTTGTGCGCCACCCTTGCGTTCAAGTGTGATGTCGTATGCGCCCGGCTCTTCGTATGAATTGAATAAGACGACGGTGAGTCCGTACTCTGCTCCTACGTGCTTGACCGCGAGGAGTGCGGCCTCTGCGATGTCTGGTGTAAGCTCAAACGCGCGGGTACAGGCATCTACACGTTCGTCAAAGCTGTATCCTGCGGCGATAAGGCATCCGTGCTCGTCGCGGTCGCCACCGATGATCTCTGGTGCTCCTTCCTTTTCCTCTGTATTGGGTACCTGCTTTTCGTTATAGATATAGGTATTAAGAAAGAAGAAGCCTGTGACCAAAAGTGCGAGTGCACCGAGTGTATAAAATATGTATTTCATTTAAAAAGTTTAGCACTATATGGAATATATCCTTCATTGAACAATTCGTAGACAGTTTGGCCAAGCTAGCAGTCTAGTTTAGTATTGAGGGATCTAAGGCTGTCTATAACTAGATAGCCCAACCTTATCGTTGTGTACTGGCTGAGTATTGTATTCAGAAAAGAAAAACCACCAAGTATTTGGTGATTTTTCTTTTCTTGAAGAGTAAGATACTTATATGAGTTGGTGTCGTCATTCATCAGAATACATAGTTTCACACAACGTCTACACTACGCCAGTTCTTTAGCGCCACGAAAGTTAGCTAAACAAATGTCTAAATGTTAAAAAACCGAAAAGAAGCCGGTCAACAGCTTGCGGTAAAGCTTATGAAGTATAAAAACACAAAGGCAATCGTGCTCGCATTGCCGCGCGGTGGCGTTGTGGTTGGATACGAAATCGCTCATGCACTTTCACTTCCGCTTAATATTGTTACTACACGCAAGATTGGCCATCCTTCCAATCCTGAATTTGCCATCGGAGTTGTGGACGAGCACGGTACAAAAATCCTGAATGAAGCTGAGACAGAAGCTGTAGATGCGAAGTGGCTTAAAAAGGAAATTGATAATCAACAGAAAGAAGCACAAAGACGAAGTGACAAGTATCGTAAGAGCGGTAACCCGCTCAATATAAAAGGTCAAATTGTTATTATTGTCGATGACGGAATCGCCACAGGACTTTCGATGCAACTTGCAGTAAGAAGTGTTAAAACTCAACAGCCCGCTAAAATAATTGTCGCAACACCCGTTCTGCCATCAAGTTCACTGCTCATGCTTGAAGATGAGGGTGTGGATGAAGTATTTGTCCTAGAACCGTCAGAGAATTTTTTGGGATCGGTCGGGGCATATTACACAGAGTTTGAACAGGTCGATGATTCAGAGGTTATTCGGTTACTTAATGCCACATGAATACAAAAGCAGAAGTATTTTATTGAGCTCTACGAGTGGTTGATATACTCGCAATCTTCTGTTGTTACTATTTGTTGTACTGTGCGGTGGTATAATGTCACCGTTATATGCAAAAACATTTAACATATAAATTTATTAAATTAATTAACATTATGACAGCCACTTTTAAAGCCAGTTTGTACGCAATCATCTTCGCTTTGATGATGTTTGTAGGTATGAGCTACACTAATGTTGCTTTTGCATCCACTGAACAAGACGCAGAAGACGCAATTGCTGAGGCAGAAGACGCTATTTCTGATGCCGAAGAAGAAATTGATGACGCTGACAACGATGGGGTAAATGTAAGTGAGGCGGAAGATTTAATTATTGACGCCAAAGACGCTCTTGAAGAAGCTGAAAACGCTTTAGCTGATGAAGATTACGAAGAAGCGGTTGACAAGGCTGAGTTAGCTGAGGAATTGGCTGATGAGGCTAAGGATGTAGTAAATGATGAGAGTGAAGCTAATAACTGTGACAACGACGATGATGATGCGGAGGACGAAGACTGTAATGAAGACGAAAACGACGATGAAGACGATGATAACAAGGGTCATGGAAATGACGACGATGAATGTGATGATGATAACCCTGGCAACGGTGACATGTGTGACGACTCTGACGAAGCAGACGATGACACGGTAGAACAAGGCAACACTGTCGAGACCCGAGCACAATTGCAAATAATGCTTATAGCACTCATTGAGAGATTGCTTGAAAGAATTGCGGAACTACAAGCTCAACTTTAATTCAAGAAAAACAGTTCTAACGTAAAACAATCAGTTTTAAATTCAGGCCGGGGACGTAAGTCTTTGGCCTGAATTTTTATTTGGACCAAGCCTTATGGATTCATGCACCACAACTTAGAATAAAAGAGTATCTCCATGTCACCTTACTCTTCATCTCTTTGAAATATTCTCCCAAAAGTACGGAGCGCCAACCCCACTGGTGAGATTATCAGGAGTTGTCTTAAAGTTGTCGAAGATGTGAACGGTAATCGTATTCATGGCGACAATAATGTTGTTATTAAACTTCTAAAAAACCCTTTTAAAGCAAGCCATTTCTTGGTATTTGAAAATTCGGGTATAAAAATTTGCTATTTCTCCGTATTTAAAAGAAGATGTACGTATACACGCTGAACTTACAAACGACTCGCGTATAAACTTATTAACGTGGTTTCAGTAAGATAATTGGCTGTGAATATTAATCACTTAGTACTAATTTTATGAAAACATTTAATACGAATTTTTTAAATAACAAACATTTTTATTCTCTCTCTCTTATCACGGTGGTGGCTTTTACGGCCGTCCTAATTTTAGGATTTGTACAAGTGTCAGTAGCTCACGCTGCTAACACAGATACTGAAATGTCGGCACAAGGTCAAGGTCAAGGTGGTGGTTCGGGTGGCCAAGGCGGCGGACAGGGCGGTGGAGGGGGAGGTGAGGGAGGTGGTGGTGGATCAGGTGGTACTGGAGGAGGTGGAGAGGGAGAAGAGACTGTACAGGGTAACAATCTCTCTTTCCCAGCTATTGCAGCTGATGGTTATGTCATCGCTCCAATTGCCTCTTCAAGTTTTTCTGTGGTTTATGATGGTCCTTACACGGGACTTTCAGACGAAGAGCTTGCTGCACTGGAAGGGGGGACTTGGTACGCACAAAAAACAGAAGGAAATACTTGGCAGGCTGAGTACACTACTGCCCCAATCGGTAGTTCGGTAGATGTCTATGGTGTGGATTGGGGAGATAATATCGAGGTAGTAAATCCTGTGGTCGGACGTCCATTTAGACTTGAAATTGGTTTGTACAACCAGCCTGAACTCTCTATGCTTGGATATACAATGGCGCTTTTGGAAAATCCAAGTAGTCCAAATGAAGTGCAGGGAACAGATACTACAACATACGATAGCGAGTTTGCAGTAGTTGTGTCAGAAAAACCCACACTTAACATTCAAGATATTACAAACGTTTGTGCAGCGAATCTTGATTGGTCTGGAACTGCCTGGACTTTGGGTGGCGTAAATCGTGATGAGGATAGTGTCTCATTTGCTCCTGAACTTAATGTGGGAGGTAAGTATGTATATGGCGCTTCCGAAGGTGGATGGAGACCTAATAGTGATGGTATGTACCGTATAACAATGTACTTACCTGAAAGTGATATTTCACTAACAGAAGCAGTGATTGGTAACTATTCGGATTGGGTAGCAACTGCTACTTCTACAGAAGAGGAGGAGGAAGCTAGAGCAGCAATTCCTATGATTGACGCCGCGCGCAACCTTACCTATGTTGACGTAGTTGTGACTGGCTCAGATGGTGGAGGAAACCCAGGGGACCCTGGTACTGACACCTACGACCCTTGTGCTGTGGTTGTTGATGATACTCCTGCCACATCAACAGATCCGGTTATAACAGATGGAGAAGATGAATCATCAAGTTCTTCAGGAGGTGGTGGGTCATCTAGAAGGGCTACACCAACAGTTGCTGGTGCTAGCACCTTAACTCAATATGACTTTGATCTACAAAAAAGTATTATCCTAAATCATATTAGGCTAGTTAATGTTGAGTATGCAAAACTACTTGAACTAATCGAGAGTGGTAGTGCTACGCAAGAAGAAATTGACCTTCAAAGAAGTGTGGTAATGGACCGTATTAGGTTAGTGCAGACTGAGTACGCAAAGTTGATACAGATGTTACTTGATAGAATTCGTGAGCTGGCGTCACAACTGCAGGCTAGAGCACAGTAAATAAAAATCAGAGCAACTCTAATGCTCAAGAAACAAAAAGCATAGAAATTCTATGCTTTTTTGCAATCCGGTAGGAATTGCAGTAGTCTTAAGGGTAAGAAAGTGGTGTGTCTCACTCTGGACCACTCTTATCATATTATGGTCATGGCTTTTGGAGTGTATGCTACGCAGAAATAGTGTTGCAATATGCAAAATCAAAAAGTTATAGAACAACTTGGATACTCCCCTAAACAAGCTAAAGTTTATCTTGCGTCTCTTAGTCTGGGGGAAGCTCATATTTCTGATATTGCTAGTAAGGTAAAAATGCCACGTTCAACAGTGCAGGTTATTGTAGATGAACTCTACAAGGATGGACTAATGAACTTCTATGTAATGCGCCGCTACAAGTATTGGGTAGCTGAAAAACCTGAAGTACTTTTAGAAAAATTTCAAAAACGCGAGAAAGCGATGAAGGATGCTTTGCCAAAGCTCTCTGCTTTACGCTTCGAAGCACGTAAAGGTAATAAGCGCGACAAGAACTACAAGAAAAGTATTGACACATTTTGCACGATAGCCGATGCATCCCTGCAGGCGGTGTTGATTACAAATAATGATGCCGAAATAGAATATGCAAATGCAGTATGGTTAAAACAGTTCGGCTATTCATTAAGTGAAATACGTGGAGAAAATCCACGTAAATTTAAATCTGGGGAAACACCTCAATATGTGTATAAAAAAATGTGGGAAGCTCTCAGTAGAGGAATGATGTTCCAGTCTGATGAAATTATAGACAAGCGTAAGGATGGAACTTACTTCAATCTCTTAACAACTATCTTCCCAGTCAGGCACGGTAACCGTACATTTTATATTCAAATTCTTGACGACATCACAGAAAAGAAACGAGTTAAAAAGTTGAGTAATAGCTTCATGCAAATGGATGAGGCTCTTTTTGAATAGCGCTTAGTGACGACAACAATTTTGTCGCCGCTTGGGTAGCTATTTTAGCGCGTGGATACAGGCCATTTTGATTTTCTTATAATTTAGTACAAAAATCTTTGCTACAAGTTTGACACTGATAGATGCTGTATATGTACGGAGTGTCTTAACAGAACATATTTATCAGTTTAATTTAAATAGTATGTCACTAATTAAATGGGAACCATTTGACGAAATAGAACAGTTTTTTGGCAATCGGACTATGCCATCTCTTTTAAAACTTAGTTCGGATCTTTCGGTCGACGTATTTGAGGAAAAGGGTAAGGTTGTAGCGAAGATGAGTCTACCTGACATAAACGTGGAAGACTTAAGTATCTCAATTGAAGACGATATACTGACTGTAATAGGTAGACGAGAAGAAGAGAAAGAAACAGAAGAGAAGGATTATTATAGTAAGGAGATTAAACGCGGATCATTTGCCCGTACGATACATTTACCTAAAGTTGTGGATGCTAAGAAAGCCGAAGCTAAATATAAAGATGGCATTCTTTCTGTTACTATACCTGTAGTTGCTGGAGCAAAAGACAAGTCTATTAAAATTGAAATAAAGAAATAATATGAACATGATAAATTTTGAGAATAAACTATTTGTACTAGGTTTGCTTGGCGCACTTATCTTCATGCCTGTTGTTATTTTTGCACAGGGCAACGGAGGCTCATCTGCTGGTAGTCAAGATCAAGACAGAGACCGAGATACACTTAATGATCCACAACAAGATCGTGACCGAGACCAAGATTGTACTGTTGGTACTGATTGTGAACCCATTCAAGACCGCGACCAAACGAAAGACCAAGATAGAATACAAGACCCGACGCTTTCAGATGCTGATGGACCTGATCGTGATCAGCTTCGTGACCAAACTCAAGATCAGGATTGTCTAGCTGGGGATGATTGTGACCCGATTCAGGATCAAGACAGAGACCGTCTTCAGGTTCATACACCAGACCAATTACGTGATGTCATTCAAGAGCAACAGAAATTTATGCAGGACTCTGAAGATGGTATGGAGGAACAGGTGTCACAAATATATCGGAACCAAAATCAAGTCAGAATAGCTGCGATGGCCCTGTCTTCATCTTCAGATTTACTTGGTCCGATTGGTCCTGCAATTTCTAAAATTGCACAAGATTTTGATGCTTCTGTAGAAGCGACTACTCGGGCAGAAGAGCAGATTATGAACAGGAGTGCATTTGCAAGATTTTTCTTCGGAAGTGACGATGAAGAAGTAACAAATTTAAGCAATCAGCTGGTACAAAACCAGAGCCGTGTCCAGGAACTTAATCGTTTAATGGATGAGTGGAACGGTGATTCACAAATACAAGCAATGCTCAAAGAACAAATCAAAAATATAGAACAAGAACAGTTGCGATTGCAGCAATTTGTTGATGAGGAGAGTACTCATCAAGGACTGTTTGGATTTTTGTTTGGCTGGCTTTAGAAAATAATTAGTTGCGTTAGGTAACCAAAAGACCACAGACACTTTAGTGCCTGTGGTCTTTGTTTTTTAAAATGATGAAATGAAAGGTACAAATTAATACCAACAATTTGTATTTTCCAGTTAAAACGTCACTCATCCTACCGCCCCAGCTAATGCCCCGAGCGTAAGCTCGGGGCATTTTGCGACATCCTAGTAAAAATATTGTTGTTGATTAACAACTGAAATATTTTGTGGTTGTGTAGCGTATATTTAGAGCAGTGTCCTTATAACTAATAAACTATTTATGAAGCTACCTATCTATCCGGTGGTCATTGTTGCGGTTGTTATTGTTGTCGGTTCTGTCGCCGTAGGAAGAAATTTTATAGGAGCTCACTCATCCACGGTACAGAGGAGTGAAGATTTTTATAGTTATGATCAAGTAGATCATGAAATTGCCTCAGCTGAGTTAGCTAGCAATGTCACAGTAGAAGAAAATATAAATTCGGCTGAGACAGTGACAACTTCAGCTATTTCCGTCTCTGCTTCTGAGTCTACTAAAGCCTTAGCTTCTGAATATACAATGACTCAGGTAACTCAACATGCTTCTACTGACAGTTGTTGGACAGTAATAGATGGAAGTGTCTATGATCTGACACCTTGGATTAAAGAGCATCCGGGAGGAAAAAGCGCCATTTTGAGAATTTGTGGAAAAGACGGAACCGACAATTACAACTCACAACATGGTGGACAGGCGAGCGCGGAGAGAAGGTTATCCTCATTTAAGATTGGTGCACTAATCAAGTAATTTATGGCTGAATTTCACGTTTTGTTTGTGGTTGTAAGTGTGCTTGCGGTTATATATTCAGATGAACAGGGCTTGATGTGGTTTTTGGGAAAGAAGACGGTTTTAGCGAAGAAAAAAATAGATTTACTCCACACGATAGTGAGTTTGAGTCTGGGGGGAATTTTACTCACTGGCGGACTTATGTTTTTGGACCGTGCTTCATATTTGTTAGCAGAGCCAATTTTTATAGCAAAAATGATATTTGTTGGAGTACTGGTCTTGAACGCATTTTTTATTGAGTCAATATCACGTATGGCAATCGAAAAATCTTATATGAGCTTGTCGCGACCCGAAAAAAATCGAGTACTACTTAGTGGTACTGCCTCAATAATTGGCTGGTTAGGAGCTTGTTTGTTTGGTCTAATGCTTGGTGGATAAAGACTTTAGAGAATTGGTCCTTTATTACTCTCTCCACGGTTATGTCGGCGTACTTGCCAGTACTTGTTATACTAGTGGCCTATGGATATAAAATTTTCGCACTGGTGGGATATAACTGAGACCTTTGTTGTGCCTGTCATTGTGCTGGTAGGAATTATTCTTGGATTGGTCGGTTTTCCTGTTGCATACAAGGTTGCTATAGCTATTGGTATAGCTCTCATTGTGTGGGGTGGCTACCAAGAAATCAAAGAAGGTCGTTACGCACTTGATTATGTGGCTTTCTTAGCGATGCTAGTGGCCCTTTTAACAGGGCAAGTATTAGCTGGTGCAATTGTGACTCTAATGTTCACTGGTGGTAAGGCTCTCGAAGCCTTTGCCTCGAGGCGAGCGGAGGCGGCCCTTCGTGCACTCAGTGAAACTATTCCTAAAAATGCATTTGTCTGGCGCGACGGTAAGTTTACCGATGTGCCACTTCAGGAAATAAAGGAGGGCGACCGTATTTTGGTAAAGCGACATGAATTAATTCCACTTGACGGCACCCTGTACTCTCCGCAAGCACTACTCGATATGGCCAACCTTACCGGTGAGGCGGGAGCTACGGAATTTTCTCATGGTGTACTAATAAAAAGTGGTGCTATAAACGCTGGAAATACCATTGAATTGTTAGTAGTAGGTGACTTCAGTAGTTCGACGTATCACAATATTGTGAAGTTGGTAGAGGAGGCTAAAGAGAGACCGGCACGTTTTGTAAAACTTTCAGCCAGAGCGAGTGGGTACTTTACTGGTACGACATTAGCTTTTGCAGCGCTTGGCTACCTGCTAGGTGGTACAACAAGTTTGTTGGCAGTGTTGGTAATTGCGACACCATGTCCACTGATTATTGCTGCACCAGCAGCGTTTGTGAGTGGTATGTCGAGGTTGGCGAGGCGAAAGGTTATTGTGCGTCAGCCGACGGTTCTTGAAGTCTTGGATAGTGCGAGTGTGATGTTTTTTGATAAGACCGGTACGCTTACTTTTGGTGAGCCGGAACTTTCTTTAATCAAGCGTATCTCACCAGTATCGGAAAAACTTTCAGATGAAGACCTTCTTGGTATCGCTGCCAGTATAGAGATACACTCTTTACACCCTCTAGCAAAAGCGATTGTTAGTGAGGCAAAAAAGCGTAACATCTCATTCGTTACTTCATCGCTGGTTTCAGAAAAATTTGGCAAAGGCATTAGTGGTACTGTTGATGGGCGGACATATCATTTAAGCGGTTCTGATAAAAAACATGCTGGTATAACATTGGTCTTGTATGAAGAGGAGGAAGTTATGGCCGAGTTTCATTTTGTGGATCAGTTGAAGCCAGGTGTGGCGGATTTTCTGAAGCGACTGCGACAACGGGGAATTAGAACGGAGGTAATCACCGGTGACACAATCGAAAATGCTCGGGTAGTTTTTGGTGACATCGATATTAAGATTCATGCCAGTGCTATGCCAGAGGATAAGTATCGTTTAGTTGAAGAGGCTCATAATGCTGGAGAAAAGGTGGTGATGGTTGGTGATGGTTTGAATGACGCACCGGCCTTAGCGCGAGCTGATGTTGGTATTGTATTTTCTGGTAGTGAGAATGCTGCTTCTATAAACGCTGCTGACATTGTGATGATTGATAAGAATATTGAGCGTCTAGAAGATCTTTTCTACACTTCACGGAGGACTTATCGCATTGCTCGCGAGAGTGTATATGCTGGTATCGGGTTATCGGTAATCGGTATGGGTTTTGCAGCTCTTGGCTTTATTACTCCTGTGGCAGGTGCCTTGGCGCAGGAGGCTATCGATATTATAGTTATTCTAAACGCCTTAAGAGCATTGCGGTAATGTCCCACTATAAATTCATTCGTAGTTGCTAACTTAAAATAAGTAGATGAAAAATATAATTATCGCAGTTGTGGTTCTGGCTGTAGTTCTGGTTGCAGGTTTTTTTGCGCTTAATTCATACATCTATAACGAGGAGCAAGCTCCAGTCGCAACTGACTATAAAGATTCTGTGTATTTAATTGATGGTGTGTCCGTACAACTTAAGGATGGCTTAGCTGAAAGTGAAGTGTTACCCGGTTCAGCTTCAATGGTCATAACTCGTTACTTTGGAAATGATTACATAGTCGACCTTAATAATGACGGTCGCCAAGATGTGGTCTTTTTATTAACACAAGAAACAGGAGGTAGTGGTGTCTTCTACTATGTTGTGGCAGCTCTTAATACCGAAAGGGGTTATATTGGCTCTGATGGATATTTACTTGGCGACAGGATTGCGCCACAAACAATAGAAATGAGTCAAAACCCCCGACATAAGAATGTGATAGTAGCTAATTATGTAGATAGGGAGGTGGGCGAACCGATGAGTGCGCAACCTTCAGTTGGTGTAAGTGCTTATTTAAAACTCGATATAGCTAACATGATGTGGGGAATTGTTGAACCGGATTTTGAAGGGGAGTCGAGGTAACAGAAGCAATTAAAATAAAACGTCTCAAAGAGACGTTTTATTTTAAACCTGCAAAGTTTATTGATTTCACCAGCTCACTTTTCGGCGCCAGAGAAAGAAGGCAAGTCCTGCAATGGCAGCTACTGCTAGTGGAATGGACCATGTCGCCATACCCCAAGAAGAGGCATTGACTGCAGCAGCCATATTGTTGTCTCTGCCTTGTGTGACAGAGCCTTGGATCTGGCCACTATTTTGTGCAACATTTCCATTGTCACTAGTGTTTGTCTCGCTCAAAGCAGCTCCTTGACTCGTGTCAGTAGAACCGTCGGAAGAAAGCGAGCCTGTAATTTCCGAGGCAGACACAATATGTGTTATACCAAGGAGTAATAGCAGAATAACTAAGAGGGTGAGGGAGTTGTTAATGATGTTACTCATAATTTAGTTTAAGGAAGTGTTCGTACGCCGTATTCGGTACTGTAAGTACCATTGTATGTATCGGCTGGTACTGCTACCTCGACAAGTACTTGAACTTGGAGGCCTTCCTCATCCTCATTTAGATCCTCTGTCATGTGTAGGTCAGGAGAAGAATATGAATTAGCTGCAGTAAGTAATACTGTTGTAGAGGCATTGGCTTGCTCTGACGAAATTCTCATATTGTCTGCAACTGAAAGAGTGTGATCACTATCAGATTGCATCCAATCGGCAAATTTCATAGCCAGATTTGGTTCATCGGTTGGCACTGTGATATTGAACACATATTGCCAACCGTCGACAAATTCGCCATTAGCAATGGCAGTAGTCTTCTGTGCGTCAATCGAGGTTACGGCCAGTTCGCCAGGGTCTTCATCTGATGAACCGCCAGTGACCTCACCGCTAATGCTTCCTGAGGAGGTTGCGGTGTCGTCGTCGTTATTATCATCGTCATCACATGATTCATTCCAGACGATTACATAAGCATCATCGGAAAGGTCAGTGAATGATGGAGTTGTTGTGGAGACGTTAGCTGAGGCTGCAGCTGCGAGGCTGGCACCAGTGGAGTATCCAGCGAGGACGAATGGATGGTCGCCTTCACAAGTCGAGCTTACAATGTCTCCACCAAGTGTCTCGCTGACGGTGTAGTCTGCACCAGTCTCCATCTGACTTGTAACTGCTGTATAGGCTGGTGAGGTATCAGCCGAGAGGGTGAATTCCCCAGAACCTTCACCAATACCATCTGGGTCATCCCATGAAGAACTCATAGGGAAGGCGTTGCCATCAGCGCTTTCACTGGTTGCAAGCTCCCCATCGATGTACTTCTTGATGGTGACTGTGACGTTTTCCCCATCGTCATTATCATCATCTTGTGCATGTGCATGGTTGTCTCCCCATGACCACCAGAATGCACTAGCAGTAAGTGGGGCGACCATAAGACTTGATAAAATAAGACTTACAGCCAGCAATAAGGCACCTAACCCAAAGGCACCAGTTTTCATTGTTGTTGATTTCATGATACTTGTATAAATGAATAGAATAAATAAACGATAAATTAATAATAATGAAGTGGTTTAAAGTTACAGAGCAAATATTTAAATGACTTGCCTGTGTACAGGTAAACCTACATGTTTAGGGTAACGAAAGTATCATTAAGAATGTGTGAAATAGATAATCAAATATCTGCATAGCTTCTTCATCTAATATTCATGTTCATATGCGAGCATGAAAGAATACATACTTATTATGAGAATATTACTAATAGAGGATGAACAAAAACTAGCAGAATCGCTTATGCAAGGGCTTAAACAGAGCGGTTTTGTTGTAGATCATCTTGCTGAGGGTGTACCGGCAATCAAGCGAATCTCTCTCTATCGTAATGAATATGACGTGATTATTCTCGACTTAATGCTTCCTGACACCGATGGACATACTGTCTGTAAAGAAGTTCGTGATAATGGAGTCACAATACCTATATTGGTCTTAACGGCTCTAGGAGAAACAGAAGATAAAGTATCACTACTTCGCAGTGGTGCTGACGACTATATGGTTAAACCATTTGCTTTTAGTGAGTTGGTAGCCCGACTGCAAGCCCTTCTCAGGCGACCTGATGAAACGGTTCCTAACGTACTTTCGGTCGGTAACTTCACCCTCAATACCGCCACTCACAAAATATTTTTCTTTGAACAAGAATTACCTTTAACATTGAAGGAATTTATGTTGCTTGAGTATTTTATGCGCCACCCTAATCAAGTAATTGCCCGTGATGATGTGATTGATCATGCGTGGAATTTTGACTTTGCTTCATTAAGTAATACTGTAGATGTACACGTTAAAAATCTACGTAAGAAGATAGGTCCCAATGGAAACAAAATCATCAAAACAGTTCGAGGGGTTGGTTACCAATTTGTGGAATAAATATCATACAGATATTTTTTTCAGAGCAACGTGGCATATCATCATCCTGCAGATCATATTGACGGTTGTTGTTGTGACCGGGCTTTGGTTTGTGATGGAGTATATTGCAAGGGATACGAGTCAGACCCTCATTACTTCCTTTGCACAAATGATTCAAGGTCAAAGTGTGTCTGCCGAAAACGTAACCGAAAAGATTAATAGTATACGTTTTGACCAATTTTGGTCAGTTATGGTTTTGACGACAGCAGTCATGCTCTCTTTTGGATTTATTATAGTTTATATTTCATTGACTCCGACACGTCGCTCATTAGAAAGACAAAAAAGATTTATTAGTAATATTGCTCATGAACTCCGAACCCCGTTAGCTATTGTACGTACTAATACGGATGTCACTTTATTGAATCAAAATTTAGCACCTGAATTTAAAGAGATGCTTGAACGCAACGTCGGAGAATTAGACAGAATCTCAGAAATTATAAATAACCTTTTGAGCCTAAGTAACTTTACTCAAGATGGACGTATGCAATTTGAGGAAGTTGATCTGAGTGACGTTGTGGAGCAGGCAATAGATATGCTGTCTCAAACCGTTGAGTATAAAGACGTGACTTTATCTCTAAAAACACACACGAACCAAACTGTACTTGGTAACGCACGGTCACTTGAACAGGTGGCATTTAATCTTATTAAAAATGCCATTACTCACTCAAAAAAAGGAACAGTTACGGTTGAGGTTGAGTCAGCGAGTGATGGTAAGTACATCAATCTCTTAGTTTCTGATACCGGAAGCGGTATTGCCCGAGAAGACTTATTCCATATTTTTGAACCCTTTTATCGAGCACGTACGGCATCAAAAAATAGCGGACGTGGTCTCGGTTTAGCCATAGTCAATGAAATAGTGCAGATGCATCGTGGAAAAATTAAGGTGCAAAGCGCAGTAGGACATGGTACGACCGTCATAGTGTCGATTAAGAAGAGTAAGCCAGAGACAATAGATGAACAATTATACCAAGATGATAAAGAAGAAATATCACTAGATTTTTCTCACCGAATTTTATGACGCATATTTGTCTGTCGTAAATACTTCATAAATATTTCACGTAAAATCAGTATGATGTACCACAGACAAGCTCTTGTGTCGTTGCGCGTTGTCTCTCTGAGATTCAAATGTGCGGCGGACGACCCTGAGCATACTAAAGGTTATTGTTCTTTAGTTCTTAGTTAAATTTAACGACACAAATTATTTATGTCTCTCGCGAACATATTTGTTGTTGATGCGTCGTTAGTACGTATCCAGGTTTAATTAGGAGAGGCCACAACGTTCTGCCGTTGTGGCCTCTCCGACTAATAGTGGCTACCAAAGGTGGTCATTTTTTGGTGCTTACTAATGTAAATCTACACGCATAGGGTATTCCATCTACTCATCGTCATGGAACAGACAACTGGCTACTATTAGGATAGAATGGGCGATGAGAATTAGCCTGCTTTGATCAAAACTAGTAGTAGAAGAGAAACTTTCTGAAATTATGAATAAAAAAATGATTATTGCTTTAGTGTTGTCGGTGATAGTAATTGGAGTCCTGCTGTTTGTTAATAGGGATACACTACCGCCCAAAGACCTTACTGCCGAAAGATGTCAGCAAGACGACGCCCCTTATTTAAATTCCGAACTATCTGTGGAGGAGCGTGTGGATGACTTGCTTGGCAGAATGAATGAATGGGAGAAAATCGGTCAAATGATCTTGATTGAGAAAAATAGCATTCGAGACATGGGTGACATTGAAAGGTATAACATCGGTGCTCTCCTAAGTGGCGGTGGTGCTGGTCCGAAGAAAAACAATGAGCCTCTCTCGTGGCTCGAAATGATTAATGATTTTCAGGCGGAAACCAAAAAGACTTGCTTGAAGATCCCATTGCTTTACGGAATTGATGCCATACACGGTCATGCGAATGTGCAAGGCGCTACTGTCTTTCCGCACTTTACTGGACTTAGTGCGACAAACGACACTGATTTGGTAAGGCGAGTGGCAGAAGCAACCGCAGAGGAAATGGCGGCTACTGGTATTTATTGGAATTTTGCACCAAACCTCGATGTTGTAAGAGATATTCGGTGGGGTAAGACGTACGAGACATTTGGTTCAGACACAGCCAGGGTCTCGAGGCTAGGTGAGGCTTACTTACACGGACTGCAGGATTCACCTACTGATTATTACAAAGTACTGGCAAACCCAAAGCACTTTATTGGTGGAGGAAGTATGGAATACGGGACTTCTCGTAATAAGGACTTTAAAGTCGAAGAAGGAAATATCACAATGAACGAGGAAGAGTTAAGACGAGTGCACTTAGTTCCTTTTGAGAATGCGGTCAATGAAGGGGCTAGAGTGATAATGGTCGGAACTGCCAGTTGGAACGGCACCATCAATGCCGCCAACTCACGTCTTCTGACGGATATATTAAAAGATGAGCTAGGCTTTACTGGTTTTGTGGTTTCTGATTGGTATGGAGTGTATCAGGTAGCTCCAACTAGGTATGAGTCTTTGGTAACTACTATTAATGCCGGTATCGATATGGTGATGTCGCCATTTGAGTATAAGGATTTTATGTCTAATATGCAGCAGGCCATAGCCGCTGGAGATATATCAAAAGAACGACTTGATGATGCTGTAAGAAGAATTTTGAGAGTAAAGTTTGAGACAGGGTT
>DISV01000006.1 GCA_002422025.1 Patescibacteria group bacterium UBA6201 | reverse complement strand
AGCCAAAAGATGATGATGACGCAGAAATCACACACTTGGATGCTGACATCGAAGTAGTGCGCGCGCTTGCAGCCAAAGGGGTACTATTCAAGAAAGAAAATATCACACATAGTTATCCGCATTGTTGGCGTTGTGATACTCCGCTTCTTAACTACGCTACTACCTCGTGGTTCGTAAGTGTGACCGACATTAAAGATAGGTTGGTGGTAGAAAATAAAAAAGTGCACTGGGTTCCGTCTCATGTAGGGGACAACCGCTTCGGCCGGTGGCTCGAAGGCGCGCGTGACTGGGCTGTCTCCCGTCAACGTTACTGGGGAGCGCCACTTCCGATTTGGCGAAACCCGTTGACTAAGGACTACAAGATATTTGGCTCTTTGGAAGAGTTGACGAGTCATACTAAGAAAAGTGGGAACAAATACTTGGTAATGCGTCACGCGGAGGCTAAAAGTAATGTAACCGGTGAGATTGATGCTATTCCTGACGGAAACAACCCCTTGACTGATAAGGGACGTGAGCAGTGTCTCGAAGTAACCGAAAGTTTGAAAGGGAAAAAAGTAGATTTGATATTTCACTCTGGAATGCAACGAACTAAGCAGACAGCAGAAATTATCGCGAAAGAATTAGGTTTAGCAGAAGGTAGTGTGATTGAGGACTTACGCATCACTGAAATTCAGACCGGTGTAAATTTAGAAGGAAAGACGTGGGAAGATTACGAGTCCCTCTACGCCACTTATGAAGAAAAATTTACAAAACAGATAGATGGAATTGAAAATCGCTTCGATGTACAAAGAAGGGTAGGTGAATTTTTGTACGAAATCGATAAAAAATATGAAGGTAAGAACATACTAGTTATTGGACACGCTAGTTCCACCCTGGCTTTTCGTGCTGCCGCTGAAGGAGCAAGTATGAAGCGATCGATTGAGATGAGGAAAGCTGGTTACTTAAAGAACGCCGAGATAATTGAAGTGCCTTTTTCTCCGTTTCCGCACAACGACAATTACGAACTCGATTTCCATCGTCCATACATTGATGACTTTGAAGTCTTTGATGAAGATGGGACAAGAATGGAAAGAGTGAAAGACGTGTTTGATTGTTGGTTTGAGTCTGGTGCGATGCCGTATGCACAGCATCATTATCCATTCGAAAATAAAGACAGATTCACTAAGGAATTATTCCCGGCTGATTTTATTGCAGAAGGTCTGGACCAGACCCGTGGCTGGTTCTATTCACTTATCGTGTTGGGCGAAGCTCTCTTTGACGAATCTCCATATAAGAATGTGATTGTGAATGGATTAGTGTTGGCGGAGGACGGAAAGAAAATGTCGAAGAAGCTCCAAAATTATCCTGACCCTATAGAGCTAGTTAGTCGTATAGGTTCAGATGCTATTCGCTATTATTTGCTCTCATCTTCAATCATTCGTGGAGAGGATTTGAACTTCTCAGAAAAAGAAGCAACTGAGCAAATGCGTAAGAATTTGGGTCGACTACATAACGTTCTTCAGATGTATGAAATGTTTGCAGATGGCACGGAGGCCTCTAGTGATTCTCTGAACGTGCTTGATCGTTGGATCATCGTTCGCCTCGGCCAGCTTATAAACGAAGCTACTGAAGGTTTTAAGAATTATGAATTAGATAGAGCGACTCGACCAATTACTGATTTCATTGACGATTTGTCTGTGTGGTACTTGCGTCGCTCACGAGATCGGTTTAAGGGTGTGAGACAGTCCGGGGGACTGTCGCAAGAGGTTGTTAGCAATTCTGAGGTAACGAAGAATGGCGACAACCTGAACAGCTCCTGTAAGGAGGATGAAGCCGATAAAAAACTCGCACTTAGTACCTTGCGTTATGTGCTTCAAAAACTCTCATTAGTGATGGCACCATCAATGCCGTTTTATGCAGATTACCTGTGGATGCGTATTCGTAAGGAGGACGCACCAGAGAGTGTGCACTTGGCTAATTGGCCAGGCACTCAAGAAGTTGATCCGGTCGTGCTCGGCGAAATGAGCTTGGTACGTGAATTCGTAACTCTCGCACTTGAAGCTCGTACAAAAGCTGGAATTAAAGTACGTCAACCGCTTCAAAAACTTACTCTCAATATCGAGATGGAATCTGAGTACGCCAATATCGTGGCTGATGAGGTGAATGTTAAAGAAGTGGTGTCTGACATAGGTTCATCAGAACGCGTCGCCCTCGACACCAACATCACTCCAGAACTCAAAATGGAGGGTGACTCTCGCGACTTCATTCGCGCTGTGCAGGAAATGCGAAAGACCAAGGGCTTGTCGCCTAATGATAGGATTTCACTTCTAGTAAAAGCTTCCGAGGGAGGCGAGCAGGTTATTAAAACCTTTGAGACTGAAATAAAAAGAGTAGTTGGAGCTGATGCCATAGAATTTGGTGAGGCAAACGGTGAGGAGATAAAGGCAGGAGATCACTCGTTTGTTGTTGAGGTTAAATAGACTATGTCCTATAAGACATACACTACCGAGGCCATTGTGTGTGGGTCCCGAGTGAACAACACGTCGGATAAATCGTTTTTACTTTTCACGCGTGACGCTGGAATGTTGTGGGCGACTGCTAAGAGTGTGCGAGAAGAGCGCTCGAAGCAGCGTTTTGCTCTTCAAGACTTTTCCTTAATGAAAGTCTCGTTGATTCGCGGCAAGAGTGGTTGGCGGATAGGGAGTGCTGAAAGCGAAATAAATTTCTTTACTCGATCTAATGAAAAGGAGAGGCGGGCCGCCGTCACGCGGGTGATTCGTTTGCTTAGACAATTCCTACATGGGGAAGTGACCCACCTTGATTTATTTGCCGATTCGAAAGAAGTATTGTCACGACTGATTCACCTTGAGCCTAAAGATCTCGATGAGTTGTTAACTATCTATACCCTACGGCTACTTCATCGTTTGGGTTATGTGGCGGATGAACCGGAATTAAGTGAATACTTAAATAAACAAGAATGGTGGAAACTGCCACCTTTGCCGGAAAAAGCAAAAAAAGCCATAGAGAATGCCAAGATGGTCAGTCATTTATAGCTAGATGGGTTCTAATAGACATGCTTCAAGCTTTTTCGGCGGAGCCAGATCTGGTTGTGCTGGACAACTTGGCGTTTTTTACCCTTACGTCCACATTTGTACTGCAAAAAAAATGGTGTGAGGTATACTTATCCTAATGTCGGACAAGCGTTCTAATGATCAGATGGATAATTTGCGTGAGCGTCTCTACGCAAGGGGCGAGACGCCACGACCACATGAGCGGGCTTCGCTGAAGTCCGAAAGGCCTTTGGTAAAGATGGGGGATGATGTGGTAGCAAAGCCAGTCAAACCAATATTGGCGCCCTTACCAATTACTCCACCTCCACCTGAAACACCATCAACCAGAATGCTGGGAAATTTCTCTGGTGGTTGGCGCAAGTACCGAGGAATTTTACTGATGGTCGCTATTGGCTTCTTCATACTTTCGGTGGCGATCTCTAGCTTGTATATAATGCTTGGACAAAATACTGTCTCCGGAGCTAATATTGCCCTCGGTGTCTCTGGGCCGTTTACAGTTGGTGGCGGTGATGTTATTTCGCTTCAGATTGGAATCACGAACCAAAACAATGTAGCGATAGAGTCAGCGACTTTAGTTGTGGAATACCCACCCGGCACTCGCTCAGGGGACGATGAGAATAAAGAACTATTTTCAGAGCGTATTGCCCTCGACTCAGGCATTGCTCCCGGTGACTCGTATAATTTGCCAATTAAGGCCCGTGTCTTCGGTGAGGAAAATCAAGAGTCTTCTATCCGAGTTTCAGTAGAATATCGTGTGACTGGTAGTAGTGCCACTTTTTATAAAGAGGCCGCACCGCACCGCTTTAAGATTGGTTCAGCGCCAGTTGTGATGAAGATTGAATCGGAAGGGACAATTTCGTCCGGTCAAGAAACTACTATCGTACTCACAGTTACTTCCAATTCTTCCAGTCCAATAAATAATTTAATCGTGCGCGCTGATTACCCTAGTGGTTTTGAGTTTACCAGTTCAGTCCCCGCGACGGTTTCAGGTCGAAACGTTTGGAGTATTCCAGAGCTTAAGCCCGAAGAGAGTGCGAAGATTGAGATTAAGGGCATTGTGATTGGTACAGAATCAGAAAAATACGTAGTCAAGTTCACAACCGGTGTGTCGGACGGAAGGACCAATGAGCTCGCGTCAGTGTTAGCTGTGGCCGACACAGAGTTCACCCTCGAAGACCCATTCCTAGCTATAGATGTGCGAGTGGATAATAGTACTGACCAGACAGTTCCCGTCGCACCGGGTGGTCAAGCTACCGTGTCCCTCGTACTACGTAATAGCCTAGACACGACCGTGTATGACGGTCTGGTGGAAGTGAAGTTATCTGGGAACGCTCTCTCCAGTACTAATGTCTCAGTCAATAATGGCTACTACGACGCAAATGCTAAGATAGTGCGGTTTAATGTGAGTGAGGTGTCGGCGCTACGGGAAATTAATCCAGACTCTACGGTCAACCTATCCTTTAGCCTCAGGCCAGATGCAACTGGAATTGAAACTCCACAAATCATGTTGGATGTCTCTGCTTCTGCTC
>DISV01000005.1:26742-370758 GCA_002422025.1 Patescibacteria group bacterium UBA6201 | reverse complement strand
CTCGTAATAAGGACTTTAAAGTCGAGGAAGGAAATATCACAATGGATGAAGAAGAACTAAGACGAGTGCACTTAGTTCCTTTCGAGAATGCGGTCGATGAGGGAGCTAGAGTGATAATGGTCGGAACTGCCAGTTGGAACGGCACCATCAATGCCGCCAACTCACGTCTTTTGACTGAGATATTAAAAGACGAACTAGGCTTTACTGGTTTTGTGGTTTCTGATTGGTATGGAGTGTATCAGGTAGCTCCAACTAGGTATGAGTCTTTGGTAACTACTATTAATGCCGGTATCGATATGGTGATGTCGCCATTTGAGTATAAGGATTTTATGTCTAATATGCAGCAGGCCATAGCCGCTGGAGATATATCAAAAGAACGACTTGATGATGCTGTAAGAAGAATTTTGAGAGTAAAGTTTGAGACAGGGTTGTTTGATAGACCAGAGGCATCCCAGGAAGGATTGGCAGTGATTGGAAATGAAAAGCATCATGCTATTGCGCTAGAAGCGGTTCGTAAATCGCAGGTTCTACTTAAAAATGCAAACTCTACATTGCCGATACCTGTGTCGGCTAAGAAAATTATAGTTTCAGGATCGTCGGCTAATAATTTGGGACGGCAAGCTGGAGGCTGGACTAAAGAATGGCAGGGTGTCGATGGTGATACGAGTATCTCTGGTACTACTATCTTGGAGGGAATAAATAATTCTGTTTCAGAAGGCACGAGCGTTGAATACAATCAAAATGGTGACTTTGCGTCGGGAGGTGAGTTGGCAGACATTGGGATTGCTGTTGTGGGAGAGAAACCGTATGCCGAAGGCTGGGGAGATCACCCGAATCCACAGTTAAGTCCTGAGGATTTATTGGCGATAAAAAAGACGAAGGCCAAAAGTAAGAAACTGGTAGTTGTAATTGTTTCCGGAAGACCTCTTGATATTTCTGCTTACTCCGCAAATTGGGATGCTGTTGTCGCTTCGTGGTTGCCAGGAGCTGAAGGTGGAGGTGTGGCTGATGTGCTTTTCGGCTTATATCCATTCACTGGTACCTTACCAATTGGTTGGGAGATATAGCACCGACCTCGTAAGGGATATTTGTAAAATGGATTGTGCAAAAGGAATAAACCTATCACCCAAACTAACAATCAAGATTACCCCAATCACAGTTGTAGTGCTTTAAAGATTCTGATGATAATATTTATAGATATGAAAATAATTTTAGTATCGATTGCTGCGTTGCTACTTATTGCAGGAGGCTATTACTGGTATGTACAAGAGGAAAAGACAGAAATGTTTGATGTAGACAATGAATCTGAAGAGGTTTTTGAAGAAGATAATCAATCGGCTCAAGGCAAGCTTGATATCAACGTTGTCTGTGAAGGTGCTTTGGCCTACATGAGCTTCCCTGATGGAGAAAGTGCAGATAATTTCGTGTCTGAATGTAAGGCAGGGGAACATCCAGAAGTAATTGAGCGTTACAAGGCCGACATGAATCTTGGCGATGGCGCAACTATATAACTGATTCTTATAACAAGCACTTTTTAGTACTAGTAGTGGAAAACCCTTGAAAGAAAAGCAGGGGAAATGAAGTATAATAGTGTAATGACTAATACATACATTTTAAAGTTTGCGCGTTACGCGGCACTAGCATTCATTACCTCTCTATTATTTTTTGTTGGGCAGCTGAGTTTTGTGAATGCTGCGGAGAGTTGTGACTTCTCTCGCGATTTGGAGGTTGGGGTGGACGGCGAAGATGTGCGTTGTCTTCAAACATATCTAAATGAGGCCGGCTTTAAGATAGCAGCCTCTGGTCCGGGTGCTCCTGGGGGTGAAACTACCTTGTTTCGTGATGGTACTAAAACCGCGGTAATTAAATGGCAGACTGCAAACAATGTATCTCCTGCAACTGGTTACTTTGGCACACTCTCTCGTGCTAAGTACGCTGAATTAAAAAAGGGTGGGACAAGTTCTTCTTCCAGTTCATCGAGCGGCTCTATTGAGGATCAGCGTGCTGAAATTCTAGCTCGTATTGCCGCCTTGCAGTCTGGTAGTAACGGTCAAAAAACCACCACTACTGTTGTTAGTCAGAGTACGACAGTGAAGGCCATCAGTGCCGTCATTGATGCTTTACGTGATGCGGAGGAGCAGATTGATGAAGCGCTTGATACTGGTTTAGGTATCGGTCGGGCTGATGACCGTATCGTTGACGCTCGTGATGACTTCTATTCAGCTATTGAGGCTTATCTTGATGGTAACAATCAACGTGCTTTGTCGATGGCAGAAAATGCACTTGATAATGCCCTTGATGCTTTTCAAGATGCAGGTGGTGAGACTAAAGAAGATGAAGTCGAGGATTATCTTGATGAGTTATCTGATGATATTGACGATGCCTGGGATACTATAGAAGCAGCTGATGATAATAATGAGGACGTGAATGAATCAGAGGATATTCTCGAAGAAGCAGAGGTCCGGTTAGAAGAAGCAGAACAGGCACTTGATGACGGCGACACAGATGAAGCGGAGAACATAGGTGATGAAGTAGAAGACTTAATAGATGATGCGCTTGATGCTATCGGTAACTCCAGTGATGATGAACAAGATGCCGAAGATGCTATAGAAGACGCCAAGGATGCTATTGATGAGGCGGAGGATGCTATTGATGAGGCTATAGATGACGGTGACGACACTGATGATGCGGAGGACTTACTTTCTGAAGCCGAAGATTTGTTAGATGAGGCTCTCGACGCTTTTGATGATGAGGATTATGATGAGGCTATAGACTTAGCTGAAGAGGCGGAGGATGTGGCCAATGAAGCGATTGATGGACTTTAATTGAAGTTTATGTGGATAAAAATCCCACTGAGCCGCCTCAGTGGGATTTTTAATTAGTGTGTCTATATAGAATCGTCAAAACTTTACGCAAAGGCAGCTGTTGGTGACGCATTTTTGTTTGTTATAATGTGAGTATGAAAAAATTCTTCACTATTTTCTTTGTTACTCTCGGCGTTATATTCTCTATTATTATTTTAATGGGTTTGCTTTTCTATATTACTGACCCGCTCAATCTGAAACCACTTATATTTGGTGATGAGTCTGTAGAGTCTGCCACTGGCACTAGTGAAGATAGTCACCCACTACTAAATGAATCGCAAGAAAAAGCATTAGAGAGTTTTGGTATTAACCCAGCCGACGTACCGAGTGAGATAACACCAGCACAGGAGGCTTGTTTCGTGGAAAAGCTGGGTGAAGAACGTGTTGCAGAGATTAAGGCTGGTGATACGCCAACTGCCATGGACTATTTTAAAGCCAAGGATTGCATATAGTGACTTTTATGAAAGACACCTTAAAATTAATAATTTGGCCAGTGGTTGTCGGTCTTTTGATGGCATTTAGCATTATGATGCTCTTTGAACTCATTAATTCCTTCTTCTTTCCGTTTCCTGAGGGTATGGATGTGAGAGACGTTCAAGCTTTCACTAAAACGCTGCCTTGGACAGCTTATATACTAGTACTATTAGGCTGGATTGTGGGATCTTTTATAGCTGGTTGTGTAACGACCAAGTTGTCGCGTATGGAGTCATATAAACCAGCATTAATGGTTGGTATTATTTTGACGCTTTTGGGCGTAGTGAACAATATTATAATCGGACATGACATGGTGTTTAATATTATAGGTCTGCCGATGTTTATTATTTTTACTTACCTAGGTCACAGGTGTTGGCTTCAAACGAAGCGAAAGTCCGGTGTCATTAATTTTTCCTAAACTATGACAAATATCATAATTACAACAACAAACGAAGTTCCAAATAGAGGGGTCGGAGAAATATTAGGATTGGTGCGCGGTAATACCATTCGAGCACGTCATATTGGAAGTGACATTGGTGCAGGTCTTAAGAGTCTTGTTGGTGGTGAGATTAAAGGTTATGTGAAGGCAATGACTGAGGCTCGCGAAGATGCTTTGTCGAGAATGTTAAAAGAAGCAGAAGAGCTTGGCGCTGATGCTGTCATTGGTGTCCGTTTTACAACATCTGCCATTATGGCTGGGGCGGCTGAGATATTGGCGTATGGGACGGCGGTTAAATTGAAATAAATAATCCACTTAAATATATGAAATTAAAAATACTTTTAACAATTTTGCTACTGATAGTGGTATCTGTGGGTGCTTATTTTGCTCTGTCTGAATATGTCTTTAACACTGGTGGGACAAATGAAGAGTCTGTAATGGAATTGGTCAATCTTCAACGCTTCAGCGATGAGTCCGGTAACTCTATAGAAGTTACTTTCAACCCAGAAAATGCAACAGTCACAGTGAGTGGCAATGGTTATATAGGTTTGGTGTTTAAACAGACAGTGTCTGCGTCAGGAGCACGTTATGAAAATAAGGAAAATGATTTAGTATTATGGAATAATGGTGATGAAGTAACTATCTATAAGGGAGACGCAGTAGTTTTTGTCGGTACAGTAAAAGCAGTGGAAAATATTCCGACACCTGTGACCACAGACAATAATCCAAGCGAGATAAGTGCAGCTAATCCCGAACTCTACACCTCTGCTTGGGTATGGGTACATACTGATCTTTTAAGTGGCGAGAGGGTTACTGCTCCTGTGGGAGAAGACTTTGTGTTATCGTTTGACGGAAATGGTATGGTCTCAAGTTTTACTGATTGTAATAGCCTAAGTGGTATTTACACAGTTGATGGAGAGGTCTTGAGTATGGGCCAGTTCGTATCTACCTTAATGTACTGTGAAGCCTCAATGGAAGGAGTTTATGTGGAGCAATTAGGGCTGGTGAACTCCTATGTTATAGAGGGGGATACTATGCGATTAAACCTTGATCGTGATTATGGTGTCATGACCTTCATCCGCTCTAATGAATAAAGAAAAATCCACCCTTCAGTTCATTATTAAAAGATGGATTGTTTAGACTCGTGCCGATTAACTCAATAATTAAAGCAGTATGAAAATCTTGGTAATTATTTTAGGACTTATTTTGACCATACTAGTGATTTTGTGGGGGGTAATGACTTTGGGTCTTTCAACAAACACAGCGACACAAAATCTCGATGATAGCGCCAGTATCAATGTAGAAAACATACGCTCCTTCGAGGATTGTGTAGCTACTGGATTGCCAGCTACGGAAAGTTACCCACGCCAATGTAGAGCCCCTGACGGGCGGGTGTTCGCTGAGGAAATTGAACCACTTCCTACATACACTAACGCTAGTCCAGATATGATTGTTGTAGAAAACCCACATCCAGGCGGGGTAGTGGGTAAGGAATTTGTGGTGACCGGAAAAGCTAGAGGTAATTGGTTTTTTGAAGCAACATTTCCTATCGAAATAGTCAGCCCTAATGGTGCTATCATTGGTGGTTCATTTGCCACAGCAGAGGGGGATTGGATGACCACAGAATTCGTGTCTTTTAAGTCTGAGATTATTGATCTTCCTTCGGCCTATATTGGCCCAGCTACACTTATTTTGCGTAAAGACAATCCTTCTGGATTGCCAGAGAATGACGCCTTCGTCTCAATACCAATAACGGTTGAATACTAGTATGATTGGTATATATGCAAGGAAAAAGTTTCTCCGAGCGCGTAGTTGAGCTGGCATTAACTATTCCGAAGGGGCGGGTGAGTACCTACGGAGACTTGGCACGCGCAGCCGGTGGGACACCGATAACAGCTCAGAGTATCACGAGCATATTGAGTAAGGCAGAACAAAATGGAGTGAAGGGCATTCCTTGGCATCGTATAATCTATAGTGATGGTAGAGTATGGTTTAACGAGGAGTCTAAAGAAGAGCGGGTGCGTCTTTATAAAAAGGAGAAAATCGAAATCAACGTTCATGGCAAAGTAGTTGATTTTGACTCCATAAGATTCTAAAAATATTTATGAAAGGATTTACAACAAACATTGAAAAGGAAAGTTTAGAAAATTTAAACTTTAGAAAGGTGTTGTACACTGACGAGCGACTACAATTGGTCTTGATGAGTCTTTTGCCAGGAGAAGAAATTGGTGAAGAGGTGCATCAGCTTGATCAGTTCATCAGAATTGAGGCGGGAGAAGCCAAAGCAATTCTAGACGGGGAGGAAATGGCTCTTAGTGATGGCTCAGTTATTATTGTATCAGCTGGAGCGAGGCACAATTTGATCAATACTTCTCCCACTAAAAGTCTAAAATTATACACACTATACGCACCTCCTAATCATCCAGATGGTACTGTCCATAAGACTAAAGAAGAAGCGATGGCCGCCGAATAAGTTTAAAACGCAAAATCAAAGACTCAAAAATGCCGGACACGCTGTGTCCGGCATTTTGTGTGTAAAATATTTTTGAGATTTACTTGTAGGGATCTTTTTGGACGTATATAGAAATAGTGCGACGCTTACGGGCCTTACCGTGTGCACGGTGTTTGTGAGAGCGGTAGATTTTTTTGATTAAGAATTTTTCAGAAAGGAAATCAGTCAATTCATCTTCCGTATAGGCATGTTCAGGTACGCCAATGACTGGGTGGATATAGGTCCCAGACTCATTTGATGGAAAATCCTTAAGTAGTCTCTCGGTATGTAGGTCATCGTCGCGAAGAAAGGTCTTCATAAACAACCATCCTCCTGGCCTTAAAACTCGATATATTTCGTCACGTAAATGTTGACGTTCATTAGTATTTAAGAAGTGTGAGGTCATCATATCAAGAACCAAGTCCTGCGACTCTGGAGAGACTGAAAGATCACCAGCAATGCTACGTGCTTCATAGGTTAGAGGTAGACCAGCTGAGGCTCTCTTAGCTTCAGCGATGGCGGCGGTGGAGAGGTCGTATCCGGTACCTTGGGCACCAAATTCACGCGCCAAAAAAATGAGGTTTCGACCATTACCACAGCCGAGGTCCAGAACATCTGCCTTACGGGAGAGTGGAGCTTCATCCTTTTGGCGACCGAGCCACCTGGTGAACTTTGCCAAATCCTCACTCTCCTCAGCTGACAAAGCCAAATGCTCTCCGCCTGAAGCGTATTCACTGTCCCAGAAGGTGACGCCGTGGCGTTTGCGCTTCTGCTTTCGTATAAATGGTCTTTTTGGCATACTTAGATAAGTGGTACAATAGCACGTGTATGTAAATCCTGTTAGGAATGACGGACCTGCAGAATTCTCTGTGGACGGGAGTACATTGCAATCTTATCAAATTAATTTGGATTTGCGGATGTTTTATATATCCGTGTCCTATTTTAAACGGGATGAAAAAACACTTCTGGAAAATAGTAGCTTTAGTAGTATTAATTTTAATTGGTGCGTCGGTTCTTTACTCAAAGCAGACTACTGAAAGAGCAAATGAAGGCGTGGTTATAGAAACTCATATTAAGGGTAATCCCGATGCGGCAGTCACCCTTGTTGAATACAGTGATTTCGAGTGCCCTGCTTGTGCACAGTTTAGTCCATACATCAAAGATTTGATGGTTGAGTACGGAGATGATCTACGTTTTGAATACCGTCACTTCCCACTTATCAATATTCACCCTCAAGCTGTACCAGCTGCCCGCGCTGCTGAAGCAGCTGGTCAACAGGGAAAGTTCTGGGAGATGCACGATAAACTCTTTGAGAACCAAGCCGTCTGGACCCGCTCTAGTAGTCCTTCTGTTGCTTTCAACCAATATGCTGAGGAATTAGGTCTTGATATGGGTAAGTTTAAACTTCATCTCAATTCCACAACTATTACTGACAGCATAAACACTAGTTTCAATGACGCTCGCGAGCGTAACTTCACCGGTACCCCTTCCTTTCTCTTGAATGGTGAAAAAATGGAATTCTCTACTTTTGAGGAATTCAAAGAGGCGATTATTTCAGCTATTGAAGCATCAAAAGCCAGTTAATCAGTAATTTCTATATCTAGAAAAAATGTGTCGTAATTAGAGCCAAATGCTCATTTATGGTAGTATTTTGCCTCGTTTAATTATTGCTTGATATGGCCAAAAAGAAAAAAAATATAATAGCTTACGTCTCTAAGGTGCCATCAGAAGCTATTGCAGACATCAGGGCCTACGAGAAAGCGTCAGGGGAACGGTACCGAATAATGCTAATCGAGAATTCTTCTCGTAAACTTACTTCTAGGCAAACTGGCGCTGGCCTGGCTGGTCTTGATTTGGTGGTCTCAGCAGATTTCACTAGCGATTCTGCCTTGCAAGAAGCTTTGGCTCCATATCAAGATCAGCTCTGTGCTATTACCAGCCGTGCAGAGTCTTTTTTAGCGGATTTTATTAAAATCATTCCTTTTGTCCCTTATTTACAAACTCCGACGCCAGAGTCTCTAAGATGGGCTAGCGACAAACGCTTAATGCGGCGTCATTTTCGAGTGGCTGATTCTACCATCTCTCCTAAGTACTCATTGATAAAAAATGCCACCGAAGAGGAATTGGAACGTGTGATTGAATCGGTAGGATTACCAATGATTGTAAAACCTACAAATTTGGCCCAGAGCCTATTAATCAATGTATGTCATCACCGAGATGAATTGCGTAAGGCAGTAAAGAGTACTTTTAAAAATATAGAAAAGGTATACAAGGAAAATGGACGCATTGAACAACCACGCATTATAGCGGAGGAATATATGGAAGGTTTGCAGTACTCCATCGATGCCTATGTATCTGCCCGGGGTAAAGTGATCTGCTGTCCTCTGGTGAGACAAAAAACTGGTCACGATATTGGAAGAGATGATTTCTTTGGTTATTTGCAGTCGACTCCTACAGGACTTTCTTCTGCTACAGTTAAGAAGGCTGAGGATGTGGTTAGGCGTGGTGTGCATGCTCTTGGTCTGCGTAATACCACTGTACACGTTGAGCTGATGCGCATCGACAATACTTGGAAAATAATTGAAATCGGCGCGCGTATCGGTGGTTTCCGTCCGCAATTACATAAACTTTCTTGTGGCATTAATCACGGAATGAACGATGTGTTGGTCAGGATGGGAAAACAACCAATTGTTCCTCGACGGTGTCGGCGCTTCGCTGCAGCAATGAAATATTATGCTAAAGAGGAAGGAGAGATTGTGAGTATTTTAGGGGTAAAGAAAGTCGAAAAACTATCATCTTTCCATCATATAGAGATGCGTAAGAAGCGAGGAGATAGAAGTGTCTTTGCTAAGAATGGTGGTGGTGCAGTCTTCGTACTGTATTTAGTGAATGACTCGCGTTCTGAACTCTTGGCCGACATCCGTCGAGTTGAACAGACAATAGAAGTAAATGTTGCTTGATTATACTTAAATTAGATGAAAATAGCTCTTATTGTCGCACATGAAGTGCAAGAGATTACTGGCCTACAGATAGAGTTACAGTCTCGTGGCCATGAGGTAGTTATTTGGTCACTGACTGATCTTAAACCCAGTGATTTTACAGAAGGTCAGCTTAGGCATCGTTTGTCAGAATTTGACTTAGTATATTATCGGTCTGGTTTAACTGCTGCTGGTGGGGCTGTACTGAATGATGTTTTAAAAGAATATCCCGAACGACTAATTAATCCAGTTACCTATAGACATCCGCTGTGTAGTAATAAGCTTTACCAAGCTATTGTAGCCTTACGGGCGGCTGTGCAGATACCTCCGACATACATGGGCCGGAATGTGCCTTTTCTAAAACTGGAGGAGGAATTTGGTCTCCCATTCATAGTTAAAGCAGCTGAAGGTATTCAAGGAAATAATGTCTTTTTAGTAAATAACGAAGATACTTACCGACAATGCTTGAAAGATATGGTTGGGGATATAGTGATACAGAAATTCATCCCTAATGATGGTGATTATCGTGTATTTATGCTTGGCGGAGAAGTGTACAAGGTGTTCAAACGAGTTGCTCAAAATAATGACTTCAAAAATAATATGTCCCTTGGTGCAAAAGGTGAGGCAGTGAATGATCCTGAACTTTTAGAACAACTTGGTTCAATGGCTGCTACGGTAGTAAAGGCAATGGATATCGAAATCGGTGGTGTGGACATAATAAAATCTGCCACTAATGGAGAGCTTTATTTCTTGGAGGTTAATATTAATCCAGGCTGGAGGGGCTTGGACGCCACATTAGGGACAGATACTGCCGAGGCCGTTGCTGATTATTTGGAGCGTCGCATTAGTTCGTCTACTACCGCTTCGATGTAGAATTTTTCTACATCGAAGCCAGCCGCTTCATTGAAGATATCCATTTGTGGTGACTTGTTAACCTCAAATATCAACGGTCCTTTGTCACTGCGAACTAAATCAACCCCCGCGATTCGTAGCTGGGCTAATTTTGTGGCCTCAATACAAATACGTTTTTCATCATCTGTGATTTCAATTTTTTCTGCTTTACCCCCTTTAGAAACGTTATTGTAAAAACCATCAGAGCTACTGCGTCTGATTGCTGTCACTACCTTATCATCCAAAACAAATACACGGAGATCGTGGTCGTTGGGCACATATTCTTGGATGAGAGTCAGTTCTCCATCCTGTTTCAATTTTTCTTCTAACTCGTGTTCATTTGATATCTTCCACACGCTTTGTCCGCGTGAACCGCTTTTCTTCACTACACATGGATATACAATCTGATCGCTGATGTACTTTTTGTTGTCTAAGTATGAGTCTGTAGTGGTTATTATGGATTTTGGTACACTGATGCCACTTAGTGGTAGTACTGCCGCCATAGTGATTTTGTCGGCGCTTTTATCGGAAAGGAAATTAGCTTCATCTGAAAAAACAGTTGATTGTCCTTGTAGTACTCTGCCTATTAAATAGGTGCGATATGTATCCTTGTCGGTACGTTTTATAAAATAAGCGGTGTCATTCACAGGTAGAAGACGGTTGTTTGAAACAATTGATACAGGAGCCTGTCCGTCACCATAACCGATGGACAGGATACACTTTTTAGTTTCAACTATCTCACTTGTGACATTATGTTTGTCTGAGGTTTCTTGAAACAATTTTGGGAAACTTTCAGTATCGCTACTATTAAGGGTAATTATATGCTTTATCATAGCCTTACTTTACGAGGGTTCGGCTAGACAGTCAATGTTTGATATAATAATCAAATGATTCGTACTCGCGATTTTTTAGTATTTTCTGGAGCCTTGGTATTTTTGCTTACTGCTATCACGGCTACTTTGGTGACTGATGCTTTAAGCTATCAAGGGCAAGTAGCAAACGTAATTAGCTATGCTCCACCATCATCTGTCGAAGGAGCAGAGAGTTATGTGAGCACTATTAATCATCGAAATGACAACATAGACAGACTGCGCTCAAAAATTGTTGCTGGCGAAGGTGATGTCTCTATCGGTGAACCTGTCTTTACTTCAGTTGATGATATTGTAGAAAGTGATGCTACCTCTACTGTAACTGATCAGACTCCACCAAGCTCAATTCAGATAGGTGTTACACAAGATGGTCAACCACTTATGAGTGGTGAATTATGGCGATTCATCGGTTATACGCAGTTTGAGCAGGTAGGTGTGTCTGTAAATGGCCATCCAATCTATGGTGCTCGTTCTGATAATGTTGTACTTGATTCCTGCGGTGGAATCGATGAAGGTGCCGGCTATCGTTATTATCTTCAACCTGAAAAAGATGTAGTTGTGGGTTGTTTTTAATTTGGTATTAAATTAACTTACAAATCAAATCGCTTTTTGAGAGACTTAAAGTGATCCGTCCATAATTAATGGATATAAAAGTAATTTGTGAGGATTTGATATAATCCATAAATGCAAATAAAAACGAGATTTCCTGAAGGATTTTACTGGGGTGCAGCTACCGCCTCCTATCAAGTAGAGGGAGGAATAGAGAATACTGATTGGAATAAAGCAGCTAGGGAGGGTAGGGTGCCGGTCTGCGGAAGAGCTTGTGACCACTACAATCGCTTCGAGGCTGATTTTGATTTAGCAAAAGAGTTGGGACACAATGCACACCGCTTTTCGGTTGAATGGGCACGTATCGAACCAGAAGAAGGGAAATTTGATGAGAGTGAGATAGAACATTACCGCGAAGTGCTTAAGGCTCTTCGTGCGCGCAATATCGAACCGTTCATCACTTTGTGGCACTTCACTCTACCGCTTTGGTTTTCAGAAAAGGGAGGGTTTGAGAGAAATGATTCTCCAGAGATATTTGCACGCTACTGCGCTTATGTAGTAGAAAAGCTCGGGGATCTTTGTTTAAGTTATTCAACCATCAATGAGGCTTTGCCACTTACTTCTAACGGTTGGCGTCGTGGCACTTGGCCGCCTTTTAAAAAATGGCCCGGAATAGATAGTGTAGGAGTTCCAACATACAGCAATTTTCACGAGGCCAAAGTGCAGACTGGACTTAAGAATATTTTAAAATACTTCAAAGTACTTCGTACTCTTGCCAGAGCACATAATACAGCGTATGACGCTATTAAGGCTGTAGTGCCAAAAGCAGAAGTCGGTATTGTACATCATGCTATTTTATTTCACTCAAATAGTAATCCGTTAAATAAGCTAAAAGCAAAGTTGATGAATTGGCATTGGACCCATCAGCATCTAAGACGCGTGTCTAAAAAGTGCGATTCCATTGGACTCAATTATTATCTTCATAAGAAATTCGGCGAGACGGCTCACTATCAAAAAACCGATATGGATTGGGACGTATATCCAGAGGGAATTTATGAGACCCTGAAAATGCTATGGCGTTACAAAAAACCTATCTATATAACAGAGGCCGGGGTAGCTGATCATGACGATGATATACGCGCAGACTATATTAAAAGACAAGTAGAAGCCACTGGAAAAGCGATTGCTGATGGAGTAGATGTACGCGGACATATGTACTGGTCTCTACTAGATAATTATGAGTGGGCTTTAGGTTTCGAGAAGCGATTTGGCCTGATTGAGATTAACTACGATACTCTAGAGAGAAAAATCCGTCCTTCAGCTTACGTGTATAAAGCCATAATAGAGCAGAATGGTGTAGTAGAATAAGTTGTTAGTACTTAGTTCCTTGTACTTGGTACATGGTCAAATTACACAGTAATTTGACCACGCTAAAAACTAAAAACTTATAACTACAAACTGATTTATGACTTGGGTAATACTAGCTGCCGGCGCACAACTCATTAACGCCTTTGTTGCGATTGGGGACAAATATCTTGTTACTGATGAAAAACGAATGCCGAGGCCTTTTGTGTACGCTTTTTACACATGTCTGGTTACAGCTTTCTGGTTACTCATCTACTTCCTGGGATTTATCCCAGCACTGGCTGATTATGGAGTACCACAGTTTGGAAATATAAAAATGCCGACTTTGGAAGTTGTGGCTTTGTCATTTTTCTCTGCTTATACTTTCTTTATGGCGCTGGTGTCACTTTATGGCACACTGAAGCGTGCCGATACTTCGGATGTTATGCCCATAGTGGGCGCTGTGTCTGCCATCGGTACTTTTGGTCTCTCGATGTTCTTCCTCGGTGGACATAGTTCACCAGATTTTATTTGGGGAATTTTGCTTTTAGCTACTGGTACCTTACTGGTCTCACACCTACGTTTTACTAGCAATATTGCTCTGGCTGCTATCCACAGTGGGCTCTTCTTTGCTCTTCACTATATTGCAATGAAAGGTCTTTTTATCGCTACAAACTTTGATGATGGATTCTTTTGGTCACGAATTGCTTTGGTACTCTTTGCGCTATCGTGGCTCCTCATACCTAATTATTTAGAGCTGATTAGAGACCAAGGAAAGGTTACTACGCGGAAGACTGGTGTGATGGTTTTTGCGAATAAGATCTTAGCTGGCGTGGCGTCATTTATGATTTTGAAAGCTACTGATTGGGGTGATATCGCTGTCGTTCAGGCACTTGATGGACTGAAGTTTGTCTTTATTTTAGTTATTGGCTTGGCACTTAGTCGCTTCTTGCCAGTAGCGGCCCGAGAAAAGGATAAAAGTTTCCGTACAATTGTACGTAAATTTCTTTATGTCATCATTATCTGTATCGGCTTTGTGCTGTTATTTAAATAATTTTGTTAGGTACTGGAATGAAAAAATGGCATAAATGGATAGCTTACGTATTGTCAGTCATTGCTCTATTTGTTGCGGGAGTGTTTTTCTTAGCCATGAAGCCTGTTCCAGACCAGATAATTTATGGGATGTCGTTTAATACTTTGTACGCAGATGAACTCGGTTTGGATTGGCAAGAAGTATATGATGCAATTATAGATGATTTGGGAGTACGACATTTAAGGTTGGCGGCACACTGGCCAATGGTAGAACCAGAATCAGGCGTCTATAATTTTACCGAGCTTGATTACCAGATGGCGCGCGCTGAGGAGGTGGGTGCTGATGTGGTCTTTGCGGTAGGTCGTCGGTTGCCCCGTTGGCCAGAATGTCACGTGCCTGAGTGGGGTACTAGTCTCTCTTGGGAGGATCAAAAGACTGAGATACGCAAATATCTTGAAGTTGTAGTAGAACGCTATAAAGATAGCCCATCTATTATTTATTGGCAGGTAGAAAACGAACCTTACTTAGAGGTATTCGCTAAAGAGTATTGTAATGAATTAGATGAGGAATTTTTGATTGAGGAAATAAGGATGGTGCGTGAACTTGACCCTACTCGTCCGATATTGGTGACTGATAGTGGAAATCTTGGGTTATGGGCCAAAGCATATAAACACGGTGACGCTTTCGGTACTAGTGTATATGTATATTTTTGGAATCCGGAGCTCGGACAATTCCGTTCTGTTCTCCCGCCATGGTTTTATCGTGTGAAGGAAAAACTAATTGCCATTTTCTATGGAGATAAACCTACATTCTTGATTGAATTATCAGCTGAACCGTGGCTAGTGGAACCGGTTGTGAATGTCGATGTTGAGACCCAATACTCTCGGATGGACATTGACAAAATCAAAGAAATTCTTGATTATGCGAGAGACACACGTTATGAAAGGCAGTATCTCTGGGGGGCAGAATGGTGGTACTGGCTGAAACTTAAGGGGTACAATGAAATTTGGGACTTTGGAAAAGAACTGTTTTAAGTTAAATTAAATACAATGAAAACACTACACTTCATATCAAAGTCTAATATCTGGATGGGTATCGTAGCTTTGTTTACTTTGTCATTACTATTATTACCTCTAACATCTTCAGCTGAAACTGTTGTCCGTACTGGTAACTCTGTATCTATTGGTGTGAGCCAGGTAGTAGAAAATGATTTTTATGCATCAGCTGGCAGCGTCACTCATTCCGGTGAAATTAAGGAGGATATGTATGTGGTTGCAGGATCGGTGACGATTAATGGGCCAGTTGGTACTGACTTGACCGCCTTTGGCGGTACAGTGCAAGTAAATGCACCGATTGGAGACGATGTGCGCGTTATCGGTGGAGAGGTAGTAATATCTGGCGAGGTTAAGGGTGATGTGTTTGTGATTGGCGGGCTTTTAAAGATTCTCTCTTCGGCAAAGGTTGATGGGGGAATTTATTTTTACGGTGGGGAAGCAGAAATTGAAGGCGTTGTGATGGGTTCCTTAATGGGTCGTGCAGAGTCAATTACCATTTCCGGTGAAGTTGGTGCTGTAGATGTCTCGGTTGTAAATCTTATTTTGGGAGACAAAGCCAACGTGCGTGGTGATCTCAGTTATGCCAGCATACGTGAGCTGGAACGTGCTGCTGGAGCGGTAGTGGAGGGTGACATATTACGAGGTACAGTAGCAGTGGAGGAAGGTCGCGGAAATGCTTCCTTGATATTTGTTCTGTCGTGGATATTTACGACCTTGTGTGTGTTCCTAGTCTTTCGTTCGCGTTTTGGAGAGTTATTGGGCGACATAAAGCAAGATACTATGCGGATAGGAATAATTGGATTGGCCGGCTTCTTCATTGCTCCAGTGCTTAGTTTCATATTACTCGCTACCGTACTTGGTGCTTGGCTGGGAATAATTTCTCTTCTTTTGACTATGCTTCTGTTCCTGTGCGCCTTTATTATCCTGCCAATTCTGCTCGGTGCGTACATTGTGTCTTACTTTGTCAAAGACAGAAGAATTGATTTACTTTCAGTTATGTTAGGAGTGTTTGCAGTAATCTTCCTTTCATATATACCATTTTTTGGTGGTCTAATAATATTCCTTGGCCTCATATTGGTCATCGGTGTCCTGCTACAGAAACTTTATCTTGTATTTCGGACGCTGTCTTGACATTCGTCCTAATTAAAGTTATCGTCTCTTCAGGGCGGAACCCTCAGGCGTTTTTGTGAAAAAAGGAGAGCGAAATGCCGATTGAACTTATATATCGTGCCTATGGGAAAATTACCAAACGGGTGATTTTCAGCGGTCTATCCGCGGTTGATGATTGTCCCCAGGGCCGAGTCATCAATCACAAAGGAGCGGATTTGGGTGTCCGTGCTTTCACCAGGAAAGAAATCCTGGCCTGGGAAGCTCGGGTGCCGGGACAGCAGTGTATTGAGATGGGGTTCTCCCCTGCTTACGAAAGCGTCAATGATGAAGTTGTCAGTCTGGGACTGAGCCGTTCTTTCGCCCCGTCCAAAATATCAGGACGGGGCGACGACCATGACTCGGTGGTCGTGGTACTGCCGAATCAGAGGCAGATGACGTTCGGCAAGTCATCAATGTATGATGGACGGTGCTTCTGAACAACAGTTCTTTGGGGGTGTCACGGCGATGCCCCCACAAGCCACAAGAGTTTCTGCTACACCCCCACACCTATATTTTCATTGGGAATTCATTCCCGTGTAAGGCACTATGAAAATATTGGTGTGGGGGTAAAATATAGGCATGCAGAAACCAGTGGCTTTTTTTGATATCGATGGGACCCTTTTTCGGTCCAGTCTTTTAATAGAGTTGGTAGATAGGTTGTTAGACGCGGGAGTGTTTCCTAAAGGAGCTGAAGAGGAGTTTGCTGAATTGAAACGTCGTTGGCAAGATAGGGAAGGAGAATACGACAGTTATATAAATGCTGTTGTTAAAGTATTTCGGCAAAACCTGAAAGGTGTTTTTTATGGCGACCTAGCTGACATTGGTCGTGAAGTAGTTGCTGAAAGAAATAAGCGAGTCTATCGCTATACTCGTGATTTGATTCAAGACTTAAAAGCCGAGGGCTATTTTCTGGTAGCTATCTCACAATCTCCTAAAACGATTCTTGATGACTTCTGTCGTCAGTACGGTTTCGATAAGGTCTATGGTCGGATGTATGAACTGGGTCCACAAGACCGCTTTACAGGTGAAGTGACGGATGAACATTTGATTGCCAATAAGGCAAATATCATTGCTAGAGTTTTAGAGGATGTGTCTTTAACTAGTAAAAGGTCGATTGGTGTTGGTGATACTGAGGGAGACATTCCTCTCCTAGAAAGTGTAGAGCGTCCAATTTGTTTTAATCCAAATCTGGCATTGTTTAATCATGCAAAGCGATTGGACTGGCCAGTAGTTGTGGAAAGAAAGGATGTTATTTATGAATTATAGATATACTATAGTTAAATTATGTCTACAAAAAGATTGATGAGAAGTCGCGATAATGTACTGGTAGCTGGTATTTGTGCAGGTATGGCCGAGTACTTTGATCAGGACCCTACAATATGGAGACTAGGGTTTGTTTTCTTCCTACTCATTACTGGACTAATGCCGGGATTATTGATGTATCTAATTGCTTGGATCCTACTGCCCCAGTAGATTTTATTTAAACTAGTGACCAATTTTCAAGGAGCGATAGCGACTATAAAATAGAAATACCCTTATGGTGCGCATCTGCACCTCACTTGGAAATATTTTAGTAATTTAATCTTAAAACTAAAAACTGGAATAAAATATGGAAATAGAAAAAAATGAATTAAATATTGCTGGTTCCGCCCTAAGCGCGGTTGGTAAGCGTACCAGCATCATCAAGATATTAACCGCCAATGACGTTACTGTGTGGGGTGCTGATGCCTTCATTTCTGTAGCCTTAGCACTCTTTGTTGTTTCTTCAATTGAGGGTGCAACAGTATTGAATGTCGGTATCGCCTTAATGATTCATCGTGTGGTGGGTGCTATGGCTTCTGTGCCGATTGGTAGATGGTTCGATAAGCACAAGGGTTTCATAGACGAAGTATATGGTCTCTCGTTAGCCTCTATGGCTGCCGGTTTTGTATACATACTACTTAGTTTTTCAACGCAGATTTGGCAGCTGTATACAGCAATGTTTTTCCTCGGTATTATCGCCGTTATGAATTACGCTTCATGGAGAATACTTTTCTATAGCAACATTGAAAAAGGACAGCTTGGACAGACGGTCGGAGTTTATCAAATGCTTTACTCATTCGGTATTGGCTTATTTCTCGCTGTTGGAGGCTTCGCCGCTGAGAAGTTTGGTTATCAATGGGTACTGATGACGGGAGGTGTAGTGATGGTATTTGGAAGTTTGTTGCCTTTGATGTTACGCGGGTATTTGAAAGGGGGGAAATAGTTTAACGAAAAAGGCCGGCGCTCTTGCGCCGGCCTTTTTCTTGTCCTTGTATCATTCTTTTAAAATAGAATATTTTTTTAGATACCGATTAATACTGGTATCACCATCGGTGTCTTGTTGGTTCTCTGCATCAAGAATCCGCTGACAGTCTTTGAGAGTTCGTCTTTGACGTAGTCGAGATCAACTGGATTCATCTTCTCGGTGTGTTTCTCCACGGTGCGCTTAATAAGTGTACGAGCTTCAGATAAAAGCTGTTGGTTTTCTCGAAGATAGACGAAGCCACGAGAAATAATGTCAGGGGACTTACGTAATTTTCCAGTCTTGGTGTTAACTGTAGCGATAATGACAAACATTCCGTCTTCAGACAAGCTTTGACGATCACGTAATACAACTTCCTGTTTAGTACCAACGGTAAAGCCGTCCACCATCACTAATTCAGTCGGCGCCTTTTCTTTGTGTACAATTATTTCAGTACCGTTCTTGATATCAATCAAAGAACCATTGTCTGGCACCACAATGTTTTCACGAGGAAAACCATTCTCAATCGCTGAGTACATATGACTCTTTAAGTGATAGTGGTGACCATGTACCGGAATCAAGAACTTTGGCTTGACTGTTTGGCGGACCCAGGTCAATTCACCAGCATTACCGTGTCCTGAGGAGTGAACAGCTGTAGTGCGATAATTGATAACTCGTACGTTCTTGCGATAAATATTGTCCTTAAGCTTCTGAACTGCAATCTCATTTCCTGGAATTACTGAAGAAGAAAGTACGAGTGTGTCACGCTCATTAAGAGTGATAGATTTGTGCTTATCGGTTGCCATGCGCATCAAGGCGGCAAACTCTTCTCCTTGAGCACCGGTTGAAAGGATTACAATCCGGTCAGATGGGTAATCTCCCATATCCTGAGCGTTTATAAATGTCTTATCGTCTACCTCCATTAACTTAGCGGTGCGCGCTATGTCGATGTTGGTTTTTATACTACGTCCCTCAAGTACTACTTTTTTGCCGTACTTCTCACAGGATTTAATGATGGCAGTGAGACGCTCAAATTGTGAGGCAAAAGTACCTACAATTAATCGGCCAGTAGAATTTTTAATAATACTCTCGAGAGTATTTAATACCTCTGCTTCAGGAGCTGAAAAACCCTCTTTGTCAGCATTAGTTGAGTCGCAAATAAGAGCAAGATTCTTGTTTTGTCCGACCTTCTCCCAGTCTGCCTTCTCATCATCAGCTACTTCTCCGTTGCTCTCTTGAGTAAGACGGATGTCACCCGTGAGTACGATATCTCCGTGTTTAGTCTCTACAGACACACCCATGGCGTCAGGTATAGAGTGGGTAACCGGGAAGGTCTTAATCTTAATTTTTCCAAGTGTGAAAGAATCTCCTTCTTTGACGACATGAATGTCCACTGGATCAAGGTGAGGAAACTCCTCTTGTCGCTTTTTGATCATTAATGAAGTCAGGTATTGAGTGTAGATTGGTGGGTTACCGATACGCTCCATTACAAAAGGAATACCACCGATGTGGTCAAGGTGGCCGTGAGTCACTACAAGTCCTCGAATCTTGTGCTTTCTTTCTTCTACATATTGCGTGTTAGGCAATATGTAGTTGATACCGGGAGCGTTTGATTCTTCAGACACGAACTGGAAACCGATGTCGAAGATAATCAAATCGTCTTTAGTCTCAATGACAGTCATATTTCGACCGATTTCTTCTACTCCAGAAATCGGAATGATGCGAACAGTGTCGTCATCTAATATCTCTGGCAGTTTAGGAGAACGTTCATCAGTGGTGCTGATGCGGTGTTGTAGAGCTGGAGCTTTTGTTGAACGGCGCTTGTTGTTAAAGCGAGGTGATGACTTGCGAGCAGAACCACCTCTTTCGCCAGGGCGATTTGAGCCACCACGGTTTGAGCCACCTAACCTGCTGCCTCCGGTAGGTTTAGGTCCAGTGCCCTGAACTGCATTGCTACTGTGTGCAGTAGCTCCTCTGGTGGCTTGTGGACGGGAACTGCGTGGGGCAGAACCGTGTTGGTTTCTCCCTCGGTAAGCAAAGCTTCGGCGTCGGCCCCCAGCATTCGTAGACCCAGTGTTATTGGTATTAGTATCGTTCATATTATTATTGTTAATTTTTTAATTATTATTTTTTACAAATATTGGCCAAACACCACTTTGATTTATGTACCAGTCTCTCACATTACTGAATCGTTCGCTTGGCTTCTGAATTTTTTTCATTGGCGCAACGATTATGTTCTTGGTGGTGACGTACTCAAATGAGGGAGTAAAAAGAAAGATGGCTGGTTGTTCACTCTCTATCTCAGTTACAAACTTTTGGATAATCCCATCTCGTGCCTCTGTCGATGTAGCAATACGCATTTCGTTCACAAGCCTATCTACAGTAATGTTTGCATATAGTGAGACGTTTAGTCCTGGATCTTCCCGACTGGCTGAGTGCCAGAAAGGATAGAGGTCGAGAGAACGTCCGATATCCATCCCGAATAAAAGTGCCTGGTAATCGCGGGGACGAATGATTGTTTGTACTAGGTCGCTCTGTTCGTAAAATTCAAAGGTCACTTCAGCACCTAATGATTGCCAGGTCTCACTTAGATAACTAGCCATTCTTTCAAATAGTATACCGTTAGCGGAACGTACTGTTATAACTAATGGCATAGAAGCACCATCGATCTCTTTTTCCCAACGGCCGTTTTGGTTTTGTACCCAACCTCCATCTGACAGTGCCTGTGCCGCCTCAGCCATCCTTTCTTCCTTTGTCTTGTGTGGTTTTTCTTCAGTCTCTAATTCTACCCAGCCGGCTGGTATTGGTGTGTCTGTTGGTTTCCCAAAACCACTGACAGCACGTGAGACGAGTTCGTCGCGATCGATGGCTAAATTCAGTGCCTTTCTTGCTGATTCATCTCGCAAAACGGGGTTACGATTTTGATTAAAGAAAATAGAGAAAACGCGCGGTAGTGGTTCGGAAATAAAGTTAAATTTTTCTCGGTCCAACTCTGTGAGCCAACGTTCACTAAGTGAGGCTGCACTAGTTATTTCGCCAGCGTTTAAAGCGGCAATAATTTCTTCTTCGTTTTGATAAAAGCGAAAGGTAATATTTTCAATATGACCCTCCTGGCGATAACCTTCAGAAAGTTCAAGTTGATATTCTGAAGCTAAACCTGCCGAATTACGAGCGATGGCGGAGATTTTGTAAGGTCCACTCGCAATTGGCTCAACATTATGTTGACTAAAAGGAAATTCCTCGTCACTCAAAGTTTGCCAGATGTGTTTAGGTAGGATTCCTAGAGTTAGATTCTCTCGAAAGGGGGTGTATGGATTTTCTAATACTAGATTAAGTTCCTGACTGTTTATTACTTCAACAGTTACACCGCTCCAGTTTCCCCGTAAGGGTGATTTTAAAGACGCCTTCTGAATTAGGCCTATAGTGAATGCTACGTCATCGGCTGTGACTTTGACACCATCGTGGAAATAACGGTCATTATGCATGATGATGTTATAGACCAGACCATCTTCAGAGACAGTAATACTTTCAGCTAAATCGTTTTCTAGTACGCCGTCCTCTCCAAGACGAAGAAGACCACTATGGGTTAATGCAACTAGGTCGTTATCAGCCCGTGTAATAGCTAAGACTGGATTGATAAAACGCGGACTTCCAACAGTGCCTTCCACTAAGGTCCCACCAGATACTGGTACTTTTACTAGAAATCCGCTGGCAAAAACATAAAAATTATATGTTGTAGCAACGAAGAAAATCAGCAATAAGGTACCAAAAATAATACGGTCCACTGGTTGTAGTGAGTCTAGGTAGGAAAAGAATTTGTCAAAAAGGGAAGTTCCGAAGAGTTTCGGAGAGCGTAAGTTCATACAATAATTATAGGCTTTTAAAAGCGTGGAACCGCGAAGTCAGTTGGCGGTTAGTTGATTTAGACAATGATGTGAATCAAAGCAGAGAGTACAAACAAAACTGCTAGTATGATTGAAAGGCGAAATAGGAAAAGCTCCCCACCACGACGTTTGTGAAAGGCTGCACTAAAGTTATCACCTCCGAAGGCGCCACCAAGACTAGAACCTCTCTGTTGGAGCAAGATTGCTGCTACCAAGAGAATGGAGAGGACTATCTGTATGTAGGGCAGTATCGGAATCACGACTGATCTGACGAATTCCATGTCACGGAAGATGATAGCATGTAGACTTGAAAACGCAAAGTCTAATTATTATAATCACCGCAACTTTCGGATAATTGGGTTATCTGTCACGAAAATGTTACTCTAAGACCGACCCCGATTAACGTGATTGAAAGGAGCAGATTTCGAGATTTCGAGATAAGTGTCCAATGGTTAGTAGGGAGTGGTCTAATCCGAAGTTGTTTAATTAATTTAGCTTTTTTGTCTATGTCAGAGATCAATATAAAGCCCCTCGCAGATCGCGTCGTGGTTCGTTCACTGAGTGATGAAGAGGCGGGAAATGTGTCCGCTTCAGGCATTATTATTCCGGATACTGCAAAGAAAGATAAGCCAGAGCAAGGAATTGTGGTGGCGGTTGGTGTTGGAAAATGGGATGAGGATGGAGAAAAGAGAATTCCTATGGAAGTTAAGGAAGGAGACAAGGTAATATTTCGTACCTGGGGTGACCCAACCAAGCTTGATGAGAAGGAATATTGGATATTGTCAGAGGGTGACATACTCGCGATTATTAACTAGCACATAGCTCGTAGTACTTAGTCCTTAGGGCTCGTTTCTAAACTAAGTGCCAAGAGCTAATAACTAAGCGCTAATTTATGGCCAAACAAGTAATTTTTGATGAAGAAGTAAAGAAGAAGTTGAAAAAAGGTGTTGATACTGTAGCTAATGCTGTAAAGGTTACTCTTGGTCCGCGAGGACGGAATGTAATTCTCGATAAGGGTTATGGAGGACCAACCATTACCAACGATGGCGTTTCTATCGCTAAGGAAATCACCCTTAAGGACAAGTTTGAGAATATGGGTGCTGAGATGGTGAAAGAGGTAGCAAACAAGACCAATGAACTAGCTGGAGATGGTACGACTACTGCGACCGTGTTGATGCAAGCTTTGGTCAATGAAGGTCTACGTCAAACTTCAATGGGTCTAAACTCAATGGCTGTGCGGACCGGAATGGAGCATGCTGCTGTAGATGTGGTGGAGGCCTTACGCTCGATGTCGACTAAGATAAAGTCGACTGATGAAATCAAGCAAGTTGCTACCATCTCTGCCGAGAATGTTGAAATTGGTGAAAAAATTGCTGAAACTATAGAGAAGGTCGGTAAGGATGGTGTCGTGACTGTGGAAGAAGGTCAATCTTTCGGTATTGAAACAGAGTTTACTGAAGGTATGGAATTCGATAAGGGTTACGTATCTCCTTATATGGTAACGAATGGTGAACGAATGGAGGCTGAGTACAAGGATGCACAAATTCTTATTACGGACGCAAAGGTGTCTTCAGTAAAGGAGATTCTTCCACTGCTTGAGAAAATCGCTCAAACTGGTCGTAAGGAACTCGTTATTATCGCTGATGATATTGACGGCGAGGCGCTCACCACTTTTGTCATCAATAAATTAAAGGGTGGATTCTCAGTGTTAGCTATCAAGGCTCCTGGCTTTGGTGACCGAAAGAAGGAGGTATTAAATGACATCGCCGTTATGGTGGGTGGTCAGGTTATTACTGAAGAACTTGGATTGAAGTTGGAAAATACTGAAATTTCTCAATTAGGTAAGGCTAGCCGCGTGATGTCTACAAAGGACAAGACTGTTATTGTTGGAGGCGCAGGCGAAAAGACTGAAATTGAGAATCGAGTGTCTGCCTTGAAGAGCCAGCTAGAGAACACTACTTCTAAATATGACAAGGAAAAGTTAGAGGAACGAATCGCTAAGCTTGGGGGTGGAGTGGCTGTGTTGCGTGTTGGTGCTGCAACAGAGATGGAGATGAAGTATCTAAAATTGAAGATAGAAGACGCTGTCAACGCTACTAAAGCCGCCATTGAGGAAGGAATTGTTCCAGGTGGAGGGACTTCACTCACTCGCGCGGCTGCTGTTGTCGAGAAGAATCTTTTGGGTAAGAAAGATCTAGGACGTGAGGAGCTGGTTGGCTATAATATAGTATTGAAGGCCCTTGAGGTACCTCTACGACAGATTGCTGACAATACTGGCAAGATAGATGGTGCGGTGGTTGTTGATAAGGTGAAGAGCTCTGAAGGTAATGCAGGTTATGACGCTTTCAAGGGTGAGTTTGTCGACGATATGATTAAGGCCGGTATCATTGATCCAGTTAAGGTAGAGAGAGCTTGTGTGCAGCATGCGGTGTCGGCAGCTGCAATATTGTTGACCACCGAAGCCGCTGTAGCTGATGAGCCTGAAGATTCTAAGTCTCCAGCGATGATGCCAGATATGGGGGGAATGTACTAAAACCTCCAAAATCGACGCATTTCTGTGGTTTCAAAAATTTTCCTCAGTCATCGTATTTCGTTATACGCCTCCTTCGTAAAATTTTTTCCGACTCGTAGAACTGCATTCGATTTTAAAGTTTTAACCTTACTAAGGCTACTAAAACAACTAATAACTATCACAATTAATTTATGGATGAGCCTATTAGACCAGGAAAGGGACCGATGAAAGTTTTGGTAGAGAGTTTTCACTGTCGCATACTGAATGGTCTGCATGTCATTTCTTTTGGTTCTGGCGAAGAAGAATTTAGGTTTGCTTTACCGTTATCTGCCTCGAAGACATTTGCTCGTGCTCTGACTAAACAAATTCAGGAGATTGAGCAAAAAACTGGCCAAGAGATTAGAGACTTAGGGCTTTCTGATGAGCCTGTGATTAGTCCGTTAAAGATGAATAGTGAAGGTGAGGGTTCAAAGTAAACTACTGTATAAAAACTTATCAGTAACGATCTTAGATTCAAAAGGCTTGGTCCAAATAAAAATTCAGCCGGAGGCGCTAGCGCCTCCGGCTGTTCTTAATGCGTTTGGCATTTCTGGCCAAGTACTGCATGAACGTGGTTCACGAGCCTGGTTGTGTCCCCGTCGCCTTTGATGCAAAGGTTGATACGAGCGTTACTGGTACCGGTAAAGCGCGGTGTCGTGTTTGAAAAATCTCCTTCATTCACGAGAAGCACGATAGGGACATCTGTTTGAGAGACGTCCTGGATGTACCCTGCGATTTCAGAGTCATTCTGGAATGCCTTTTCTACGGCATCCAATTCGCAGATCATGATGCCGGGTGGCTCGAAAGACAAGAGCCAGTCCATTTTTTCCAGATTGGTGCTGAAATAGCCCACTTGGCATTCACCTCGGCCGAGTTCGGTCGCTAATTTCTCAGCATCCTTCTCATCACCTATATACACTACTAAGGGCATTAAAACCTCCTTGTTGATCCAGAGACGAATAGTATAACATTTCCAGAGGCTGTCAACTTATGGTAGAATTTTCGTGTATCAGTTAATACACATTGTGTTATGGAACTAATGACTATTTTATTGATTGTGGCGGCCGTTGTGGTTGTTTGGGCTATTTGGGCATACAACCGTTTCGTTTCGCTCACTCAAAGAGCTATGGAGGCTTGGGCGGACATTGATGTGCAACTTAAGCGTCGCTATGATCTTATTCCAAACTTAATTGAGAGTGTCAAAGGTTATGTTTCTCACGAGCGAGGTACACTTGAATCTGTGACCGAGGCGCGTGCCAAGGCTACCGCGGTGCACGTGGACCCATCTAATATCACTCCAGAGCAGATTCAGGCTATGGCTGCTGCTGAGGGTGCTTTGACTAACTCACTAGGTAAACTTTTGGCAATTGCTGAAAATTACCCTGATCTAAAGGCTAACCAGAACTTTATTGAACTACAAAGAGAACTCACTGACACTGAAAACAAAATTCAAGCCGCACGTCGTTTCTATAACGGCAACGTACGCGACCTTGGTATTGCGCTACAATCTTTCCCATCAAACTTAATTGGTAGTATGTTCAACTTCAAGGAACGTGAGTACTTTGAGTTAGGTGAAAATGAACAGGCAGCTAAAGAGCCAGTGAAAGTTCAATTCTAATCCACCACGAAAGCTGACACGGTCGGATCAATATTTGACTCGGCCCTAGAAGAAGTGGCTTTGTTGATGAATAGTCATCAAGGTAGCAAGTTATGAAAAAACTTATCCTGTTATTGGTCCTCATTCTAGTACCGATATCGGTCAGGGCAGAGACTATACATTCGTTTATTTCAGAGATTACTCTAGAAAGTGATGGTTCTTTCTCTGTAAGTGAAACTATTGTTTACGATTTTGAGTCTGAAGATAAACACGGAATATTTCGCTTTATACCGACAAAACATTTTCAAGAAAGCGAGGAATGGTTCAAAGAGCGGTATCTGGAGATAGTGAACTTCTCGGTGTCAGTAGATGGTGAGACTGCTATATTTGAGCGGAGCGAGAATATTGGAGAGTTGGAAATAAAGATTGGTGACCCGAGCCAGACCATTAGTGGTGAGCATACTTATATCATTAACTACACAGTTGAAGGTGGTCTCACTTACTACGACCAGGGAGGGGTGGATTTGTACTGGAATGCGACTGGTAACGGTTGGGAAGTTCCAATCGAAAATGCTTTAGTGAGGGTATACGACCAGGAAGGTCTTGTCTTGTCCGAATACCACTGTTACTTCGGCCCTACTGGTTCGACAGACGAGTGTCCTTCGATACTTGGTAAGGGTGCGTTTGATTTTGGTCCAGTGGCTCTTGATTCTGGTGAGGGACTAACGGTCGCTCTGTCACTTGATCCAACCTTAGTGGATAGATTAATTATGGAGCGGTTGTCACTTTGGCCATTGTGGCTCATAGGTGCATTCTTGTGGTTCATTTGGCTTACTTGGTTCTTATATAGGTACTACGTAGCACACAGAACGGATGCTTCTATAATTGCGCAGTATGAGCCATATGAAGATTTCAAGCCGATGTACACCGGACTCTTGTTTGATGGTCGTATTGACCCACACGATATCACTGCTGGTATTGTCTACTTGGCTGAACAAGGTTTCCTGAAAATCAAACACATTGGCCGAAAGGTGTTCTTTTTTATAGAGACTGATGATTACGAGATAACCCTTTTGCGTCCCTACGAGGAGCTTCCGACTGAGTTACAAAAGAAAATATTTACCTTACTGTTTGCTGAAGATGCGACAGTGGGTAGTACTATCGTGTTAAGTGAGATTGCTAAGGATACAAGTAAGGTGACAAAAAACCACAAATTACTAACAGAGTTAAAGTCTGCGGCCGAGTCAGATTTAATTCTGCAAGGTTTCTTTGAGCATAAGTGGAAAATGCCACTTAAGTTGTCGTCCTCTCTCCTTATTACATTACTGTTGTTGCTCGGCGCTACCTTTATTGTTGGTGCAGAAATGGTTACGCCAACTGCAATTGCCGTAATTACTTTTGTGGTGAGTTCCGTGATTGCGACCTTCTTCTACCGCCGCCGGACACGCAAGGGATATGAGGCTCTTGATTACCTTAAAGGCTTCAAAACATTTCTTTCGGTCACTGATAAGGAGCGTTTTGCTTTCCATAATGCGCCGAAGAAAAGCCCGGAACAATTCATGGAATATCTTCCCTATGCTATTGCTTTTAAGGTTGAGAAGGAATGGGCTAAAGTTTTTGAAGGAATTACTATCCCAAATCCTTCCTGGTACGAAGATAAGAATGGCTCTACTTTCTCCGCGCTTTATTTGACCAACAGCTTGGGAACATTTTCTTCGTCAGTAGCTTCTACCGGAGCATCTGTCTCAGCTTCTTCTGGTGGAGGTTCTTCGGGCGGTGGCGCAGGGGGTGGTGGTGGGGGAAGTTGGTAGTTAGTACACAGGACGCAGTACACAGTACGCAGCACGTTGGGACGCAGTACGTAACAAAATTTATGGAAATTTATCAAGACCTTCTAGTTTGGCAGAGAAGTATTGAATTAGTTACATTGATATATACAGTAACTGCCGATTTTCCTGATAGTGAAAAATTCGGTCTAGTTAACCAAATGAGAAGAAGTGCTGTATCAATACCATCGAATATTGCTGAGGGTCATGCCAGGAAGAGTAGTGGAGATTTTGTTCGCTTCCTTCGTATTTCGTATGGGTCCAGTGCTGAATTAGAAACGCAGCTTATTATCTCTAAAAAGTTAAGTTTAGTAGGAGGCGCAGAATTTGATAGAATACAGGAGCAGACAACTGTAGTACGGAAAATGCTTAATAAGCTGATAACTAGTCTCTCAGTATAGTAAGAATGACGTGCTGTGTACTGCGTACTGTGTACTAAGCAACTAATTATGACCCTGTATACACATCAATCTGAAAATATTCGTAAGACCTGGTTTTTGATGGCGATGTTCTTTGCCTTGGTTATCGCTATTGGGTACTTCCTTAACTGGTACTACAGTAATCCTTCAATAATGTATGTTGCCATCGCATTTGCGCTGTTTATGAATGTCGGCAGTTACTGGTGGAGTGATAAGCTTGTTGTTGCAATGACGGGAGCGAAACCGGCTGACCCACGTGAATACCGAGACCTGATTCAGATCGTGGAGAACCTCTCTATTACCGCTGGTCTACCAATGCCTAAAGTGTATGTCGTGAATGATTCGGCTCCGAATGCTTTTGCTACTGGTCGCAATCCTGAGAACGCTGTAGTGGCCGCTACAACTGGCCTTTTAGCGGTTTTAGATCGTACTGAACTCGAGGGTGTTATGGCACACGAGCTTTCTCATGTCGGAAACCGCGATATGTTGGTCTCAACTGTCGCTGTTGTCCTTGCAGGATTCATTGCCATTATTGCTGACCTCTTTATGCGCTCAATGCTGTGGGGTGGAGGTGATGATCGCGATAGTAAGGCAGGAGTAATCTTCTTGGTACTTGGTATCGTTGGCATTATATTAGCTCCGATTGCTGCGCAGATGATTCAATTAGCCATCTCTAGGAAACGTGAATATTTAGCTGACGCCTCTGGCGCTTTACTTACTCGCTATCCGGAGGGTCTAGCTTCTGCGCTCGAAAAAATTAGTCATTATAGTCAGCCGATGAAGCGAGCTAATAACGCTACTGCACACCTTTTCATTGCCGATCCATTTGGTTCTGAAAAACGTACGCTTGGGCAGAAAATTTCTAATCTTTTCCAAACTCACCCACCTGCAGCGGAAAGAATCAGGATATTAAGGGACATGAGTAAATAGATTCAATTATGAATCGTCGCCACAGTCCAAAGCGTGAAAAAATATTTAAAGTGCTGAAAGACGCGCACTGTGCTTTGTCTGCGGCTGAAATTCATAAGAAAATTCCGGAGATTGACCTGACTACCATATATCGGAACTTAGAACTCTTTGTGTCGGATGGTTTGATAAAAAAACTTGACCTTGATAAAGACGAGGCGATGTATGAATATAAAGAAGCAAATCATCATCATGCCATCTGCACTGATTGCAATAAGGTAATCCACTTTAATGTATCGGATGCTGAGATTATGAAATCGATTAAGGTTCCAGGTTTTACTCCCGAATCTTTAGAGTTAACTGTGCGAGGGAAGTGTAAGCACTAGAAACAAAACAGATAATCAAAAACGGCGCGTCCGTGACGCGCCGTTTTTGATTCTCCCTACATACTAATTAACAAAGTAGGACAACCATGATAGATATCCACCGACCAGTAACATCGTGATTCCAACGATGGTAATCAGAGTTGAATTGGTGGCTATACGGCCAGCTAATTTGTCCGTGATATTTGGCATTATCATCAAGGTTAGTGACTTAAGGAGTAATGCCCAGCCTAAGAAGCTGATAATCATCTCCGGTAGATTCCCCCAAACATTATGAGTGTTGATGTGGACAATGGCAGCGGCAATACCAGCCATTCCAAATACTAATAAAGCAAACGGTTCTCTTTGGATATCTCTGTATATTCGGAGGTAGTGTTCACGACTCACAAAAAACCCTGCACCAACAGCCAGAATGGCCGGTCCCCACAGACTGGCGAGGAACATAGTAGTACTTTCCATAATTCATTAAGTTAATGTTAATAACTTCGTGCTATCTATATTGTACTCTTCTCGAAACATTTTTTGAGGTGTGTAAAGGTGGGGTGTGTATAAGTAGTTGAGAGATTTGAAACTTATAGTTTCAATACAGATTATAGTTATATTAGTCCAAGTATTCCCAAAACAACGGGCAACCTTTTCAAATCCCAAGAAACAGTCTCCTTACAGGAGCTGTCTACTCATTGGATATTTATTCCCGTTGGTCATAACTATCTCAATGAGTCTTGTGGAAGTGTGCAACACTTACTCACCCAGACTGTTTCTTTCACCCACCTTGTCTCACTTCGTTCATCTGCGGAGGGTGAGGGATTTGAACCCTCGATCGAGTTTCCCCGATACCGCCTTTCCAAGGCGGCGCACTAGGCCACTATGCGAACCCTCCGTAAATTCCTAGTTTAATGACTTCTCGGTCCAGTTACAAACTAAGTGATAGAAATGCCTAGCACTAGTCCACCTTTGTCCTCGTCTAAAACATCGGACAATCCCTCGCTTCACTCGGGACCGGATGAGTAGCAAAATGTTTTGCTACTCATCCACTATGCGAACCCTCCGTATGCGGTCGTTATCATAACGTATATGTATGTTGAATACCAACGCAGGTGTGGCAATAAACTAGGTCAATTTGGAAAAAAATGCCCTATCTTAACTAGTCTCTTCAACTAGGTGGGGCAATGTGTACTTGTCAGGGCCTATCTTTCGTGTCCGTATCTCTTCTCCACATCATTTTCTTATACATAGATAATTATCTATATTACTATAGATAGACCATTATCTATGTAATCTTTGCCGACTATGCCAAAAACCAAATCACCATTGCTAACTACCATCATTAAACGAGACGGTTCGTCCGTTGATTTTGATAAAAACAAAATTATCGTTGCTGTAAACAAAGCAATGAAGGCCGTTGGAGAATTTAGTGATGGAGCAGCAAAGATGGTTGCTAATGCAGTAGAAAAGAAGTTGGCGGCAAATAAAAAAACTAATTCAGCATTTACTCCCACTGTTGAGGAGGTGCAAGATGAGGTGGAAAAAGAACTTATGCTTTTGGGGTTCCTTGAATCTGCCAAATCATACATCCTCTACCGAGCGGAGCGAACAGAGAGACGCTTGGAAAGAGGTGAGGTGCCAGAACATGTGCGGGTCCTGGCGGAAAAAAGCAAAAAGTATTTTAAAGATAATGCTCTTGGCGAATTCGTATATCTGAGGACCTACGCACGATGGATTGAGGAGGAAAATCGACGTGAGACATGGATTGAGACGGTTGATCGTTATATTTCATTTATGAGAGAAAATCTTGGCAATAAGCTCTCACAAGAGGAGTATTCTGAACTTCGTGAAGCAATTCTTAAGCAAGAAGTGATGCCTTCTATGAGACTGATGCAATTTGCTGGTGACCCAGCTCGCCGTTGCAACACCTGTGCATATAACTGCACATTTATTGCTCCAGCTTCACTTGAAGATTATGCCGAAATTATGTACCTCTCAATGCAAGGGTGTGGTGTCGGATTTTCTGTTGAGAGTCAGAATGTTGAGCAGATGCCACAGATTAAAAAACTAACTAAAAAAGTGAAGCCCACACACAGAGTTAAAGATTCTAAAGAAGGGTGGTGTGATGCGCTCACTTTAGGGCTAAAGACTTGGTATGCCGGAGAGGATATTCAGTTTGATTACTCTCTTATTCGGCCAGCGGGTGCCCGCTTGATGACTATGGGTGGCAAAGCCTCTGGTCCTGAGCCACTACGTTCGCTACTGGATTTTGCTAAAGAAAAGATACAGAAACGACAAGGTCGTCGCCTGAGACCACTCGATGTTCACGATATTATCTGCAAGATTGGTGAGTGTGTGGTCTCAGGAGGAGTACGTCGGACCGCAATGATAAGTCTGTCTGATCTTGATGACGCTGACCTACGTGATGCTAAAAAGGGACAGTTTTATTTAACAGAACCACATCGGTCAGTTGCTAATAACTCTGCCGTATACGAAACAACTCCATCAAATACGGAATTAATGGAAGAGTGGGTGGCACTTATGAAAAGTGGGTCAGGAGAGAGAGGTATATTTAACCGTGGAGCATTGGCCAACACTTTACCGGAGCGTCGTGCTAAGTATTTTAAGAAGGTAGGCTTCCTAGGAGAAGATGGGGTAGTAGAGGGTCCAATTGGTACGAATCCGTGTGGAGAGATAATCCTCCAATCAAAACAATTTTGTAACCTCTCTGAAGTTATAGCGCGAGCGGATGACACTAAAGAGAGTTTGGTGCGTAAGGCGCGTCTTGCTTCTCTCCTTGGAACTTATCAATCTTCCTTGACGAAATTTAACTACATCTCGAAAGACTGGCAGAAGCATTGTGAAGATGAGCATTTGCTTGGTGTTTCAGTGACTGGTCAGTGGGATAGTGACGTTGCGCGCGAACCAGAAACTTTACGTGCGATGCGTGATATGGCAATAGAGACAAACGCTCTGTACGCCAAACGACTAGGAATAAAGCAATCACTATCAGTAACAGCAGTTAAACCGTCTGGTACTGTGTCACAAACCTTCAATTGTTCCTCTGGTATACATCCTCGTCACTCAAAATACTATATCCGTCGTGTCCGAATCTCTGCCACTGACTCACTCTTCAAGATGTTGAAGGACCAAGGCGTACCATACTACCCTGAAGTTGGGCAATCTCTCGAAAGCGCTAGTACTTATGTTTTGGAGTTTCCAGTCGAGGCACCAAGTGATTCTGTTTTTAAAGATGATTTTTCTGCACTGGAACAATTAGAATATTGGAAGACAGTAAAGCTTAACTATACGGAACATAATCCATCGGCCACGATATCAGTCGGCGAAAATGAGTGGATTAGTGTTGTAGATTGGGTGCAGAAAAATTGGAGTATTATCGGCGGTTTATCATTCTTGCCACGCTTTGATCATGTTTACCGTCTGGCTCCTTATGAGACAATTGATAAAAAACGATATGATGAACTATTAGCTGGCTTTCCTTCAATCGACTACTCAAAGTTGGTCACCTATGAGCATACTGATGAGACGGAGCAGAAGAAGGAGTTGGCTTGTGTGGGTGGTACTTGTGATATTGATATGTTGGTACCCTCTGATGTAACTACTGCGTAAATTCTATGCTATATACGCGTAAAGGGGATGGTGGCACTTCAGGACTCTTTGGGACTAAAGAGCGTTTATCTAAAGATAGTCTTGTCTTTGAAGCACTTGGTACGGTTGATGAGCTCAACTCATTACTCGGTATTTGCAGGGCTCGTTTTGCTAAAAAAGACAAACGAATTAGTAATGAGATACTAAAGGCGCAAGAAAGTCTTTTTATTGTGCAGGCAGAGTTGGCGGGAGTCACCGAAACACTTGAACAAAGTCATATAGACAGTCTTGAACAGACGATTGAAGATTTTGAGAGTGAAATAACAAACCCTCATTCCTTTGTGGTACCAGGGGTGACAGAACACTCAGCACTATTTGATTTTGCTAGAGCAGTGTCGCGTCGAGCAGAGCGTACAGTCATCGCTGCTTTGTCAGATAGGGCAGTGTCGCCCGAGACTCTAGCGTATCTCAATCGACTCTCAAGTCTTCTATACGTACTTGCACGATATGTAGCGGTCAGGAAGAATATAAGAGAACTATCGCCTTCGTATAAAGATAATTTAAAAAGTGTATGAATAATAAAGTCTTGCAAATATTAGGGTTAGGTACTGTTGTATTGGCATTAATCTTTGGTCTGTCTGCGTATACAGACAGACAGACCAATCTACAAAATGTACCGACTGAAGATGTTCAAGAAGTCATCAACATTTCCCTAAGTGTTGAAGGTGTTTATACAAATAAATCAGTAACTGTAGCAGTGGGTGATACTGTCTATGATGCTCTAGAGGCACTAAATCAAGAAGACCCAGAGTTTCTCTTAATCACCAAAGAGTATCCAGGGCTTGGAATATTGGTTGAGGGTATAAATGGAAAGGTAAATGGAGTGGAGGACAAATATTGGCAGTATTTTGTTAACGACACTATGCCACAAGTCGGAGCCGATAAACTAGAGCTTAAAGACAGAGACTCTGTAGAATGGCGCTATGAAAAATCACAATTTTGATTATGAATTTGAATAGAAATCAGATTATTTTAATAGCGTGCGCACTAATTTCTTTCGGGATAATGATAAGGCTTATGCCACACGCTCCGAACGCAACACCGATTGCCGCCTTAGCGTTTGTGGGTAGTTTGTATCTCGGAAGAAGGTGGTCAATTATTCTTCCGCTTGTGGCCCTCCTACTGTCTGATTTGCTTATAGGGTTTTACGATTGGAGAATAATGCTTTCAGTCTACGGCTCGTTTATCCTAATTGGTTTCCTTAGTTGGGTTTGTCGAAAGTATAACTCCTTCTCTTCGGTTGGGGTCACTGTTGTTGCCAGTTCGCTAGTCTTCTTTTTGTTTACCAATGCTGCAGTCTGGTTGTTCTCTCCATGGTATGAGAAATCTATTTTTGGACTCCTCTATGCTTATGAGCTTGGCCTACCATTTTTGAGGAATATGCTACTTGGTGATATTGCTTACACCTTGGTTCTTGTGGGTGCCATTGAAATCGCCTTTGTCCTTAGTGGGGTAAGGATTCTTTCAACTAAAACAGCTTAAATATATTTAATTAGAGTCCAGGCTCCTCGATTCGAAGACCAACATTAGATATTGCTGATGGAGTATTAGCTTCAATTCTTTTAACTATTTCGAAGGTGTAGGCATCGTATACTTCTACTTCGTTGGCTGTTTGAGAAACGATGTAGACAGACTTACCATCGTAGGTAAATTCAGGGTGCCATGAGCTTTCGCCTTCGACTGGGACAATTGTTTCAACGATTTCGTTAATCCTTGCATCAATCACATATATTTCATCTTTATAATCGCCAAAGGCAGTATCGGCCCAGACATATGGATACGATGGATCTTTGCTGTAACTGCGCACAAATAGTCCTGGCCCACCTGTTTTTATGTACTTCGCCGGCTTCCAGGTTTTAGTATCAATAACTGTTATTAAACCTTCTCCGAGAGCTGGAACGTAGATGTAGTCGCCCCAGGCAGCTCCAGGGCCGGTGTGAGGTGTTTCTCCCGTCTCTATCTCAGCGATTGGTTTCATTGTTGTTAAATCAAGTACCCAGGCAGTCTTTGAACCTTGGGATGCGACTATGTAGTATTCTCCATTGGGAGTAAGGAAGGCGTCATGTAGTGCAGGTACATTCTCGCCAATGTTTTCAAATTTATCAGTGACTGGAAAATCCGACTGGTCAGTATCAATGGCCCATACGCTATTTGCATCCTTTAAGGCTACGATAATTCTGTTACCATCTTCGACTACTGCACCTGCTCGCGACTCAATCTCTTTACCATCTATTGTGACATTAAGTGCAATAGTCTTGAGGATTTCCATCGTATCAGTATCGAGAATCACTAGATTTCCCGGTGCGTAATTGCCAATCGCAATGTATTTGTCATTATCGGTCAGCGCAGTACCGCGAGAATTCTCACCTACCAACACTGATTTAATTGGTTCAAGTGTTTCAAGGCTTATTTTTGTTAGCCAACCATCGCGCGAGATGATGTACATAAACTTCGCATCTGAAGAAAAGACTGATGTATGTGGCTGAAAACCAACATTGTGGACACGTCCAATTACTTCGTGTGTAGTTCCGTCAATTGCTAGAAGCTTCTCAGCGTCCTTTTCCACCACTAACATCAGGTTATGTGGATTCCAGGATCCTTCATCTACATATAGTTCACGATATGGTTCCAGGGTAAGGTTTTTTGTAAATGGTACATCGACATTTGTGATACCTTTCCCGTCACTAAGTTCTCCTATATAAAACTTCATCATCTTGTCACGAATAGTCTCGCCATGATTTATATGATAGTTCTCACTCACATCCTCACCGCAGTTGAACATGGCTGGATGTAGGCGTGACGCTTCGGTGGCATTGAATACTTTCTTATCTATAATTAGCCAACAATCCTCAGAATTGTTATGGAGGGCCACATCATCAATAGTGTATGTTGCATCACTTGATATTGGAGGCACCACTTCCTCAACCTTAATCGTTTTGGTTATTAGATTAATATCGGAATAACAAGCGCCAATAAAAATAATTGTTAGCAAAACTGCAGTCAATAAAGAGCGTTTGAGTATAAGGCCGTCATGTTTGTGTACGGAATTTCTGAATATAAACCAAGTGAGTAGTAGTGCCAAAATGACCGCTATTGTGTATAGGGTCATGAATGGAAAGTATCCAATATCGGTTCGATAAATGACATGGTGGAACATTAAAAATATCCATGACACGGCAGAGACAGCACCGCTTACTAAAACAAAAGCATCAACTACAGCCACACCATTTTTGGTGTTTTGTATACGTGGCAAATGCCAAAACGAAAACAGCACTTCATTTGTGACTAGAATTACAGCGACCGTCATGCTGGCATAGAATATTCCAAGCTCAATCATAGATTCGTAGGCAAGGGTAAAAAGACCGATACCGCTGAAACCATACATAAGGATTGCCACCCAACTCACTTTGCGTGATAGGTTTAGTAATTTAAACTCATCGCGTGACACTTTTTTGTCTTTAGCAGCAAGTAAAAAAAGACTATGACTCAATACAGATGTACCAATACCTAAACCTAAACTAACAGAAAACACAAAGAGGTATGCGGTGTGTAATCCAAGATATGAAAATAACTCCATCTGGAAATTTTAACACGCCCTAAGTCGCTTGAAGGTAATTCTTGGAACAAGCGATGAATGATTTGATCTCACCATTCTTATGTTTAAGCTGATGATAGAGCCGTGTATAATTGAGAGAATGAAACGCGATGATTGGATGTTGCTTTCCCTAACTTTCCTAACTGGTTTGGCTATCGGTATGTATGTCTACTTGATGGCTTTTAAACCTATTTACGTGCCGGACAGTTTAAATGACACCGAAGCTGAGGCAGGTGAGTGGAGTTTGGTCGCGAAGCGTTATAGTGACGGCAGTTCTCGCTATGTAGAACCGTCGTTTAGAGTCTTGTCAGACAGAAATTATATATACCTGCCAGGTGGGAACAGTGACTCAGCTTTATCTCCGATTGAAGGTAAGCTCTCAGTAGGCCTGATGCGTGACTTACGTGAGTATGATGATGAATTGGTTGCCTATACTTATGCGCCCTTAGCGCCAGACTGTCCTTCAATTCAGGGCGGGTATGATTATGAGTATCGCTTCACAGTTGATAATACAGTTTATCTTTTGGATACTTGCGAGACAGCACTTGGGCAGAGTAGTGAACTGGCAGTGTTGCTACGAGAGGTTTGGTCAGAACTAGAAGGTGGTGGAAGACCCGTGGGTAACTTTTCTGATTGGGCTGAGAATTGGTTACATGAAAGGATTGGTGCGAATTAGTATTTCGCTCAGTGAACTGAAGGTTCATTAAGTGTGAAATATTTATAACTCCGCCACGTAATAAAAAATGGAACGGAGTACATAAAGGGTTAGTTCCAGAAAGAAATGTTACTGGCCCTAAAGTGAAGCCGCCTTCGCGGGCGGCTTTGCTGTTCCTTATTTAACCACACTTCGTTTTGAAGACGTTTATTTACTTTAAATTTGTATTAAAAAATTATGCTTATGAAAACTCTGCTTATTCCCTTGGCCGCTTTCGCGGTCACGGTGACAGGAGCAAGTGCCTTTAGTGGCGATATGCTTAAACGAGCTGGCCTAAATGATGACCAGATTGCCGCCTTCGAGACTGCTAAGGAACTAAGAGAATCTGGTGATAAAGAGGCTGCACGAGATGTTCTCTTAGCTGCCGGAGTCGACGAAGATGTTATTAAGCAAGTTCGTGAAGCCATGCGCGAGCATAAAAATGATATCCATAGCGCCATTGCCACCCGAGACTATGAGGCCTTTAAAGAAGCGATTGAGGGCTCTGCCTTCGCTGACATGATTGATAGTGAAGCAGAGTTTGATAGATTAGTTGAAGCCTACGAGTTGATGAGGGACGGCGATAGAGAAGGTGCTAAGGACATTTTTGACGAACTTGGTTTGACTGGTTTTGGAATGGATAATTCCAAAGACAATATGAGACCAAACTTTATGAGTCTTCTAAATACTGAACAAAAGGAAGCGCTTCGGGAGGCAATGGAGAATAAGGACCGCGAGCGTGTACGAGAAATATTAGATGAAGCAGGAGTTGAATCTGGTTTTGAGTTCAAACATCGTGGAGGGGGTCACGATGAAGGTATGGGTGATGAAAAGGGATTTGGACATTTAAAAGATAAAGAGTGGGAGGAGAGAGACTAGAAGGTAGTGGAAAGATAAATTACAAGCTTAAAAAGCCGGTAGGTCATCTTGCCCACCGGCTTTTTGTGTCAGTCTAGTTCTCCCAGACATTAGTTCCATCGTAGTTTTACGTATAAATAGACCAAAGGGGAGGGTCAAATTGCTGATAATAGTAATATTTGAACGAAGAAACGCTTATTAAAGGCAAAGCAACACCATAAGAAGGTGGTGTTGTGGGTTTACAAACAGTTCAATCTGAGGTATTCTACAGCGCACTTTGAACTCTAAACCTAAAGCGCGTGAGCGCATTTTCTATTTTTAAATTATGTCCAAAGAAATCCGAAACATCGCCATTATTGCCCACGTGGACCATGGTAAGACCACTCTTACCGATGCTTTGATGGAGCAGACCGGCTCTCGTGCTGAGGGTCAGTCAATGGACAGTAACGCTCTTGAACAAGAGCGTGGTATTACTATTTATGCCAAGAATACCTCTATCGAGTATAAGGATACCAAGATAAACATTGTGGATACTCCAGGTCACGCCGATTTCGGTAGTGAGGTGGAGCGTGTGCTTCGTTCTATCGATTCAGTGCTCTTAGTGGTTGACGCACAGGAAGGTCCGATGCCTCAGACACGTTTCGTACTAAAAAAGTCACTAGAGCTCGGTCTTAAGCCGATTGTAGTCATTAATAAGGTGGACAAGCCTGCGGCTGATCCACACCGTACTGAAGAACAGGTTTTGGAACTTTTCTTAGAGCTGGGGGCTTCTGATGAACAGTCTAACTTCACCTCTGTCTACGCCATTGGTCGTGAAGGAGTGGCAAAACGCAAGTTGGAAGATGAGTTTAAAGACCTTTCTCCGCTTCTTGACGTTATCTTGGAGCAGGTTCAGCCAGCTGCTGTCTTCAAAGAGGGTGACCCACTCGCTGCACAGGTATTCAACCTCGGTTACGACAACTTCCTGGGTCGTCTAGCAGTAGCTCGTGTATATAGTGGAAAGCTAAGTAAGGGGCAGAACCTTTTCATTACTCATGAAGGTCAGGAAACTAAGAAGGGGAAGGTTGTTAAAATCTCCACCTTTAAAGGAACTGCTCAAGTAGAGGCTGAAACTGTATACGCGGGGGACATTGCACTTATCGCTGGGTTTGCTGATATCGATATTGGAGAGACTTTGACCGACAATGAGAACACTCCACCACTTTCTGCAATTAAAGTAGATGAACCAACCATTGGTTTGCGCTTTATGCCCAACTCCTCACCATTTGCAGGTCGAGAGGGTAAGTATGTAACGAGCCGTCAGATTAAGGAGCGTCTTGAAAAAGAACTAGAAATTAACGTTGGTCTAAAAGTGGACTTCTCTCAAGGAGATAGTTTCGAAGTGTTTGGTCGTGGAGAGATGCATATTTCTATATTGCTTGAGAACATGCGACGTGAGGGTTACGAATTGGCCGTGTCTCAGCCACAAGTAATCATTAAGGAGGAAGGTGGTAAGAAGCTTGAACCATTCGAAGAAGTAATTGCTGATGTTCCTTCTGAATTCCAGGGAGCAGTGATTGAGAAGCTTTCTAATCGTGGCTTCATTATGCAGAATATGGTCATGCACGCTACGCAAGTGCGTTTGACTTTCGTTGGTCCGACTCGTGGACTCCTCGGATACAAAGGCCAGTTTATTATTGATACTAGAGGAGAGGGTATTTTGGCTTCACACTTCATTGGCTTCCAGCCACATGTGGGTGAAATCAAGAAGCGTCAGGTTGGTAGTATGATTTCGATGGCGACTGGTAAGGCGCTTGGTTTCTCTCTTTGGAACCTGCAAGATCGTGGTGTTTTATACATCGGTCCAGCTGCTGAAGTTTATGAGGGAATGGTGATTGGTAATACTTCAAAGGGTGAGGAAATGATGGTAAACCCTACTAAGGGAAAGGCTCTCACTAACGTTCGTGCCTCTGGCTCTGATGAGGCTATTGATTTGGTACCTTATCGTCCACTTACGATTGAGTTAGGACTTGAAATCATGGCTGATGATGAGTACTTGGAGGTAACTCCAAACAGTGTGCGTTTACGTAAGGCCTTGTTGAAGGAATCTGATCGAAAGAAGGGAGGGAAGTAGTTTATAGCTCTTGGCTTCTTGGCACTTAGCTACTAGTAAATAGAAACGGCCGGCGCATAGCGCCGGCCGTTTCTATTTACCATATACTGTCTGCTCAATTGATATACCTCAACTCAAACCCAGTTCCTGCAAAAACGTCTGTAGTTCCTTACCAACTATCTTTCGATATTGATTAGGCTTTAGTTTGTCGAGTTTTATAGTTACCACTCGCACACGTTTCAATATCTTTACTTGCCAACCAAGAGCCATACACATGCGACGAATCTGGTGTTTTTTCCCTTCGGTTAAAATAATCTTGAACGATTTTCCAGACTTGGGAGCAGTGAGGGCTGGCTTAGTTACATAACCTTCTATATTCACTCCTTCGGCCATCTTTTTCAAAAGTCTTCCAGTGACTGGTTTGTCCACAGTAACTTCGTATTCTTTTTCTATATCGTTCTCTGAGTCCAGGAGGGCACTAGTCACTCGACCGTCATTGGTGAGGATAATGAGCCCCTCTGAGGCTTTATCAAGACGACCGATTGGATAAACGTCCTTGATTCCATAATCCTTCTTCATTCTGGTGGCGATATCAACCTCGCCCTTTTCCTTGTCTGGTGAATGAGTGATGATGCCAGCACCTTTATAATAGGCGAGATAGGTCTTGGCCTTTGTGGCGTTCGGTGATAGACGAACAATATCGTCATCAGTCACTTTTTGTCCAATTATGGCTTTTTTGCCATTTATGAGTACTTTACCTTCAGCAATCAGTACGTCCGCCTCGCGCCTAGAGGCAATTTTTCTGTCTGCTAAGTATTTGTTTAAACGAACTGTCATTACCTCGATTATATCACCGACTTGAAACAAATAAGCCTATAAAGCGTATAATGTCTGGGTATGCCCGAATCTTCGGCCCCAACCGACAATGAACTGGTGACACATTCGCTACGCGACCGAGCGTTTTTTGGGAATCTGGTGGAGCGTTATGAAGCACGTCTCGAACGGTACATCACCCGTCTCGGTGTTCGTAATCCAGACGATAGAGCTGATGTGCTGCAGGAAATTTTTATCAAAGTGTATCGTAATCTAAACAGCTTCGACCAAAGTCTTTCTTTTTCCGCATGGATATATCGCATTGCGCACAACGAAGCTATTAGCTGGTATCGTAAACTTCAGTCACGTCCGGAAGGTTATCTTGTATCTGAAGGAGATGATATTGTGAAGTTAATCGCAGCTGATAATGTTGATCCGGAAGCCATTTTTGACCAACAGGTGAGTAATAAACTACTCCTGCGTGCACTAGAACAACTCGACGACAAGTACCGTGAAGTGCTAATTTTGCGTTACTTTGAACATCTTGAGTATGAAGATATTTCTGATGTCCTTCATGTACCGACTGGTACGGTAGGTACCTTGGTACACCGCGCTAAGAAGCAATTAAAGCAAAAGCTTGAGTCATTAGATATATGAGTGAATCTATGAATAACAAAATAAAGCAGAGTGTCTTAGACCGTCTGGAAAGGGAGGGAATCACCCCTCATTCTCGGCTGTATTGGCTATCTTATGAATACGCTTTTTGGGCCGCCTGGGTCTTGTCAGTGATTCTGGGAGCTGTGGCTTTAGCAATATTATCCTTTACTTCCCTATATATCGGCTACTCGCTTTACGAGGCGACCCACCAAAGTTTCTTAACCTTCTTCCTCGATACGTTGCCCTATCTGTGGCTTTTGGCTTTTGGCTCGCTCACCTTGGTCGCCTATTTCAACCTTCGCAACACTAAGAGAGGATATAAATATCCTTTATACCTTGTGGTTGGCAGTAGCTTTGGTTTTAGTGTGGTGGGTGCGATGATGCTTCATTCAATTGGAGCAGGCTTCTATCTTGATCAATATATGGGAGAGCAGTTAGAAAGCTATCAATCTCGAGCAGAATTTGAGGCACAAATGTGGCAAAATCCATTGGCTGGACGCATGTTAGGTGCAGTTAAAAGATTGGAGTATGGAGATCAAGAGCAGGTACGCTTTATTGATGTTAAGAACGAAGAGTGGAATATCACCATAACCGAGTTACGTCCAAAAGATTCTGAGTTACTACTTTCTGGACGTAAGGTGCGTATGTTGGTCGCTACCACAACCGAAGATGTGCGTGATGGAATGGTAGCTTGCGCAGTATTCCCGTGGATACTAGATGATGCACCAGGTGTGACTAAATGGCGTGAGGAGCGCAACAATTTTGTGGAGGAGGTTGAAGAACGTAGAGCGAAATTATTGGATCTATTAGAAGATATCAAGGAGGTGGTGGAGGATGACGACGTAGTTTTGTCATCGCGTCCGAACCTCTCCACCACAACACCTGAAACTGTAATTGAGGTGGCAAAAAAATCTCTCTGTGCCAACCACCCAATCTTCAGAGGTGTAAGATAAAGTCATTATCCCGATACATAGTAATTCACATGTCAACGTTGCTGTCGAAATACATGAGCGTACAATGAAGAAACCATGAATGCAGTCTGTGTAATGAATGGTGAAACCATTCCGGTAGATACAGTCTTAAAAGACACCGCGCAATTTTGTGCGGTGTCTTTTTTAATTACTATGTTTTCACAGTACTCACAGCCAGCATTGCTGGATTAGTAATTTATTAAATTAAGTAAAAATAAAAATTTTTATGACAGCAATTTTAAACAAAAAGGTACTGCTCGCAGCAAGCGTGATAGTAGCAATGACAGCCCTTGTCCTAGGTGCTACATACGCTGCGTGGCAAGCAACTGATGGTATTGAAGGTAATACAATCAGTACCGCTGTACTTGGGATTACAGCTGAAGGAGTGGCAGCGTATGGTTCTGAGTCAAAGCCGATTATAGAAACTGAGGTCCTTCCTGGCTTCAAGAGTTCTCCGGCGGAACGAGCAGAGGTTACAAACGACAGCTCAATGGAACTTGATCTATGGTTCTATATTGATCCTGTATCAGGTAATCCAGGGGCCTGTGATGCAACAAAGATTGCCTGGCGTGCTAGTACCCCAGGTGATGGATCAAACTGGATGGGTTATGGCACAGCAATAGATAACACAACATATGAAACAGGTTCTAGCGTAGGAAATGTCGGTGATGCTGGTGATCCTGACAATGGTACCTTCACACTTGTAAGTGCATTCTATGGTGCAGCAAATGCAGTTAAGATTGCCGATGGATCTAATGGTTTTGGTCCTGGTGAGGTGATTGCGATGCGTCAAATGGGCGGATTTGCAGAAGATGCTGATTACGGTCTTCATAATGGTGAATGTGCATGGACTGAAGTATTTGTAGGAACTCTGCCTGACGAACTTCCTTCCTAATCCAAACCTTTTTCTCAAGCTCACCACTTCGGTGGGCTTGAGGATAAAGGTCTAGAGACCTTTTGGCATAAAGCGTTATGAAATTGTTCTTTAACATCCTTCTTTATATCGTTGTGACGGTCTTTTTGGCTGTCGCGACCCTGCTTCTCATATCTATCCTTTCCATTCCCAGTTTTCCTCTTGATTCCCGTACGGTTTTGACTGGTTCAATGGAGCCAGCTATCCCTACTGGGAGCGTAGTCTTCATTTATCCAAAAGCCGATTATGCTGAGGGTGATATAGTCACCTTCAAAAGAATAGAGAGTAGCTTGGAGGTGCCAATTACGCACCGAATTGTTGCAGCTGCCGAAGGTGACGGAGACGAACGCGAGTTCACCACTAAAGGCGACGCCAATGACTATGCGGATCGCAATCCTGTCCTCGAAAGCGAGATTTATGGCAAAGTGATTTTTCACTTACCATTTATTGGCTACCTACTCGATGTAGCCAAGACACCCTGGGGGTTTCTTGCCATTATTATCATTCCTGCGTTTCTGGTCATAGTGGATGAGGTTAAGAAGATAATGGTATCGATAAGAACGAGTAGAGAAGGAGTTAAAGAAAACGAAACCGAAAGACAAGATTAAAATTTTTATGCAAAAACACTCATTATTCAGAATTAGTAGCAAACATTTGCCGTTTTGGGCAAAGGTACTTTTAGTTTGCTCTATGTTTATGAACTCGAGTGGTCTAGCAATTCAAACCACCTTTGCCGCTTGGCAAGCCAGCACCTCCATTGAAGGTAATAGTGTGTCTACAGGTGTTTGGTCTTCTGACACAGAAGAAACAATCGTAGTTATGGCTGAAGACTTAGGAACCGATAAGTTAACAGAATTACTCAATCCTACTTCTTGGTTTTTCTACAATGATGAGACAGATACAATTAATAATTCTCTAGGTTCTTTCGTCGATGGTCCCGGCACACCTTTCTATGGTTCAGGTAGCGCTCAAATTGGTGTGAGTGGTACTGAGCGACGCAATATAGCAACATATATGTTTAGAGATGTTGCGCTCGCAGACATTACTGAGATGTCTTACGTTACTTATAATCCGTCAGCCGGAAATGGCGGTAGTCTTGACCGTTCTGCCTATATAAATTTCAACGTCAGCTTTGATGGTACTGACACTTGGCAGAAACGATTGGCTTTTGTGCCGAATCAAAATGGAACTGTTATCCAAGATAGCTGGCAAGAATGGGATGCAATAGCGGGAGGAGAGGCTCTCTGGTGCTGGTCTGGTATGTCTGGTTGCGGAGGGGCTGCTACCTCATGGCCTGCGGAGACAGGTACACCATTTGTTGACCCAACTGCTCAATTTCAAAAATGGAGTGATATTCTTGCAGCCTACCCAAGCATACAAACAAGAGCTACCGACTCATGGTTGGGTCTTCGGGTGGGCGAGCCTTATGTAGATGGTTATATTGAGAATATTGACTCGTTCACTATTGGTATTGATTCTGGTGCTTCTACTCATACCCGTACCTTCGACTTTGAGCCAACCGCAGAAAGTGAAGTGTCTGTACCTACCGATGGTGATGTGGTCTTAAACGAGTTCTTACCGAACAGTGACGATGATAGTGCCAACATGCCAGATGGAGAGTGGGTTGAGATATATAACAATGAGGATTTTGAAGTAGACTTGACTGACTGGTATGTTACTGATTATAGCGGTGGTACTGGTAACACCATAGAAATAAATTCTGTGACAGCTGTTACTCATATATCATCAGGTACTACAACTATTCCAGCCAACGGATTTATGGTGGTTTATATGAATAAACCTATACTCAACAACACAGGCGATACCGTGAAGTTATACAACTCATTAGATCAAATTAAAGATGAGTACGAGTATGGCGAAGACTCAACTGCTTGTGAAAATGACCCTACACCAGACAATCCAAACACTAATGATACAGTGGGTGTATGTAATGCCAGTAACGTTCCTGAGGGTAAATCATTTGCGCGGTTTATTGACGGTATTGGTCCTTGGGTAGATCCAGAACCAACTCCAGGTGAGGAAAACCGCTTTTCTCGTCAAGATTTGATTGATTCTGGATTTTCCGATGAAATGATAGAAGGAATGGTGGCATTACTAACCTCACGCGGAGAGTATCTAATAGGTGAAGAGTCTCAAGAGGAGGTAGAGCTAGTGGTTGAAACTCCTCCAGTTGAGATTGTGGAGACTGTTGAGGCCATAGAGGAAGCAGACGAGGAGAAGATTGATGAAGAAGGAGCAGGAGCAGATGGAGGCGGAGGTGATACAGTAATTGAACCGACTGACGAAGCTGCTGTTACTGATCCTGGTGAAATTCCAATTGAATCCGTTACGGAAGAGGGTATAGAGGGTGATGAACCTGTGAAGGAAGATGGGGAGGGTGTGGATGAGGGAGTGATTGATCCTGAAGGTGATGGTAAGAAGGAAGAGGAGGTAGAAGTAATTGATCCAGAGGATGGAAGCGGGGATGCGTTGGTAGAAAAACCAGAGACCGAGGAAACTACTGAGTCAGAACCAGAAACAACTCCAGAAACTGATACTGAACCAGAACCTGAACCAGAACCAGAGCCAGAGCCAGCTCCGGAACCAGAATCAGTAACTGAAACCGAATAAGTTTATGAACGTATCTCTTAAAAACTTTACTACACGTTATGCTTTGACTCTGTTAGTTATGGCTGCTTTGGTTATGCCGGCTATTGTTGAGGCATTTGTTACCACTTCTGATATGCCGATCACAGCTACTAATATGGTGCCTAACTCATCAGCGAGTGGTAGCTTTGCAGTCGAAAACACTACTGGCTTTACGCAAAAGGCGGGAATACAAGTAGCGTCCACGACTGGCGACTTCCTTCTGTTTGCTGATCAGATGACCTTTACGATTACTGGAGACTTCTCAGCCAGTGGAGAGCTAGGTGAGTTAATTAATCCTTTTGAGCTATCCACTATTCCTGATGGCGGAACACACAACTACACCATCACTCTTACGCTCAAAACAGATGCTCCACAGGACCCCTTGATGGGGAAAAACTTTGGCTTTGACTTAATTGTTGGGTTTGAAGAAGGTTCAACCGTAATTGTTCCAGTGGTGACAAATGATACTGGTGGCGGTGGTGGGGGTGGTAGTCGTTCGACTCGATCTCGAGCTGTCGTAGAAGCCACTCCGCAGGTGCTTGGAGAAACAACTGATACTTGTGAACAGCTGCTTTATAGCTATATCCATCCTAATCGTCAGAACGATGTGTCTGAGGTAATCAAGCTGCAGACTTTCCTTCGTGATCTCGAGGGCCACTTTGATTTGGAGGTCAATGGAGTGTACGACGCAGCGACTCAGCAGGCAGTGTATGAGTTCCAGCAAAAGTACTCGGATAGAGTACTGACACCCTGGGGATTGCCTCTGCCAACTCGGTTCGTCTACTATACAACCCGCAAGATGGTGAATGAGATATACTGCGAATTTGCTCAAGAATTTCCTTTAACCACTGATCAGCAGTCCGAGATAGCCTGGTATCGTAATCAGGGTATAACCTATCGTCAAAGTAGCTCTAGTGGTCAATCTACTTCTGATCCATTTTCCAGCGGTAAAGAAATAGTGGAAGGGGTGACTAGTACAGTCGAAGAGGTTGTAGGTATGGGTCAAAAGGCTGCCACTACCGTTAAAGAGCAGACCGCTTCTGCTGTCTCGGCAGGAACTAGCTTCTTCGGTAGTGTATGGAATTGGTTCAAGGGTATATTTTCTAGATAAAGTAGGGTCCAAGAGAGTAAGAGCACCTTAATTACTACAAAAACGGAGGGTTAGACAACAAAACAGTAAGTTTACTTTAGGCACTGAATCTTTATAGGAGCAACATATCACATAATTAATTCTTGGTGTCAATTGGCATAAGAGGAAAAAAGAGTGTAGTGTTAAAAATACTAATGAATGCTGACTGTAAAGGGGTAGGATATTGGAGGGGGACGGTTTAAAGCCGCATACGATTTCGTGTGTGGCCCGTTTTTTATATCTTGATCTTATTTCAGCATAAATAATTTGGTTTTATTCAGAATATTAGAAATTTTATGAACTACACACACAGAATCCCAAATTCACTACGAAAGACCGCCGCTTTATTAGCTATAGCCTCACTCTTGGTAACATCTTTGCCGATTGGTGTGTTAACTACTTACGCTGAGGAAGTTAATGCAGAGCCGACAGAAATTTCAACTCCAGAAGTTGTATCGGAAAGTTCTGAGCAAGTTGAAGATTCTGAGGAACTTGTTGAGGAGGTTGAAGCTTCTGAAGAAGTCGCAGAACAACAAGAGGCCACAGAAATTATTGATAACGAAGAAAGTGGGGTTGATGAAGTGGAGAATATTCCAACTATTTCTGATGAAAACGAAAGTGCAACTACTACAGAAGATGTGGCATCTAGTTCGGAAGAAGTTGCATCTAGTTCAGATGATGTAGTTGATGAGGAAAATAAAGGTATTGTTTCGACAGTGATTGAAGCAGCTTCTGCAATAGTAAAAGAAGCAGTTGATCTTTTTTCTGGGAATAAAGAAGTAACCCTTCAGCTCGGCGAGAATGGTGTTGCTACAGTCGATAACGTTAAATTAGGTGTGGCGTATGTTGCTCCACAAAACTCCCAAGTAAAAGTTACTTTCACTAGCCTCCCAGAAGTTGCTGGCAGTCTATCTATTGAGGAGGTTATTTTGACTGACGAACAGGTGGCTTCATTGGGGGCTATAAGTAATGTTGCTTACGATATTACTTCTTCGATGGAGAATGGTATGTTTGCTTATGATCTCGAATTACCTTTGCCGTCTAGTGCAAATGAAGTCCCAAGTATTGTGTATGCTGAAAGTGTAGATCAACTCTCCAACGCTGATATCATTTCTGATGATAGTGTTCAGGTTCAAGCATCAGAAGATACTGTAACGATTTCTGAACTTAATCACTTTACGATTTTCGTGGTAGTGCATACACCACAAGAATTCGGCGGATTAACTTGGTCGCCTGACCGTACTAACCCAACTGGTGGATGGACTGCTACACCCGATCAGTTAGTTATTAATGTACATGGTCCTTCTGCAAGTCCTGAAGGTTACTATAAAACGGAAGGAGTAAAGGCGACTCTCCCAAGTGGCAATAATAGCGTCAAAGCAAATCTGTATATCGACAGTTCATGGAGTTCTGTAACAGATGTGCGTGCTGGTTTATGGGGCGTTTTGTCTGCCACAACCACTGGTTCTTTGGCTTGGCCAATCATTGAGTTTACAAATCTTGAAGCGAATCCTCGGATTCGAGTATGGGATACAGCAAATGGTGGCTGGACTGATGTGGCATCAAGTACCTATGGTACAAGTGTAAGTCTTGAAGTGTTACAAAACCCATATACTAATCAATTTGAATTTTTTGTTGATGGAAGTCTTGTTCATTCGTACAGTTCTATAATTGATGGACATAATTTCAATCAGTTTAATGAGACTATATTTAATAGTTTCAATGGTGGGCAAAGTTACACAACTATCTGGTCTGACCTTGAACTTGGTGAAGTTACAGAGACTCCCACAATTCCAACAGCAATCTTCACTGCAACTCCGAGCAATACAGTCGTGTCTAATGGCGGGTATACTCAAGAGCAATACTTTACCTTTGACCTCTCGTCCTCACTTGATGTTAATCGTTATCAACTTAAGTATTGGAATGATATCGTCGGGTCAGTCTTTAAAGAGGCTACTCCTTGGAATCCAACCAACTTAGCACTTCACTCATCTAGTCTTGGAGTGTATAACGACAATTTCACTCAAGGTGAGGGGACTCATTATTTTGCATTCAGTGCCTGTAATTCCTCTGATGATTGTTCTAACTACTCTGATCCTTTTGTAGTTACTTATGATGCTACTGGACCATCTGTACCAGAAATAACTTTTCCAAATCCTGAACAAATCTTTACAACTGCTCCGATTCTAAATGAATGGACTGTAGTCACTGATGCTAGCGGTATCGACTATTACCAAATCGCTTACCGTTATGACGATGGACATACGTTTAGCGCTTCTACCTGTCCAGACGTAACTATTGATGGAGATTGGGTAGGTTGTCGTGACGTAGACGGCACTTCTCGCAATCATATTCCTTCAACTTCTGAACAAGGTGGTGTGACCATCTGGGTTCGTGCCTTTGATAATGCCGGCAACGTTAGTGGTTGGAGTGACCCTGTTCACTACTACTACGATGTAGATGGTTCAGGCCCAATGAACGGCACTCCAGCTGTCCCAACCGGTCTAGGATGGAACGACTCAAACAGTAACCCTGTGGCTGACGGTGGCACAACCGAGTTGGTTTCTGGTACCGCAGTTTGGGACGCTAATACCGAACCAGACTTTAGTCACTACATATACAAGTACTGGAACAACATTTCTACCTCTGCTTTCAACAGTACATCTACTGCTTGGACGGTGAACAATGGTTCTGCAAACTCACGCTCAGGTTCCTTTAACCAAGGAGAGGGGACTCACTACTTCTGTATTATTGCTGTCGATAACGGCGGTCATGAATCAGAGTGCAGCGATGAATTCACTATTGTCTACAAAACCACTCCATCTACTCCACCATCATTTACTTCTGGCACTACTACAGTTGAAGCTGAAGATCTCTCATCAACTAATTGGTTCTTCTATAATGATCAGACAGGAAGTATTGATGGAGCTGAAGGAGTCAACAACAGTTTGGGCTCATTTGTGACTGGTCCTGCTGGAGTGCTACTAGGTCTAGGTAGTGTTGAAATCAGTGTGCCTGTAGAGGTTGCGTCTAGTACCAATGCACGACGCAACTTGGCCACTTATCAGTTCAGTAACGTAAAGTTGGCTGATATTACTGACCTTAAATTCTCAACCTACTCTCAGTCGGCTGGAAACGGCGCTGGTGTAAATGCAGCACCTTATTTGCACTTCAATGTTGACTTTAATGGCACTGATACTTGGCAACGACGACTTATTTATGTACCAAGAGACAATGGCACTGTATTGGCAGATACTTGGCAAGAGTGGGATGCTATAAATGGAGGCAATGCTCTTTGGAAGTATTCCGGAGCTAATTGGCCAGCAGAGCTTGGTGGTGACTCTGGTTCAGTAACAAAGACATGGAATCAAATTAAGGCCGCATTCCCTAACGCAGGTACTCGTACAACTGACTCATTCCTTGGTGTTCGAGTAGGAGAGCCTTATCCAGGTGGGTTTACAGGTAATATTGATAACTTTGTAATCGGTATTAAGACTGGCAATAATACTCATACTGAGGCATATGACTTCGAACCAACTACTAACACAGTTATCCCTGAAACTAACACTGATACTGACGGAGGTGGGGGTGGAGGAGGTGGAGGAACAAATAGAAGTGCTACTCCTCGAGTACTTGGTGCTAGCACGGACGGAGAAATATACGATTTGCTTGAACAAATTAAGAATCGTCTAGCTGAGTTCCTACTTGCTTCCTATGTCTCGGCTCAAAGTCCAGCAGGTCAGTCATCAGGTGTTGTATTGGGTGATTCAATCACACAAGCTGACTTGCAGCTCGTACAAGAAGCAAAAGATGCTGAAGGACAAGAAGAGAATGAGATTACCGAGATGACTGTAAACGAAGAAGATGAAGATTCTGAAGGAGCCATACTTAGCTCGTGGCAGAATTATTACTGGCTACTAGTGCTTCTCTGGTTACTAGCTTCTGCTGTAGCACTCTGGAGAAGAAACGAATATCCTGAGACTATGGCTATGAGGGCAGTACAGAGCACATTTATGGCTGTCGCCTTGCTACTATTAGCTGGTGCAGTATTCTTCGGACTGGTAGGAGCTTTCTGGCCGTCACTAATAGTGACCATTGGAGCTATTACTGCCTACTTCTGGAGTCTTGAATAAGGAGGTAAGCAACTAGCTTAAGAAAAGGCGCAGGTCTGAGACCTGCGCCTTTTCTTATGTACTTATGTCACTGCTACTTATTCGACAAACCGTCACCATAATCTAAAATAATTAAAAGCTTATTTAGCTTTGACGATAGAAATAACCACTATCTAGCGGACTCTCGTTTCCGATTTTGTAGTGTTATAATGACCAGGTGAAAAACTGGCTGAAAAAGTTTTTTGTTCCGAATGCTGAGAACGACTTTAAGCCGCACGTCCTTCAACGGGCGGCTTTGGTTGGTATGATGGGCTTGGTCCTCATCTCCTTTTCCATTGCTAATCTGCAATCAATTCTTTGGGTCAGTTCTGAATGGTTGGTCTCTACAATTTTGCCAGCTGTTGTGACCGACGCCACCAACTCTGCTCGTGTTGAAGAGGGTAAGTCTCCACTAGTTAGAAACCCAGTTCTCGACGAGGCAGCACGCCTTAAGGCCGAAGATATGGCGAAGAATGGCTACTTTGCCCACTGGAGTCCCGCTGGTGTCTCTCCGTGGCATTGGTTTACCGAAGCTGGTTATTCCTACATTCACGCTGGTGAAAACTTGGCTGTACACTTCACTGACTCAACTGTAGTGGTTGATGCTTGGCTTAAGTCTCCCACACACCGCGAGAATATTATGAACACCAAGTATACTGAGATTGGTATCGGAACAGCAAAGGGTGAATACGAAGGTTTTGACACAGTTTTTGTTGTACAGATGTTTGGTACTCCAGCGGTTGCGGTAGCAGCACCAGCAACAGTGTCTGAGGTGGTTCCTGAAATTACAGAAACTGAACTTGTGCTGACTGAACCTGAGCAAGTAATTGTAGAGGAAACAGAGCCTGTTATCCCTGCACAGGTCGCCGGTGTTACAGAAGACAGCGAGATAAATGCGAGTGTAACCAGTGATGGAACCGTGGTCTATGAAAGTTTTGCTGCCACGGCAGTAGAGAATGTTGAAGAGATAATTTCTGCACCGACTGACAATATCACTTCAAGGCCTTCAACCTTTTGGCGTATTTTGACCTCTCCGCGCCTGTTGCTCCAGATCATTTATTCTATTCTCGGTTTGTTTATAATTGGGGCTTTACTAGCTTCCATCATTATTGAGTGGAGAAGGCATCATCCGATACAGATTGCTTATGCGACAGTTATGCTTTTGATGATGATTGTGTTGTTTCAGGTTCATTTGCTTGCCTCTTCTGGCGCTCTCATAGCCTAAAACTTCTAAAATCGATGCATTTCTGTGGTTTCAAAAATTTTATTCAGTCATCGTATGTCGTATACGTCTCCCTCATAAAATTTTCTCCAACCATCAGAACTGCATTCGATTTAAAAAATTTAGTGAAGTTCACTCTGAGTCTAAAAACTTTAAACTAGAATAAAGTATGGGAAAAGTTTTTGATGTAATGAAAAATAGTGGGGAAGAAAGACCACTCGACATCCACGATTTGATGGTCAAGCACCCTAGCTCTACTTTTTTTATGAAGATGGAGTCGGATGGTCCTGAGGGTACGGATATAAAAGCTGGAGATACCTTAGTAGTAGATCGCTCACTTAGTCCTAAGCGTGGCAGTATTCTGGTGGTCGCAGAAGACGGGGAACTTAAGGTCCAGAGACACTCCGTAGGGAGTAACTTGGAAGAAGATGTCACCTTATGGGGCGTGATAACGGGCTTGCTTCGACACTTGTGTTAGTTATTTCGATTCTCTATACGGAAATTCCTAAAATTAGGATAACAAACAAGTTGTTTTGGCTTTACGTGAGTACATAGGATACACTAGGTAATCATGTGGCGTTATTTGAGCGGTAAAAAATACACAGTAATAGCAGTCTCGACAATCGCTTTATTTGTCGGAATGATACTCATCTTTCAATTTTTGACACAACTCTCAACTGTGACATATGAGCGTGTGCTCGAGGTGGAGGCGGGAGTTGATTCTCAAATCTCGGAAAAGCTACAACCAGAACTAGATAAGGCTGACTATGATTTGCGGATGCGACGATTGGCACACCTTTCTGTAGTTGATAAGACCAGCGTCGGAAGTAGTACAGAGATGACATCATTACAGGAGCGTTGGGCGAATAGCAATGCATCATACCCGTTACCAGGAGCGCTATTGCCGTTTAACCGCATCGTCGCATATTACGGAAACTTTTATTCTAAAGGCATGGGGGTATTGGGTGAGTATTCAGAGAGAGAAATGCTCTCAATGCTTAAGGCTGAAGTAGCAAAATGGGAGGCTGCAGACCCTGATACTCCAGTAATTCCCGCTATCCACTACATAGCGGTGACTGCTCAGGGTAGCGCTGGAGATGATGGTAAGTATCGTCTCCGTATGCCAGATAGTCAGATAGATTATGCCCTTGAACTTGCTAAGCAGGTTGACGGTATAGTATTCATAGACCTACAGGTTGGGCTCAGCAATATTCGTACTGAAGCTCCACTCCTGGAGAAGTATTTGGCGATGCCTGAGGTACATCTTGCGATTGATCCAGAATTTTATATGAGGGCGGGACAGGCACCAGGAGAGTACATGGGAAGTATGGATGCACAGGACGTGAACTGGGCAGCAGAATATCTTGCAGGGATTGTGAAGGAACATAATCTGCCACCGAAGATCCTACTCCTCCACCGCTTTACACAAAATATGCTCACTAACTACGATGATATTAAGCTACTTCCCGAGGTGCAAATGGTAATCGATATGGATGGTTGGGGTGAGCCAGCCAAAAAAGTAAACACCTATGCCCGCGTAATTACTCCTGAACCAGTTCAATTCACGGGATTTAAATTATTCTATAAAAATGACCTCCGTGCGCCAAGTACTCGCCTTATGACTCCAAAGGAAGTACTTGACCTCACACCGTCACCGATCTATATCCAGTACCAATAATAAAAATACAATTATCTATAATATTGAGAGTGATATGCGACAACTATTTTCCCAAATCTACGAGTTTATAGAAACAATACCAGATCGCCTTTATCCTTTTGCTAACGAGATTGAGGGACGTTGGGTCAGAGGCAGGCGTTCTTACTTGAACGCGCTTAATAATGCTTTTCTGACCTATGGTCCGCAACGTCTTGGCTATAAGCTGACTTTCTATCGAGCTTCCTTCCATCTCCTTGGTGCAGTCTTGTTCATTATATTTGCTACACTCCTGTCACAAAAATTATTCGGAAGTGACAGAGCGCTTTACGTACTGATGGCCACGGCGATTGTTGTCTTGTTTATTCAAGAGTTCCATTTGCATCCAAAGCGGTATGGGCAATCTAGACAGAAAGGAGTAGTTGACTGGCTCACTTGGGTGATTCCGATGGTGACTTATCTTTCAATACAGACATTTTAAAGTAGGACCGGTAGCACGTTTTGTAGAAAGGTATTGTTGAGACCGTGTTCATATTTAATTGTGTGACCTTTGTATTTTTTCACCACCAAATGATACGTTGAGTCCTGCTGACTTTGCACCCTTTATGATTGTACGCTTGGCTGCCTGTATATCATTAACGTAAATACGAATTTCTTGGTGTGAAGTATTGTCTCGCACGGAGAGCAATAGACACAATTTGTCGTCAGTTATTTTGACTCGCCTTATGCCGTTGACTGACTTCAGGCCTGCTTTTATGAATCCTGGTGAAATTTTCGTAACCGCGGTGCAAGACTCTGCGATATCAGCCACGCAGCAAGCAGCCGGTATAAGGGTAGTGTGGTTACCGTTAAATTTTCCACCCGACCTTGAATGTTTATTCGACATAGTGGATATCTCTTGTGCTGCACATTGACATACAAATGTATATATATCAATACAGTTGAGAGGAAGCGTATAATATAACGGTGAAATACATCGGTTTGGCAGATTGTAATAACTTTTTTGTTTCCTGTGAGAGGGTGTTTCGACCCGATCTTTGGGGTCGCCCAGTAGTGGTTTTGTCTTCTAATGACGGCGCTATTGTAGCTAGAAGTGAGGAGGTTAAAAAGCTCGGTGTGCCGATGGGTGTGCCGTACTTTAAGGTGCGCGATGAATTAGAAAAGGCCGGTGCCAAAGTTTTTTCATCTAACTTTGATTTATATAGCGACATTTCAAAAAGAGTGATGGATACCCTGCATGAGGAGCTCGGCGTGATTTATCAGTATTCCGTAGACGAAGCTTTCTTCACAATGGAGGTGAAGAGTGTGAAGGAGGCCAAAATTGAACTTGCTCGTTTGAAAACACTGATACAAAAGAATGTAGGTGTACCGTTGTCTTTTGGTTTAGCACCCACAATGACACTAGCGAAGTATGCCAGTGAACTAGAAAAGCGAGGTAGTGGAGTGTCAGTATTAACTATGAAAGATTGGGAGGTACAGAGAGACACGGTTTCTTTGTCTGAAATATGGGGAGTGGGCGGCGCCACGACTCAAAAAATGCGTGAGCATAATCTAATCACTGTGGCTGACTTCCTTTCTGCCGACAATTCAAGAATAGAAAAAATTTTTGGTGTTAATGGAACGCGATTAGGCTCTGAGCTTAGAGGTATACCTGCCAAAATGCCAGAGAATGATGAGGCACAACAAAAGAGCATTATGAGCACACGCTCTTTCTCTAAAACCACCACCTCTCTAGCCGTTTTGGAGGAGGCGCTCGCTTATCATACGGCTCGCGCCTCGGAGGAACTCCGATCTAGTCACTCTAAAGCCGGAAAGCTTTCCATAATGCTCGGTACTAATCGCCATAGTGAATGGGTGCTCCAAGGTGCTACTTCCGAGTCCGTACTTCCTTATCCAACCAACGATACTATCGTGTTGTTAAGAGAGGTGGAAAGATTGGCACGCGCTATATTTGTGAAAGATGTACCTTACAAGAAGGCTGGGGTGGTCTTGAGTCAGATAACCGCTGATGACCACCTACAATTAGATTTATTTGGCTCACAGCAAGTTAGTGATAATAAACTAATGTCAGTCATCGACACGGTAAACAAAAATTTAGGTAAGGATAGTATCACTATTGGGCGCGCACGCTACAAAGAGTCTTGGGGTAGTAATCATAATTTTCAGTCGTCACGATACACAACAAGTTGGAGTGAAATAATGAGACTGCGATAATTTATCCACTTCACTTTTAGTTTTGCGTGTGAAGTGTGTGATAATTAAATTATAAATTCATGCGTGTTCTTGCATTTGTATTTTTAATTTCTTACGTGGTGATGCCGATTATTGTTTCGGCACAAATTAGTGAGCCAATTCCCGCTGAGCTTTATGCGGGTGGTCCAGAGGCTCCCACTATTCTTTCTGTAGATTATCCAAATCCAGAACAGTGGTACAAAGCAGATAGTGCATCTTTCTCTTGGTCTCTTCCTGAGGAGGTGGTGGCAGTAGCAGCTGAATTAACGAGTGATTCAAAAACTGAGCCGATGAAAACTTATCGCCCACCGGTTAGTTCTCTAAGTATTGAGGTAGATAAATGGGAGGAGGGAATTCAGTACTTAACTGTTCAATTTAAGAACGCTGATAAATGGGGACCTTTCACTGCTCACAAGGTGATGATTGATAATACTGCCCCAGCCCCTTTCAGTGTTCAGGTTACCCCGCATCAAGGCGATCAAAGAGGAATAATAATTACCGCAGAAACTACTGATGAGCTTTCCGGTTTGTCTCATTTTGAATTGTCGGTAAATGGAGATACTCCACAAAAATTGAGTATCGAGGAGGCACGTCGAGGTTATTTCATGCACGTAAATGGTGAGGGTACACACAGCATAAAAGTGACAGCCTATGACAAGGCTGGAAATATGCGATCTGAAACCACTCCCGTCTTGTCACTTCCGCCAGAAAGTATCAATCCCAGTATGGACCCAATCGGATATGTGGCGAGCGAACCTGCTTCATTACTGGTTGCAATTATGGCTGCTTTGATGCTTCTAATCTTTGGTTACCTAGTCTACGAACGCCAGCGTTATGCTACTGCTGTGACCGATTTGCGCCGTGAGGCTGATGAAATTCAGTCACAGATGCTCAAGATATTTACAGCTCTTCGAGAAGAAATATATGACCAAATCGGTGCAATTAATCGCAAAACTCGCTTGACCAAAAAGGAGAAGGAGGCAGTTGATGGTCTAAATAAGGCCCTCAATGTGTCCGAACAACTACTAAAAAAGGAGATTAAGGATGTAAAGAGTTTGTTAAAGTAGGAGCACCCCTGTGTGGGGTGCAAGTTCAAAAATGTGATAATATCGATATATGTTACTGAATAGAGTTGTTGAGTACGTATTCTTTTTCGGCCTAATGGGTATCGTAGGATACTTGTTGTGGCAGATGATGTCTCCGTTTATCACAGCTTTAGCTTTATCGGCCGTCATTGTCACTATTTCTTATCCTATTTACGGAAAGGTGTTGGCTTATACCCCAAGACATAATCCAACCACTGCGGCGCTCATTTCAACTGTGCTTGTAATCATCATTTTTGTCATCCCACTTTTTTGGATTACATCAATGCTCGTCAGTGAAGCCATCTCTATTTATCGTATACTTGATAGTAATCAGTTTTCTCTTGCAGATACACTAAATAATTTTGAAAACTTGCTACAGAACCTAATTCCTGGTTTGCAAATAGATCTAGCAAGTTACCTAAGGCAAGGTGCACAGTGGTTTGCCGGAAACCTTGGTGCCATTTTTGTTGGTACTGCCTCGACACTATTTTCCTTCTTTATTGCTGTATTTGGTTGTTTTTACTTCTTTAGAGATGGAGAAAAGTTTACTAATAAACTAATTGAAATTAGTCCTTTGGCAGACATTGAAGATGGCTTGATATTGCGACGGATGGCCTCTGCTGTGAGAGGTGTGGCCACTGGGACGGTACTAGTAGCAATTATTCAAGGTGTCTCTGCGGCGATTGGTTTTTCTATTTTCGGATTCGACCGAGCAATTTTGTTCGGTACCATAGTAGCTATTACTGCCTTAGTGCCAGGTGTTGGCCCTTCCGTAGTCTTCGTACCAGCTGCTGTCTACTCGTTTGTATTTGGTGATTATGTAACTGGTGTCGGTATTCTAGTTTGGTATTTGGTAGCAGTCTCATTACTGGACAATATCCTTGGACCATACTTGATGAGTCGTTCTCATCCAATGCATCCGTTTTTGATATTGCTTTCAGTGTTGGGAGGCCTGGCGCTATTTGGTCCGATTGGATTTATTGTCGGTCCAGTTATTACTAGTGTGTTCATTGTGCTTTTAGAAATATACTCACAACATGTAGCTAACGCCGATGGTAGGATTTGATAATATAAATTAGTATGATTGATCGAACGCATATCGAGCAGATATTGAAATTAAATGGTCTGGCCCCTACTGCAGCTGATGAAGAGATTCGCTCTGTGCTTATTTCGGCCCGTTGGAATAAAGAAGATGTAGAGACTGCAATTACCGTGTTGCGTGAGAATATTAATACTCACAAGAGTCGAGTAGATACGCTACATGACGTGTTCTTGACGGATAAAAAACTGAGCCCTGAAGCGATTCATTCACTACTCGGTATTGACGTCCAAGTTAACTCTGATGAACTTGAGACTCTCCGTGTTGGTCGGCGTAACCTTTTTCGTTGGCAAATTTTATCAATTTTTATAATTGCTATTTTAATTGCTATTACTTTTATACTGGGAATGATGTATATGGGCGCATTTGGTATTTTTCATCCTTCGTACGTAAGACCATACTAAATTAACCACATTCTGTAATAACAAAACTTTGCTCGCTGTTAGTGGTAAGCATTATTTTGAGATGGTATAAGTAGCGCATGCATATACGAGTTTTGTTGATATCTATATTTCTGGCCACTGTCTTTAGCGGAGTGACTTTTACATACGCTGTTCTCCATTTTGGTAGTGAGCAAATAATCAGTCTCCCAATCCTCTCTGCAAATGAGCCGACTGGTTTGTCTCCCGAAGAAGTTGAGGAGCCACTTAGTCTCATTTTTACCGGTGACGTTATGTTGGCTAGGGATGTAGAGATGAGGCTACTGCAAGAAGAAAAAGGATATGCCTTGTCTGCGCTTAGGGATGTGTTGATTGCTGATGCGGTGTTGATGAACTTCGAAGCATCAATACCAGAGAGTCATATACAGACACAATTTATGGAAATGAGATTTTCAGTGCAACCCGATCTTGTTAGTGAGCTCTTACTTAGAAGTCCCGTATATCTATCTTTAGCAAATAATCACTCTTTGGACTATGGTGTAATGGGGTACCGTAATACCATTAAGGTGTTAGAGGATGTAGGCTTTAAAACTTTTGGTCACGCAACACAAATTTCAACCTCCTCCTTATCGATAATCGAAGAAAAAGCTCAGAGAGTATTAGTGCTTCACGCCAATGCTACTTATGGTGGCCCAGATGTTTCTTTGATAGAAGATATACTGGATTCTGCTGGTCCGGCAGACCTGAAGGTTGCATATATTCATTGGGGGACAGAATATGAGCCTTTAAATGATGAGACTCAAGAAAATCTAGCACACAATCTTATCGACAGCGGTTTTGATTTAGTAGTTGGACATCATCCACATGTTGTTCAGAATATAGAGAGCTACAAAGATGGACTCATCTTTTACTCGCTTGGCAACTTCATATTTGACCAGTATTGGACTTCAACGGTGCAAGAAGGGTTGGTATTAAAGCTTATGGTCGATGCCTTAGGCTGGAAAGTGGAGCTCATACCAGTAGAAAGCGCTACGGTGCGTGTTCAGCCACATGAGATGCTTGGAGAGGCGAGACAAGCCTTTCTTGATGATTTAGCTAGTCGTAGTTCCGCAAACCTCCTTAATGATATTGCTAAAGGTAGAATATTGTTGCAATTTTAGAGGGTTTAGCCTATGCTAAGCGACACATAAGACTTATGATCAAGATTCACAAATATGAAGTAATTGGTGTGGGACTAAGCGTTGGAGCGATGGCCTTGGCTCTTTTCTTGATGCGCCTAGATGGTTCTATTGACGCAGGTAGCATCTTGGCTCGAAGTGCTGAGCAGAACGACCAAGCAGCCAATGTTATTATGGCTAAAGATGGTGTTGAGGGCGTGGGAGATGCTATTGGGGACGCTTTGGTAGGAAACAGAGTCAATAAGCTGGTTGTGACTGATGTTCAAATTGGTGAGGGTGATGAAGTCTCTGTCGGAGACACTGTAACTGTGAATTATATCGGTACTCTCCAGAATGGTCAGGAGTTTGATAATAGCTACAAGAAGGGAACTAGTTTTTCTTTTAAGGTTGGTGACGACAAGATAATCGAAGGCTGGAATAAAGGAATGGTAGGAATGAAGATGGGTGGACAAAGAATTATCATTATTCCATCTGATATGGCTTATGGAAGTGAGGGTTATGGCCCGATCCCAGGTAATGCCACCGTCGTTTACGCTATTGAATTATTGCAAGTTGAAAAATAAAATTTCAGAGTAGAAAGTTAGAAATAAAAACATAAATTTACTTCTACACTCTCATTTTGATTTTTAGATTTATATTTTAAATTATCTCACCAGTGTCCTCTCCTATTTCCTTTGAAGTTGTTAAACGCGCCTCTGGCTCTATGGCTAGAGCGGGTATCATCCATACTCCACACGGAGACATTGAAACTCCGGCTTTTGTGACAGTGGGAACCAAAGGCACAGTGAAGAGTCTTAAGTCAGAAGACTTAAAAGACCTAGTAGAGGCTCAGGTGGCTATCGCTAATACCTATCATCTCTATCTTCAGCCTGGGCACGAGACAATTAAAGAAGCCGGAGGGATACATAAATTTGCCAATCTCGATCTACCATTAATGACCGATTCTGGTGGGTTTCAGGTTTTTTCGCTCGGTGCGGCTTTCGGTAAAGGTGTTACGAAGTTTGCGGCCGGTGAGGTTGAGGAAGACGCGAAGCCAATCGTTCACGGTCTTAATGTCTATTCAAAAACCTTGGCTGAAAGCCACGGCAAGCTCTGTGTGATTGACGAGGAAGGTGTAACTTTTACCTCACATCATGATGGTTCGATGCACCGCTTTACTGCAGAGCGCTCGATTGAGATACAGCACGCTATTGGGGCTGATATCATTGTAGCTTTTGATGAATGCACCAGTCCGTCGGCTGACTACGATTACCAGAGGGAGGCGATGGACAGAACTCACCGTTGGGCCAAGCGCTCAATAATGGCACATAAGCAGAACTATGAAGCCTTAAAGAAGCAGGGGCTTTACGGTGTGGTACAGGGTGGACGCTTCCTAGATTTGCGCAAAGAAAGCGCACAAACTTTGGCAGAGATGGATTTTGATGGTTTTGGTATTGGTGGTAGTTTTTCTAAGAAAGATTTGGGGGATGCTCTTAAGGTGGTCAATGAAAATCTACCAGAGGAAAAACCACGACACTTACTCGGAATCGGAGAACCTGTAGACATTATGGAAGGAGTACAACTGGGCTGTGATACTTTTGATTGTGTAGCACCGACCCGTATTGCACGCACCGGTACTATCTATGAGCATAAGAGAGAGGGAATAGTTAAAACTAATTTACGTAATGCTGAGTATCAACGAGACTTTTCTCGTGTTGATGAAGGTTGTGATTGTTTTGTGTGTGAACGCTACACCAAAGCATATCTCTCGCACCTCCTACGTTCCGGCGAGATTCTTGGCGGACACCTTGCTTCAATACACAATCTTTATACGATTGTAAATTTCACAAAGAAGTTGAGGGAGAGTATTTTGACAGGACATATATTGTAATAGGCCAATACTAGTTCAGGGTCTTCGGTTGTTCAGCCCTGAATGTGCGACCATGGCTATTTCGGGTGATCTTAATGTGTCATACACTTTTTTTATTTCCCTTATTCAGCTACACTGTGACCATGTTTAAGTTAGCAACAGATAAGACTCCAGATGGAGACCAGCCTGAGGCTATAAAAAAGCTTTTGGAGGGACTTAAAGCTGGTGCCGAGCATCAGACGCTTTTAGGTGTGACTGGCTCTGGTAAGACCTTCACTGTTGCTAATGTCATTAATGCTATCCAGAAGCCGACCTTGGTGATTGCCCACAATAAGACTCTGGCAGCTCAGTTGGCGCAGGAGTACCGAGACTTCTTTCCTAATAACGCAGTTCACTACTTCGTTTCATACTACGACTACTACCAGCCGGAGGCCTATATGCCAGTCTCTGATACTTTCATCGAGAAGGAGGCACAAATTAACAAAGAAATTGATCGTCTACGCCACGCCTCAACTCAAGCTCTTTTGACCCGCAGTGACGTAATTATTGTCGCTTCGGTGTCTTGTATCTACGGTCTTGGTTCTCCAATTGAGTACGAAAAAGTCCATAAGAAAATAGAAAAAGGATTTACAATCAACCGTAAAGAGATGCTTCGGCTTTTGGTATCTATGTACTTCGAACGAACACCGGCTGATCTTACCCCCGGCGCTTTCCGAGCGATTGGGAATACTGTGGAGATAATGCCAACTAATGAGAAGGTTATTTTTCGACTTAACTTCGTAGGAGATACTGTTTCGGCTATCACTAAGATTGATGCTACTACACGCGCCATTATCGAAGAGCCGGATACCTTCTACTTGTTCCCAGCTAAGCACTTCGTGACACCTGAGGCTGAGCGTGCCCGCGCCATTGTGGATATTAAACAAGAGCTCGATGAACAACTCAAGAAGTTTAAGAAGGAAGGAAAGCTACTTGAGAGTGAGCGAATCAAGCGTCGTACTGAGTACGACTTAGCGATGATTAGGGAGATTGGCTATTGTAATGGTATTGAAAACTATTCACGCCACTTCGACGGACGCTCCGCCGGTGAGCCACCATATAGTTTGCTCGACTACTTTCCACATAAGGCTGATGGTACGGCTGACTTTTTGACAGTGATTGATGAGTCACATGTCACTATTCCACAGATTGGGGGAATGTATGCTGGTGATCGAGCACGCAAAGAAACTCTGGTTGATTACGGTTTCCGTCTGCCAAGTGCCAAGGATAATCGCCCACTAAAATTTGATGAATTTGAGAAGCGGGTTGGACAGCGTATCTATACTTCAGCCACTCCAGGTAAGTATGAGTATGAAAAGGCAGAGACCACTTCTTTTAAAATGGTTGAACAAATCATTCGCCCAACCGGACTAGTTGACCCTTTGATTGAGGTTCGTCCAATCGTGGAGAAGGGTGATTATCCAGGACAGGTGAAAGACTTTATCCTGGAGGCAGAAAAAGTGATTGCTTCTGGAGCTCGTGTACTCACCACTGTGCTCACTAAACAAATGGCAGAAGACCTAGCTGAGTTCCTAGAAGGAAAGGGGATGAAAACCAAGTACATCCATAGTGATGTGGAGACCTTGGAGCGTATTGAGATCTTGACCGACTTTAGAAAGGGTGTGTTTGATTGTTTGGTCGGAGTTAACTTGCTTCGTGAAGGACTCGACTTGCCGGAAGTGGAGTTGGTAGCCATCCTCGATGCTGACAAAGAAGGTTTCCTTCGTAGTGAGACGGCGCTCATTCAGACCATTGGTCGCGCTGCCCGTAACGTAAATGGACGCGTAATTCTATATGCTGACGTCATCACTAAGTCATTAGAATATGCAATTGGTGAAACGAACCGTCGCCGCGATCGTCAATTGGCATACAACAAAGAACATAACATCACTCCGGCCACTATCAAGAAGGAGATTAAAAGTATTGCTGATCAGCTTCGTAGTGTGCATGAAGAAACCGTACATACCTTGCTTACTGTCGATATGGAGTTGTTTAAGAAGAATCCCAAGAAAGTCTTGAAAGAAAAGAGGAGTCAGATGAATGAAGCGGTAGCCATTCTCGACTTCGAAACTGCCGCTATTATTCGCGACGAGATAAATATTTTAGAAGCAACAGTCGCAAAAAAAGCTAAGAAGAAATAGCGCTACTATACGACTTTGTCGTTTTTTGCTGATTGAGTTATACTCGTCATTATTAAACCTTCGGCTCCAACCGGAGGCGTCGCTATATGGAAAAGAAAAAAACTAAAGTCAAGTGGGATGTAAAAGGCGAAGGTGAAAGCGGTAATAAAATCGTGGTGCGGGGCGCTCGTACCCATAATCTAAAGAACATTACCGTTGAAATGCCTCGCGGTAAACTAATTGCCATTACTGGACCTTCTGGAAGTGGTAAGTCGTCACTTGCTTTCGATACTATCTTCGCCGAAGGTCAGCGGCGATACATTGAGTCGCTCTCTGCCTATGCTCGACAATTTTTAAATAAACTCCAGAAGCCAGATGTAGATGAGATTAGTGGTCTCTCTCCAGCTATTTCCATTGACCAAAAGTCAGCCAGTCGTAACCCACGTTCGACTGTTGCGACTATTACAGAGATTTATGATTATCTGCGTATTCTCTATGCACGCGTTGGTCAGCCATACTGTTTAGATACTGACGTGCCGATTGAAAAGCTTTCGCAAGACGAAATTCTCGGTATTGTTCTTAAATCAATTGAAGATAAGGAGGTTACTGAAGCTAAGAAAGAAAAGGTACTTGGTATTGAACTATCTAAGGGCAAGGTAGGAATCTTTGCTCCTTTGATAGTAGGTAGAAAAGGAGAGTACTACCAGCTTCTTTATGACCTTTTAAATAAAGGATACGAAACCGTTAAAATCGATGGACAAATTAAACAGTTGCGTGAACGTATTGAGTTAAAGAAGACAGCTAGACACGATATTGACGTGTTGGTTGATTCTATCTACGTTTCTGAATTCACCGATGATCCTAAAGGTTCAAAGGAGCGTTTGAGTGAGGCTGTGGAAATGGCTCTAAAAGAGTCTAACGGTTTGGTAAAGGTAGAAAGTCCAGATGGTAGTGAACGTACACTCTCAGCAAAGTTTATTTGTCCAATTGATGGCTCATCATTTCCTGAAGTAGAACCACGCTTGTTCTCCTTTAACTCACCATACGGTGCGTGTCCTGAGTGTAACGGGTTAGGGGTTGTGGGTATCTTTCAGAATGACGAGTGTCCGGTATGTAAAGGGGCGCGCCTCCGACCAGAAGCACTTCGTGTTTATCTCGGCGGTGAAGGGAAGTCACTTGGAAAAAACATTGTTGACTTTACTAATATGACAGTAAAGGAGGCTAGTGATTTTATTGCGCAACTTAAACTCTCTAAGAAACATCAAGAGATTGCTTGGCCCGCCTTGCGCGAGATTATCGAGCGCTTGGAATTTATGCAGAACGTCGGTATTGAATATCTGACACTTAACCGTCGCGCCAACACTCTCTCTGGTGGTGAAGCACAGCGTATTCGATTGGCTTCACAGCTTGGTTCTGGCCTAGTGGGAGCACTTTATGTACTTGATGAACCAACTATTGGACTTCATCAGCGTGACAACGACCGTTTGATTAAAACTCTAACGTCGCTTCGTGACCTCGGTAATACCATCATTGTAGTAGAACATGATGAGGATACTATTTACGCCTCTGACTATTTGATTGATATCGGTCCTGGCGCTGGCGTGCATGGTGGCAACGTCGTTGTGGCTGATTATCTTCCAAAACTTTTGGAAGCCAAGACTAATGAGTCTGGTTCTATTACACTTGATTATTTGCGCGGTGACAAAAAAATTGTGATTCCAGAACGTCGGCAGAGTGAGAAAGGTTCAATAAAGATTAGAGGAGGAAAGGCCTTTAACATAAAGAACATGAATGTAGATATACCACTAGGCAGACTAATCGCTTTAACTGGTGTGTCTGGAAGTGGCAAGTCGACATTTATGTATGAGATTCTCCACAAGAATCTAAGGGCTCGCTTGGAGCGTCAGTATCGTTCAGCCAAGATTCACAACTGTACTTCATTTGATGGTACTGAATATCTAGGACGCACAGTTTTAATTGATCAATCACCGATTGGTCGTACTCCACGGTCTAATCCAGCTACTTATACTGGAGCCTTCACGCACATTCGCGATATGTTTGCTTCTACTAGCGAAGCACGTGCTCGTGGTTGGAAGCCTGGGAGGTTTTCATTCAATGTGAAAGGTGGGCGTTGTGAAGCTTGTCAAGGTAATGGTGAGATAGCGGTTGAGATGCACTTCTTGCCGACCGTGTATGTGACTTGTGATGTTTGTGATGGAAAGCGCTTTACTAAAGAGACACTCGAGGTGACTTACAGAAAGAAAAGTATTCATGATGTGCTTCATATGACCATTGAGGAAGCTTATATGTTTTTCAATGACATCCCTGCCATTGCTGAACGTCTAAAGCCTTTACTTGATGTTGGACTTAGTTACTTGGAGTTGGGACAGAGTGCTACTACTTTATCTGGTGGAGAAGCACAGCGTGTGAAGATTGCCTCTGAACTTTATCGTCCACATACCCAAAAAACTATTTACTTACTCGATGAGCCTACCATTGGACTCCATTATGAAGATGTAAAGAAGTTGATAGAAATTCTTCAAGAGCTTGTGAACCGTGGTAATACCGTTATGGTAATTGAACACAACCTTGATTTAGTGAAGAGTGCTGACTATATACTGGATATTGGCCCGGAGGGTGGCAAGGGAGGAGGAAACTTGGTTGCCAAAGGTACTCCTGAGGAAGTTGCACGTAATGAGAAGTCATATACTGGTCAATATCTTAGAACCCATCTCAAATAGAATCCCCAACCAGAGTCGTCTTTTTAAATGAGTCTAAGTAGACTCATTTAAAAAGACGATAGGCTTGACTGAACTAACACCAAAAATCCGGCTACGAAATGCTTGCCACTCGTCTCCAGATGTATCTATGAATCCTCGTGTCGCACATTTCTCTCTCGGATTTTGGGTGTGATTTCTAGTCATTCTGTTTGAGATTGGTTCTGGAAAGCATTGAAGAGATAGAGGAAGACTTATATACTTTACTTTTAGAGAGTCTCAACAAAAGGGGATGAATGTGGACAAGGAGAAAGAGCATCTTGAAGAAGAGCGTCGGGAGTTAGAAAGGTATCAATCACTCAGATTGATCGTGCAAGACTATCTGACGCGCTTAGATGAAAATGCTTTTAATGACGAAGATATCCTTCGCTACTCGGCGATGTCTGCTCGGATGGCACCTGCAGCCTTTCTCGATGTCGTGAATCGTGAAAAGGAAAGGCTTCAGCTTCCAACCTAGAGAACCAAGGCCACGCGACATTTGTCGCGTGGCCTTTAATATTTACGTCAATGTTGTATCGTCACCCTCCACGAGGTATATTCTTGTGATATGACCAAGGAAGCTTTAGCAAAAAAGAAATTACCTGATACGCCTGGCGTGTATTTTTTCCTTGGGCGGAACAAGGAAGTGTTATATATCGGCAAGGCCACTTCACTTAAGAACCGAGTACGGAGTTATTTTGCTCCTGATCTTAAGGAGAAGCGCTCAGCTCTCATTGAAAAGATGGTCAAGGAAGCAAAAGGGGTGGATATAACAGTGACCGACTCCGTGCTTGAGGCGATGATTCTCGAGACTAACCTCATTCGTTCTCATAAGCCAAAGTACAACACTCTAGCCAAGGATGACAAAAGCTACAATCATCTTGTTATTACCGACGAAGAGTGGCCACGAGTATTGGTGGTGCGCGGTAAAGACTTGGTCACTATGAATGAGGACGGAATTCTCTATCATTTTGGACCTTTTCCGAGCGGACAACTATTTAGAGAAGCTTTGAAAATAGTTCGACGTTTGTTCCAGTTCTATGACACCAAAATTCCACTTGGAAACGAGAAGTCAAAAATGGCACGTGGCAAAATTGATTTTAATCGCCAAATTGGCTTGTATCCAACTGAAGGTAATCAAAAGGATTATTTACGTACCATCAAACACATCAGACTTTTCTTTGAAGGCAAGAAGCAACAAATCATTAAAGACCTGCAGAATGAAATGAAAGTTTTTGCCAAGGAACAAAAGTTTGAAGAAGCCAATATAGTCAAGAAGAAAATTTTTGCTCTTACTCATATTCATGACGTTGCTTTAATAAAAGACGACTCTCGAATTTACCGCGATGAAAATTTTGTACGTATCGAAGCTTACGATATAGCGCACCTCTCTGGACAGAATATGGTGGGGGTGATGACTGTAGTTGAAGGTGGGGAAATTCGGCGGTCTGACTACCGAAAATTTAAGATTAACTCGGTCGATAAAGCTAACGATACCGCTGCCTTGCGTGAAGTGTTAGAGAGACGCCTCGGGCACGACGAGTGGCCATTACCGCAGGTGATTGCTGTTGATGGCAGTACTGCTCAGAAGAACATAGCCTTAATTGTCCTAAAAAAGTTTAATTTAGCAATTCCGGTAGTGGCTGTCGTTAAAGATGATCGTCACCGTCCAGTACGTGTTTTAGGGCCTGCCAGTATTCTTAAAAAACACCACGATGCAATTTTGCTGGCTAATGCAGAAGCTCATCGTTTCTCCATCGGTTTCCATAGACAAAGAAGAAACCGTTCTCTTTTCTAGAGAGTTATCTAAAGAGTTGTTATATAATGAGGGTATGAATCCCGTTAGAAATTATGAAGAGACATACCATATGTATTGCTCTGAGATAGTTCAAGGTCGCGTTACGGGAAGTTTAAAAGCCATCAATAATTTCTAACGGGATGAAAAATCTGCGAGTTGCAGTTTTGCGCGGTGGAACCAGTGAGGAGTACGACGTCTCGATGAAGACGGGAGCTGAGGTGTTGTCTGCTTTGGCTCGGCAAGGTCTTTCTACTGTGGACGTTATTATTAACAAACAGGGTGAATGGATGGTTCATGGTTTTGCTAAAGAGCCGGCAGCAGCACTTTCTACATCAGACGTCGCCTTTGTGGCATTGCATGGAGCGTATGGTGAGGACGGAACTGTGCAGAGGATTTTGGATCGCATTGGTATACGTTATACCGGCAGTCGTGCTTATCCTTCTGCACTTACTATGAACAAAATTCTTACCAAGGACATTCTCCGCTCTGCTGGCGTGAAGACAGCACCACACTTACGTGTCACTCGGTCCAGTACCGATGTACGTCGGGTAGCTGCTGGTATCGAGTCACTCTTTGGGCCAACATATTTTGTTAAACCAGTAAACGGCGGTTCTTCCATTGCAACCTACAAGGCCCATGGTATTCATGAGCTAGTTAATGCATTAACTCGCGCCCTTAAAGAAAGGGAAGAGGTACTAGTAGAAAAATGTATCGATGGCCGTGAAGCCACTGTTGGTATCGTGGAAAACCTCCGAGGTCAAAAACACTATAGTCTACCAGTTATTGAGATTGTGCCACCACCTGCAAACGGATTTTTTGATTATGAAGTTAAATATAATGGAGCAACCGAAGAAATTTGCCCGGGTCGTTTTTCTCGTGAGGAAAAAGATGCCTTAAGCGATGCCGCTTTAAAAGCTCATCATCATTTAGGTTTGTCACAGTACTCTCGCAGTGATTTTATTGTGAGTCCGAATGGTATTTATTTTTTGGAAACCAACACATTACCAGGCTTGACTAATGAATCGCTCCTACCTAAAGCATTATCTGCTGTTGGTCACTCTTACGATGATTTCGTTTTGCATTTAGTAGCTAGTGCGAGCTAATTATGCACAGTTTTATATAGACTATTTGCTGGTTCAAATGCATAATCATAATAATGAAGAAAAAGACAGTTCCTGTAACTGATCATACTAAAGCTATATTGATCGGTTTAGCTTATTTAATAGGATTCACTACTGCCTATATTGCTTTTGAATTAAATGACGTTAGTCCAAAGTATTTTGAGGAAGACAATAGTCAGTCTGAAGGTCGAGTAGTTCAACAAGCCTCAGCATATGGTGCTGTAGAAACAATTGTTACCGATGAAGGTTTATTTGTGACAAATGGAGAAAGGCAGCGAATAATTAGTGCCAAAGGCTCCGAAGAGGATCTTGAATTTGGTTTTCATCGAGAGGTGGTTTCCTCTTCGGTCTCACTCGATGGCACAATGGTTCATTATTGCGCTAGCATGGATGATAGCGATTCTTGCTACCACTTTATATATGTGGTTAGTGAGGACATGGTTTATCCAGTTAAGAACAAAGAAAATCTTGTTATGTCAGACAACGCTGTCGCCAAATCTTCATTTTGGCTACCAGACAATACTTTAAGTATTGGAGGCGTTTTGTCACTTAGTAGTAGCACACCTTGGTTGATGCCGTAGCTTACCCTTTGACTTTAGGTGCATAAATCAGTAATATATCTGAACTTTTATACCAGAGTAAATGCTGATAAAAGTGCCCAACACTTAACTGGGCCCGTAGCTTATGTGGTGGGGGTGAGAAAGCCTAGTAGGCTTTCGAATCATTTGCACGTAGTGCAAATGAGCCCTACACCTTGAGCAGGGTGGCCTAGCTAGTTCGTTCAGTACTTAACTGGGCCCGTAGCTCATTTGGTAGAGCGCCTCATTTGCACTGAGGAGGCGGGGGGTTCGAATCCTCTCGGGTCCACATAGAAAATCTTAGCCACACGCAAGTGTGGCTTTTGATTTTCATGTGGACCCGAAGCAAGCAAACTGCTTTGCTTGCGTGAGGATTCGAAGGCCGGAGCGATGCCGCAGGCAAGCGAGGCGAGGTCGCGACCTGGTGTGTAAACACCAGAGTTGTGACCGAATCCTCTCGGGTCATCCAATCCATCCCTGTGCAAAACTCCTACCGCGCACCCCTAAAGTGCTATAATTCAAGTATATTAATTAAGCATTAAATATGCCTGGACCAATTCAACTATTCAAGAATTCATTAGCGATAGTGAGTGCTAATTTTTTCTTGTTCCTATCTATTTTGTTTATACCAATTGTAGTTTCATTTCTCACTGCTCTTTTTGCCCCAAATAAGGCAACGGGAATAATGATTACTTCTGAGTCTATAGTCTATGTAGTGTTGATGTTTATTTATGTTGTCCTTAGTGTCTTGATGACAGTCGCTCTGATTCTAGCTATTAATGATAATTCTATAACGGCCAAGGAGGCCTATAGACGTGCATGGCCATATTTTTGGCGATACATCGGTCTATCACTACTAATGTCCATTATAATGATGGTTGGTTTCTTGCTACTTATTATTCCTGGCATCATTCTTTCTGTCTGGTTCGCATTTGCCACTTTTGTTTTAGTGCTTGAGAATGGAGCAATTGTGGAGTCCTTGAAAAAAAGTCGAGAATATACACGTGGCAAATGGTGGGCAATATTTGGTCGTCTAATAGCGATGAGTGTATTCGTCTTGCTACTTAGTATGCTTATTTCTACAATTTCTGTCTTTTTGCCTAATCATGTAGTTACTGAGGCATTGGTAACTGCACTCACAGTATTACTAACTCCGATAGCTGTAGTGTACGTGTATCTACTTTATAAGGAAGTTAAAACCCTTCCAGCGACTACGCCTGAAGCTTCGGTTTCCTTTTCACCAAATTCGGTAGCATAGTTAACACTAATCCACTAAATAAACACTTTTAAAATACTCTTGGATATCTTGTCCAAGAGTATTTTAATTTAAAGCTGACTTATTTTCCTATCTAAAGTCCTTATTTTTCCCAAGACGTCTGCTTTAAAGATAGTGGCATTTATGCTAAGATAGCTTGCATTTGTTATGTTATTTGCCCAAACAGCTCATGCTGCTGAAGGTTTATCTATACACCTAGCCCCGGATTCCGTGGCCACGCTTTTTGGTATACCAGTTACCAATACACTTTTGACGGTTTGGCTAACGATGGCTATATTGCTCTTAGTAGCTCTAGTTGTTAATACTAGATTGTCTTTAGTTCCAGGAAAGTTACAAAACGTGGTGGAACTCTTGATTGTCTCGGTTTTTGACTATATGTCTGAGGTGTTAGAAAGTACCAGCTTAGCACGTCGTTTCTTTCCGCTCGTGATGACCATCTTCATCTTCATTCTTCTGATGAATTGGGTTGGTCTTCTGCCTGGAGTTGATTCTATTGGTATATATAAGGATGTTGAATCTCATGAAGAAGTGGTTTCCAAATTAGTTCCTTTCTTTCACCCGCCAGCCACAGATCTAAACATCACGATTGCTTTTGCTTTGGTTGCCTTCTTTGCAATTGAATTGGCTGGAGTAACTATTCTTGGCTTCTTTAAATATGTTGGGAAGTTTATAAACTTCAGGTCACCCCTGGCGTTCGTAATTGGTATTATTGAACTCCTTTCCGAGATGGCTCGTTTAATCTCTTTCTCTTTCCGTCTATTTGGAAATATTTTCGCCGGCAAGACATTATTGTTGGTGGTCATGTTCCTGGCTACACCGTACGTGCTACCGGTACCGCTAATCGCTTATGAACTTTTTGTGGGCTTTATTCAGGCTTTCATTTTTGCTATTCTCACACTGTTCTTCATTAAGCTAGCGATTGAGGAACCTCATTAACCACGAGGTCAGAAATCGCAGGCGGACAGGAGTCAGTCATTTTGATTGGTTCCTGTCTGCCCGTGAGCAGAACATTATTCAGTAGTAAGTTATTAGTTATTAGTTGATAGTGTCAGACATTAACTACTAGAAACTAAGAACATAAAACCAAAAACAAAAATATGGAACTAGAAGCTGTAAAAGCCCTATCAATGGCAATAGCCGCCGCAGTCGGTGTGTTTGGTCCAGCTATCGGTATCGGTATGTTGGTGTCTCGAGCACTTGAAGCCATTGGTCGTAATCCAGAGGCCTCAGGTAAGATTCAGGCTACGATGTTTATCGGTATTGCGTTCGTAGAAGCACTTGCGATATTCGCGCTTGTAGTCGCGTTCGTTATCAAATTTGCTTAAAACTCTATAAATTGGTGCTTTTGCACGAGTTTCAAAATTTTTTTCGGTCACTTTAGATCATCTAAGGCACCACAGAGAGTACTTTAGAAAATATAGTCGTGTGAACACTCTTTATTTTCTTGGTCGCTCTCTCGAAAAATTTTTTCAACCCGCACATATGCATCCAATTTCTTAAGTTTAAAACACTTCGATTGACACTAAAAACTGCCAACTAACAACTAAAAACTAACAATGGACTCACTTATTCAAGCCTTTGGCATCGACGTACGACTAATTACCATTCAGGTAATTAACTTCGTAATATTGGCTTCTTTGTTGACTTATTTTCTGTACAAACCAATCTTGAAATTGGTTAATGAGCGTGAAGGTAAGATTAAGCAAGGTTTGAAAGACGCAGAAGACGCCAAGAAAACGCTAGAGGGAGCAGCGGGTGAGAAGAAGGAAATACTTTCTTTGGCTCACCAAGAAGCTGAGGCGGTTGAGAAGCGTGCTGAAGTACACGCTAAAGAAAAAGCTGAAGCACTCAGAGCTGAGGCTGATGCTGCCAATGCTGCCAAGCTCCAGCAAGCTGAGTCTCGCGCTGAGGCTTTGATAGAGGAAGCGCGAAAGAAGAGTGAGTCTGAGGTGGCGAAAATTGCTGTTTTGGCTGCAGAGGAAATTCTTAAAAATCATAGTAATGAATAGCACACAAAAACAGTATTTGTTGGCTACAAAAGCATTGATAAAGAAAGGAGCTACTCCGGCGTCAATTTTTAGTGGTTTGAAATTAACGCTTGAGAAGCACGGCCATAGCAAGATTTATCCAAATATACTGCGCTCGCTTTTGCGTAGTTTGGAAGAGGATCGTGTAACCGGAGCCCCTGTCCTAGTGGTAGCTTCGGAGAGTGATGCCAAATCTTTTCTTACAAAAACTGAAGCGACTCAAGACACTCGCGTTATTGTGGATAAAAGTATTGTTGGGGGTCACATTTTAACCAAGGATTGGAAGCGTATTGACGATAGTCATAAGACTAAACTGCTCACGTGGTATCGTCGTTCAATCAAATAACGACAGCTTAGAACTTTAATTGATCAAAATTTATGAGTACCAATATCGTAGAAAAACTAAAACAAGAAATAGCTGGTCTCTCCACAGAAACCAAAACCGAAAGAGTCGGTTTAGTATCGGCGGTATCTGATGGTATCGTGGAAATCGAAGGTCTCTTGGGAGCCAAGATGATGGAGATGGTGGCCTTTGATGTTTCTGGAGGTAAAAGCCTCAAGGATACGCTCGAAGATACTTCGGAACTCTACGGTTTGGTACTCAACCTAGAGGAGGATTCGGTAAAGGCGGTAATCTTGGGTGACTCAAGCCGAGTGCGAGAGGGTATGGTTGTAAAGGAAACTGGGCGTCTTTTATCAGTGCCAGTAAGCGAAGATATTATCGGTCGCGTGGTTAATCCTCTCGGAGTAGCTATTGATGGGCTTGGAGATATAAAAGCTGAAAAAGAAATGCCGATTGAACGCGTTGCTTACGGAGTAATGGATCGATCCGCGGTTAACGAGCCACTACATACCGGTATTAAAGCCATTGACTCGATGATTCCAATCGGTCGTGGACAGCGTGAACTCATCATCGGGGATCGTGGTACTGGTAAGACGACTATTGCTATCGACACAATAATTAACCAGAAATATGAACCGAAGGACAAACGTCCAATTTGTATTTATGTAGCGATTGGACAAAAACGCTCAAAGACCGCGAGCCTTAAGGCCAAGCTTGAAGCAGCTGGCGCAATGGAATACAGCATCATTGTTGCAACCTCTGCTTCTGAAGCCTCTCCGTTACTTTTCCTAGCACCTTTTGCAGGAGCTGCTATTGGTGAATACTTTATGCAGCAGGGTCGCGACGTTCTCGTAGTATTCGATGACCTTTCTAAGCACGCCAATGCCTATCGTCAGATGTCACTCTTGCTCCGCCGTCCACCAGGTCGAGAAGCCTATCCGGGAGATATTTTCTACCTTCACTCTCGTCTTTTGGAACGCAGTGCCAAACTCTCAAAAGAACTTGGAGGAGGTTCATTAACTGCCTTGCCAATTATTGAGACTCAGGAAGGTGACGTCTCAGCATATATTCCAACTAACGTTATTTCTATTACTGACGGACAGATTTTCTTGGAGGGGGATCTTTTTAACAAGGGTATCCGTCCTGCTCTCAACGTCGGTATTTCTGTGTCACGTGTGGGTAGTGCGGCGCAAACTAAGGCGATGAAGAAAGTGTCAGGAAAGATTCGCTTGGAACTTGCACAGTTTCGTGAACTAGAAGCCTTTATGCAGTTTGCTAGTGACCTAGATGAGGACACTAAGTCACGTATTGATTCTGGTCGTAAGTATGTAGAACTCTTAAAGCAAAATCAAAGTAACCCGATGCCATTTTATGAACAGGTGGTGTCACTCTATGGTGCTAATAACGGACTCTTCGAAGGTACCACTCCAGAGAAGGTGCGAGAAATAGAAAAAAGCTTTATTGATTTTGTCACTCGTGACCGAAAGGAAACGATGATCACTATTGAGAAGGGTCGTGAATTAACCGACGAAGTAGTAGATCAGCTTAATAAGGCAATTAAAGACTATAAAGAATCACATGCACAGTTTTACGCAGCTTAGTTGCAAAGCAACTGCTGTGTATCGTGTACTAAATCAATCATGGCCTTAAAACAAGTTAAAAACAAAATAATTGCCACCAAGAAAACTGGTCAAGTAACTAAGGCTATGGAGGCTGTGTCTGCGGTTAAGATGCGTAAGAGCCAGGAGCGTGCCTTTGTCGGTCGCCCTTATGTGCGCTCGGCACTTAATATCCTGTCACGCCTCAGTGCTTCACAGGACGGACTCTCGCATCCTTTTGCGGAAGTTCGACCAGAAGGCAAACACCTGTTAGTGATGGTGACCAGTGACAAAGGTTTAGCGGGTAGTGTTAATAGTGCCGTGCAGAAAAGAGTGGATGAAATTATTGCTGCGGGAGACAGTGTCGAGATATTAGCTATTGGCCGCAAGGCGGTTGAGTACGCAGTGAGAGAGAATGTTACTTTAGTTGGTGATTATATAAACGTTGCTGACGGCGTCTCTTTAGTGGAGGTTACTAGCATGGCCGACAAGGTCCTGTCCCTCTACGAGTCACCAAAGTATCAAAAGGTATCTATCATCTACCAGAACTTTCTTTCAACTTTCGAGCAAGTGCCGACTTTGCGCACAGTGTTACCACTCAATCCTGATGAAATTAAATTAATGATGGATGGTATCAAACCAAAGTCAGGAAAGTGGAGTGAGATAGAAAATAGTGTTGGAACACCTACTGATTATTTAGTTGAACCATCTTCTGAAGAGGTACTTAATACACTTATTCCTCAATTGGTTGCGATTATTATTTATCACGCACTACTTGAGAGTAAGGCATCTGAACACTCAGCTCGTATGGTGGCGATGAAAAACGCTACTGACAAGTCCAAGGAATTGATTAAGAGTCTGACTATTAAATACAACAAGGCTCGTCAAGCAGCCATTACTGCAGAGGTGTCTGAAATAACCGCTGGTGTTGAGGCAATGGGTTCTTGAAAGCTATAATTGACCAACTTCATTCTGAACTTGGTCAATTATAGCTTTCAAAAAAGAGAGCAGTTTACCAAATTTATCAAAAGCATATGAAAACAGGAACTATTACACAGATTATTGGACCAATTGTAGATATCCATTTCCCTGACGGAGTGCCAGATTTACTAAATGCCTTAACGGTAGAAAATGGTGGTAAGTCTCTAACTCTAGAAGTGGCACAACATGTCGGTCTTGATCGTGTGCGTGCAATTTCAATGGAAGATACACAGGGTTTGATGCGTGGTCTGTCGGTCACCGACACCGGCGCACCTATCTCCGTTCCTGTTGGAGAAGATTCTCTTGGTCGACTGTTCAATGTGCTTGGTAACACTCTTGATGGTAAGGAGGAACTCACAAATACTAAGCGTCGAGCCATTCATCAAGACGCCCCAGCTTTTACCGAGCAATCCACTTCCACTGAAGTGTTTGAGACAGGCATCAAGTCTGTGGACTTGCTTGCCCCGTTCATTAAAGGAGGTAAGGTGGGACTCTTTGGTGGGGCTGGTGTTGGTAAGACCGTGCTAATTCAGGAGCTCATTCACAACGTAGCTTCAGAGCATGGTGGGTACTCAGTGTTTGCTGGAGTAGGAGAGCGTGTACGTGAAGGTAACGACCTTTACCACGAAATGAAGGACTCAGGCGTGTTGACTAAGACTGCTCTGGTGTTTGGACAAATGAACGAAGTGCCTGGTGCCCGTGCGCGTGTTGGACTCACTGGTCTTACTATGGCTGAAGCCCTTCGCGACGAAGGGGAAGGCAAGGACGTACTCTTCTTTATGGATAACGTATTCCGCTTCACTCAGGCTGGACAGGAGGTGTCATCGCTTCTAGGTCGAGTATCTTCTGCAGTAGGTTATCAACCAACTTTGGCTGAAGAGATGGGCCGTATGCAGGAGCGTATTACTTCTACTAAAAAAGGTTCAATTACTTCTGTACAGGCGGTGTATGTACCGGCTGACGACTTGACTGACCCAGCGCCTGCTACCACTTTCTCTCACCTAGACTCCACTGTTGTATTGTCTCGCCAGTTGGCTTCCTTAGGTATCTACCCAGCGATTGATCCACTCGAAAGTAATTCTTCAGCGCTTGATCCTATGATTGTGGGGGAAGAACATTACCGAGTCGCACAAGGTGTGAAGCAAACACTACAGCGCTACAAGGACCTTCAGGACATCATTGCTATCTTGGGTATCGAGGAGCTTTCTGATCTCGACAAGCAAACAGTGTATCGTGCACGTAAGATTCAGCGTTTCCTTTCACAGCCGTTCTCTGTGGCTGAGGTATTCACTGGTGCGCCAGGTAAGTATGTGAAGTTGGCTGACACCGTTCGGGCTTTTGGAGAGATTCTTGACGGTAAACATGACGACAAACCTGAGGCTTCGTTCTATATGAAGGGAGGTATTGATGAAGTCGTCTAAGCTGCGTAGTTTTTTAAAATATATGAAACTATTGAACCTAACTATCTCACGTGTTGACCTACCTGTCTTTGATGGTGAGGTAGCTTCTGTGACTGTGCCTGGTATGTCTGGTGAGATGACAATACTTGCCAATCACACTTCTATTATCTCTCCGCTTAAAGGGGGAACTATTCTAATTAAAAAAGAGAATGGGGAAGACGAGAGTGTGTCTATTACCTCAGGCACGCTTGAAATGAGTGATAATCACGCGACGATACTCATTTAAAAGAAGTGGAGATAAATTTAATCATCAGTAGATTTTTTTCATAATCCATTTGAATGGATATTGCTGTGAGTTAGCAAATGTCAGTTAGGATTGTGCACAGCTACTGCTTTCCTAGGGTGAAGCTATTGCTATGATGTAAGGTATATGGAAACAGCAATAATTATCGTAATCGCAGTATTACAATCAATCGGCGTATCTTTAGGAGTAGGTAGTTCGACCATCGCCATTACTCAATTTTTTATTGCAATTGCAGACGGGAAAATTGATAAGGCTGAGCGTCGTATGATGGAAGTTGTATACATAGTATTGCGAGTAGCGATGGGTCTGATCCTTGTTACTACAGTCGCACATATGGCAATGGTTTGGTATATCCTTAATCTCCAAGGAATGGCCATGGAGCAGTATTGGAACACTTTCACTCTCGCCCTATGGCTTATAATCGCAGTATTATTTGTTAATGCTCTCGCAATGACTAAGCACTGGATCCCTTCTATCTTAGGTCCAGGTATCCAAGGTGGATCATGGTACACCTTAGGCATCATGTTTGCATTGGTATCACTAGGACTGACTTCGTTTACCTTTATGCAGTTCCTCCTAGCCTATCTAGGTATGATGTGTCTCTTTGTTGCTATTGTTAATGGTGTAATGGCCTATCAAAAAAGTTAGTACTAATACTTTATATAAAAACACTGTGGCTATTTAGCCACAGTGTTTTTTAATAGTTTGTCTAGTGGTCCAGTTTTATATCTTACGACTTAGTCTTATTGTGAATTTTCATCTCATGTCGGTAGGAGAGAAGTGGAATATATATCAGGGTTAGAATGGTGCCGTAGATAAGACCAAAGGCGATAGTATAAGCCAGTGGGGCCCACATAGCAGAAACCAAAGTAAGTGGAATCATACCGATGACGGTAGTCATGGTGGTCAGAATGATTGGACGCACTCGACTCTCCGCGGTATCTAACACCAGCTGTTTTGGGGTTATATCAGTCTTCTCTTCACGGTGTTTGTCCAGCGCATCGAGTAACAGGATACCGTGGTTAATAATCACTCCAGACAGTGCGATGATACCCAGGAAGGCAGTAAAGGACAAAGGTTCACCCATCAACCATAGACCCCATAATACTCCCGTAAGGGATAGTGGAATGGCAGATAATAGACGGCCACTAGTGCGGAAGGAGTCGAACTCCAATACTAAGATGGCAAACATTAGTACCAGTCCAGCTACTAGAGCGAGAATCATCTCGGTAAAGGTTTTTTGAATCTCCTCATCCTCGCCACCGAAGGTCAATCGTACGTTGTTAGGCAACTCCAATTCATTAGCTTTCTCTTTTACCAAGTTTGTTATCTCCACCGCGTTAGCACCTTCTACAATATAAGCTTGTACGCTGCTGATACGTAGGCCATCTTCGTGTCCAATAGCGGCAGAGGTACGGCCAGCTGTAATGGTGATAAGAGAACCAAGTGGTACTGTGCCACGGTTGGTTGCAATCGGTATTGTGGCAATGTCGTCAGCTGAGGCTACTTTGGTATCTTCAGGATTAATGAAATCAGGGTTGAGGTCTATTAAAACTCTAACCTCGATATCTTCTCCACTAATACGAACTTTAGTAGCTTCCGTGCCAGCGATAGCTGCTCTTAAGGTAGAAGCAATGTCAGCGGCGGAAAGGTTGTAGTCATTCGCCTTGTCCCGATCTATAGCAATAGTTATTTCAGTACCGTCGTTAGAAAGAGATGAGTCAATATCTCTGGTACCTTCAATACTTTCTAACAAGTTTTCAAGCTGTTCGGTAGCACTTGATAGAGCGGTGTTCTCGCTACTCCAAATCTTTACCACGATTGGTGCACCTGAAGGAGGACCCCCTTCAGCGTCCATTATAGATACTTTTGCTTTACCGAAATCTACCTCACTTAACTTTTGTCGCACAGTGTCCGTAATTTCCAGACTGGATAGTTCGCGCTCCGCTAGCAAATTAACGGTAATATTTGCGTATTTTCCACCAGAACCACCACCATTACTATTGAAGGCTGACTGACCACCAACAGTCGTCATTAATGACTCCATATACGGAGTGTCTGCCAACAATGCTTCCACCTCCTTAGTTACTTTGTCGGTTTCATTCAAGGTAGTTGCTTGTGGCATTTCTATTTCAACGTAGAAAAGATCAAGATCATCAGGTGGAAACATGGTGGTCTTAAGAAGACCGGTCACCGGTAGGGCCAGGGCACCAGCAAAAGATAATGCCAACAAACCAAAGAAAAGTCGTTGAAGCTTTTTGCTAGCAAAAAGCTTCTCCATTTGAAAGCGATAGTTATGACTTATCTTTGCCCATAGTTTTTCTCGGTAGATAGCCAGCTTGGTTTCTTCATGCCGGATCAAACCAAGTGCTATGGTAGGCACGAAGCCAAGAGCTACTACAATAGAAGCCAAAAGTACAACAACGATTGTGAAAGGAATAGATTTTACAAATTGACCGATAATTCCAGACAAGAAGAAAAGAGGGATAAATACAGCTACTGTTGTCATAGTGCCGGCAATTAATGGCCAACCGAAATCTTTCACAGCCTTGCGAGCGGCCTCCATCTTCCTCATACCACTTTCGCGATTGGTGTGTATGCCCTCAACCACCACAATGCCGGAGTCCACTAAGATACCGATGGCAATAATCAGCGAAAATAAGGAAATAAAGTTGATAGAATTTCCGGTCATCAACATCCCAATGAAGGCAATCATGAAGGAGAAGGGAATAGCGAGTGCTGCCACAAGGGCTTCTCGCAACCCAATAGCTATAAAAAGAATCAGTGTTACTAGAATGATGGTTTGGATACCAGAAACGGTCAATTCTGAAATGCTTTTGCGCACATCGTCAGCCGCACTGTAGGTGATGTCAGCAGAAGATCCAGAGAGTAGTGTGTCTTGTAACTCACTCAGACGTTCTTCCACACGATCAGCTACTGCAAGTATATTGCCACCAGAAGACTTATAAACTAAGAGTGAAAGTGCATATTGGGTTTCGTCACCATTTAGTTTCAAACGAGAAATACTACTGGCTTCCGCAAAGCCATCGATTACAGTTGCTACATCGCTAACTTTGATTGTGCCAGACGGAGTAGTGATGGGTGTATTGCGGATGACCTCTACGTCATCGATATCACCCTGAAACTGTACTGGGTAATCAATACTATCTATGGTAAGTGTGCCTGCTGGGGCAGAGGCATTGCTGCTACGTAGGGCTGAAAGTACTTGTTCAACTCGGATATTATGTTGTACCAAAGCATCTTTATGAGCAATGATGGATATCTGACGTTGACGAGTTCCAACCACCTCTACTCGAGACACGCCTTCAAGTGAAATTAAGTCGTCTTGTAAGTTTTCACCTAGTTGAGTCAATGATTCAGGTGCCAGGTCGGAACCAATACCGACCATTAAGATTGGTTGGTTCTGGAAGTCCATTTTAGTCACTGTTGGCACTTCGGCGTCTGAAGGAAGTTCAGATCTGACACCCTCTACAGCGTTACGTAGGTCTTGAATCGCAGTTTCAACATCAGCCGATGCTATGAACTCAGCTGTTATCATGGAGACACCTTGTCTGGAGGTAGAGGTGACCTTGTCAATATTTGCAGTGTTACGAACTGCCGGTTCCAGCTTGTCCGTTACCAAGCGTTCTACGTCTGCAGCAGTTGCTCCAGGCAGAATGGTAGTTACGATACCAATCGGTATCACAACCTCGGGAGTAGACTCTTTCGGCATAGCGTAGATTGAGTAGGCACCGGCTACCAGTAGAGCCAACATCGTAAAGATAGAGAAGCTACGTCGAGAGATAAAGAAATTCCAAAGGGGATACATAAGTTAGTTAAAAATGAATGTATAAAGCTTTAAATACGTTACAGGGTGGCAAAGCCACCCTGTTTTGTCGAGTTAATTTGACACATTGACCTGCTGTCCAGCTTTCAGACCACGAACATCATTTACGATTACTTCGTCACCATTGAGTCCAGTGACGTTTATATAATTAGCGGTTACTAAGCCGGTTTGAATTGAGATAGACTCCAAGGTACCGTCTTCGTTCACGGTGAACACATAGGCGTTATCAGGAGTGTATTTAATAGCCGAAAGAGGTAGGTTGAAAGATTTAGTAGTCTCTGCTCCTGCTTCTGGAACAATGATTGCTACGTCAGTACCAATATTGATAATGTCACCAACAGCGATGTTAAGTGATGTTACAGTGCCAGCAAAAGGAGCGCGCACGATTGTTTTTTCGTAACTTGATCGAGCGGATTGTAGTAATCCAAGAGCTTGCTTGATTGAAGCGTTTGCGGCAGAGAGATCGCCGGATGTCCCACCAATCTTTGCTTTATTCAAGGCCTCTTCAGCGCGCAATAGGGATGTTTTTGCTGAGGAAAGGCTGGTGAGGTCACTGTTCAGTGATGTTCGTGCAGCAGCAAACTCAACTTGTAATGTAGCTAGTTCGCTTGCGGTCATGGCTTCATTAGGGGAATGTTTTGGTAGTAGGGTGACAAATATGTCTACCATATCAAGTAATCGCTGTGTGCGATTGATTGCGGAATCCAAAATACTGTTAATCTCAGTGGTATTGTCTGTCTCGGATAGAGTATTAGTGTCATTTTGCCAATCATTCAATACTTCCTTAAGAGCTACTCGCTCCGTATTTAACATAGGAGCTTTACTATCAGCAGTGATAAGCACTCCTGGTACACCGGAACGGGGATTTGAGAAGAGTTGGTCTACAGTATTGAAAAGTACGCTATTCCAAGAACTTAAGGCACTACGGTTTGAGCTAACAGCGGCTTGTTTAGCAGCTACCAGAGCTCCTTCTGAATCACTGACACTAACATCACTTTGAGCGGCACCAGCTACGGCTGCGTCATAACTACCCTCTGCTTGAGTTAGGGCAGCTAGTTGAGCGCTGTTGTCGAGGCGAGCCAGTATGGTTCCTTTTTGCACAGTAGTACCAGTTTTGGCAACCTCTTCCACACGACCTGAGCTTTCAGCTCGGATAACGAAAGAATTTCCTTGAGCAGTTGGTACAGCCACACCAAGAGCACCCTGACTATGTTCAGATACACTAATGGTGCTGACGCTACGTGCTTCCTTTAAAACGTCTTCAGATTGCTCTTTGTCTCTAGGACTAAAGGCGAATGCTAGTAGTAAAACTAGGCCTAATGCTACTGCAACGGTGTAGTAAGGATGGGTTTTTGTGATTTGGATAAATTTTTTCATACTACTTGCTTATTTTGCTGTATATTTTACTAAATGTTTTTAATTCTGTGTCTGATAACTTACGAAATAGTTCGGCACAACTCTCATGCATCACTAACTCCATGTCGTCAATCATCTTCTTGCTCTTGTTTGTCAGAGTAATGAGCGTAGCTCTACCATCGTTTGGGTCAGGGGTTCGTTTGAGATACTGCTTGTTTTCCAATTCGTTTATTAACTGAGTAGAGGCACTGCCGGTAGTATTCATCTCTTTAGCAATGTCTTTAATATGTATGCTTTTAGCGTTATGAGTAATTTGTAGTACTGTCCATTGGGAGGGAGTGATGGATACACCTTTAATCTTGGACATGCGCGAACATACCGCCCGCTTAAGAGTGTTGACAGATTCAATGATTTCCTTGATGTAAATGTCACGTGACATACTTAAGTAACTTATGTAAGTAGCTTAACAAAATACTAAGTTTTGTCAAAAGTTTTGTTTCACGCTATCATATATAAATATGTTTGGAAATTTAAAAAGTTTCGCTATGCGAAAGCTATTAGAGCGTCAGCTTAAGGATGCTCCGCCAGAACAGAGGGAGATGATCACTGCCTTAATGGAGAAGAATCCTGCAGTTTTCGAGAAGATTGCTAAGGAAATGCAAGCGGAATTAAAAAATAACGGAAATAACCAAACTGCAGCTGCCATGAAGGTTTTGCCAAAATATCAGAAGGAAATCATGGAAGCTATGACACCGGAAATGAAACAAAAACTGGTACAGATGCATGGAGGGACTGCGGGACGTTTTAATCCAAATGGTTCAATAAGACGATAGTATCAACAGAGGCGTCCCATGATACTGGGGCGCCTCTGTTAAAATGTGGGTACTTAATTTTGAAATTGATTCGAAACTAAAATAAAAAACTTAAGCTTTAAACTTTAAATTAAAAACTATCCTGCTATGTCTAAAAGAATTTTGGTGTTACTTGGAAATCCCGACAAAGAAACTTATTCAGGTCACATAGCAGACAATTATGAGGCGGCCGCGCGCGCGGCTGGACATCAAGTAGAAAGAGTTAATATTGGTGAAATGAACTTCGATCCAATTCTTCATAAAGGTTATAAGGAGATTCAACAACTTGAACCAGATTTAGTGAGTCTTCAAGAGAAAATCAGAAACGCAGAACACTTAGTGATCATTTATCCAAATTGGTGGTGTACAATGCCAGCAATCCTCAAAGGTCTCTTTGATCGTATTTGGCTTCCTGGCTTTGCCTTCAACTTTGATAAGGTCACAAAGAAACTTATAAAAAGACTGGAAGGTAAGACCGCACGTGTCATTATTGTGGCTGGAACCCATAGCCCTTTTCAGACTTGGTGGAAATTTGGTGATTACACCAATGAAATTCAGTACGGTATTTTAGATTTTGCTGGTATTGATACAAAAGTCACTGCTTACGGACCCTGCGATAAAGTTGACAATGCTCGTCGAGATAAGTGGTTAACTGAGGTTAACAGTCTTGGCACAAAGGGCATATAACAAGAGGATTACTCTGGCTACATATTCTTTGGACTCTAGTACCGAAAGGTGAGCAAATAGCCCTCGTCCACCTTGAAAGGAGTGAGGTTGGCTGTTTTTTACTTTTGTCATTTTAATGAGGCTACGCTCCTTTAAAGTTGGTTTTATACTAAAGGTCTGTTAATCTAGCGCAGTATGCAATTAAGTGTCGGAATCGTAGGTTTGCCAAACGTCGGAAAGTCGACGCTTTTTAATGCTTTAACCAGAAGTAGTGTGCCGGCAGAAAATTACCCCTTCTGTACCATTGACCCTTCGGTGGGGGTCGTGGCTGTTCCAGACAAACGTCTCGAGACATTGTCCAAAATTTCAGGTAGCGAAAAAATTATTCCGGCCATTGTTGAATTCGTTGATATTGCTGGACTCGTAAAAGGTGCAGCTTCAGGTGAAGGTTTAGGTAATAAATTCCTCCAGAACATTCGTGAGGTTTCAATGATTGCAGAAGTGGTGCGCATCTTCGAAGATGGTGATGTTCATCATGTGGCGGGTGTAGTTGACCCAATGAGTGACATCGAGGTCATTAACCTAGAGCTTGTGATGGCTGATATGGAAACAGTGGCTAAGCGTCTAGCAAATGTAGAGCGTGACGCAAAACGTGGCGATAAGTCTTCCGTTGTAGAGAAGGAAATTCTTGAACAACTAATGGCTCATCTTCAAGACGGAAAGTTGGCCAATTCATTAGAGATGACCGATGAGCAGAAGAAATTGGTCAAAGCACTACACCTTTTGACGATGAAGCAGTTTTTATATGTGTGTAATCGAAAGCAGGGTGCGTACAACCTTGATGAACAAAATGACGATCGTTGGCAGAGACTGTTAGAATTTTTTGAAGCCTCAGGCTCTGAATACGTGATTGTAGACGCTGGAATGGAACATGAACTCAAAGATATGGAGGAGGACGAAAAGATAGAGTTTCGTCGTGAATATGGGACACAAGATAGCGGTATCGAGTCATTGATACGTGCTTGCTACCATCGCTTGGGACTGATGTCCTATTTCACTACCGGTGAGAAAGAAACTCACGCATGGACAGTGGAACAAGGTGCAACTGGCCCAGAGGCAGGTGCAGCTATTCATACTGATTTCCAGACTAAATACATTCGCGCTCAAGTTGTCTCGTTTGAAGACTTAGTGACAGCTGGCTCGATGGCGAAGGCCCGTGAGCTAGGAAAGTTGCGCACCGAAGGTAAGGAATATATCGTAAAAGATGGAGATGTAATTGAGTTCCTAGTCTAAGCCTAAACGATCTTTTTCCTCCATAACTCGTTGTTCCTTCATTCGCCTCCTCACCGTATAACTTCATACGGCTCAGAGTCTCATCTCAGTCCACAACTTCGTTCTGGAGGAAAAATCCTCGTTTAGGGAGTAACCGTTTTCCTCCACATAGTCGCTGAAGAGAAAAAACCTAGGTCTAAGTGTCTAATTAGTGTCAAAATATAGTGTAGAATATACCTAGATGTGTTTTGTGGGTTTAATTCCCGTACTTACTAAGTGACAAGTACTAAGTCCCAATTAAAAATAACTAATTTATTTATGGCAAAAAGTTTTGTAATGCAGTTGGCTGCTCTGGCAACCTTGTTTGTGTCGCTTCCAGCCTTCATTACCCTCATCTTTTCTATTATTAATCTACAATTTCCTGATGCAGCAGACAATTACTGGGAGGTAGAAAGTGCTGAGTCAGCTATACGCTACACTATTGCTGTTTTAGTCATCTTCTTCCCGGCCTACTTGATATTAACCAGGAGAGTTAATCAAGCTCGTCGTACAGAAGGAGAGCTTTACCATACACTAACTCGTTGGCTCATATATTTGGCCCTCTTAGTAGCTGGAATGGTGATGCTTGGTAATCTAGCCGTCGCAGTTTATACATTCCTGAATGGAGAGATAACCATTCGCTTTATCTTGAAGTCTGTCGCTCTCTTGGCTGTAATCGGAGCTGCTTCTTACTACTACACTCTAGACGCACAGAATTATTGGCAAAATAAGGAGAAGAAATCTGTACGGATTGGCTTCGCTGTTCTTGGCGTTGTTGCCGCATTCGTGGTCTTTGGATTCTTAAACATTGATACACCAGGTGTGGCTCGTGAGGTACGTATTGACCAAGAGCAAATTTTTGATTTGCAGGATATTCAGTGGCGTGTAGAGGCTTTCTATCAAGAAACCGATTCTTTCCCTAGCAATATAGAAATGTTGTATCAGGATATTCCGGCCCCTGTGGTGGCAGAAAGTCGTGAGCCTTATGAATTACGAACAACTGGACCAGATACTTATGTGCTTTGTGCTACTTTTGCACATGCTACTCCAGCCAGTGAAAGAGGTATAGCAAAGCCGACTGGTATTGGTGAAGACATTTATCTTCAAAACCAAAACTGGGAGCATGGTGCAGGAGAAAAGTGTTTTGAAAGAAAGATCATTCCTCTCCAGTAGTTAGGCAGACTGTTGTAGAAAGTGATGAAATTAAAATGTCCGGTGCCTAAAGCACTGGACATTTTAATTTCAAAACTTTGCATTTCTTCACTTTTCCTTTAAATTAGGACGTATTGTCAGGCGTTATAATCTATCTCTATGCACAAAAAATTTGACCATCAAGCTATAGAGAAAAAGTGGCAGGAAAAGTGGCGTGACAGCGACCTCTATAAAACTGATAGTGACTCGGGCAAGGAAAAGGTTTACGTGTTGGATATGTTCCCGTACCCGTCAGGTGAGGGTCTGCACGTAGGTCATCCAAAAGGTTATATTGCTACAGACATTTACTCTCGTTTCAAAAAAATGAGTGGTTATGAAGTCTTACATCCAATGGGTTGGGACGCTTTTGGTTTGCCGGCCGAAAACTTTGCAATAAAAAATAAAGTTCATCCGAGAGCTGCTGTCGAAAAAAATATTGCTAATTTTAAGGCGCAATTAGCGCATTTAGGATTTAACTATGATTGGTCAAGGGAAATCAACACCACAGACCCTGAGTACTATAAGTGGACACAGTGGATCTTCCTAAAGCTTTTAGAGAAAGGTTTAGCGTATGAATCATATGAACCAATTAACTGGTGTCCAGGTTGTCAGACCGGTCTAGCTAACGAAGACCTTGAAAGTGATGGTACTTGTGAACGTTGCGGTTCAGTCGTAGAAAAGCGTCCAATGCGTCAGTGGGTACTGAGGATAACTGACTATGCAGACAGAATGCTAGCAGACTTGGATACACTTAATTGGCCGGAACACATTAAAGAGGCACAACGTAATTGGATTGGGCGTTCTGAGGGTGCAAAGATTAGGTTTGAGGTTCAAGGTTCGAGTGCGCAGTCTATTGAAGTATTTACCACCAGACCCGATACGCTTTATGGTGTTACTTACTTAGTGTTAGCTCCAGAACACGAACTTGTGGGCAAGCTACCTGTGGAGAACAAAGAAGAAGTCTCTCTGTATGTGAAGACGGCTGCACAGAAGACCGAGATAGATCGTACTAATGCAGAAAAGGAAAAAACTGGTGTTGAGTTAAAGGGAATAAAAGCTATCAATCCGGCAAATGGTGAGAAGATTCCAGTTTTTGTTGCTGATTACGTCTTAGCTAGTTACGGAACTGGAGCGATAATGGCAGTACCAGCTCACGATGAGCGAGATAGTGAGTTTGCCTTAAAGTTTGATCTACCAACAGTAGAGGTAATCAGTGGAGGTGAATCAAAGAAACCATATGTAGGGACTGGAAAAGTTGTTAATTCTGGTGAATTTGATGGCATGGACTCTAAGGATGCAGGTAAGGCGATTGTAGACAAAGTAGGTGGACAAATGACCTCTACCTATCGCCTCAATGACTGGGTCTTCTCACGCCAACGATACTGGGGAGAGCCAATCCCGGTGATTCACTGTGAAAAGTGTGGGGTAGTGCCAGTACCCGAGAATCAGTTACCTGTCACTTTGCCTCAAGTTGAGCATTATGAGCCGACTGGAACTGGTGAATCGCCACTTGCTAACATCGATGAGTGGGTAAATGTTGACTGTCCAAAGTGTGGCGGTAAAGGAAAGAGAGAAACAAACACTATGCCTCAGTGGGCAGGTTCTTCTTGGTACTATCTTCGTTTCATTGACCCTCAGAACGCCGACGCATTAATTGATTCCGCTAAAGAAAATAAGTGGTCACCAGTTGATGTTTATGTTGGTGGTGATCATGCTGTCCGTCATCTTATTTATGCTCGTTTTTGGCATAAATTCCTTTACGATATCGACGTCGTACATACAATCGAACCTTTTATGCGCTTGGAGTTTCTAGGCTTCATCCTCGCCGAAGACGGACGAAAGATGTCTAAGCGTTGGGGTAATGTTATTAATCCAGACGACATCGTTAAACAAAACGGTGCTGACACACTTCGTGTTTACGAAATGTTTATGGGACCATTTGAGAATACAGTAGCGTGGAGTACTAATGGTTTGGTGGGTGCTCAACGATTCGTCGAACGGGTGAGTGGTTTGTCAGATCACATCGTAGAAGTTGAATCTGATGATATGCTTCGTCTCTTAAATAAAACCATTAAAAAGGTGAGTGGAGACATTGAAGAGTTTAAGTTCAATACGGCTGTGAGTGCCATGATGATTTATGTAAATGGTGTTGAAAAAGGCGGTCTTTCCCGTATGAGCTACGAATCCTTCCTTAAACTCCTGGCACCATTTGCACCACACTTGACTGAAGAGTTGTGGTCTAATTTAGGAAATACTAGTTCTATTCACCTGGAAACTTACCCTAAAGCTGATGAAAATTTAGCTCGAGATGACGAGGTTACTATGGGTATTCAGATCAACGGAAAAGCACGCGGTGCAGTTACTTTGTCAGTAGAGGCTAGCGAAGATGAAGCTATTACCTTAGCTAAAGCGGTACCTGAGGTAGCAAAGTATTTAGTAGGAGTAGAAGTTGTTAAGGTGGTTTATGTACCTGGACGTATCATTAACTTTATCGTCAAACCATAGGTTTGACTTATTTAAAAGCAAGTGGTAATATCCAACGATTGATTGTGGTGCGACCTAATTTTAAAGGAGGCGTTAGCCGACTATAAAAATGGAAGTACTCTTGTGGTGAAATTAACAATAGATTTTGGAATTGTATACGAGTATGATCACATTTAAGCCAAAGCAGATCACTAAAAAACTTCTGGCCGCATTGCCTGATCGCGCTCGCGATGTGCTGGAAAAGCGTTACGGATTAGGCGCGGATGCTGAAGCTTTTACTCTCGAATCGATTGGGCAGGCCTACGGTATTACCCGTGAGCGCGTGCGCCAGATTGAAGGCTATGGAATCAATTCCATTCAAAAGTCTGACACTTATCAAGAATATAAGCCGATTTTTGAGGAGCTCCATACACTCATCTCTGAGCTTGGAGGTGGAGTTATTGCTGAAGATCACCTGCTAGATCTTCTTTCAAGTGACCAGTCTAGTCGTAATCATATTTATTTCCTTCTTGTAGTTGGTGATCCTTTTTACCGTGCTAAAGAAAATAGCTCTTACCAACACCGTTGGTATACTGAAAAGAAAATAGCAGAGTCAGTAGAGAAGGCCCTTAGGAATGTGCACGAATCACTAGACCGTGATCAACTAGTGACTGAAGAAGAAATTCTTTCACGTTTCCGTGATCAACTTATAGATATTGCTGATAAGCACGATGAAGATATCTTGAAGCGCTGGTTGATGATTTCTAAGGACATTTCTAGAAACCCGCTTGGAGAGTGGGGTCATACTAGTAGCCCGAACGTAAAAGTGAAGGGAATACGTGACTATGCATACTTGGTAGTGAAGCGTCACGGTTCTCCAATGCACTTCCGTGAGGTAGCAAAGGCAATTGAAGAACTCTTCCATCGCAAGGCTCATATCGCTACTACTCACAACGAGCTCATTAAGGATAAGCGTTTCGTATTAGTTGGTCGGGGGCTTTATGCGCTCTCTGAATGGGGTTACTCTGCAGGTGTGGTGAAGGATGTGCTCCGAGATATTATTGAAAAGCATGGTCCACTAACTCGTGAAGAAATTATCGATAAAGTTCGAAAAGAACGATACGTTAAAGACAACACCATTGTGGTTAATCTCCAAGACACAAATCTTTTTAAAAAACTCCCGAATGGTGCCTATGCGCTAGTGACAGAATAAAACACACTGAAAGCAAAAGAAAAGGGCGTCCTTAGATAGGGACGCCCTTTTCTATATTTGCTCCACTTACATGACTTTAAACTTTACACTTTTAACTCTATACTTAGTCTGTGTTTGGAAAAGAATTTTACGAGAATCATGTACCTGGAGCCAAGTCGACTCTGAATTGGATAACGGGACAGGATTTTGATTATGGCCCAGCGGCTGCCTTTATCTCATTTTTACTTTTAGTGATTGGACTATTTGTGTTCGGGGTGTCGACTGGACAAGTAATCTCAGTCTTTTTTGCTCTTACGCCGATTTGGTTGCCAGCCATCTTACTTTATATATTTTACAATAAATGGATGGACATGGTCGGGGCTGCCTTTTCTTTAAGTCAAGGCAGAACTACTCTTCGTCTTCGTCTGCCGCCGGAAGTTTTCAAATCTCCAGAAGCGATGGAGTTTGTTTTCTCTCAGATTCACAACACAGCGAATCCTGACAACCTCATGCAGACCTATCTAGATGGTAAAAGACCTCTGCCATTTTGTTTTGAAATCGTTTCTATCGGTGGGGAGGTGAGATTTTATGTAAACGTTCCAACTAAAAAATCCAAGGATGCTTTTGAGGCCAATATTTATGCTCAGTATCCAGGTATTGAAGTGATTGAAGAATCCGTAGATTATGCCGCTGAAATACCAGTTGATTTTGAGTCTCAAGACTACGAGATAATGGCCTTTCATATGGGAAAGAAAAAGGATGGAGTTATGCCTATCAAGACCTATATAGACTTTGGGTTAGATAAAATGCCGAAGGAGGAAGAAAAGATAGATCCAATTACTCCAATGATTGAGGTACTAGCTAGTGCAAAACCCTACGAGAGAGTTTTTGTGCAAATTGTCGCTCGTTCATTCCGGCCCGACAGTTTTCAAAACGGCCAAATGACTATTGGTGAAGGTCCTGACTGGACAAAAGGTGCTGAGAAGAAGATTAATGAAATAATGAACCGCGATCCGAAAAAGAAGACACCGCTTGGTATGAAGGGTGATCAAGGTGGAGATGATGATGATCGTGGTCAGATGGCGATGTTAACGATGGGTGAGAACGACACTATTGCCGCTATAGAAAGAAATATTGGCAAATACGCCTATGAGACAGCCATCCGTTGGATTTATGTGACTAAAAAAGGTAAATTCAATGGCGATTTCATTAATCCAATGATTCGCTCATTCAGCCAGTACGACATAATTGGACGTAATGGTATCGGAGTACGGTGGCGTACTGACTTTGACTATAAGAACATTATCCCAGGTGGTAAGAAGAAGGAATTGAAGTCACTAAAAACTCAAGAATTGATTGAATATAGAAGGCGTCTCTATTATCCAAAAAGTGGAGGAGACGGATACAAAATCTTTACTGCTGAAGAGTTGGCTACAATTTTCCATCTGCCTGGAAAGGTGGCTCTTACTCCTACACTTGACCGAGTTCCGTCTACGCGTGGAGAACCGCCAGCAAACTTGCCGATTGGTAGTTTGTCTGAATAGCCTATGTTTGAAACTTTTAATGTACAAAAGCCTCGACGGCTAGTTTGGCTCTGGTTAGGTGGGTTTACTCTCCTTGGAGTATCTCTAGCTTCCTTACTCCTTTGGTGGCAAATCCGTCCACCTCAGGATTTTCCGGTGAACCAATCGGTGGTGATTCCGCGTGGGCTGTCTGCTTCAGAGATTGCTATCGTACTAGATGAACGAAATGTAGTGCGCTCGAACAGTCTCTTGTATATTGCTTTACAACTCCGACATGATCCTAGTACTGTCCAAGCTGGGACCTTTATTTTTGATAGACCACTTAGTTTATTAGAGGTGGCTAGTCGAATTACTGAGTCTGGAGCTACAAGTAACTTAGCAGCGGTTACTTTGCCAGAAGGTTTTACTATAAAAGAGTTTGCTGATATTGCATCACGAAGTTTACCTGACTTTAATTCTGAGGAATTTTTGGCTCAAAATACCAATTTAGAAGGTTATCTATTTCCTGACACTTATTACGTTCCAGCCGATTTTACTGCTGAGGAGTTTGGAATGTTATTGCAGGAAACATTTACTGAGAAAACACTTAACCTAGCGACCAGCTTAGAAACCCATCCATTAGGCACAGATGGCGTAATAAAAGTGGCGTCTCTCTTAGAGCGAGAAGCCAACACTGAGGAATCAATGAAAATGGTTTCGGGAATTTTGCAAAATCGTTTGGCAGAAGGAATGAGACTACAGACTGACGCCTCCTTAGAATACGTGCTTAATCGACCGCTCGGTACACTGACAGCAGAGGATCTAGAAATTGATTCGCCATATAATACTTATCGATACGGTGGACTTCCACCGACTCCAATTGGTAACCCTGGTTTGACCGCCATTATGGCGGTACTTAGTCCGACCCCTAGCGACTACCTATATTATTTAACCGACGAAGATGGCGTCTTCCACTACGCAGAAACCTTTGATGAACACAAGCAAAATATTGTAAAGTATCTACGATAGTATTTAGTATGTAGTATAAGAAGACGGTAAGTTCGTAGTTCTTGTCGTCGTCTCTATATATAATTCCCTATATACTCGTATCCCCTTTATACTATTTACATACTATGAAAAATAAAACAGTTTTTGTCGGTCTCTCTGGTGGGGTTGATTCGTCAGTAGCAGCTTTTCGACTTTTGAAACAAGGCTACAAAGTAGTTGGGGTTTTTATAAAAGTCTGGCATCCGGATTGGTTGGAATGTAATTGGGAAGAGGAGCGTCTTGACGCTATGCGGGTCGCTGCACACTTGGGTATACCGTTTTTGACCTGCGATGCCGAAGAAGACTACAGACGTGACGTCGGTGAATATTTTGTACGTGAGTATCAAGCTGGTCGCGTTCCAAATCCAGACGTGATGTGTAATCGGTACGTGAAATTTGGTGCATTCTTACGATTTGCACTTCGAAATGGTGCAGACTATATAGCGACAGGACACTATGCGAGAGTGATGGAAGATGAGGGTGTTTTTAGATTATATAAAGGTGTCGACAGAAATAAAGATCAATCATACTTTCTTTGGACATTGACCCAAAATGAACTTAGTCATCTTCTTCTACCGATTGGGGACACAAATAAAGAAGACATCAGGAAAGAAGCTGAAAAGGCTGGTCTACCTACAGCAGTGAAGAAGGACAGCCAGGGAGTTTGCTTCCTAGGACACATCGACATACCTCATTTCTTATCACACTACACAGAACTTTCATCAGGGCCAGTATTAGACATTCATGGCAATAGAATCGGAACTCACAAAGGAGCACTCGTTTATACTCTCGGACAACGACACGGCTTTATCATCGACAATAAAAGTACCGCCAGTGCTCCGCACTTTGTGGTTGCTAAAGATATGGAGAGTAACACAGTGATAGTAGACACTGCTCCACCAGTAGTTGTTCCTGGTTCTCATATCTACCTAGAGTCTGTTAGTTGGACAGCTGAGCCACCTAAGTTTGATGCAACAGTTTCAGCAATGAGCCGCTATCGCCAGGAGCCATTTATTGCCAAGTTAGCTTTGGAGGGAGATGAGATTGTGGTCTATCCAGAAGTCGAGGTAGAAAAGCCACCAGCTGGACAGTCTTGCGTCTTGTATCAAGGAGACGAATGTATTGGGGGTGGAGTGATTGGGTAGGTTGGTGGATAGTTAATATAAATAAAAAAACCTCGCAGATTATTACTGCGAGGCCATTCAATAAAGTTAAGCTTCTCGTATTTTGTTTTGTTGACGGCGAAGCCAACGATACTTGAGAAGCAGGTGTTTGTCTTGTGTGCAGCTGGTCTCTTTAAGAAGTGCCGATTCGGCCTCCTTAAGCTCATCGGCAACAAGCTCAGGGAAGTCCTTTGTAAAGGCCAAATCAGCCTTCAGCGATTGATTCGAATCGACAACAGCCACGATAGTCTTGTAAGTCTTCATAATACCTCCCGCGGGGTTTTTGGTTGAAATCTATGGCAATAGTTCCATATTTTTTAAAAATGTCAATTTAAATTAAATGTACTCGCGCACTGTAGTGTTTCTACAGCTACGTCATGTACATTATCACTATCAATGCGGTACACTTGAGTCATTATGTTAGTCACAAAAGCCGACGGTACTGTAGAAGAATTTAGGCCTAGTAAATTACGAAACTCACTTAAAAATTCTGGTGCACCGAAGCAAGAAATAGAAGAAATAGTGAAGCAGATAGAAGCGACTGCACATGATGGTATAAAAACCCAAGATATTTATCGTCACGCGTTCTCGCTCTTACGAGGTGCTGAGGCGTCTGTAACGGCTCGCTATGCACTCCGTCGTGCGCTCTTTGGTCTTGGCCCCACTGGTTTCCCGTTTGAAACGTTTTTAGCTCGACTTTATAAAAAGCAGGGATATCAGACCAGAACCGGAATCACCATAAAAGGTAAGTGCGCCGTACACGAAATAGATGTTGCTGCATTTAAGGCAGACCACTCATTTGTTGCAGAGGCTAAATTTCATGCACGTCCAGGACTGAAATCTGATCTCCAGGTTGCTATGTATTCGTACGCTAGGTTGTTAGACTTGTCTGATCAAAAAATCTGTAATGCTGACATCTGTGGGGTAAAAAACCTTAAGTTAATCACCAACACAAAGTTTACCCAGGCTGCTACAAAATATGCTGCCTGTGTGGGAGTTGAACTCTTAAGCTGGGATTTTCCCAAAAAAGGTAATCTCTATGAGATGATTGATGAATATAAGCTTTATCCAATCACTGTACTGCAGAGTCTCTCAGCCTCTCAAAAACAACAGTTACTGGCCCAAAATATCGTTCTTTGCGAGGATTTGGTCAGTGATCCAGCGGTATTAAATCAATTAAAGTTACCTGCCTCGAAAATGGAGGCATTGATTTTTGAAGCCCGTCAACTTTCACCAGTCACATAAAATGCTTATAATTAACCATTATTACCGTAAGATTTAATATGACTGAAGAAAACAAAGTGACTGAGGAAAGTAAGAAGACTATTGTTGCCTTTATTGCTGGACTCTTGGTTGGTGGATTGTTGGTGTTTATCTTTGTGAACCCAAGTCCTGCCAATGATAAAATTGATGAAAATGATGAAGTTGAGGCCGGTGAAGTGGTGGACACAGACAATGATGTCAATGCAGAAGCTAATAGTGATGTCTCTATGTCAGGGGATAAAAACAGTTCAACTAGTGATACATCCCGTGTCACTGATGGTTCAATTTCTGTTTCTGATCAAGATGCAGGTAGTCGTGTTACTTTCACTAACGCTAGTTTTCCTACCAACGAAGGTTGGGTTGGTGTTCGTGAATATCAGAACGGTCAACTAGTTGGCTTGCTTGGAGTATCACGTTGGAATAAATCAGAGGGACTCACCCCTACTTCAGTCAGTCTATTGCGCCCTACTGCGGCCGGATCGACTTACGCTATTGTTTTCTACTCTGAAAATGGCGACGGAGTTTTCAGTCTAGCTAGCGACGCGCAAATGGGAGGTGTAATGGGAACTTTTCAGGCTGAATAAAGTGCTGAAAGTATAAGTTTGTAAAGAAACAACGCAGGCCAGTGGTCTGCGTTGTTTTGTTTTGGGGATTAAACTTTAAACTTTACCTCTTTCACTTTATACTGTGATTATGGATTTTATAAAACGCTACAACCCTGACCGTTCTGCCGAATGGAACTACGGAGGAGCTAAATGGAGATTATCTCGTTCCAAAATAGATTTATTTATTGAGTGTCCTCGCTGTTTCTATATTGATAATAAGTTAGGTACCAAACGTCCGGGTATGCCTTCGTTCAATCTCAACATTGCAGTTGATGAACTGTTTAAAAAGGAATTCGATGTTCATAGGAAGAACGGTACACCGCACCCAATTATGTTGAAGTATGGTGTTTCTGCTGTACCTTTTAATCATAAACAAATGGATGAATGGCGTGATCCTTTTGTGGGGGTTAGTTACTCGCATGATGCTACGGGACTAACAGTATGTGGTGGAGTTGATGATTTGTGGCAAACACCAGACGGCAAGTTGATTATTGTTGACTACAAAGCCACCTCAAAGGCAGATAGAATTGAGAAACTCGGTGACTCGCCATGGGAAAAGCAATACCAACGCCAACTCGGTGTTTATCGATGGTTGCTAGAGAAAAACGGCTTTGAAGTGGAGTCGACCGGCTACTTGGTTTACGCTAATGCTTCTAAAGATGAAGATGTCTTTGATGATAAGCTAACCTTTGAAACTACTTTAGTTAGCTGTCCGACCGATGTAGAGTGGATAGAACCTACTTTATCGTCAATACAGAAGACGCTAGAAAGTGATAAAATTCCACCATCAGGCCCTACCTGTGAGTATTGCCCATATCGTGAAGCCTCAGGTAAAAAGTTACTAGCCCTACATTTAGCAAGCAAAAAGTAAATTTAAAGAGAGTATGTCAATCGACTCAATAAAAGCAAAATTAAAAGCTCTGGAATCTGAGATTGAACGAAATCAAGGAAAGATTCAGGATTTTCAAAAAGACGAAGAAAAAATCAAGACTAAGTTATCAGACATTACAAAAGAATTAAGTAATGTAGAACTAAAAAGGAGAGCGCTTGAAAATGAGGGTACTAAACTAATCGAACGCAAACATCAAGTTGAAATGGAGCTACAAAAAGAAGAACGTCGCGAACAATCCTAAGTCAGCTAAAGTTCACTTCCTTAACTTCTTACTATTGTGTATTCCTACCGCATAGAACAAGCCATACGAGCTGCCGCCATCTTACACGAAGGTCAGAAACGGCGCGGTAAGGTCCCACTACCTTACGTAACGCACTTGGCGGCAGTAGCTTGGATTGTCAGTGATTACACAGACAATGAAGATACCATTGTGGGTGCCTGGCTTCATGACACTCTAGAAGACACTGACTATACTAGAGAAGAACTGGAAGAGGACTTTGGGCACGAGGTTAAGAAGATAGTGGAGGCCGTTACTGAACCTAAAGAGAAGGATGGTAAAAAACTAAGTTGGGCCGATAGCAAAGAGGCATACAATGAACAGTTGAAAGTTGGTCCAGAAGAGGCTCTCGTCATTTCTGCTGCGGACAAAATTCACAACATGCGCTCCATTGTCGAGGAATATCATGATAATCAAAAGGCCTTCCTGAGGGACTTTCCTGGAGATCTGGATGAAAGAGCGCTCCGCTACCAAAATCTCTCTAACATCCTGAATCGTCGATTAACAAATGATATAATCGCCGAGTTCAACCACGTTTATTCCGAATACAAGAATTTTTTGGGACACGTCTCAAAAATATCGCCAAACCAAAATCTCTAAAATTTTGAGTAGAAAATTGCGAAAGCGAGAGAGCCATAGTATTCTCTGGTGAGTGAGCTTTTGCGATTTTATGCCGAAATTTTAGGGATGAAGTTGGCGAAATCAACTGAGCTATAGGGTGAAGATTATAGGAACACTATTATTGATGATATTTTTGAGACGTACCCCCATCTATGTCAAACGCATCCAAGAAAAGTAAGTTAATCTGGAAGACTGATTACAAATTACCAACATTAGGAAAAGTTAAGTCAGAATGGGATCTTCAAAGCTTATTTTACAAGAATGAAAATGACCCACGTCTCGAAGCAGACGTCGTAGCTACAGAAATTGCGTTCCAAAAATTCGCTAAAAAATACCAAAATGGTAGATGGACAAAAAGTTCTACGTCGGTGCTGAGTGCACTTAAGGAGTACGTGGATATGCAGACCTTGCCTGGTAGTAAACCGATTTATTATTTTTCATACCGCCAACAGCTTGATGCTAAGGACACTATTGCTGAAAGAACTCTAAATAAGCTTTCCGATCGTCTGACAAAGGCCGGAAATGGGATATTGTTCTTTCCTTTGCAGTTGGCAAAACTTCCTAAGACAATACAGAAAGAACTACTTTCTAGTGAGAAAGCAGAGTTATATCATTGGTTTTTGAAGGACTTGTTTGATGACGCAAAGTATCAATTATCGGAGCCAGAGGAGAAGATACTAAACTTGAAAGCGCTGACTTCCCGTGGTCTTTGGGTGAATGGAACTGAAAAGATTTTAAGTAAAAAGAGTATCAAATGGAAAGGTAAGAGTATGCCTATTCATGGAGCCTTGATGCAGTTTGAGCAATTGCCAACAAAAGAGAGGCATCAAATGTGGAAGGCAATTAAGGTTGTCCTTGAGGATATTAGCGAAGTAGCTGAAAACGAGCTTACAGCTCTCGTTCTAGACAAAAAGACCGATGATGAGCTTCGTGGTTACTTGAAGCCTTATTCTGCCACTACACGAGCCTATGACAGTAACGATAAGACATTGGAAGCATTAGTTAGTGTTATAGAAGACCGTGGTTATGCTCTTTCGCGTCGTTTCTTCACTATAAAGAAGAAGATTTTGAAGCGAGACTTAACCTATATAGATCGTAACGAAAGTGTTGGCAACGAACCAAAGATTTCATTTGAAACTGCGATAGAGATTTGTCGTGACACCTTTTACGATTTTAATCCTGAGTACGGTAAATATTTTGATGAGATGTTAACTAAGGGCCACATTGATGTGTGGCCAAAAGACGGTAAGGGCGGAGGTGCTTTCTGTAGTTCTGGGGTGAACCAACCTACGATGGTATTTTTAAACCATAACGATTCACTTGAATCACTCCGAACACTAGCGCACGAAATGGGACACGCCATTCACTCCTTCCGTAGCAAATCACAACCACCACTTTATGAGGGCTATTCGACCCTGACTGCCGAAACTGCTAGTACATTCTTCGAATCACTAGCACTAGAACGATTGATGAGCAAGGTTGATGAAAAAGAACTCGTATCCATTTTAAATGGAATGATAGGTGATCGCATTGGCACGATGATAATGTGTATCGCTCGCTTCAAATTTGAACTAGAAATGCACGAGACTATTAGGCGTGAAGGTGGAATGGACCATCAAGAAATGTCTGCTGCTCTAGCTAAGCACTTTGCCGACTATACGGGCAAAGCTATTGATACCTCTCCTGAGCATGGTCTCATTGTCTTCTCTAAACCCCATTACCGCATGAATTTTTATCAGTACTCATATTCATTTGGAGAAATCGGTAGCAGCATCATGCGCGCAAAGTACCACGCAGATAATACTTATGCCAAGAAGGTAGATCACTTTCTCTCACAAGGAGGTAGTGCCTCAGTGGAAGCGATCTTTAAGTCAGTCGGGATTGATATGACTAAGCCAGAGACTTTCCATCTTGGATTAGACCTACTTGAGGCTGATATCAACCGCTTTGAAGCGTTGAGCAAGAGCAGCAAGTAACAGTTTGCAGCATCATCTTTTTTGTGGTTTTATGAGCCTAATTCCGAATTAGGTCGGAAGTGTTCACAGGGGAGACTGCTATGGCAGTGGATTTCAAGCGCTCGGTAAGGGTGGGAGACTACCTTTATACATTTGAAAGAACCGGCAACAAGATCTCCGTAAAACGGCGCTTGTTGAATGGGCAGGTGCCTGACCTGCGGCAACCTGAGGAAATCGTCAGGCCAGAAGAACTCCCAGGGTCACTGAAAAATGACTATATTATCCTGTCGAGAGGTGACATACCGGCAGTTGCGTGACCTACCGAGTTTATGTCGGGCGCAGTAGCGTCCGACATAATGCAAAAGCATCCTTAAGTGGGTGCTTTTTACTTCTTAAAACTCAATTGATTTGTTATATTAGCCATTATGTCAGGAAACGAAATTAGGGAAAAATATTTGCGTTTTATGGAGGAGAGAGGGCACGCCATCATACCTTCGGCTGCTCTGGTCCCGGAAAACGACCCAACCACCTTGTTTACAGGTTCAGGAATGCAACCATTGATCCCTTACCTTATGGGTGAGAGTCATCCAAAAGGAACTCGTTTGGCTGATTCGCAAAAATGTTTCCGCGCTAACGATATAGAAGAAGTGGGTGATAATCGTCACACCACTTTCTTTGAGATGTTAGGAAACTGGTCCCTCGGTGATTACTTTAAGAAAGAACAACTACGCTGGTTCTTCACATTTTTGGTTGATGAAGTTGGCCTAGACCCAGCTAGGATATACGTGACTGTATTCGCTGGTGATGAATCTCTAGGAATTCCCCGTGACGATGAGTCAGTCACTATCTGGCAAGAATTATTCAAAGAACGCGGTATTGAGGCCAAGGCCGTACATATTGGTTCTGAAGAAGATGGTTATGAAGTGGGTATGCAAGCTGGTCGCATTTTCTATTACGATGCTGCCAAGAACTGGTGGAGCCGATCTGGTAAGCCAGAAAATATGCCAGCCGGAGAGATTGGTGGACCAGACAGTGAAGTTTTCTATGACTTTGGTCCAGAGCATGCTACTCATCCGGAGTTTAAAGATAAGGCTGCTCATCCAAATTCTGATTCTGGTCAGTTTCTCGAAATCGGTAACTCCGTCTTTATTGAGTACATTAAGCAGGATGACGGCTCTTTCACTAAGCTCCCTCAGAGTAATGTTGATTTCGGTGGCGGACTAGAGCGTATTGCCGCAGCACAAATCGGTGACCCGGACGTATTTAAAGTTGATTTACTGTGGGATGTGGTCAAAGAAATGGAACAGCTTTCTGGGCGGAAGTATGAGGACGATACTATGGCTTTCCGAGTAGTTACAGACCATATTCGTGGAGCCACCTTTATGATTGGTGACGGCGTCTTTCCATCAAACGACCAGCAGGGATACTTCGTACGCCGTTTGCTTCGTCGAGCAGTTAGATATGCAGACAGAATCGGTATTCCACCAGGTCAACTCGCTTCATTGGCAAAATCAGTTATCCACAGCTATGAGACTCATTACCTCAATATAAAGGACCAAAAGGACACTATTCTGGATGCAATTGCTCGCGAGGAGGAACAGTTTAGAAAAACTCTGGAAAAGGGAATGAAGGAGTTTGAAAAATTGGTTATGAAAGGAGAATTGAGTGGAGATGATGCTTTCCTTTTGTTTACCACATATGGTTTTCCATATGAACTCGTTGAGGAATTAGCCAAAGATAAAGGACTCACAATTGATAAAGACAGCTTCGATCAGAAGATGAAGGGGCATCAAGCCCTGTCACGGGCTGGAGCCGAACAGAAGTTTAAAGGCGGATTGGCTGACCATTCCGAAAAAGTGGTGCAGTACCACACTGCAACGCACTTGATGCTGGCGGGACTAAGGAAGTTCTTGGGGAACGGAATTCATCAGGCTGGAAGTAACATCACGGGAGAGCGCCTACGTTTCGACTTTACTCATACTGACAAAGTTGAGCGCGATGTCTTAGACAAAGTAGAAGAGTTTGTAAATAACGCTATAAAGGTCGGTGGGCCAGTGCGGATTGATATGATGCCAAAAACCACTGCTGAAAACGACCCTACCATTGAAGGTAGTTTCTGGGACCGCTATCCAGATGAAGTAAAGGTGTACACGATTACTGGAAATGATGGTGAAGTATTTTCACGCGAACTTTGTGGTGGTCCACACGTAGAAAAACTGGAAGACATCAAAGGAACTTTTAAGATTACCAAAGAGGAATCTTCTTCTGCCGGAGTGCGCCGAGTGAAAGCTGTATTGGAATAAACAGCTAAAGGACGAGAAACGCAGAGTATTAAACAGCACGAGCTAAAGACTCGTGCTGTTTATGTGTATGTTTGTCTATTATCCACGATACCTAGACTCATCTTTATCCAGACAAGGTTATTTAATTATGACCTAACAGGTTTATAATTAAATGATGTTTTTATTTGGAGGTCGCGAAAAGAGTAGCGAGACCTTAGGTGTCGTTTTAGACATCTCTGATTCAGTTATAAATATCGGAATAGTTCTCTCAAAAGAAGATCAGCCATTACCAGAAATTGTCTGGTCCTACCAAGAGTTAATAACTGCGACACAAACTCCTAAAGGTAGAGAATCAAGATTAACTATTTCTCTTTTAAATGCCTTTATGGAGCTTAGCAATACTGGTTTTGCCGCTTTAAGGAAAAGAGAGATAACTAAATTACCGACCCTGATTCAGGTAGCTATAACTGCACCACTTGCATACACAGTAGCCCGTACTGTCTCAGTAACCTCTTCAAAGCCCTTTAAAGTGACTCAAAAATTATTTTCTGAGTTGGAGAAAAAAGCTGCCAATGAAGCTAAGAAATCATGCGCAAGTCAGTTACTAACAAAGGATTTAGATTTGGAGATGCTCTCAAACTCTACCGTAGCACTCAGTGTGAACGGTTATCCTACTCATTTTCCTTTTAAAAGCACAGCTACCGAGGTAAAGCTTTGCCAAATGATTACCTTGTCATCAAAAAAAATAGTAAATGAACTAAATAAGCTTAGAGATAAGATCTTACCTAAAGCGGAAATTGATATGGACTCTTTTATGTCTATTTATTTTCGAGCTGTACTGGAAAAAGCACCAAACACAACTGAAGCATGTTTTATAAATTCTACTCTGAAAGGCACGGAGTTAATGGTGTTAAGAGATAGTTTGCCGGTTAGCAGCACCTACCTAGCTATAGAAATGCCTACTAATCCTCGGTCTAAGGCAGTTTCTACTGCCACTAAGAATGTATCCCTTCAGGAGCTCACGACGCTTTTCAAGAATACTGGAGATGGACTATCTCTACCAAAGAAAATGTATCTCCACTCGACTAGTTTGGTTGAAAGTAGTTTAATTTCTTTATTAGAAACTGCTTCAAAGTCAGCTACTGGGGTGGCGCATCAAGTTCACAGTACTATCACTGAGTTTTTTTTACCAACAGGTACAAGCCCCGATCCACTTGCTTGTTCAGCATTTGTCTTTCATAAAAAACTCTATGAGGATAGATATATAGAGGAATCACTAAATATGTTAAAATACACATAATATGGAAAAGAAATGGAATTTGCAGGATATAAAGCCGGCGGAAAGACGTCGCCCAGCTAGATCCACAGCGCAAAAGGTTTCAGAGATGGAGCGAACTGTTGATGAGAACCCTGCGCCTCGCCGTGCAGCGCCGGAGAGTCAAAACAAAAGACGCACAAATAAAAAAGGTCTAATCGCAGGGACATTGGTCCTTTTAGTTGTGGCCGTTGCAGTGTTTAGTTTTGCTGCAGCAACCGGACAGACCACTGTCACCGTTTTCCCGCGCTGGAGAGAACCGACCGTTAACGCAGTCTTCGAGGCAAACTCACAACTTTCGGAATCTAACTTGGTTTATGAAGTGCTTACACTCGAGGCAGAAGGTGAACGAGAAGTGACTGCTACAGGACAAGAGGAAGTAGAAGAGCAGGCTACTGGTGAAATAACAATCTACAAGAAGACCAGTGGGGAAGAGCGTCTTATAAAGAATACTCGATTTGAATCTCCGGACGGGAAAATCTTCCGCATCACTGAATCTGCAGTTGTTCCCGGTGGTACTTCTGAAAATCCAGGCTCTGTAGTGGCTCAAGTTTTTGCTGATGAAGCTGGACCAGAGTACAACTTGGCAGCCAATACTCAATTCAAGGTGCCTGGTTTTAAGGAAAGCGATCTTACTGAGTTATATGATTCAATCTATGCAGTTAATCAAAGTGACTTCACTGGTGGACACCGTGGACCTAAATTCACTATTGATGATGCCGAATTACAAGCTGCCACTGAGTCACTTAGAACAGAACTCCGTGAGGCTCTACAGGGTCGTGTAAGTAATGAACGTCCAGCCGGTTTCATTCTCTATGACTCTTCAATAACTTTCACTTACCAAGCATTGCCTGGAGAAGATATTGGTAACAATAAAGTTTTACTAAAAGAAAAAGCGATTCTCCGAGCGCCAATGTTTAAAAACGAAGACTTCGCGGCATTCATTGCTGCCGCGACAATACCCGGTTACGAAAATGAGTCTGTAAAAATTGCTGATCCGTCCGCACTTACCTTTGAGTATGCTGCTGACACAAACTTCTCCGGTTCTGAAACCTTTTCATTCAAATTACTAGGACGTCCACAAGTTATCTGGACATATGATCAGGAACAATTGAAGCGTGACCTCGCAGGAGGCTCACAGACGGTCCTTAATACTGTGCTCGGCGGTTATCCAGCCATTGAGAAGGCAAATGCCACTATTAAGCCTTTCTGGAAGAGCTCATTCCCAGACAATCCAGAGGAAATAGAGATAATCGAAGAATTGACCGCAGAATAAGTACCTTCGAGTCCATCCTGACCCGCCAGAACACTGGCGCTGGACTGGACTAAGACACCAATTTTGACGTAATTTTGCGTTTAGAGACCAAGAGTAAAACTCTAAACTCAATTCATAAGCAAAAAGACCCTAGGTGCTTAAGAATAGTAAAATCATAACGACGACAAAACTGGTGTAGGGGTTGACGTTTTACTAAGTATTTGCTAAACTCACACCCGTTTGATGTCGGCACCAGAAAAAGAAAACCTCATCTACGGAACAGTGGAGGAGGCGCTCCCAAATGCGCTTTTTCGGGTTGTTCTAGATGACACCAACGAAAAGGTACTTACGTATCTCTCCGGAAAGATGCGTAAATTTCGCATCAGGGTGCTCGTTGGGGACAAGGTGGCGATTGTGCCTGAACCATACGGTGGCAAGGGTCGAATAACCAAACGCATTTAATTATGAAAGTAAAATCTTCAATAAAGAAAAGAAGTCCAGACGACATTATCGTGCGTCGTCGTGGGAACATCTATGTCATAAACAAGCGTAAGCCACGACATAAGCAGAGACAAGGATAAATCATTTCTAGTTTTCAGTTGTTAGTGAATAAATGCTTTGCACACTAAAAACTGAAAACTAACCACTCTCAACTACACATATGAGAATCTCAGGTATAAACATTCCAGATAACAAACAGCTTTCTTACGGCCTTACCGCTATTTATGGTATTGGTCTAGTTCGCGCCAAAGAAATCTTGGCGGAGCTCAAGATTGAAGCCTCTATTAAGCCAGCAGATCTTTCACCGGAGCTAGAAAACAGTGTTCGTGAAAAGGTTGAATCTTTTACAATCGAAGGAGAATTAAGACGTAAGGTATCAAGCGACATCAAGCGACTTAAGGATATCGCTTCATACCGTGGTTCACGTCATGCAAAGCGTTTACCGGCACGTGGACAGCGCACCAAGACGAATGCACGAACATTGAAGGGAGTTAAGAAGACGATGGGATCAGGACGCCGTAAGCTTGAAAAAACTTAAAATCTCCAAAACCGACGTCCTCGCAGCCTTTTCGGAAAAATTATCTGGTCAATGTATGTCTATATACATCTCCCATCTAATTTTTCCTCCAAAGGCCACGAATACATCCGGTTTTAAAGATTTTGAAGTTTGAAACTTTATTTACGAAATTCCTATGGGTAAGAAAAGAATTATAAAAAAGGGTGGGGGATCAGATGTAGCGGGAACTTCCCGTGCTCTTAATCGTATTCCTAAGAAGAAGGTGATTTCTGGTCGTCTTAACATCTTGGCTACCTTTAATAACACCATCCTGACCTTAGCTGATCTTAAGGGTAATAGTCTTATCGCAGCCTCTAGCGGAGCTATCGGATTCAAGGGGTCACGTAAGTCTACGCCTTTTGCCGCAGCAAAAGTTGGGGAAATAATCGGTGACAAGGCAAATCAGATGGGGATGCGTGATGCTGAGGTTATCATTCGCGGTATCGGAGCTGGACGCGAGTCTGCCCTCCGTGCTTTTAGCGGAAAGGGAGTATCGGTCACGAAGATTATTGATATGACGCCAGTGCCCCATAACGGTCCTCGCGCTAAAAAGCCACGTCGCGTATAGTCACTATTAAATGATTGTGTTATGAAAATAGGTCCTAAATTTAAAATTGCTAAGCGTCTCGGCGCTCCAATATTCGAAAAAACCCAAACACAGAAATTTGCTGTGTCTGCTGCTCGTGTCGGTCAAAAGAAGAAGAATGTCCGTCCTGGACAAATGAGCGACTTCAAACGGCAGTTGCTTGAAAAGCAGAAGATGCGATTTACCTACGGTATCACTGAAAAGCAGTTGCGTAAGTACGTCGATGAGTCTCTAGAGAAGAGCGCAGAGCCTATCCAATTTTTAATGTCACGACTTGAGTCACGACTCGATAACGTCGCTTACCGTCTAGGTCTCGCTAAGACTCGTCGTCTAGCTCGTCAGATGGCTTCTCATGGTCACCTAACCGTTAACGGTCGTAAGTTCACTATTCCTTCTCACCAACTAAAAATTGGAGACACTGTTTCCGTCCGTGAAGGTAGTCGCTCATCTGCCCTTTTTGTTACCCTTGATGAGAGTCACACTGGTATCACTCCCGCCTGGCTGAAGTTTGATGTAAAGAAGCTCGAAGGAAAGGTGGAATCCCGTCCGATTTACGAGCCGTCTGAAACTCTCTTTGATCCTGAACAGGTGTTTGAGTTCTACAGCCGCTAGCACCTTTGGCTGAAAATTTATTAGTGTCAATTTATAAAACTCTCTATGTTGGAAACAAATGTAACTCTCCCAAGCAAGCCACGTGTTGTTAAGGAAGAAGAATATCAGGGTATCTACGAAATCGATGGTCTTTATCCGGGCTATGGTCACACTCTCGGAAACAGTCTTCGTCGTATCATCCTTTCATCCCTCCCTGGAGCGGCTGTTACTCACGTAAAGATTGACGGTGTAAAGCACGAATTTGATGCTATTGATGGTGTGCGTGAGGACGTAATCACAATGCTACTTAATATTAAGCGCATTCGTCTCGCTCTTCACTCTGAAGAGCCAGTTACTATGCGTTTGAAGTCTTCTAAGGCTGGTATTGTGACTGCTGGTGATATTGAAGCCCCAAGCCAGATTGAAATTCTAAACCCTGACCAGCTTATCGCTGAAATCACCGGTAAGGGAGTTACTCTTGATATTGAATTGACAGTAGCTAAGGGTCTAGGCTACGTACCTCGCGAAGTTCACCAGAAAGAGAAAGTAGACATCGGCGCTATCGCTATGGATGCTGTCTTCACTCCTATTCGACGTGTTAACTACGAAGTAGAGAACATGCGTGTGGGTGATCGTACTGATTTCAATCGTCTACGATTCTTCGTGGAGACTGACGGTACTATGTCTCCTAAGGAAGCGGTAGAGAAGTCTATCGAAATTATGATTCATCAGCTCAAGGCTATCACTGGTTTCAAGGATGTATCAGAAGAACCAGCTGTAGCTGCTACTGAATCAACATCAACTGGTGACGCTGAGGTAGACCCAGATGTTTTAAAGACTCGTATTGAAAACGTAGATTTGTCTCCTAGAACAATGACTGCTCTTGAGGAAGCTTCCATCCGTACTGTCGGAGGGCTTGTGAGAAAGAAAAAAGATGATATCCTCTCGCTTGATGGGATTGGTCCAAAAGGACTAGATGAGATTGTCTCACTCCTTAAGGGGATGGGTCTAACATTGGCCGAATAACGTTAAATTTTAGTTTATGATGCACGCATCCACAAAGAGAAAGCTAGGAAGAACCCGCCGAGGGCGCACGGCTCTTTTGCGTGGTTTGGCTGCTGACCTTATCGTTAAGGGTAAGATTAAGACCACTGAGGCTAAGGCTAAGGAACTTCGTCCTTTTGCTGAACGTTTGGTGACTATGGGTAAGAAGAACTCAGTCGCTTCACGCCGTATGGCAGCCTCAAGCTTGGGTGAACCAAGAGCTGAAGTTATCAAGGCGCTCTTTGATGAACTTGCTCCTAAGTACCAGGATAGAGAGGGAGGTTATACTCGCATCATCAAGATGGGCCGAACTTTGGCTGGACGTGATGAGGCCGTAATTGAATTTGTATAATATGGAGACTGAAAATCAAAAAAGAGAATACGTTATAGACGCCACCGGCAAGCGCCTTGGTCGCATTGCGACTGAAGCGGCTAGTGTTTTAGTTGGTAAGGACTCTCCAGACTTTGCTAAAAACATGATTGCAGAAGTCACAGTGAAGATTGAAAATGCATCAAAGATGGATATTCCTGAGAACAAAAAGGGTAATACTTACCAGAGCTACTCTGGTTACCCAGGAGGACTTCGTTCAGAAACCCTAGATCACCTAGGAAAGCGTCTTGGTTACGCAGAAGTATTGCGTCGTACTATCAGTGGTATGCTACCGAAGAACAAACTTCGCAAACCAACTTTGCATAACCTAGTAATCAGCGAATAATATGGCTACCGAAACAAAAACAACTAAGAAAGCAACAGCTTCTAGCGAGCGCTACAACGAAGGTATTGGACGTCGCAAGACTTCCACTGCTCGTGTACGTCTCACTCCTGCCAAAGCAACTACAGTTGTTATTAACGACAAGAAGATTGAGGAGTACTTCAAGCACCAATCTCACATCAACGAAGTGATGGCAGTTTTGGGAACTAAAGACCTTGGTCTTGGTGATTACACTGTAACTGTGAAGGTGTCTGGTAGCGGTCTTTCTGCACAGGCAGATGCTGTAAAGCTTGGTATCGCTCGTGCTCTTCTTCTAGAGAAGGCCGATCGTCGTGGTCTACTTAAGAAGGCAGGTTTCCTAAAACGAGACCCTCGCTCAGTAGAAAGAAAGAAGTTTGGACTTCGCAAAGCACGTCGAGCCCCACAGTGGTCAAAACGTTAATATCTCACAAAAGCCGCTCTTTAGAGCGGCTTTTGTAAACAAAATATGAAGAACGAAATATCATTAATAAACCTCGGCAAGTTTGCAGACACAGCAACTACTTTAGTGAATCGTGTTTCTGATGCTGTGGGAGGAGTATTTCGGCCTGGTCAGATCAAAAGAATTGCTGATGCAGAAGCATACGCCACAAAAGTGCGTACTCGTGCACAAACAGAAGCTACAATAGAAGCTACAGAACTTGAACAAAGAGCACTATCTAGAATGATTACCGAAGAGTCAGAAAGACAAAAGAATATTGAATCTGTAACAATCAAGGCACTGCCGTTACTTACTCAGGAAGCAAGCCCTGAAAAAATTGAGAAAGACTGGCTCGTTGCATTTTTCGATAAAGCGAGACTTATTTCTAATGACCAGATGCAAGAGCTATGGTCCCGAGTGTTGGCTGGAGAAGCGAATTATCCAGGTTCGTATAGTAAGCGCACCATTCAACTACTAGCAACTTTGGACAAAAGTGATGCAGACATGTTTTCATCACTCTGTAACTTCATTTGGGACGTTAATGGACCGGCACCATTAGTGTTTGATTCCAAGGAAAAATTGTACAACGATAATGGTGTGGACTTCGGAACTTTGTTACACTTAGATTCAATTGGTTTAATAAAATTTGATGGTGCTTTTGGCTTCAAGAATGTCTCTACAGAAGAGCAATGTGATGTAAGTTACTTAGGTAACAAATTTGAACTGAAGTTGTCGAAAGCAAATAAGAATGTAAACGAATTCAGGCTACCTATCGGCAACTGTTTATTTACAAGCGCCGGCTTGGAACTTTCAGAAATGTGTCCACCTGTTTTAATAGACGGGTATTTAGATTACGTTCTAAAAAAATGGACTGAGTCAGGCATCAAGTATGTGACTAAGTAGTGCATTTTGACAACCACTCTCACTCCAGTTATAATGTTAAATGTATGGTGATGTTACGGAATGAAAATGAAGATTTGGAGCTTGAAATGGAGGACGAAGATGATATCGAAGACGAATCATTAGAGATTGAGGAAGAAAACAGTGCTGACAAACTGAAACGACTCCGAGAGAAACTGAAATTAGCAGAGAAAGATAAAATGTCAGCGCTTGAAGAGCTTCAAAGAGCCAAGGCGGACTTCTTGAACGCGCGTCGTAGGCTTGATGAAGAGAAAGTTAATGACCGTGCCAGAATGACTGCTGGACTCATTGAGGATATTCTTCCGCTTTGTGATAGTTTCGATATGGCCTTGCAAGATCCTGCTTTTGAAACAGCGCCTGAGAACCTTAAAAAGGGACTTCAAGGCATTTACCTGCAACTTTCATCCATATTGAGGAATTATGGTGCAGTAGGGTTTGGAAAAACTGGAGATGAGTTTGATCCAAATCTACACGAGGCTTTGGCAGATAACGGTAACGGAAGCGTAGTGAAGGATGTGGTACTGAAAGGATATAAAATGGGAGATAAGATAATACGCCACGCCAAAGTTACTGTGGAATAAAAGAAATCTTTACTAAGAGCTAAGTACTAATAACTAAGAACTATATATGGCTAAAATAATTGGTATTGACCTTGGAACAACTAACTCAGCCGTAGCCTTTATTGAGGCAGGTGAGCCAAAAATAATTGAAAACGCAGAAGGTGGACGTACCACTCCATCAATTGTTGCTATATCTAAAACCAATGAGCGTTTGGTGGGTCAGATTGCTAAGCGTCAGGCTGTCACAAACCCGTTTAATACTATCTATGGTATCAAGCGCTTCATGGGACACGCTTTCAAAGAGGAAGCTGTCCAGAAGGACAAAGCCATCGTGCCGTATGAAGTAAAGGAGGGGCCTGATGGTGGGGTGCAGGTCAAAATGGCTGAGAAGGACTATCGTCCAGAAGAGGTTTCAGCGATGATTCTAGGTAAGCTAAAGGCCGACGCTGAAGCTAGACTTGGTGAAAAGGTAACTGAAGCAGTTATTACTGTTCCAGCCTACTTTAATGACGCACAAAGAAAGGCTACTCAAGATGCTGGAAAGATTGCTGGACTTGAGGTGAAGCGTATCATCAATGAGCCAACCGCTGCCGCACTTGCCTACGGATTTAATAAGAAGAAGGATGAAAAGCTAGTGGTTTTTGACTTCGGAGGTGGTACTTTCGATGTCACAGTACTGGAGGTTGGTGACGACGTAGTAGAAGTGAAGTCTACTGACGGAGATGCTCATATGGGTGGACGTGACATTGATCAGGAAATTGTTCGCTGGTTGATTGCTGAGTTTAAGAAGAGTGAGGGAATTGACCTCAGCTCTGACAAACTCGCTTTGCAACGTCTCGACGAGGCAGCTGAAAAGGCAAAACTTGAGCTATCGTCTTCACTAGAGACTGAAATTAATATTCCGTTCATCACTTCAGGTTCGGAAGGGCCTAAGCACATGCTTTTGAAGCTCACACGCGCTAAGCTTGATGAAATCGCCAATGAGTTCATTGACCGGGCGATGGAAATCACTAAGCGTGCCCTTGAAGCCTCACCATTTAAGAAAGAAGAGATTGATGAAATCATCATGGTTGGTGGACAGACTCGTATGCCAAAGATTGTTGATAAGGTAAAGGAATACTTTGGCAAAGAGCCAAACAAATCTATTAACCCTGACGAAGTGGTAGCGCTCGGTGCGGCTATTCAGGCTGGTATCTTCCAAGGAGATGTTCAAGACATTACTTTGGTGGACGTTATTCCACTATCCCTCGGTATTGAAACTATGGGTGGAGTAAACACAAAGTTAATTGAGAAGAACTCCCATATTCCAACTCAGAAGTCACAGATCTTCTCTACTGCAGCTGATAATCAGACCACAACTGAGATTCACATCGTGCAAGGAGAGCGAGCATTAGCAAGCGACAACAAGTCGCTCGGTCGCTTTATTCTAGACGGAATTCCACCAGCGCCGAGAGGAGTACCACAAATCGAAGTGGCCTTCGATGTTGACTCAAACGGTGTATTAAAAGTAACTGCAAAAGACAAGGCAACTGGAAAGGAGCAGTCTATCCGTATCGAAGCTAGCTCTGGCCTCACACCTGAGGATATCGAAAGAATGAAAAAGGACGCCGAGGCCCACCAGGCTGATGACGAGAGCAAGAAGAAGTTGGTTGAAGCTCGAAACCTAGCCGACCAGACTGTGTACACTGCCGAAAAGTCACTTCGTGACTATGTAGAGAAAGTTCCGGCTGACTTGAAGACTTCTATTGAAGCAAAAATAAAGGAAGTGCAAGAGGTTAAGGATAAAGATGCGGTAGCTGATATAGAAACAAAAACTCAAGAACTATCAGCAGAGCTATCTAAGATTGGTGAACTCTTGCAACAGCAAAGCTCTGAAGCACAACCAGAAAAACCAGCTGGGGAACAGAGCGAGGAACCAGCTGGGGACAATACTGACAAAAAGGAGTAGAATCATCGTATAAGGTGGTAGGAGACATTCTATTAGAATGTCGGGACGCTAAATCTCTAATCTTAAAATGAAAGACTACTATCAAATTCTTGGCATTGAAAAAAAGGCCACAAAAGATGAGATCAAGAAGGCTTTCCGTAAGCTAGCTGCTCAGTATCATCCCGACAAAAAGACAGGGGATGAAGCTAAGTTTAAAGAGGTAAGTGAGGCATATTCAGTACTTGCTGACGACAAGAAGCGGGCTGAATATGATACCTACGGCCGAGCCTTTAACGGTGGCGGCGGAGGTGGAGGAAACCAAGGCTTTGGAGGATTTAACTGGTCACAAGCCGGCGGATTCAATGGAATGGAATTTGATATTGGAGACATTTTCGAAAACTTTGGAGATGTCTTTGGGGGTGGTTTCGGCGCCAGACGACAAAAGCGTGGCAACGATGTATCTATAGACATTGAGCTACCTTTCCGTGAAGCGGTCTTTGGTACTGAACGAACAGTGGTCTTAAATAAACACAATGTTTGCGAGACCTGTGAAGGTACTGGTGCTAAGGTTGGTACTGAAATGACCACTTGCAAAGTATGTAATGGGCAAGGGAAAGTTAGAGAGTCTAGACAAAGTGTACTTGGTAGCTTCACCACTGTGAGGGAGTGTGCAGAATGTAAGGGTCGAGGTGAAGTGCCAAAAGAAAAATGTGCTAGTTGTGCTGGAACTGGGGTTAAGAGATCACCGGTTGAGATAAAAATTAAAGTGCCTGCTGGTATCAGTGACGGTGAGGTAATCAGAATGGTGGGACAAGGTGAGGCACTCCAAGGTGCTATACCTGGAGACCTGTACATTAAGATTCATGTTCAACCAGATAAACATATAAAGCGTGAGGGTAATAACCTTTATCAAACACTCCCAGTTAAACTAACAGACGCGCTACTCGGCGCAGAGTATAAAATTGAGACACTTGATGGTCCTGTAACTATCAGTGTCCCAGCAAGTGTTCAACACGGTGAAGTGCTCCGAATTAAGGAAAAAGGGGTACCGGTCGGCAATCGCCGCGGTGACTTCTTGGTGAAGATTGATATTGAATTGCCGACCAAGCTTTCCCGAAATGCCAAAAAATTGATTGAGGAATTAAAAGGAGAGGGGATATAGAGGTTTTGAGTTTTTAGCAACAAAGTGCGGGCCTTTTGGTCCGCACTTTGTTTATATGACAATAAAACTTATTAACTCCGGACTACTTCCTGACTTGAGTGTGGTGCTACAATTTTCATATGGAATTTGCTGATGTCCTTTCATTCATTCAAGGATGGATACTCTTGTTAGCCAGTTTTGCTATTGCGCTCGGATATGCAATGCTTAAGGGACGGCAAAGTCTCATCAATGTAATGATGGGCATGTATTTTGGTTTGTTTTTGCATTCCTTCTTTCCTTTTACTAACAGCTTGATAGAACAAGCTGGTTCCGATAAGAGTGAAGCGATAATATCGGTAGCAATCTTTGTGACGCTATCTGTTCTTGGAACCATACTCTTTTCCCGTCTGATGCCACGAGAATACCTAGAGGGCACATTCGAATCATTAGGCAAAAAAATTCTTTTTGCTTTCGCCGCTATGATATTAGTGATGACGCTTTTTCTCCACTATTTGCCGGTCGGAGAAATCATTGACATTGGTACACCAATTCCAGAATCCTTACTGACAGAGGAGCTGGCTTTCCTTTGGTTTGTGTTACCGCTAGCGGTAATGTTTATAATATAAGAGGATTCCTATGATTTGGGTTGCAGTAATCTTGGCCGTTTCATTATTACTGTGGGGTGATGACCTACTTAAGCAAGCCGCTGAGAGCGGTCAGACCATATCATATATGGTGCTAGCGGGGGCGTGCTTATACGCCCTTACCGCACCTTTGTGGGCATACATCATGCAAGGCAAGTCTCTAGCCCAAGTCGGTGTTATATATGCAGCGATGACACTCATTGGTCTTTATGCTCTTGGCTGGTTTCGGTATGGTGAAGTGCCAACCAATTGGCAACTTGTTTCACTCGCCTTAGCAGTGGGTGCTGTAATAACTAGTGAAATGTAACAGTAGGATTATGCTGTTGAAAAGCAGCTGAAGCAAAACTATTTGATGCTAAGATGACTACGTTGATTATGTCTACCACTATCAATCAAATTTTAATCATCATACTAGTTTTTTGTATTCTTTTGTCTGTGGCAGTAACTTACAATCGCTACATCATAGAAGATGACTTTTCTTATGAAACGAAACCCCTCTCAGAATTTACCGAAGAAGATCTCTAAAATTAAAAATAAAAAAGTCTACGCCGCATCAGCAGAAGATGTCCGGGTCGGTCTGGGGTATGGACTATTTGCTAAAAAGAATATTAACAAGGGGGAAACTATTTTTATAATTAAAGGAAAGAAAGTCCCTTTAAAAATCAGTGGCCCCGAAGATTCGGTAGAACTTCCGAACGCTATAGGATTAGATAGGGAACTTTGGATAGATCCAAAGGATGATAACCCGCTCTTATATCTTAATCACTCCTGTGACCCAAACTGTGCCATAAAAGGTTCAGTGAATATTGTCGCCTTAAAACCCATTAAGGAGAATGAGCATATAACAATTGATTACAGTATCACTGAAGGAGACAGGTTTTGGAGACTACCCGGTGTATGTAAATGTGGCGCAAAAAATTGTAGAAAGATAATTCGATCTATTCACTCTTTGCCAAGACAAACATACTTGAGTTATATGCCATACATTCCACAATTTTTACAAAGGGAGTACGCCAACGCTGTGTAATAATAAAGCTATGGTTCCTCCACTAGTAGACTATGCAACATTTTGTGAGTGGGCACCTACGTCTTGGTTGATTATTTCTGAAAACGTCTTTGACCCGCTGATCTATTACTCACACATCTTACCGGTACTATTGGCCTTACCGTTAGCGTTCATAATTTATTTCAATGACAGAAAACGTAAGCAGAATCAACTGTTCTTTTTGACTGTACTTTTATTTTCAATATGGACTTTCGGTGACTTAATACTATGGGCCAATGATTCACCTCAGACAATTATGTTTGTTTGGTCTGTCCTTATTCTTTTGGAGCCAATCATTTATTTAACTGCCTTTGCGTTTTCTCACAATGTACTATATGAAAAACCTCTTCCTTTAAGTTGGCTAATACCTTTTGTGGTACTTATATTGCCAATAATTTTATTCACACAGACTTCTTTGATGATTGAGAACTTCAACTTAACAAATTGTTGGAGGGAGGTTACAGAGGGGCCATTGGTGTTCTATAGTTATTTTGTTCAACTAATTATTGCTTTGGCAATTGTGGCTAGGCTGGTTATCTATCTATTAACCACTGCTGACGAAGGGAAAAAGCGTAATCTTTCAATATTTACTACCATCGCTATCATACTTTTTCTCGGCATCTTCTCATTCGGTAATATAGCCGGAAGCTTCTTCGAGAATTGGACAATAGGACAATATGGAATATTTGGTATGCCAGTTATGGTTGCCATCATTGCTGCCTTGATTACTCAATTTAATGCTTTTAAAACGAACATAGTCACTTCACAACTACTTCTAGTAGCCTTGGCAATACTTACCTTTAGTATTATTTTTCTTCAAAGTCTGGACACGGTTCGAGTAGTATCAGTAATTACTTTTGTCCTGGTATTAATACTCGGTACCTTATTAGTTAGGAGTACTAAGAACGAGATTCAACAAAAACAACTAGCACAGAGACTGGCCACCGAACTAGCTGGAGTTAACATGCGTCTAGAACGGCTAGATAAAATGAAGTCTGAATTCGTATCGATAGCATCACATCAGCTAAGAAGTCCTCTGACTTCCGTACGTGGATACATTTCGATGATTATTGAAGGATCTTACGGCGAAGTCAGTCCAAAGGTTAAAGAAGTTCTGACACACGTATCAGACGCTTCACGTCATATGGCACTCTCAATTGAAGATTACCTCAATGTGTCACGTATCGAAGCCGGTAATATGAAATACGAGATTGCCGATTACGACCTTAAAAAATTAGCAGAGGAAGTGGTGGTTGAACTATTACCAGTAGCGGCTAAAAAAGGTATTACTCTTGAATTTAAGCCTAACATTGAAGGCAGTGCTGCAGTAAAACTTGATATTGGTAAGTCTAGACAAATAGTACAAAACCTTATAGATAACGCACTTAAGTACACAAAGGAGACAGGCACTATAACAGTGGTTGTTAGAAAAGATTTACAAACAAAGACAGCCTATGTTGACGTGACTGACCATGGTATCGGTATCTCGCCAGAGAACCTAAAAACTCTTTTCCAGAAATTTGAGCGTGCCAAGAACGCTAATGAAATAAACGTGACCGGTACAGGACTCGGTCTCTACATAGCTCGCACGATGGCTAGGGGGATGGGGGGCGATATTACCGTAACTTCACCAGGAGAAAATAAAGGTTCCACTTTTACCTTTGTGATGCCACTCAACGGCATTGAAGCAAAGTGGGCTTAGATTGTTTAAAAATGGCGCGTCTGCACTAGTTTCAGAATTTTAGCTCTATCACCTTAGTTTATCTAAGGCTCCGTCACTAAAATTCTTCCAACTAGCACATCTGCATCCATTTTTAAACAATCTATGCAAGGCATTTCGTGTTTCCACCTATTTCTGCTAGTATTTCAGGATGAAAAAGCGACTCTTGACCGGATTGCAACCATCTGGTGCACTCCACTTAGGCAATTATTTTGGGGCACTGAAGCCTTTTGTTGACTTATATAAGGATTACGACAGCCATTTAATGGTTGTGGACTATCATGCCTTAACTACCATTAAGGAGCCTTCTTTACTGCGACAAAACACTAAGGATGTGGTTAGAGACTACTTGGCAGCGGGGGTTGACCCTAATGAGGCAATAATCTTTAAACAATCTGATGTACCAGAACATACAGAGCTGGCTTGGATATTTGAGTGCTTGGTCACCGTTCCATTTCTAGAATTAGCACATGCCTATAAGGACAAGGTGGCTAAAGGGTTAGAAGCAAACGCCGGCCTATTCAATTACCCAATGTTGATGGCGGCTGACATTCTTTTGTATGACACCGAAGTGGTGCCGGTGGGGCAAGACCAAAAACAACACGTTGAATACACTAGAGAGGCTGCTAATAAATTTAATCTCGCTTACGGAGACACCTTCACTGCTCCTCAAGAAATGATTCTTGAGGGAGTCGGAGTGATTCCAGGTACGGACGGCGCCAAAATGTCCAAAAGTTACAAGAACACCATTCCACTATTTGGTAGTAAGGAAGAGGTACAAAAGGCAGTGATGAGTATTGTAACGGACTCTACAGGTGAGCGCCCTCGGAATGTATACTCAATTCACAAACTATTTCGTTCAGAAGCAGAGCTAGAAAAACTTTATGAAGAGAACAAAGGTAGCTATAAGAATCTCAAGGAGGCTTTACTCAATGATATTGAGGCACTGATAGCACCAATGCGTGAGAAGCGAGCCAACATAACCGATGAGCAGGTAAAATCGGTTCTAAGGGACGGCGCAGAAAAGGCGCGCGAGCGAGCGAGTGCTAAAATGATCGAAATCCACAAGAAAATCGGTGTAACTTTATAATTATGGAAAGAACTTTAATTAAAGAACTAAAAGATAAAATTGGTAGTGAAGTACTTATCGGTGCCATGGTTGATGTGCGTCGCGACCAGGGAAAAATGGCCTTCTTTGATTTGCGTGATCGCACTGGTGTTGTACAGGCGGTAGTATTTGGTAAGCCGGAAGTTTTGGAGGTAGCCAAAAACGCCTCACCAGAAAGTAGTCTTTTTGTTAAGGGGATTGTCAACAAGCGTCCTGAAAAGATGGTTAATGATAAGGTTCCGAACGGTGACATTGAGTTGGAAATCACTAGTATCGAAATTTTGAATCAAGCTAAAGCCTTACCTTTTGATTTGGACAGCGAACTCAATATCGATACGCTTTTAGACAATAGACCAATTACCTTAAAACGAAAAAGGGAACGGGCAATATTTAACGTACAGGCCACAATCACTCGATCTTACGGTGAATATATGCGCCAAGAGGGTTTTACTGAGTTTCAAGCTCCCAAGCTAGTAGGAGGAGATGCCGAAGGCGGCGCTGAAGTATTTAAGGTTGGATATTTTTACAACAAGGATGCCTTCTTGGCCACTTCTCCACAACTCTACAAGCAGATAATGGTGGGGGTATTTGAGCGTGTTTTTACTTTTGCTACAGCCTTTCGTGCTGAGAAGAGTTCTACCACAAGACACTTAAGTGAGTACACTTCACTTGATGCCGAAATGGGATTCATCAAAGATCATACTGACATAATGCGTGTAGAAACTGGTTTAATGAAATATATTAGCGAAGCATTAGGTTCCAGAAATGTCGATGATTTAGCTACACTCAATATCGAATTGCCAAAATTACCTGAGGGTGATATTTTCCCACATATGAAGTTGCGGGAAGCTCAAGCACTTATCAAGGAGCGCACTGGGACTGATAAAACTTCAGAGCCTGACCTAGAGCCTGAAGATGAACGCTGGTTATGTGAATATGCTCACGACGAGTTAGGAAGTGATTTTATTTTCATCACTCACTATCCGGTGAGTAAGCGACCCTTCTATACTTACGAAGACGAGAGTGATCCAGGCTTTACCAAGAGTTTTGACCTCTTATTCAGAGGTGTTGAAATTACTACAGGCGGTCAACGTGTACATGATGTTGAAATGCTAAAGCAAAAGGCTATTGCCAAAGGTTTAAATCCTGAAAACTTCAGCTTTTACCTACAAGCCTTTAATTACGGAATCCCTCCACATGGTGGTTGGGGAATGGGACTTGAGCGCCTCACCGCAAAATTCTGTGGAGTTCAAAATGTTAAAGAAGCAACACTGTTCCCACGTGACATGAATCGCATCGACACTCTGCTAAGCAAAACTGATGATGAAGGTAACGACAAGTAACAAAAAAGTACAAGACGCACCAAAAAAATACACTCGACTAGTCTTACTTGGAGACAAGCAGGGTCATCGTTTTGTTGAAACTAAAGATGGCGCTACTGAACTTCGTTTCAAGATAGGTAAACCAGCTGATGTTACTCCGAGAAAGTTTATAGCTATAGTACGAGACATAGCTAGAACTGCCCAAAGTCATAAGATAGAACTGCTAGCACTTGATGTACCGAGTGCAAAAGAATTTGCAAAACTCACTACCTTCGGACAGGATTGGGTGATTTCAACTTTGGTGGAAAATCTAATCATTGCTGGCTACGAGTTCTTAAAGTACAAATCAAAGCCAGAAAATAAAACTCTACTTAAAGAAGTTTTGTTGTGCGGTTTGTCGGATAAAAAGATAATAGCTCGCGGCTTAACTGTGGGTGAGTATGTTAATACAGCTCGTGATATAGCCAATACACCTGGAGACGATATGACCCCAAAAGTGTTTGGCGAAACTATACAAAAGTTAGCAAAAGGCACAAAAGTTAACGTAACGGTCTTTGACGACAAGCGAATTAGAAAGGAGGGTCTACACGCGCTATGGGCAGTAGGGAAAGGAGCTGATGATCTGCCGCGTTTTGTCATTATGGAATATAAGGGTGGAAAGAGCGGGGAAAAACCAATCGTATTAATTGGAAAAGGGGTCACGTACGACACAGGTGGACTTAATATGAAGCCTTCAGGGTCAATGCACGAAATGCATATGGACATGTCTGGTGGCTCTTCAGTAGCACTATCGATACTAGCTGCTGCCAAGCTGGGACTTAAGAAAAATGTAATCGGACTAATTCCAATTGCTGAAAATGCTGTATCAGAAAAGTCGATGCGCGCGGGAGACATAATCAACTCTCATTCTGGTAAGACGATTGAAGTACTTCACACCGACGCTGAAGGCCGGTTAATCTTGGCTGACGCTCTATCTTATGCGAAGCGCTATGAACCGAGAGTTATTGTTGATGTAGCAACTTTAACTGGTGCCTCACTGGTGGCACTAGGTCAGGTAGCCAGTGCCGTTATGGGTACTGACGATAAGTTGGCAGATACTTTGAAGATTTTTGGTGAAGAAAGTGGAGATTATGTGTGGCCATTACCACTCTGGGATGAACACAAAGCGCCGCTCACCAAGACCCGTGCCGATGTAATAAACATTCATCCAAATTTCTCAAAGTTTGGGGGAGCGATTGAAGGGGGTGCCTTTTTGTCATTTTTTGCACCGAAGAGTGTACCCTGGGCTCACCTTGATATCGCTCCACGAATGGACGCGGCCGCTCATGATAAGTTGGCTAGAGGTTCAACTGGTGAACCGGTACGACTCTTAATTAAGTTAATTGAGAAGTTTTAAATTTAGCCCTACCTACTATCATCAATGACAGTAGGGCTAAATTAGTTCGTATATCATATAAGATACACTATGACTTTAGAAGAAACCCGAAAAAGAATATTGGAGGACGATACGTTTGTGTGGGAAGAATTCAGAAAAATTCAGGAAATCTTTAGAATGAAGCGAGTCATCCGATACCACCATCAGCGCACTGAAGTAATAGACACTGAGTCTGTGGCAGAGCATGTATATGGAATGATGGCATTAATTGATTATTTTTTACCATTAGAGGAAACTGATACCTGGAATTATGCTCGTATTCAACAAATGACTCTTTATCACGATATAGACGAGATTCTCACTGGTGACACAATTGGATACTTAAAAACTGACACTGACAGAGCTAAGGAATATGATGCTCAGAAAGAGGTGTTGGAACTTTTGCCAGAAATTATCAGAAAATCCGCATCGACGTGTTTAAAGGAATATGACGATCAAATCACCATTGAATCGAAGTTTGTAAAAGCTATTGATAAAATTGAACCTTTATTCCATTTAATAAACGAAAATGGAAAGGCTATTTGTATACAAAACAATGTAACCTTCTCTCAAAGCCGAAGCATTAAAGACAAATATGTCAGTGAATTTTCCTATATAAAACGTTTCAATGAAGTGCTCAGTAAGTACATGCTAGAAAACGGTTATTTTGCATCTCTGGCGTGATATCATTCTTGTAAATGGTCACAAATTTCTCTATCAAAACCCCTATCTTCGAAGGGCCGTTAGAACTCTTAATCGACCTGGTTGAGCGGCGTAAGTTGCTGATTAACGATTTCTCGCTCGCCACTGTGACTGACGAATACATGGCTGAAGTGTCGAAGATGCAGGAAATGTCTCTCCCTGGTACAGCCAACTTTGTAGCCTTGGCAGCTACTTTGCTTCTTATTAAATCCAAATCTCTTCTCCCAGTTCTAGAATTATCAGAGGAGGAGGAAAGTAGCATCGAAGAACTAGAGGAGAGACTACGTCTGTACCAAATTTATCGCGTAGCCGCTGATACAGTATCGGAAGCTTTCGGTCAGAGAGTGATGCATGAGCGACAATACGTACCAGATAAAAAACCTCTTTTTTTACCAGATGAGTTTTGTACAAAGACTGCTTTGCACGAAGCAATCTATAGAGTAATGTCTGATTTGCCAGTTAAGACAGCCAGACCTAAGGTGCAAGTAAGAAAAGTTATTTCACTTGAAGAAATGATAGACCGACTACATAAGCGAGTAGAGAGTCAACTGCGACTGAAGTTTAGTGAACTAATAGCAGATTCAACCGAGAAGCATACGTACATCGTAGGTTTCTTAGCCGTTTTGGAGTCAGTTAAACAAGGTTCAATCCTAGTCTCACAAATAGAACGATTTGAGGAGATTGAAATAGAATATAGTCAGCCCAAAGTACCTTCCTATAAGTAAGAAAAATGCTATCAACACCTAATTTGTTCGGCTTTGTTGTAATATAGAAAGGTATGGCAAAGTTCAAAGTGGCTATTAATGGTTTTGGTAGGATTGGTCGTACGTTTTTTCGTATGACAGAAGGACGAAGTGACTATGAAGTAGTTGCAATTAACGATTTGGGACAGGCAGAAAACCTGGCCTATCTTTTGAAGTACGACACCGTTTACGGTCACTCACAATTTTCTGTTAAAGTTGACGGTGATAGTTTAAGTGTAAATGGTCGGAAACTGTCTCTTTCCCACGAAAAGGACCCAACTCTACTTCCCTGGAAAGTACAAGATATTGATCTCGTTGTTGAGTCAACTGGCGTCTTTACGAGTTATGAAAAAGCTAAGGCGCATATTACGGCCGGGGCCAAAAGAGTAGTGATTACAGCGCCAGTAAAAGATGATCCTGCACAGTCTGACATAAGAGGTGCTACGGTCTTAATTGGTGCTAACGAGGAGGCTTTTAAGACCTGTGAGATTACTTCAAATGCTTCCTGTACTACGAATGCCGCATCGCCCTTGATTGGAATCCTCAAAGAGGCCATTGGTATAGACAAAGCTATTTTAAACACGGTGCATGCTTACACAGCATCACAGTCACTTGTTGATGGTCCAAGTAAAAAGGATTTACGAGAAGGTAGGGCGGCTGCACAAAATATCATTCCATCCACTACTGGCGCAGCTATTGCCACTACTTTGGCTTATCCAGATTTGGCAGGGAAGTTTGATGGCATCTCAATCCGCGTTCCGGTACCAGTCGGCTCGATTGTTGACGTTACTTTCATTGCTTCAAGAGAGACCTCAGTTGAGGAAGTAAATGCTGCCTTAACTAAGGCTGCACTCACTGACCGTTGGAAAAGAGTATTTGCAGTTACCAATGAGCCACTGGTTTCTTCTGATATTATTGGTGCTCGTTTTGGTGCTATTGCCGATCTTGGTATGACTCAAGTCGTAGATGGTAATCTGGTGAAAGTATTGGCCTGGTATGATAATGAAGCATCATACGTACACACCCTTACTGAACATATCAGCGTTGTTCTTGCTAACCTTAAATCCACTTAGGATTTTCTAGCGAAAGCAAACTATCAATAATATCTACCACGATGAAAATTTTTATTGCTACTGATCACGCAGGTTTTGAACTAAAAAATGCCTTGATCACATTCTTGACTGAGGAACTTAGTTACGAAGTGGTGGACTGCGGTGCATTTTCATATGACGAAAATGACGACTATCCTGATTTTATATCGGTAGCAATAAGTAATCTAAAAACAGAAGGCACTGATGCAAAAGCTATCCTACTAGGAGGGTCTGGACAGGGCGAGGCTATCTTAGCAAACCGCTATTCTGGTATCCGCGCGGCCGTTTATTACGGTGGTCCAGATGAGATAATCACTCTTTCTAGAGAACATAATGACACAAATGTACTTTCATTAGGGGCTCGGTTCTTGGATGAGGAAACAGCCAAAAGGGCAGTGGAACTTTGGTTGAATACTCCGTTTTCTAGTGAAGAACGTCACGAACGACGAATCAGTAAAATAGACAGTGGTGTATAAATCGCGTTGTACTTAGAGAGAAACACATTTAGAATCTATTTATGCGAAACTCATCACGGACTGGCTTCACTTTAATAGAACTTTTGGTAGTTGTTGCAATTATTGGAATTATTGCAGCAATAGTAATGGTGGCTCTTTCTGATAGTCGTGAACATTCACGAAATGTCGCTCGAGTCGCACAAATCAAGGAGTACCAAAAAGCCTTTGACCTTTATTATTCAGATACGGGTCATTATCCACGATTCGGTAGTGGAGCCACTGCCACTATGTGCCTTGGGGATTACCCAGACAATGCTTGTTGGGCCAACGGTAGTGGTAACCTCGAAAGAACAGCAATTTCTGATGCTATCACTCCTCACTATATGGGTATGATTCCAGCCGGTGAGACTATTATGTTCGGACAAGGAGGAGGGACTGAATATGAAGGAATGGTTTATATTCATCAAAATTACGGCAAGGCATACACAATCAGATACTTTATGGAGGGAAATAACAAGGACTGTCTCTTAGACAAGACCACTGCTGCTAACACGGGAGATGACACCCTCTGCACACTCGAAGTAGATGTATGATAATTCCTGCCATAATTCCAAAGTCACTGGATGACTTAAAAGAAAAGTTAGAACTGCTTTCTTTTGCTGAGACTATACAGATAGATGTGGTAGACGGTGAGTTTGTTAAAGATGTTTCCTGGCCATACGATCCAAGCGGTGACGTAGAGGAAGTAAGAGAATACCTGGGCGGGAGACTGTTCGAGGTGGATTTAATGGTTCGGGACGGACTGATGGCCGGCACCAGGTGGCTAAAAGTAGGGGCGTCTAAACTAATATTTCACCTTGAAAGTTTTGTTGATCGAAATGAAATTTTTAATTTAAAAGCAAAGCTGACTTGTGAGATCGGTTTAGCATTAAATAACAGCACTTCACTTGAGGAACTATACCCATACATAGATTCAGTAGACTTTGTTCAATTGATGGGCATAGATGAAATTGGTAGCCAAGGTCAACCTTTTGATGTTCGTGTCCTAGAGAGAATTGCAACCTTGCGTGCGCTATATCCCAATCAAATCTTAAGCGTTGACGGTGCTGTAAATGAAGAAAATATTTTAAGTTTGAAGAATGCCGGAGCCGACCGTTTTGCTGTCGGCTCAAATATTCTTAAAGTGACCAATCCAAAAGCGCAGTACGAAAAACTGTTGAAAATTGTATCGGAATAAAAGTCGCGCTGAGTTATAATTCTAGTGATGTATTATCTATCTGATAAGGAAGTTCTATCTTTAGAATTGACAGCCAATAATATTCGGCAAAGCATTATCGAAATGTTAATGGCAGCGGGAAGTGGACATACTGCGGGTCCTCTTGGTATGGCTGACATCTTTACCCTCCTTTATTTCAATATTTTAAAACATAATCCAAATGACCCAGATTGGGCGCTACGAGACCGTCTAGTCCTCAGTAATGGTCACATTTGTCCGGTTCTTTATGCGACCTTGGCCCATCGTGGTTATTTTCCCGTTGATGAGCTTTTGACTTTGCGCCAGTTTGGCTCGAGACTTCAAGGTCATCCTCATCGTGGTTCACTACCTGGTATTGAAACTACATCAGGCCCGCTGGGGAGTGGTCTCTCTCAGGCTATTGGTATGGCCTTAGCACTAAGAATGGATAACGAATACACTTCACAGTATGTTTATTGTCTAATGAGTGACGGTGAACTTCAGGAAGGGCAGACTTGGGAGGCAGTACTTTTGGCAGGCAAAGAAAAACTTCATAACCTGATTGCTATCATCGATCGAAATGGTATTCAGATTGATGGCAATACTGAAGACGTAATGCCACTCGAACCTCTCCGTGATAAATTTGAATCTTTTAACTTTGACGTTCAGGAAGTAGATGGACACAATATGCGGATGGTGGCTGATGCAATAGGAAAGGCTCAGGCGGTCTATAGCCAGCCATCAGTAATTATTGCCCACACAATCCCTGGTAAGGGAGTTAGTATCTTTGAACGAGACTACCATTGGCACGGCAACCCTCCTGGCAAAGGTCCGGAAGATAAAGTAAAAAAACCAGATCAAGGAAAGGAGGCCTTGAGGCAACTACGAACACTATCCGGCAGTATCAAGAATCATGATCTAGATTAGTTATATGAAAATAGCCTCACATTTAAGCTCAAAACTTTTTAAAGATGACATCGAGCGAATTCCTAATCGTGACGGCTTTGGTGACGGCTTATTAGAGGCCGGTGAAAAAAACCAAGAGGTAGTAGCCCTCTCTGCCGACCTAACTGAATCAACAAGAGTGAACCTGTTTGCTGAAAAATTTCCTGAGCGCTTTATACAATGTGGTGTTGCTGAACAAAACATGGCCTCAGTGGCTTCAGGATTAGCTGCTGTAGGTAAAATTCCTTTCATTGCTTCATATGCGATGTTTTCACCTGGACGTAGTTGGGAGCAGATACGTACCACCGTTGCATACAATGATCAGAATGTAAAAATAATTGGAGCCCATAGTGGCGTCTCAGTAGGACCAGATGGTGCTACTCATCAAGCAATTGAAGACATTGCCATTATGAGAGTGATACCAAATATAGTAGTGTTGGCACCTTGCGATATTTATGAGGCTAAGAAGGCAGTGTTGTGGGCAGCTGAGTACAAAGGTCCAGTTTATATCCGTCTTGGCCGTTCGCCTGTACCGGTAGTAACAACTGAAGATAGTCCGTTTGAATTTGGTAAGGGGCAACTACTAGTTGAGATGACAGAACACCGAAAGAGTACAATCGGCTTAATTACAACCGGTTCACTAGTATATGAAGCCTTATTAGCCGCAAAGGAGCTCGACGAGGCTGGCTTTGGTGTTTCACTACTTCATTTACCAACTATTAAACCACTGGACGAGAAGGCTGTACTGGAATTATCTGAGCATCACGATTTGCTAATAACTGTTGAAGAACATCAGATTACTGGTGGACTGGGAGGTGCTGTTGCAGAATATCTAAGCGGAGTGAGACCAGCTCGTATCGAACGCGTAGGCGTCAAAAATCAATTCGGACAATCTGGTGAACCAGAAGAATTGATTAAACACTATCAGATGGATAAGGACTCCATTGTCAGCGTAGCTAAAAAGAGTTTCGGAGGTGGCTATACGACCTTAGTTGGTTTATAAGAAGCTGGGGCTTCCTTAAGATGTTTTTCTAATTGTTCTCTTGTTAGTAGTCCTTCTTGAGCACCAACATACTGAACTACAGACATTGAGTTGATTGGTCCCCACGATAGGGCTTCAGCTGGGGTCTTACCTAATATTATGGCCGCAGTGAAAGTAGAGGCGAAGGAGTCTCCTGCACCAGTTCTGTCAACCGGCTCTTTCGGATCCGGATACATCGGCATGTGCCAAGTAACACCATTCTCGTCTTCTACATAGGCTCCTTTTGGTCCATCAGTAATAACTGGTAGACGGGGACCTAATGCTTTCAAATCCTTCAAGAGTTTTGGAAAATGGTCTTCTTTTGTACCCAGAATTGTTTGCGCTTCCTCTTTGTTACAAAAAAAGATATCGGTAACAGCGTACAAATCCCTTAATTCATCTTTTCCTAATCTGATTTGGAAAGTACCAGGCTGAAAAACTAACTTTGTCTCAGGATGTTTTTTTACGTACTCGGCAATCTCATGATGGAAAGCAACGCCATTTTCGCCAATAGACGAAAAGTATAAATATCTTGGTGGTACTTTAAAGTCAGGTAAGGTGTAGGGGTATGTCTCGTGTTTAATGAGGATTGTACGCTCAGCTCCGAGACGTAGTACGTAGTGATAATTAGATATTTTGCGTTCATGAACCCTCACAAACTCGGTTGAAACATTTTCACGCCGCAGGGCATCGAGACAATCTTTGCCATTTCTATCATGACCAAGATTAGTAACTAATCCGGCACGTAAACCTAGTCGATGAGCTGATACCGCAGCGTTAGGGCTATTACCAACGGCAGGCACGACCTTTACATTTTCGTATGGAAGTTTATCTCCGAAATTCATCTGCAACTGACAAGGCTTGCCCTCTATATCACAGACTACTCGTGCGTCCTTCTTAGATAGCTCTATAAAAGCATCGGTTGTGATGTCGCCGATGGCCACAAAATCATATACTTCAGACATATTTATAGTGTAACCGCCACCGAGTAGTTTTAATAGGTCCAACTGTTGAAAAAGACTTATTGTATGGTAGTATTGCTCCACCATGACATTTACATTGAAGGCGAGCGAACGTACTGAGAAGGGTAAAAAGCTGCAAGCTCTTCGGGCGAGTGGTAAGCTTCCAGCCGTAGTCTACGGACCAAAGCATGAGGCCATGACCATAATGCTTGACGCTAAGGAATTTGAAAAAGTCTTTCACGAAGCTGGAGAATCCAGTGTATTAGTACTTACTGGCGTCGGTGAAGACTCTGAGGTACTTGTGCAAGAAGTGGCCTATAGCCCAGTAAAGGGATTAATTGAGCATGTTGACTTTTACGCTATTGAGAAAGGGAAGGAGGTTACTGTTAACATACCACTAGAGTTTACCGGTGAAGCACCAGCTATCAAACTTGGCGGATCACTTACTAAGGCCCTTCATGAAGTTGAAGTGACTTGTAAGCCTGCCAACCTTCCACATGAAATTGTGGTTGATGTAAGCTCTCTACATACTTTTGAAGATTCAATTCTCGTAAAGGACCTCAATGTCCCAACAGGTGTGAAAATTGAGAATGATGAAGAAGAGACTGTAGCATTTGTAGCTGAGGCTAAGGAAGAAGTTGAGGAACCAGCCGCTCTCGATATGGGTGCTATCGAAGTAGAACAAAAGGGTAAGGAAGCTGCAGAAGAGGGATCTGATAAATAATTTTATTAAGACAATACCACATACAAAGCGCGGACACTTTTAGTGCCCGCGCTTTGTTGTTATAATGTACGGAATGAAGAAGGGAATTCTGTTTTTAGTATTTTGTTTTCTGGTGACTTTTGGCGCACCCGAGAACGCGTTGTCAGCCGTGTCAGTGGAATACTGTTCACAAATAAGTGGTGCTACTGCTAGCGAGTCAGACAAGACTGCTTGTAAGGCCTTGCTCAGTCAAATAGATCAACAAATTCTCGCGCAACAAAGATTAGTGGAGCTAAAACAGGCCGAGAGACAGTCATTGGAGCGTGACGTCGGTCTCCTTGAAGCAGAAATAAAGAAATCACAACTCGGTATTCAGGCTAGGTCTCTCGCTATCCGCCAACTAAATGACCAAATTGGTGACAAAGTGGCTGTAGTCTCCGTACTGGATGAGCGTTCCGAAAAGCAAAAGCAGTCCATCAGTTCCTTAATCAGAAAAACCCAAGAAATTGATGACAACTCCCTCGCTGAATTAATGCTTGCTAATCGCAATTTTTCTGAGTTTTTCGCTGACTTTGAGGACTACCGTACTATAAACAATTCACTCCGCGAATCCGTACAAGTGTTGGCCGAAATAAAACGAGACACGGAAGATCAAATGACAGCTTTGGAGGAGAAACAACTAGAAGAGGCCCGCCAAAGACAGTTACAAGAGGCGCAGAAAGCTACAATAGAACAAAAAGAGGCAGAGAAGAGCACGATACTAGAAGTAACAAAGGGGCAGGAGGCGGTTTATCAAGAGCACCTGGCACAATCACAAAGAACTGCCTCCCAGCTTAGAGCGGCTTTATTCGATCTTGCCGGTGGCGGTGGACGCATCCCTTTCACTGAGGCAGTCCAATTAGCAAAGTTCGCAGGCGCCAAAACTGGCGTTTCTCCATCATTTATTTTAGCTATATTGGAGCAAGAATCTGAATTTGGCTCCAATATTGGTCAATGTACCTATAACCAGATTGCCAATGGTCGAACAGCCATGGGTCCTGGTAGTGTTCCAGTCTTCACCGTTATGGCTGATGTTTTAGGGTTTGATATTAATACTCAAAAAGTATCCTGTCCTTTTTCATACGGTTGGGGTGGAGCAATGGGACCTTCTCAGTTCATCCCGTCCACTTGGGCACTCTACGGAGGGTATGTTAATACTGGAAATGATGTTTATGTTTACAACTCATCTCAAGACTCCATTCGACAACTACTAGGAATTGACGCCCCATCGAATCCATTTAGAAACCAAGATGCCTTCTTGGCGACTTCACTCTTAATGAGGGACAATGGTGCTGCAGCCGGTGGCTATGATGCTGAATGGACAGCAGCAATACGTTACTATTCTGGATGGAATGGTATTAACAATCCAAGAAACCACTTTTACGGGGACCAGGTAATGCAAAAGAAGGCTCGTTTGGAGGCCGAGATTCGCACACTTGATGCTGGGTAGGTCTTTTCTGACCGCCCTAGAAAATTGGATAGTTTTAGACCTAGTTGATTTTTTGAAATTATTTGCTATAGTTCTTCCACTTATATGAAAAAGGAAATCCACCCAGAAAACTACCGACCAGTCATCTTCGTCGACAACTCTAACGGCGAGCGCTTTTTACTAGGTTCTACCATCAACATTGAAGGTACTGAAACAGATAAGTGGACTGATGGCAAAGAGTATCCTTTGGTACGTGTTGACGTATCTAGCGCCTCTCACCCTTTCTATACTGGACAAGAGAAAGTTATGGACACTGCTGGACGTCTAGAAAAGTTTAAGGCACGAGCTGCAAAGGCTGGAAAGAAAGGTAAATAAGAATTTTTGAGCCTGACGTGTGTAAAACAGGTTTGGTTATCATCAATGATAACCAAACCTGTTTTATTTTGAGAGGCGCTTAGGTTCTTGTGCGGAGCCTTTAATAGGGTAATATGTCCTGACATATGGAATTCGACGCAAATAAATTAAATAAATTTCGAGAAAACCAACGTACTCAATTTTTAAGTACACAGTTTGACTCGTATCTAGATAAACTTCGAGAAGCTGAGGAGTTGGCTGCGACCGATCCAGAAATGGCCGAGTTGGCCAAAGCAGAGATTACAGAGCTCAAACAAACCCTCCAAAATCAATTTGATGAGATGGAACGTATAATCGAGTCCGGCAAAGAGGAAGATGAGAAGCCCTATGGTCTAGTCTTAGAAGTACGTGCCGGAGCAGGTGGCGACGAGGCGGCACTTTTTGCGGAGGAATTGGCTAATGCTTATTTAACTTATGCTGAAACACAAGGTTGGAGCAAGAGTGTAAACCATGAGTCCAAGGCTACGTCTGGTGGGTATAAGGAGGCGTCTTTTGAAATCTTGAGTCCGGCAGCTTACGAAGCATTTAGACATGAGACTGGCGTACACCGTGTACAAAGGATTCCAGTAACTGAGAAGGCTGGACGAATCCATACTTCGACTTGTTCTGTGGCAGTTCTACCACTTCGCCACAAACCACTTCTGGAAATCAACCAGTCTGATATTGATATGGAGTATTCAAGAGCTGGAGGAGCTGGAGGACAGAACGTTAACAAAGTTGAGTCGGCCGTACGACTAATTCATAAGCCAACAGGGATAGATGTGAGGTCACAATCAGAGCGTTCTCAACTTAAGAATCGAGAGAAAGCAATGACTTTACTAGTGGCAAAATTAGAGATGCTTCACGAGGAGGAGGAGGCAAGAAAGCACGCTGAGGTGCGCAAGAACCAGATTGGAACAGGGGATCGTAGCGAAAAGATTCGTACTTATAACTTCCCTCAAAGTCGCGTTACTGACCACCGAATTAAGGAATCTTGGCATAACCTGGAGGAAATAATGGCTGGAAAGCTAGATATCATCATTGAAGCTATGAAGAATGCTAGTGAAGGTAAGCAGGTTGCAGATTAAGGCATATCGTGTTAATATCGGCGAACTTTACTCTGAAATATGTCAATCATTTCTAACGACCAAAATTTAATCGACCGCTTATTCGCAGCTGGGGCTCATTTTGGTTTCAAAAAAAGCCGACGTCATCCTTCAATGAAGCCTTACCTATTTGGTGCAAAAGAAGGTAACGATATCTTTGATCTTGAGCAATCAGCTACTCTCCTAAATAATGCAAAAGAGGCCATTAAGCAAATGGCTAGTAACGGTAAGGTAGTAGTATTCGTCGGTACTAAAGAAGAAGTTGCAAAACTTGTGAAGACACGAGCAGAATCAATCGAAGCTCCTTACGTTGTAAACCGATGGGTGGGTGGAATGATTACTAACTGGACTGAAATCAGAAAGCGAGTGTCACGTTTGTTCGAACTTATCGGTATGGGTGAAAGTGGCGAGATGGAACGTAAGTACACCAAGAAAGAGCGTGTAGTACTTAATCGTGAGCTAGAAAAACTCTCCCACAACTTCGGTGGTATTCGAGCGATTGAGAAGAATCCAGACATGCTTGTCATTGTTGACCCACGTTACGATAAATTGGCAGTGGCTGAGGCTATTGAAAAGAACATTCCGATCATCGGTATCATGAGCTCTGACAGTAATGTTAAAGAGATTAATTACCCAATCGTAGTTAACGATACTTTGCGTACCAGCGTTTCTTTGGTGCTTGATGAGCTAGTAGACTCTTACAAGGAAGGTAAGGCTAGCTTTACTCCAGCTAAGACTGACACCACACGTCCTCGTCGTACACTTGCACAGTAGTGTGTGCCTAGCGTACATCTCTGACCGAATTTTGTTACTAACTTATAATCATTTTTTCTATGGAAATAAACTCATCAGTTATCAAGGAATTGCGAGATCAGACAGGTATTTCTGTAATGCAGTGTAAAAAAGCCTTAGAAGAAGCTGGTGGTGACAAGGAAAAAGCTTTGATAATCTTAAAACAAAAGCGAAAGGAAGCTGCTGATAAAAAGTCAGACCGCACCTTAGGTGCTGGAACAGTTGGAGTTTATGTTCATAACACCAATGAAGTCGCTGCTATGGTGCTTCTTGCATCCGAAACTGATTTCGTCTCTAAGAACGAAGAATTTACTGCCTTGGCAAAGGATATAGCGATGCATGTTGCTGCTCTTAATCCAAAATTTCTCTCAAGAGAAGAAGTAAGCGAGGAAGCAATGACCAAGGCAAAAGAAGTTTTTGCTGAAGACATCAAGGACAAGCCTGTAGAAATGCATGAGAAAATAATGGAAGGGAAGTTGAACAACTACTTTAAGGAACAAATTCTACTTGAACAACCTTTCATCAAGAATCCTGATACTACAATCGGTGAAATGGTTAACGGAGCAATTCAAAAATTTGGAGAAAAGGTTTCTATCGTCGAGTTCAAGAGAGTATCGGTTAAGTAAGTCTCTCCAGAAAGCCTCGCACAAACCCTTCGTGCTATACTCCCCCTATGCTAATCTCGTTTTACATAATGGCAGTAAGCGGTGTCTTGTCACTCATACTTTTTATTGTCTTTAAGGCTGAGGCAGCGAAAGGGAGACGAATTTTTCTTAGCACTTTCCGACACTATTTAGACCAACAGATATCTAAAAGGGGAAACAGTTGGGCCCTTTGGAAGAAGTATTTTGGTGCTTCTTCTTTTAGGTTATTCTTACACTATCTTTTACATCAAGGGCTCGGTGCCACGCTTTTTGTAATCAGCTTTATTGAAAATAAGCTTCACGATTTGCGTAGAAAAAACAAAAATATTGCTAAGGTAGTAGTAGGTAGTGATAGAGATAATCACCTTCACCATATCGCTATGCACAAAAAATCGACAGCATTATCTGAGAAGGAGAAGGAGGGCCTAAAAGAACGTTCAATGAACGATTGAAAAATTTAACAAACTGTACTAATATCCTATACTTGTAGATGAGTTAAGATAGAACAGCTGTGGAGTTGCAACACTCCAAGAGAGTGTTGCAAAGTTTTGTATTATAATACAACCATCGTTCATTCGGTCATAAAAATGTGAGAGCCGGCTTAGCTCAGTTGGTAGAGCAACGGTTTTGTAAACCGTAGGTCGTCAGTTCAAGCCTGACAGCCGGCTCTCACATTTTTATGATACGGATATCATATGGATGTAAACCGTAAGCATAGCTTTCTTTGTCTGCACTCGTAGCTCATATGTAAGCAAGCTTCCATATGACTACTCGTTTGACAAAGTAGGTCGTCAGCGGAAGCCTGACAGCCGGCTCAGGTTACTTATTATTTTGCAACCCAGAAAAGTTTTTGCTTTGCAATAGCTATAACTAAGGGGTATAGTGGCATTGAAATTATGGCTACAGAAGGACATCTACTACCGTACGCTAAAAGACCTGACTTTCATGTGGGTCGTGCTACTGAACTCACAGGTAAGAACTGGGCACTCTACCGGCTTCTTGAAATAATACCTGGACTGGCTTCATGGGCCACTTTAATTGGGGTAGTGTTGGCTTCCTTTTATGCGCCATTTTTGGCTGCTTATTTCATCATCGCCTTCGCAATTTATTGGGTACTAAAGACCGCATTTCTTTCCTATCACCTTCGTCACAACTGGAGACGACTACGCCACCACATGTCCCTGAACTGGTCAGAGATGTTGGAGCGTTTTGAATATGACCACATGCACCACATTGTAGTACTTCCTTTCTACAAAGAACCAATCGAGGTAGCTGAGGCAACGATAGTTTCCTTATCGAAAGTGCACTATGACAAGAAGAAAATAAGCGTTATTTTAGCGGCCGAAGAACGAGCTGGTGTCGAAGCACAAAGAACCGCAGAGACATTAAAGGAAAAGTACGGTAGTGAATTTGGCGATTTTATCGTAACGATTCATCCAGCCAATGTGCCTGGAGAAATGGCAGGCAAAGGCTCGAACGTTACTTACGCCGTCGAACAAGCTAGAAAACTCATATTAGACACGAAGAAAATCCCTTACACACACGTCTTGGTATCAAACTTTGATATTGATACGGTTCTCTACCCAGATTACTTCAATTGTTTAATCTGGCATTTTATGACGGCAGAGCGCCCTCTTAAAAGTTCTTTCCAACCAGTACCACTTTTCAATAACAATCTCTGGCGTGCCAGTTCATTGTCGAGAGTAGTAGCAATGTCCAGTACTTTTTGGGAAATGGTTCAACAGGAACGACCAGAAAGAATGGCCACTTTTTCTTCTCATTCAGTACCTTTTCAAGCACTTTATGAGGTGGGCTACTGGCAGCGAAATATGGTAAGTGAAGATTCACGAATTTACTGGAATCTGATGTTGGCAAACGATGGGGAATACGAGGTTATTCCTTTGTCTTATCCAGTTTCAATGGATGCCAATACCGCGCCAACCCTTTACGGCACAATCAAGAATATCTACATGCAACACCGTCGTTGGACATACGGAGTAGAAAACTTCGTATATATTGTCTATCACTTCACTAAAAACAAGAATATCCCGCTGGGTAGGAGAATAAAAATTACTCTCCAGCAAGCTGAGGGATATTGGTCGCTAGTTACCAACCCGATTATGCTCTTTATACTTGGTTGGGCTCCAATCTTCCTCGGTGGTCGAGTCTTTCACGAAACAGTGTTATCATATAACTTGCCCATTGTAGTTAGAAACCTTTTGATTTTGGCCATGTTTGGTCTGGTTATATCTGCCGTAATATCACTATCACTAATTCCAAAGCGTCCTGAAGGTCGATCCCGATTTGCTTACGTAGTAATGGCCTTGCAGTGGATACTAGTGCCAATAACAATGATTGTGTTTAGTTCATTACCTGGACTAGATGCCCAGACCAGACTGATGTTCGGACGCTATATGGGCTTTTGGGTAACACCAAAGTCGCGAAGCGACTTTGGTTAGAATATAGAGATTATTATAAGGCTACGCCCTTATCATCTTCCATTGTCCCCATATACTAAACACATACTTCCTAGAAACTGATACCTAGAACCTTGAACCTAAAATTATGACTCCACACGTCAAACCCCTTTCATATCGACATCGCTACCTGTTTTTTTATTTACTGACCGGAATTTTCGTAGCTGCTCTTCCTTTTCTCTTCCTTTATGCTAATGGATACCGTTTTGAGTTTGGGAAAACTGGCCTAGTTAGTACTGGCGGACTATATATAGCCGCCGAACGCACTGGTGCCCAAATATTTATCAACGATGAGTTAGTAAGAGAAACTCGTGTTTTTAGAAGGGCTTTTTATGCGCAAGGATTTCCCGAGGGAACTCATAAAGTTCATGTAACTAAAGAGGGACACCATACTTGGGTCAAGGAATTACCCGTCTACTCACACTTAGTCACCGAAGCTCAGGCTTTTAACCTACCGCTAGTACCAGAAGTTGCTATCATCACCCCATGGCGTACACAAGCGGGAGTTAATGTCGTAACTTCGAGCTCTACCTTGCAGGGTAAAGTAGAGTTTGTTAACCAGTATCTTCTGGAACCACGAGCCAACTCAAAAACTATGCAGGCCAATCCAGAATTTGCGAATTTATTAGAACTATTTACCTCCACTCCTAAATCAATTGAAGCAGGTACTCCTGGCCTAGTGGAGAGAGTACAAACCACCTTTACTACCGCAACTTCAAGTGAACCCACTGCAACCACTACGAAGGAGTGGCAAGGAGTAATGTTATTTGAAGAAGAGGGTGAAATCTACGCACGTTTCGTTGGAGCGGCAAACAATATGCCTTACTACTACTGCGCTGCTCCTTTCCCACATTATGAACCATCAGCTACTAGTACTCGTTCTACAGCTAGTGTGGTAAACGTAGCCCAAGCAATGGGTGCGGAAGACGATTTGCTACTTGAGGTACAAACCGTGACTGATCCAGATAGTTGCGATCCTACCATTTTGATGGACCGAGGAGGCAAGGAAGTTGATTACTTCGACTTCTTCCCAAACAGTACTGATCTTGTAATACTTGGAAGTGAAAGTGGTATCTATGTGGTCGAAATCGATGACCGCGGTTGGCAGAACCGCCAATCACTCCTGTTGGGTCAAAACTTGGAAGTACGAGTATACAATGGTGGTATTTACGTCTATGATGGGGAGTATATATACCAGATACAGATTAGCCAGAATTGGTTATAGTATTACCCTCTACAATTAACCAATGAACTCACATTCCTAATGTTTGGCACCACAAGGCACTTCTTGTTTGATGAATCAAACAATGTCGCCGTGGAACTTTACTTCGCCTTCACCATATTTAGATATGACCCAAGCTTCAGTTTATTTTTCGCACGAAATTAAGAAATATGTTAATGTCCAAGCATTGATTTTGAAGATGGTATAAAATTTTATGGAACAGAAAGGTCATAAACATCCCTTGTCGCACATAATTACTGAAGTAAACAGTATTTTTTCTGAACTTGGATTCGTGTTTGCTGAAGGACCAGAAATGGAGGAGACACATTATAATTTTGATTTACTTAATGTCCCAAAAGATCACCCATCACGTGACATGCAGGACACTTTTTATATTGAGGGAAAGCCCGATCATGTCTTGCGTACCCACACCTCTCCAGTACAAGTGCGCTACATGGAGTCACACGAACCACCAATCCGTATTATTGTGCCTGGTAAGGTCTTTCGCAATGAAGCGACAGATGCCACTCATGAGGCGCAATTTTACCAACTTGAAGGACTAATGGTAGATAAGGGGGTATCACTTGCTCATCTTAAGGGTACTTTAGAATTCTTTTTTTCACATTTCTTTGGTGGTAGTACCGAAGTACGTCTTCGTCCTAGCTTCTTTCCATTCGTCGAACCTGGTGTAGAAGTAGATATGCGCCTTACGGGTGATGATGCACCAGAAAAACTTAAGGGGCGATGGATTGAGATTATGGGTGCAGGAATGGTTCATCCAAATGTCCTTCGCAATGCTGGAATTGATCCAGAAGTCTATCAAGGTTTTGCTTTTGGAATGGGAATGGACCGTCTCGCGATGATGAAGTATGGTGTTGATGACGTACGTCTTTTCTATACTGGCGATTTACGTGTAGTTAATCAATTCTAAAATGCTTGTATCCTATAACTGGCTAAACAAATATTTTGACGGCAAGTTACCCAAGCCTGATGTAGTGGGTGAAGCCTTAACCTTTCACGCGTGGGAAATCGACAGTGTTGAAGAAGTCGGTGGTGATACTGTTTTAGATGTTAAGGTTTTACCTGACAAAGCCATGTGGGGATTATCACACAGAGGTATCGCCAAAGATTTGTCAGTAATTCTTAAATTACCATTTAAGACAGACCAGTTACTTTCAAAACCTGATCTTCTTCCACTAAGCAACCAAGTACATATCGAAGTCGAATCAAAATCCTGCAATTACTTTGCTGGGGCCTTGATTCAGGGAGTGAAAGTTGGTCCGTCACCCGAATGGTTGAAAAGCGCTCTAGAAGCAATCGGACAGCGTAGCATTAACAACATCGTCGATGCTAGTAACTACGTGATGTTTGATCTTGGACAACCCTCTCATGCTTTTGACGCAAATGTAATCGGCGAAGGTGTGTTGGTTCGCCAGGCAAGAGACGGGGAAAAGTTAAAAGCCCTAGATGAAAGTGAATACACCTTCAGTGAAGAAGATACGATAATCGCCGCCTTGGCAGATAAGCGACCTTTAAGTATTGCCGGCATAAAAGGCGGAATGGAATCAGGAATAAATGATTCAACTACAGATATTTTTATAGAGGCAGCTAATTGGGACCCAGTTAGTACACGCAAATCAGCCGCTCGTCTTAAACTTCGCTCCGACGCTTCATCTCGTTACGAAAATGGCGTTGTGCCAGAGATGGTACCTTACGGACTTAAGGCAGTAGTAGAACTGGTAATGGACGTGGCTGGAGGGAAATTAGTGGGCTACAGCGAGGTAAAAGAGCCAACAAGAGAGATAAGGTCAGTCTCTGTCTCTTTAGCAAAAATCAACAGCGTCCTTGGACTATCACTAACAATTAGTGACGTAACTGCTGTAATTGATAGATTCGGTTGGAAGTTTACAGTTGATGGAGAGGACTTTGAGATTACTCCTCCATTTGAGCGCACTGACCTAAATATTGCTGAGGACATTATCGAAGAAATTGGCCGTATCTATGGCTATCAACACGTAAGTGCAGTAATTCCAGAGCCAATCAAACAAACAGAGATAAATCAACGCTTTTGCTACAGTGAAATAATTAGAGAAGTACTGATAGAAAAGGGTTTTTCAGAAATTTATACTAGCTCCTTCCGCAACAAAGATAAGGTTAAGCTGACTAATGCTTTTGCCTCAGATAAAGGGTACCTACGTGGAGATTTAAAAACAAACATCAAGGAAGCTTTGATTAAGAATGCACCAAACGCTGATCTGCTTGGTGTTCGACAAATTAGAATATTTGAAATCGGTACAGTTTTTAATGAATCGGGAGAAGAACTACTTCTTACACTCGGAGTACAAAGCCCTTCTGGATACAAGCCAAAGACAGATGACCCTATTATTATTGATGCCTTGAAGGGCTTATCTGATGCGTTAGGTATTGAAGTATCTCCAACCGCTACAGACGGTACAGCAGAAATTAATCTTGGTGAAATACTAAAGGTACTTCCTCTGGTCACTGAATACAAAAAAAATGTGTCAAAACCAGCACTGACCTACAAACCTTTCTCTTCCTATCCATCTATTACTCGCGATATTGCAATGTGGGTAGATGAGGGTGTTGCTATCAAGGATATTGAAGAACTACTGAGCCAAAAGACTGGCCCCCTCCGGGTCCGTACCACATTGTTTGATGAATTTAAGAAAGACGGTAAGGTTTCATATGCATTCCGATTAGTTTTCCAATCTAGTGAAAAAACACTGACTGATAACGAGATTAATGCCGTTATGGACGAAGTCTATCAGGCCGCTCGTGAACAAGGATTCGAGGTGCGATAATAAAGAAATTGTAGGCTTTTTGGTGAGTAGTTTCTGTCATAATATGCTATAATACAAGGACTTAATATTGTTTCTTATTCTATGGCTAAAGGTAGTTACGACGCGTCAGCAATCAGTGTTTTAGAGGGCTTAGAGCCAGTTAGAAAACGTCCCGGAATGTACATTGGTACCACCGGCCCAGATGGTCTTCACCACCTTATTTGGGAGATTTTTGATAACTCCCGCGACGAAGCTATGGGTGGCCACGCCAACCGTATTGAAGTAACACTTTTACCTGACAACTACATCCGAGTATCAGACAATGGCCGAGGTATCCCGGTAGATAAACATAAACAAAGCGGTGTATCTGCTCTTGAGACTATTCTCTGCACTCTACACGCAGGAGGTAAGTTCGGAGGAGAAGAGAGTGGATATAAAGTATCTGGTGGATTGCACGGAGTAGGTAGCTCGGTGGTAAACGCGTTGTCTGAGCACATGATTGCAGAAATTCACCGTGATGGTGGGTATTACATGCAGGAATACCAGATCGGAAAGCCTAAATATGCAGTGAAGAAAGTTGGTAAGTCAGATGAACATGGGACTGTCATTACTTTCAAGGCTGATGTTTCAATTTTTAAAGAGATCAACTACGACTACAAACGTATCGTTAGCCACCTGCGCCAACAAGCATACTTAGTAAAGGCTCTACGCATCAGCGTGATTGACGCGCGTGAGTTATCAGAAGAAGCAATGGACGCTCTTGAGCTCAAGGGCCAGTTATACCTTGGGGACCTCGGCATCGAAGCTACTTCAATGAGCTTCTACTTTGAGGAAGGATTGCGCTCCTTGGTTGCATTCAACAACCAACACCAAAAAGCAGTTCACAAGAACATTTTTTATGTAGAAAAGCTCGAACCAGTACCGAGCGTCTTCTCTGTGGAAATTGCCCTTCAGTATGTAGACGACATCACCCCGCGCATTTCTGCCTTCGCTAACAACATCTATAATCCCGAGCACGGTACTCACATTACCGGCTTTAAGACATCTCTCACTCGTACTCTTAACAACTACGCTAAGAAGAATAATTATCTAAAAGAAAAGGATGAGGCCTTTACTGGAGATGATGTTCTTGAAGGAATCACTGTTGTGGTTTCTGTGAAGATGCCAGAAATACAGTTCGAAGGTCAGACCAAGGCTAAGCTCGGCTCAGTAGAGGCACGAGGTGCAGTGGAGTCGGTTTTCAGTGAGTCCTTCAATATGTTTTTGGAAGAGAATCCTGATGACGCTAAAGCAATAATGAACAAGGTGATTATTGCGGTTAAAGCCCGTAAGGCTGCCAAAGCTGCAAAGGACAGCGTACTTCGTAAAGGTGCACTTGAAGGGATGTCGCTACCAGGAAAGTTAGCTGACTGTCAGTCCAAGCGCGCAGAGGATTCTGAACTCTTCGTTGTGGAGGGAGACTCTGCAGGTGGTTCCGCAAAGATGGGGCGCGATCGTAAAACTCAGGCGGTGTTGCCCCTCCGAGGTAAAATCCTCAACGTTGAACGAGCTCGTCTTGATAAGATGCTTGCGAGCGAGCAAATTAAAAACCTTGTTGTAGCGCTCGGTACTGCCATCGGTGACGTATTCGATATTGAAAGATTACGCTATCACAAACTTATTATCGCTACAGATGCCGACGTGGACGGCGCACACATCCGCACATTGCTGCTTACTCTCTTCTTCCGGCACTTCCGTCCACTTATTGATGGTGGCTTTATCTATATTGCTCAACCGCCACTATACAAAATTCAGAAAGGGAAGGAAGTTAGTTATGCTTATACCGATGCTGAGAAGTTTGCCATCGTAGGTGTGGAAGACGAAGAAATTGAGCTAGATGCGCCTGAAGGGCTAGTAGAAGAAGGCGAGGAGGTGGAGCCAGAGGTAGCAGCAAAGAAAAGCTCAAAAGCCCGCATCCAACGCTATAAGGGACTTGGAGAGATGAATGCCGAGGAACTCTGGGAGACTACCATGAACCCTGAGAATCGTGTCTTAAAGCAGGTCACCATTGACGATGCTGAGGAGGCAGACCGTGTATTTGACGTGTTGATGGGTACCGATGTGGCCAATCGTAAATCATTCATTCAGTCAAACGCCCGCACCGCCAACTTGGATATTTAGACTTAGAGTGGGACGCAACAAACAAAAGGCGGCGGGGTCTTGCCCCGCCGCCTTTTGTTTAACTTTTATTTTTATTTATCGTTTGGCAACCTTTGCAACAAAGCTATTGTTGGCAAGATTTATGTCTCCGCCCCCAACTACTGTTCCATTGATATCATGCCAATCGTCATTATTCATCTCAAAGGTGACAGTCAGTGTTGAACTCTCGCTTGGCAAGAGTGGCTTCTGAACACTTGAAGTCATTGTGGCACCATTTGGCAAATCGAGCTTGAAGCTCCAGTCAATAGATGTCTTAGTACCTACGTTCTTAACCACAAACTGCAATGCACCCTGACCCCTGTCTGGCAGGCTACCTGGCACAAAGTGCTGATTAGAATTTAGACTACCAACACCAGTGAAAGTCATAGCGAGGTCAGTTTTACCGTTAGGGTCTGAAACCGGCTTCTTATATGTGGTCACAGTTTTATATTGAATCGGTGTAGGAGTTGTTGCTACCGGAGTAGTTGTGGCAACAACAACTGGAGTACTAGAAGTGGCTACTGTGTTGTCTCCCTCAACTACCACTTCATCCTCAACTTCTGAGTCTTGGTTAGTTTCAGTATTTTCTACAACAATGGTGTCCTCGCCACCATTCTCATTAACATTCTCTGCGTAATCACGCTGATTCTGTTCAAATATGTCCGCCAGGGAAGAGAAGGCTACTGGTACGAAGCGCACAACCTGTACAGCAAGCCATGCCAAGAGACAAATCAACACAACAAAGCCAACGACGGCCATAATCCTTACCATCTGTTCGTTCCTTTCTGTATTATTGGTATCGCTCATAGTGTTAAGTTAATCTGCTGAAGTTGTCACAATGATACCTATTTTTATCAATTTGTCAACCCCCACACCAGTTTTGTTATAGTCACGAATCAGATCATAATATAATGATGTTTTATGTATATATCCTTAAAAGTCAAAGGGATAATCAACTATACCTAGGTTCAACTACTGACTTGAGACGAAGACTTGCTGAACATAATCAAGGTCAGAGTCCTGCTACGAAAGGGAGGGAACCCTTTACTCTACGGTACTACGAAGCTTTTTTGCTAGAAAATGACGCAAGACACAGGGAGTGGTCCTTAAAAAAGGACGGTAACGCCCTAGCTCAGCTTAAGCGTAGGATAAAAGCAAGTCTTCAATAACAAAACTGGTGTGGGGGTCAACCCCCACTCAATGGTTCGATTGTTATATTGACTGTGAATCAAGTTGACAAAATTGTGTTTTAGTGTATTATATTCGGACAAATATTAGTCAATTTTGATGAATTTCTCTTACTTTTTCAACCAAATCTTACCTAGCGCCAGCGCTTTTCTGGGCGTGTTCTTTATTGTAATGATGATTGGCTACGGCTTTTTGTATTTTATCGATTTCGTGCCAGAGGCTCCATCTGAGGAGGTTGCTACTGACGAAGAGACAACGGTAGAAGATCAAGAATCTACTTTTGCTGAGAAAACTGAGGAGGTTCCATCTGCACTAGAGGATATTCGTGACCCGCGACCAATAACTATCACTCTAGGCAGTCTAAATCGCACTGTAAGCGTCCTAAACCCTACATCACGGTCTATCCCTGATTTGGATGCTGCCTTGCTCAAGGGAGTCGTACGTCACCCTGATTCAGCTGACCTCAATGACGAAAATGGCAATATGCTCATTCTTGGTCATTCGAGCTACCTAAACAATGTATTTAACAAAAACTTTCAGGCTTTTAATGGTATTCAAAATATGACCTGGGGAGATACCATCACTTTGAAGTCAGGAGATACTGAATATACTTACCGTGTAGACAAGGTATACCAAGCTAAGGCCAGCAGTGTATCAATCCCTACCACTAGTAACGGGGCGCGCTTAACCTTGGCTACTTGTAACACTTTCGGCGCTAAGGAAGACCGTTTTATCGTAGAGGCGGTCCTAGTTTCAAAAAAAGCGCTTTAAATCTAGTCTTTTAAAACTTTCCTTAATTAAAGGCCGCTCCCAAAGGGAGCGGCCTTGACATTTCACTTCTAATATGCTATTCTGTAGAGAATCTGGGGTTAGGAGTTATATTAACCAAGACCCCTCTCTGCTCTTTTCGTTCTTCGAAAAATCAGTCAACCCAACAACCTTAGGAGGACGCCATGCGTTCTATTCTTCTTGCTATCATCGCAGTGATGGCACTCTATATGTCAGTAGGTTGCAGCAAGGCATATGCCTGTCGCACAAATGACATCGAGTGCAATCGCTCGACCGACGGTCGAACCTACAAGGGTACCGACCATACTCCCAACAAAATTAAGGTAACCGTATGTCACGGCTACTGGGACCAGCTCGACGTCGGCTACTACAAAGGCCAGCGCACGCGCTGGTGGGAGCCGGTCATCGTCAAAGGAACCTGGAAGAGCACCCCTCTTCCAACCGTCACCAAGCGCTGCATAACGATGTCGAGGCGGCCTGGCGAACAGGTGGCGGTTTTCGCCTCGTGCGTGAATCGCGTCATCTGGACACCCCCAGTTACGGTGTCCGGAAAAACCTACACGATGTACTGAAACAGGAGACAGGAGAAGATTATGATCAAAACACTCGCACTCTGCCTACTCGTTCTCGGTAGCATCAGCAACGCCACTATCGCTACAGCGGCTTCCCGGTCGCAGTGCGCGACCTGGAGCGCGAAGAGCGACCGAAACATGGGCGGTTGCAGGGCCTCGTACATGAACGGCGAAATGAAGGGCACGCGCAGGACTGACTGTTGCGAATACCGCCTCGAAACGATTGTGGACTGGGCACAATGCACGACATACTTCGGCCCGGTCGACAAACGCTCGCTCGCACAATCCAAAAGGGAATGGGGTTGCAGATGATTCAGAACCTGTGGGGAAGACATTTATGTCTTCCCCACAGCATTTCTAATCATCTTGGATATTGGAGCTTAAATGATTAAACCTCAATATCCGGGATGATCCGGTAGTTACAAAACTTTATAAAATATTTATTCAAAAAATATGACCAATAGTATTAAAATATCAATCTACGGAGCTTCAGCTATTGTAACGTTGTCGTTGATGATGTTCGTGGTTCTGCCGCAACTACCTCAAATTGGTAGCTCAGTTGATTCATTGAGTACTTCAGCTGATAAGGCCGCTGCCTTTGACGGAGGTGGTAGTGGTGGTAGTACTGGTGGTGGAAACAACAGCGATGGTAGTTATGGTGGAGATAGCGGTTGTTGTGAGGGAGGGAATAACAATGGTGGTAGCACCACTGAGAGTGGGGGAAATAACAACACTCCTGTATACACTCCTCCTCCATACACTCCTCCTCCAACACCTGCGACCTGTAACTACCTGACTGCAAGCCCTACTAGCTTACCTTATGGCGGTGGTACTGTGACTCTATCGTGGAGCACCAGTAACGCTACATCAGTAAGTATCACTAGTATTGGTTCAGTTGGTACCAGTGGATCGAGTAACGTTTCAGTAACGAGTAATACAACTTTTACTCTAACTGCGGTTGGTGCTGGTGGTAATGCTAGCTGTACAGCGTCTGTAACAGTAAGTCCTCCACCTCAAACACCCGCTGCAACCTGTGACTCATTCACAGCCGATAGAAATACCGTGCCATACAATGGTGGCAACGTAGTCCTTACTTGGACAACTACTAACGCTACTTCAGTATCAATTGATAACGGAGTAGGAAACGTTTCTGCTGATGGGTCTAAAAATGTATTTGTTAATTCAACTGTCACCTTTACGCTCACTGCGGTCGGTGCTGGTGGTAATGATACTTGTACTGTAACTATCACTAAAAGTGCTGCAGAAGCGCCAATTTGTAACTACCTGCGTGTGTCTGACGACGTAGTTGAAGAGGGTGATGATGTCACTCTTACATGGGACACCACAAACGCAACCTCTGTTAGTATCGACCAGGGTATTGGTAACGTATCAGCTGATGGATCAAAGACCGTGGAAATAGACGATGATATTACTTTTACCCTTACTGTCACTGGTACAAATGGTTCTGATACCTGTACTGTGCGTGTGGAAATTGAGGAAGAGGAAGATGAGAAGACTCCTCGCTGTGAGCTCGATATCTCTAAAGACCGTGTAAAGCGTGGTGAGAAAGTAACACTTTCTTGGGAAACCACTAACGTGGACGAGATTGTAATCAAGGACGATCGTGGCAACACCATTTTCGACACTGATGACTACAGCTCTTCTAAGCGTAAGAAGTACCTGGACGGTGAAATCGATGTGGTCATCAACCAATCTACTGAATTTAGAATGAAAGCTGAAGGTGTAGATGGCGGAAGTCGTACTTGTAAGGTGGATGTCGATGTTGATGACATCGCTGTCTACGAAAAGCGCGATCAGGCTCTAGTAATCGCTCTTACTCAAGTTCCATATACTGGTTTTGAGGCTGGAGCATTCCTAACCTTCCTCTTCTACGCTGTACTTACTCTCTGGGCACTCTTCATCGCCTACATCCTTGTAGTGAAGAAGGGTAGCATACTAGGCTTCTCCCTTTACGGGCAGAATGCCGGTATGTCAGAGACCGACGTGGAAAACCGAAAAAAAGTCGAAGCGCTGGTAGCGAAGTACGCGGATCGGAGCTGGAAATAACAGTGGATACCGCTCCGCTTTCAGCGCCAACGCCTGAAATAATTTACTATCACGACGATACGCCCCCTAATCTTCCAATCGGAGAAAAACCAGACTACTTAAGATAAGTATAGGGAGGGGACACAAAAAGGCCGGGCTTATGCCCGGCCTTTTTGTGTCCTTGATGTTCTGTGTCCAGCAAATCGTAACTGCACCACATATCTTTGAAATTCGAGGCCTTGCCTCGAGCTTCATTCATTCACTATTCTTCTCTCTACTTATCATCATAAGATCACCAATATAGAATGTGGCTAAGTTGGTCTTGTTGTTATAAAAGATAACAAGACCCGTAAGCAACTAACACTAATATAGTATCTTACCTAATGTTCATTTGTATATCATATAAGATATACTTGCATGTATCTTATATGATATAGAGACTATAGGGAACGAGACTTAATCTCACCATTTAATTTCTCAATGATGTCTTCAACCGTCATTTCCACCTTTTCTCCACTACGATTCTCTAATGGTAACTGACCTGACTCTACCTCCTTGTCTCCTACAACTATGAAGTACGGGAGTCTATCTTGCTTCACACCCCTGATTTTCTTTCCGAGTGATTCATTTGAACAATCAGAAGTTGCTCGAACACCTGCCATTTTTAATTCTTCAGCTATTTTATTAGCATATTGCTCATGAGTCTCTGCCACTGGCACCACCCGTACTTGCTCAGGAGCTAACCAAAGTGGAAATGCACCAGCATAATGTTCAATAAGTACTCCTAAGAAACGGTCCGGTGAACCGATAAGCGCACGGTGAATCATAATCGGAGTCTTTTCACTACCATCAGTATCTGTATATGTCAGCCCGAAGCGAGCTGGCATACTGAAATCGAGTTGGATGGTAGACATTTGCCACAATCGTCCAATAGCATCAACGACCATAATATCTATCTTTGGGCCATAGAAGGCGGCCTCTCCTTCTCCAAGTTTGTATGGAATATTTTTGCTTTCAAGTAAAGATTTTAGTATCTCTTGTGAGTGCTCCCACACATCGTCAGTTCCAAGGTATTTTTCCTTATTTTCAGGATCACGAAGAGAAAGCCGCATCCAGTAACCAACACCATAGGTGGTCAAAGCTTCTTCTATGGCGCCAAGTACGCTTGATATTTCTGACTCTATTTGATCCTCACGACAGAATATATGTCCATCATCTTGAGCAAAAGCACGTAAACGAGTGAGTCCAGAAAGTTCGCCAGGTCTCTCATCTCGATAGAGGTTGGCAAAGTCAGAGTAACGTATTGGTAAGTCACGGTAACTGCGAGGTCGCGATGCATATATCTGAGTATGCTGTGGACAATTCATTGGCTTCATAAACATCTCGTCCTTCACGTACTGAGAAGTAACCGTTAACATATCCTCCTTGTACTGGTCGTAATGCCCAGACAATTTGAATAACTCACCTTTGTTAATGTTAGGTGTGTGTACCTCTCCAAATCCGAGTTTAGCGTTCAGTTCTCTCGAAAAATTAACGACCTGATTGCGAATAATGTTTCCCCGTGGCGTCCACATTGGCATACCTGAACCTACCAAATCAGAAAACACCAACAGGTCCATTTCTTTAGCCAATTTTCGATGATCACGCTTCTTGGCTTCTTCAAGCTGGGTGAGATGAGTGTCTAAATCATCCTTTGTATCGAAGGCTAAACCATAAATTCTAGTGAGCATCTTATTCTTTTCATCTCCACGCCAGTATGCTCCAGCAACTTTGTCTAGTTTAAAAGAGTCTGAGTCAATCTCTTTAGCAGGATTCTCTGAATGTCCGCCACGACATAAGTCAGTAAACTCACCAGCAGTATAGAGTGTGATAGTTTCGCCTTTCTCTTCCAGCTCATTTATAAGTTCTATCTTATATTCGTTGCCAGCAAAAACTTGACGGGCTTCGTCAGCTGACACTTCTCTGTGAGTGAACTCAGTCCATGAAGATAGGAGTTTCTTCATCGTCTTCTGAATATTTTTCAAATCATCGTCACCCGGTGCTTCTCCGTCAGAAAAATCAACATCATAATAAAAGCCAGTATCAATCGCTGGACCAATGGTTACTTTTGCATGTGGATATTGCTTCAAAACCGCCGCTGCAAGGAGGTGTGCGAGAGTATGACGTTTATGTTCTAGAGTAGTGCTCATAAATTTATAATTAGCTATTAACGAAAAACGCCCGAGCAAAAATTCAATAGGTTGAATTTTTGCTCGGGCGGTCTTGACCGCGGTTCCACCGAGCTTCCCGTACAAGCGTAGCTTGTATTAGGGCGCTTAATTAGACAGATTAGGCTCTACACTATTAGTAGGTGAGCGTCTCACGACTCATGGTTGGTAGCCACAACAATCTCTGTAACGATATAATAACGCTTAAGACTGGAGTGTCAACAATTTAGCATTCTCAAGCATGATGGTTGGCTCTCCACTTCTTATTTGTAGTCGTCCTTTGATAGCAATACAGTTAGAAGACTTCAGGACATCAGCTAGAGCTCGATAGGTCTCGGGGAAGGCAGTCATTTCTATTTGGTCGGTGTGGTTAGCCAGTATTATAAAAGCCATCCGGTCACCCTTTTTAGTCAGGAGCTCTCGGACACTTGCTACCATGCCGGCAGTAACAACTGGGATACCATTTCTTCCGTCTGTCTTAAGATCAGTGATGCTAGAGCGTCTATTGAGTTCTTCTGTATAGGCATCAAGTGGATGTCCGGAAACATACACACCCAGTAATTCCTTTTCCCAGGCTAATTTTTGGGTAGTCGATATTTCTGGAGAGTCGTCCAAGGATAATTCGTCTGCTTGTCCACCCACACCACCAAAGAGTGAATCTTGCGAGGATTCTGCCGCTGCGGCTGATTCCTTATTAAAAGACAAGAGCCTATCAATATTACCGTATAGTCTGGCACGATCCTCGAAACGGTCAAATGCTCCAGTCTGGATCAAGGCCTCTAGAGACTTTTTGTTCAAACTTCTGTTATGAACACGGGTCAAGAACTCGGACAATGATGCAAAGGGACCATTTTGTTTTCTTTCTTCAATAATCGCGTCAGCGATACCTTCACCAAAATTCTTAATGGTCGTTAGCCCAAAACGAATCTTTTGTGTATTTGGCACTACAGAAAAGTCAGCGAAGCTTTCATTAATATCAGGTGGCAGCACCTCAAGATTCATGCGCACGCACTCGTGAATGATTTCGTAAATCTTTTCAGTGTCTCCAGAGTCAGCTGTCAAAACGGCAGACATATACTCAACCGGGTAGTTGGCCTTCATATAAGCGGTCTGATAGGCGACCCTACCGTAGCTAGCAGCGTGGGCTTTATTAAATCCGTAGGCGGCAAAAGGTTCAATGAGTTTCCACAACTGTTCAGCCTTCTGTGCTGATAGTTTTCCATATTCAACGAAACCCTTGAGAAGTTTCTCCTTTTCGGCCTCCATCACGGCCGGGATTTTCTTTCCCATCGCCTTGCGTAACATATCAGCCTCAAGCCAAGAATATCCTGCCAAGGTAATAGCTGTCATCATCACGTCATCTTGATAAGTAATAACGCCGTATGAACGGTCAAGGATTGTTTCAAGACGCGGATCCATAAAACTCACCATTGAAGCATTGTGCTTTCTCTCAATATACTGGGGGATAGACTCCATTGGACCAGGACGATAAAGAGCCACCATGGCGTTAATGTCGTGAATAGTGGTTGGGCGCAGTTGCTTCAAGAAAGCTGTCATTCCTGAACCATTTAACTGGAAGAGTCCCATTGTTTCACCACGTGCCAACATCTCAAAAGTTTTTTTATCATCTAGCGGAATGTTTTCAATATCAACTTCAATTCCACGGATTTGACTCACGCGTTTTACAGCATCAGCTAGAATCGCTAAGTTCTTGATGCCAAGGAAGTCAAACTTCAATAGTCCAACTCCGTCCTCACCAACTGAGCGCATCTCGTACTGGGTAACCATTTTTCCAGTCTTTGGGTCGGGCTGTACTGGCACGAATTGATTTAGGGGCTCTGGTGCAATAACCACACCAGCTGCGTGCACTCCAAGATGTCGCACTCTACCCTCAATCATTTTCGCTAGATCAATCACTTCTTTAACTTCAGATTCACTCTTATACAACTTCGCTAAATCAGGCTCAATTTCTAAAGCTTTCTTAATAGTCATCGGGAAGCCTTGACTACCCATAGGAATAAGCTTGGCAATACGATCGCCAACTGAATAGGCATGTCCAAGAGCGCGAGCAACATCTCGAACCGCCGCACGGGCCATCATGGTTCCAAAAGTACCAATCTGTGCCACCTTATCTTCACCGTACTTTTGTTTTGTATATTCAATAATTTCGTCACGACGATTATCAGCAAAGTCCATATCGATGTCCGGTGCGGATGGACGCTCAGGATTTAAGAAACGTTCAAAGGGAAGTTTGTATTCAAGTGGGTCTACGTTTGTAATACCAAGCACGTAGGTAGTTAGGCTCCCCGCAACCGAACCACGAATTGTGGTGAGGATGCCTCGTTCGCGGGCTTCACGCAAAAGATCACCCACTACCAAGAAATACTTGGCGTAACCCTTCATCTTGATGACATCAAGCTCGTAATCAAGGCGGGTGATAACCTCTTTGTCCTCTATAGATAGACCGCGCCACAGCACACCTTTATAAGCCAATTCTCTAAGTTCATCGTCCGGCTCTTTTCCACTTTCGATTGTGTAATCAGGGAAATACCAATTAGTACCAATCGGTATTTCCACATTACATCCCTCTGCCACTTTCACAGTATTACTAATCGCTTCCGGCACATCAGCAAAACGTTTCTTTATTTCTTCTTGTGACAAAAATGAAAAATCCTCAGCATCTGAGAGGTCGCCACTCAAGTCAACGACGCCGCCATTTTGAATCTTCATCATCGTCTCACGCGCAACCCGGTCTCCTGGTTTTAAATAGTAAACATCATGTGCCGCCAAAAGGGGAACCGAGCTACTTTTAGATAACTTCTTGATTCTTTCTTGATTCTCATTATGATCCAAAATCTCCGGATGATTAGTTATTTCCAAATAGCAGTGTGGAAACACTTGCTTATACCAATCTAGTCGCTCGCCGGCACGCTCATCTTCACCCGCCTTTAAAGCTTGCGCTATCTCACCAGCAAAAGAGGGAATTACCGCCACCAAACCTTCATGATGTTTTTCTAAAAGTTCCTGATCGAGTCTTGGTTTGTAATAAAAACCGTCAATAAAGGAACGAGTCACTAGCTCAATTAGGTTTTGATAACCTTGGTTATTCTCGGCCAATAAAACCAATCGACTACGAGGCTTATCAATACCAGCGTCCTTATCAAAGCGAGTCCGGGGGGATAAATATGCATCTAAACCAATAATCGGTTTAATATCTTCCTTTTGGCAAGCTTTTATGAAATCTATTGCTCCATACAAAGCACCGTTGTCAGTAATAGCTAAAGCATCTTGTGCGTCTGACTTTGCTGCTGCTGCCAACTCTTTAGGAGTAGGCAACGCATTAAGAAGAGAGTAATGACTGTGGACGTGGAGATGGATGAATTCAGCCGACAACGGTTTAGCGCTCATAAGTGTTACTATTGTAACAAATTATGAAATGGCTTGTGGATAAGGGTTTAGGACCCATCCCAAAAGGTAGCTTTTAGTATTACTATCTGATGACAAAGTATCTAATTGGTATAGATGAGGCTGGTAGAGGGCCACTTGCTGGTCCGGTAACGGTGGGAGTCGTGTCCTTGCCTATTAATTTTGACTGGAATCTATTACCAGGAGTGGGGGATTCAAAAAAGATTAGCCCGGAAAAGCGCGAGATACTTTTTAAACAAGCTAGTCGGCTACGACGAGAGGGAGTACTGGACTTTCAGGTAGCTTCATCTAGCCATTTAATTATTGATAATAAGGGAATTGTATATGCTATCGAGAGAGCCATGAAGCATGGGCTAGATAAACTCCAATTAGAACCAGGAATCTGCCAAGTCCTCTTAGACGGCGCGCTACGTGCACCTCACAAGTTTATAAACCAACAAACCATCATTAAAGGTGATGCGACAGAGCCTGCAATCGGCCTTGCCTCGATATTGGCTAAAGTAACAAGGGACCGATATATGGCTAAAATTGCACAAAACCATCAATTTTTACCTTACGATTTTGCAACCCATAAAGGATACGGGACCAAAAAACACTGCGTAAGTATTAGGCAGTATGGCCTTTCAGATATCCACCGAAAAAGTTTTTGCAGAAATTTGCTACAAACATAATTTTGTGTTAAAATATTCAGAGGAGTGGTATTCGACCACTCTCCGCTACAAGAATAGCGGGATTTTAGTTCTTAATTGTAGGGCGAAAAACGTGCAAGAAAAAGAAGAATTTGAACTAGGGACAATGATAGAGTCCCTGAAATTGATAGCTGACAAAGACTGGAAGACCCCACCTGAGCTCGCGAAATATCCACTACTGATTGTACGAGCTTCGGCAGCGTTCAACAGCAACTATACAGTGGAAAGTTTGCGAAGATTGTATGGGTATCTCAAAGAGAGAGTATCATTGCGTTCCTTCGATGAGATGACGGCACAAGATTTTCTTCGTGCAGTACAGCCGGTCAATCTTCTCAGAGAGGCCTCCTGATGCCAGGTGAATTCACAGATCAGGTTGGATTGAGGGAAGAACCCAAAACAGTGTTCAATCCAGGGCCTAAGAGAGGACCTAAGCCCTGGAAATTCATCTTTTTGCCTTTAGTTGAGGCAACATTTGTCCTTGTTATCCTTTTGCTTTACCGAGACCACAAATCTCATTGAAGCCAACAACGCCTGGGTCGGCACACGTTATGTGCCGGCCTTTTATTTTTCTTGCTATTATTTAGACTTTGACAAAGACCTGATATCTGCTATAGTATCCACCACTATGGTAATCCGAATGAGACACACGCGGTCACATACCGCGAACCGACGTAGCCACCATGCGCTAAAAGCGCCTACTTTGGCTGTTTGCAAAAACTGCGAGGCCAACCACCGCCCACATCATATGTGCCTTGGTTGTGGATATTATAATGGTCGTCAGGTTATTGACCTTGAAGCCAAAAAGACTGCTCGTGAGGCTCGAATGAATGCCAAGCGTGAAGCAATCAAAGGTTCAGCAGTAGGGGATGAGTCTCCAATTGCGGGAGCAGAAGAAAAGGCTGAGCAAAAATAGACTAAGTCATTATTCACAGAAACTCCCAGTTCGGGGGTTTTTGTTTATATAGCTATGCTATGATAAATTCAGTTTCGGTTAAGAAGCATATAAATGGCAAACAGGCACCTTTCAAGATCCATTATTTTACAAACTCTTTTTGAGTGGGACCAAAACAACATTGCAAAAGAAGACTTAGTGGAGATACTGAAGCGCAATGTCGATGAGTTCGCCCGCAATAAAAGTGACCTACCCTTCATGGAAAGGGTATTGGATGGTGTATTACAGAAGCAAAAGGAATTAGATCTTGTTATTGAAAAGGCAGCACCTGAATGGCCACTTGACCGCATCTCTCCAATTGATAGAAATATCTTAAGACTAGGGCTTTATGAGCTACTTTTCTCAGACCGCAAAGAAGTACCAGCAAAAGTCGCTATTAATGAAGCTATTGAACTAGCTAAACAGTTTGGCGGTGAAAATTCTGGACGATTCGTCAACGGCGTCTTAGGCGCTGTGTATAAGGAGATTGGTGAACCTGGGAAGGACGAAATAACTAAAAAAAAGAAAGATTTACCCTTTGACCAGATGCCAGTAATTCGGCTAGCTGGTGCAGTAGCCTATACCGTACATGAAGGCGAAATGTACCTAGCCCTTGTCCACGATATATTTGGTCACTGGACACTTTCAAAAAGCCGAGTGGCAGAAACTGAGACTCCAGAGGAAGGTGCAACCCGGGCACTTCGAGAGGAAATCGGTCTCGACATAAAGATTGAAAAGGAGCTAGGCAGTAATGAATATGTGGCTAATAAGCCCGATATTGGCAAGCACAGGAAGCAAGTTATCTACTTCCTGGCAGAAGCGCCATATGTAGACCTATCTATGGAGAAAAAAGGAGGGTTAGACGATGCAAAGTGGTTTAAAGTAGCCGAAATACTTGACTTAAATTTCTATGAGGATATATTGCCCATAGTCACCAAAGCCATCACCATCTTAGTCTCCAAGAAATGAGGCGCCTACGTCGTTATGCTTCAGACAAATGCACGCTCACCTTATTCCGTATAAGGCTCGGCACATTTGCTTTGTATGCCTAGTAGCCACACACATTTCTAGAAGATTAAGCGTAAAAGAAAATTATCAAACTGAATTTTTAATTTTGAATCAAATTCGAAACACGAATTTTTAAATTGATTCAAAATTCGAAATTCCTAATTCAAAATTGAATTATGGAAGTTGACCTATCTAAATTAGAAACCATACTTGGGGTAGTGTTTATAGATAAAAACTATCTTTTATCTGCAGTTACTCACCGTTCCTATTTAAATGAACATCGAGAAGCTACACAAGAACACAATGAACGTTTGGAATTTCTAGGTGACGCAGTATTGGAACTCGTAGTTACCGACTATTTGTACCAAAAATACCCAGAGAAACCCGAAGGTGAATTGACCGCTGTACGAGCGGCCCTAGTAAACACTGTGTCTCTTTCAGATTCTGCTCAAAGACTTGGTCTAAACGACTTTATGTTGATGTCCAAGGGAGAAGCTAAGGATACAGGTAGGGCGAGACAGTATATATTGGCCAATGCGTTTGAATCTTGTATTGGTGCCATTTACCTAGATCAAGGCTATGACGCAGCTAAGAAATTTATCAGTGAACAACTATTCATAAAGACCGATAAAATTGTAGAGAAGAAGCTCTGGCAGGATGCTAAAAGTCGGTTTCAGGAACTGGCCCAGGAGCGAGTTTCCATTACCCCTTCATACGAGATGATGTCTCAAGAGGGGCCTGACCACGACCGCATGTTCACCATTGGAGTATATCTGCGTACTGAAAAAATAGCGGAGGGCAAGGGTCGCTCTAAGCAAGAAGCAGAGCAAGATGCAGCTGAGAAGGCCATTGATGTGAAGGGGTGGTAAGAACACCATTTCGCCAATGGGCGTAAATGGACCAGGTGTTCTTGCTATTTGGGGAGACTTCTTACAGAAGCTGTACACCTTTTGGATATTTTTCCTTGCGTCAAAATATCTCAAAAGGCCTTGCACAGTGCCCCTGGCACTGCTCACCCTCCGGCAACTCCATTTTAAAAGTTTGCTGAGCAAACATCGATAGTAGAATAAATAGAGAGAGCTAGAGATAGTGGTTTTCTACCACTGCTTTTCATACACATATCTGCCATTAATGAGACCGCCCAATTGCTGTACAATATAAACAATGAAAAGCAATCTAAAAACTAATCAGGGTTTTACCTTAATAGAAATTATTGTAGTAATAGCAATCATTGGAATACTCTCACTGATTGTCTTTACTTCATTTGAAGATTCAAGAAAAAAGGCTAGAGACACCGCCAGACACGCTGACATCCAACAACTTGGTGCTGCCCTGCAAGCTTATGGGGTTACATATGGTAATTATCCTTCTAATCTTAATGACTTAGTCACAGTTGGATTGCTACTTTCTGTACCTACCGATCCTGTAAATGCTGGTGTAAATGTCTATACATATGAAAACTCTTGTGCTACTCCATCTGTTACTAATGACACTCAATATTATCGACTCTGGACTATCGCTGAGCGTGAACAAGACGCAACAGCAGCTGGGTGGACTGACAGTAAAACTATCGGGGTCACTTCTTGTGCCGACCCACAATAACGTCTGAAGATGTATCTCAAACACCTTACCATCAACGGTTTCAAATCATTCGCTAAGAAGAGCGAGCTGGAATTTTCTTCGTCAATTACTGGCATTGTAGGACCAAATGGTTCTGGGAAGTCTAATGTGGCTGAAGGTTTTCGCTTCGTCTTAGGAGAGCAGTCGCCTTCAAAAATGCGTGGCAAAAAGGGTGAGGATTTGATTTGGGGAGGCTCGGATCAAGTATCAAGAAATAACAGAGCGTCGGTTAGCATCACGCTTGATAATCAAAAACGAGTTTTTCCACTTGATTTTGATGAAATTAATCTAGAAAGAGTTGTACACCGTGATGGACAAAATGAATACTTAATAAATGGCAGCGTGGTTCGACTCAAAGACGTACAAGAGGTCTTGGCCGCTGCCAATATTGGCCCTTCAGGACACCACATCATCTCACAGGGCGAGGCTGACAGAATACTTTCTGCTAGCAATAAAGAGCGCCGTGAAATGATTGAGGATGCTTTGGGACTCAAATCTTATCAATACAAAAAAATTGAAGCTGAAAAGAAACTACAAAAAACCAAGGAGAATATAGAAAAGGTAGAGGGCTTGCGCCGTGAAGTTGCCCCCCATCTACGATTTTTAGAGAAGCAGGTGAAGAAACTTGAGAGAGCGGCTGAGATAAGAGAAAAACTTAGAGATGCTTATTCTGAATACCTTAAGCGTGAAGATATTTATTTAGCCGGTTCACAAAACCATATTACTACTTTACTTGATCCTCTTTCGAATAAAATTAAGGAGATAGAAGTGGCTCTTTCTATCGCTAGAGACATTCTTGAGTCAAAAAAACATGATGCTAAGCGCGATCAGTTAATGTCTGCTGAGAGAATGCTTTCAGCTACCCGAGAGTCACACCAATCACTACTTAGAGAAGTTGGTGCCCTTGAGGGTCAAATAAACTTTATTGAAAGAAGAATCGCTGACAATAAGCGGAAACAGGGTGATGTTGCTAACATTAATATTCCGTATTCTGATATCGATAAGTTTGTGACCACACTTGAAAAAGGTGTTGATCAAGCAATTAAAAGCGATGATTTATCTCACTTACGTCGTTCGCTCAGCGACCTAGTCCATTCACTGCGACAATTTCTAACTCGAGCAATTGAAACACCAGGTAGTAATAAGGCTGAGGAGACTGAACACGAAGATCTCAAAAAGCAAAAGGTTCTACTAGATAAAAAATTGCAGTCTGCAGAAGCAGATGTAGTGGAGGCCGAGAAAGCATATCAAGAAATACGTTCTTCTATCGAGTCTGATCAGAGTGAGAGCCGAGAAGCAGAGAGAGAAGTCTTTAAACTAGTAAACGAGAGGCGCGAAGCTGAGACTGAACTTTCACGTTTAGAATTTGAGAAAACTGGAGTTGAACGTGACCGAGAAGATTTCAAACGTGAACTACAAGAAGCAGTGGCACTATTGGGCCGTGATGCAACACTGTATCTTGAACATAAAGTAGATGCTACCAAGGCAGAGATTGAAAAAGAAGATCGTACCAAACAACGTGACCGCCGTCACGAACTAGAAAAGTTAAAGATTCGCCTAGAAGAATTAGGAGGTGCGAATGTAGAACTGGAGACTGAGTACAAAACGGTAAAAGACCGCGATGATTTTTTAGAGAGAGAAATTGCTGACCTCACTACGTCGGTAGCGAAATTAGAGGAATTAATTGTTGAACTTGAAGCGCAACTTGATGAAAGATTTGGTGAAGGTATCACGAAAATTAGCACTGAGTTTAATCGTTTCTTTACTTTGATGTTCGGGGGTGGGGAAGCGACACTGTCCCAAGTTAAAATAGAACCTCGTAGACGCAAGGGAGAATTGGAAGATGGGGAGAACGACGTAGAAGAAACTGATTCAGGAAAAACTGAAACTGGTATAGAGATCGGTGTCAAACTTCCGAACAAAAGGGTGAAGGGTCTAGATATGCTATCGGGTGGTGAAAGAGCACTTACTTCAATCGCTCTTATCTTTGCTATGAGTCAAGTTAATCCACCACTATTTGTGATTCTTGATGAAACAGATGCAGCACTTGATGAAGCCAATAGTCGACGCTATGGAGATATGATCGAGGCTCTGTCAAAAAAATCACAGTTGATACTCATCACACATAATCGCGAGACAATGTCGCGAGCTTCTATTCTTTACGGCGTAACAATGACAGGGGACGGTGTATCTAAATTACTTTCAGTTAAACTTGATGATGCTCTAGCAGTAGCAAAATAAAAAAGCCCGGAATAATTATTTGTTTTCCGGGCTTTTTGTCACTGTGCCAAATGACAATCACGACATTACCTCCCTTGGTTCGAATTCTTCTGCATCGTAAACATCTGCGGCATACCCGTCTTTTTGTAGCACTTTTGACAGATTTGTCGCATTCAGGAATTGACTTTCAAGTTTGACCCAAGCAAATTTGCAAGAATCCCAACTGAAAAAGTCTGGTGGATTATTTCCACTCTTAACTCCTGGAGTATTGTTTACGAGATCAAGGAACCGTTTTAATTCGTCTTTGTCCCTTAAGAGTAGGCTCACGTTCAGGTGAAACATGGTTATATCACCTCCTTCCTATCTACCTAAACAATATCAAGAATCAAAAGGTTACTATAGATTGACAACCTATTTAAGTTATGTTTTTTATTCCCCTTCAAAAGGGAATCGGGTTTACTCTTATTTAACTAGTTCGTAATCTAATTGTTTCTCTTCCAAGTTGGCTTTAACAACCTTGAAGCGGACAGTATCACCAAGTCGATACACATTACCGGTTTTTTGACCCTTTATGGCGTACGCTCCCGCCAGGTGTTCGTAATAGTCACCACGTATTGAGGATAGCCGTACCATACCTTCTGACTTTGACTCCTTTTCTTCCACGTAGATACCCCAATCGGACACTCCAGAAATGATTCCATCAAATTCTTGCCCTACCTTTGGTGCCATAAACTCTACTTGCTTGTACTTGATACTATCTCGCTCTGCACGGGTAGCTTCCATTTCTCGCTCGGAGGACTGAATAGAAAGCTTTTCAAAGCGCGCAATTTCTTGTCCAGCAATTGGGGAGTTGTCCAAATGACGACGGAGTAACCGATGTGCCATCAAGTCTGGATAACGACGAATTGGGGAAGTGAAGTGTGTGTAATATTTAAAGGCGAGACCGAAGTGACCAATGTTCTTGGTCGAATAAACTGCCTTAGCCATCGAGCGTATAGTCGCAGTCTTAATTAAGGCTTCCTCTGGTTTACCCTCAATATCTTTCAGAAGCTTATTAATATCTTTAGCATCTACTATTCCATTTTCGGTGCGAAAATCGTAACCAAGTGCTCGAATAAATATACCTAAATCCTCAATCTTCTCCGGATTTGGTAAATCGTGAATACGATAAATGAAAGCGGCGTCACGCTTTTTATCTTTTGATAATTTATAGATATATGTTGCGACACTTTGGTTCGCAAGAAGCATGTAGTCCTCAATCATCAACATCGTCTCGGTGCGATGTTTTGTATACGCGCGAATCGGCTTACCGGCCTCATCAAGTTCAAACCTTACTTCAGGTTGCTCAAAAGCAATGGCTCCTTCCTTAAAACGTTCTTTGCGTATGACACGAGACAATTCCATCATCTTAGATAATTCACCTAGGTAGTCTCCTTCGCCTTTATCGAGAATTTCTTGGGCCTCTTCATAACTAAAACGTCGGTCAGAGTGTATAACTGTCTGCCCGTACCATTCTCCAACCACTTTAGCCTCTCCAGATATTTCAAAGATAGCAGAAAAGGCCAATCGGTCTTCGTTAGGGCGCAACGAACAAAGATCATTAGAAAGCACCTCGGGCAACATCGGAATTACTCTATCTACTAGATAAATAGATGTACCTCTCTCGCGCGCTTCCATATCAATTATTTCACCCTCCTGCACATAATGTGACACATCTGCAATATGCACACCGATCTCGAAGTTACCGTTCGGGAGCTTTTGGAATGAAAGAGCATCATCAAAATCCTTGGCGTCAAGTGGGTCAATTGTAAAGGTGGTGACACCGCGGACATCTTTACGCTTTGGGTCTACTAGCGCATCTTTAAATATTTTTTCCTGACTATCGTAAAGGTCTTTAGCTGCCTGAGAGACTGCCTCGGGAAAATTCTCTGAAAACCCGCCACCACGGATAATTGCCTGCATCTCAGTTTCATGATCACCAGCACGTCCCAAGACCTCAGTAACGACTCCTTGCGGGTCCATAGTTGCATCATTCCAGTTAGCAATTTTCACCGCTACCTTTTTTCCCACCATATCCTTTGCGTCTTCCCCTAACGAGAAACGTACATGAATACGCCGATTATCTGGCAGTAAATAATACTGACTTTTCTTTTCTGCTTGCTCACGAAGAAAGTGATTGCTGATGGCAGCAGTTTCGGGAGCACGGTCTTTGACTACTCCAATAAATTCCTCGTGAGCTGATTCTATTACTTCTAGCACCTTACCTTCCTGACGTTTTCCTTCGACCGCTTCTAGTAGGGAAATACGCACCAAATCACCATCCAGAGCAAAACCTAGATTGCTGGTTTCAATCAAAATGTCCTCTTCTAGATCTGGCTTAGAAACGAAACCTGTACCTTTACCCCTCACGGCAATCACCCCTTCGAAAGTGTCGTTGTTTGACATATGTTATAGGTCGTAGCGTAGCATAATACTGGTCTTAAGGCCAGTTCAGTGTTGACAATTAACGCTAATTTGGTATCTTTGTGCCACTATATGTTAAAGATGCGTTTACAACGAGTTGGCCGCAAGAATGATCCCTCTTTCCGAGTGGTGGTTACTGATTCTCGTAGCGGTCCAAAGAGTAACAAGCAGGTTGACACCTTGGGCTCATACAGCGCCAAAACTAATCTTTTTAAGATCGACGGCGAGCGCGCTAAAGATTGGATAAGTAAGGGTGTACAAGTCTCTCCAACTGTTCACAACCTAATGGTCACAAACAAAATAATTGAGGGGAAGAAAATCAACGCCCTACCGAAAAAGTCACCAATAATTGATGAGGCCAAAGTAAAGGCTGAGGCAGAGGCTAAAGCAGCAGCCGAGGAAGCAGCCAAAGCTGCTGCCGAAGCACCCGCTGAAGAAGTAGTAGAAGAAGCTCCTACTGAAGAAGCAACACCAACTGAAGAAACTACAGAAGCTACCACTGAAACCCAATAGTCCACCAGAAGTCCATCAGACTAAGACACACTCACAGATCCACTTCGCCTAAACTATTCTCTATATCATATAAGATACACTCTGGTGTATCTTATATGATATAGAGAAGGATACTCACATCTGTTGATTGCGCTTTATTTGCCGACTGTTACCATTTAACTAACGGCCGGTTCGCCGGACGCTTTACCCCGACTAACAAATCAAGATATGCAAGAAGATCAGCAATTTTTAGAGACTCTAGTAAAATCTCTGGTCGACCATCCGGAATCAGTAAAGACCAACCGTACCGTAGATGAGATGGGAGTACTCTTGACTCTCGATGTGCATGCTGAAGATATGGGTAAGATAATCGGTCGCTCTGGGAACACTGCTAAAGCAATCCGTACTCTTCTTCGTGTTGTTGGAATGAAGCATGATGCTCGCGTTAACCTAAAGATTAACGAACCAGAAGGAGGCCGAGTCAGTCAGGATATGGCTGCTTCAATGGCACCAAGTGCTGATGAAGCTACACCAAGTGAGCCAAAGTCTTTGGATCAGGCAATCGATGACCTAAAGATATAAAACTGGAAAAATTCGTTGTTGTGCTTCAGAAAATAATGTTCGCTGGACTAAACCGTCCCACTCGCATTATTTTCCTCGCACGCCTAGAATTTTCCTCAGTTTAATACTTTTAGAAGCTTTAAGATATTTAACACAAGCGGGCGGAATCTTCGATTCCGCCCGCTTGTGTGATAGCATTTCAAACATCGACGACGGACCAAGCACTAAGAGCTTAGTGCCAAGTACCATTATGAACTTCCACGTCATCACCATCTTCCCAGATATCTGCCAAGCGTATACCGACGCTGGGGTTTTAGGTCGTGCCCAAAAGACTGAGAAGGGGAAGGGGGCTAAGGTACGTGGCAAAAAAATCTCCATCACCTACTACAACCCACGTGATTATGCTACCGACAAACATCGAAAGGTAGACGACCGGCCATATGGTGGAGGGCCGGGAATGGTTATGAAGGCTGAGCCAATTTTGAAAGCATGGGATATGGCCGTTGGCCGAAAAAAAAGTAAAGTAAAAACTTTATTAATGTCCCCCCGAGGAGTGAAGTTTGACCAAAAGATGGCCAAGGACCTAGCAGGTAAATTTGAACATGTAGTTTTGATTAGTGGCAGATACGAAGGTATCGATGCAAGAGTTAAAAATATTCTGAAAGCTGATGAAGTTTCGGTGGGTGATTATGTGTTAACTGGAGGTGAACTGCCTGCTCTTTCTATAATTGATGCAGTGTCTCGTGAAGTCCCAGGAGTCTTGGGAACGTTTGAGTCGTTAGAAGACCAACGTGTTTCCTCTGGCGAAATGTATACTCGTCCTGAAATTCTTGAATATAAGAAGAAAAAGTACCAGGTTCCGCCCATATACCTCTCTGGACGCCACAAAGAAATTGAACAAGAGCGATCAAAAAAGTAAGTTCGAGGCCCTGCCTCGAACTTACTTTTTAAAAAGAAAAAGGCCGCGATGTAAGGAAAAGCAAGCGGCCTTTTTAGATTCGCGACCTATGAGGTTAGTTAAGCGGACGAACTTTGTGTGAGACAAACTCCTCAACACTATAAGCAATGCTGTTGTGATTAGCGAGCACCAGGCTTGCTGTAAGCTCATTGACATCGACGCCCGTCGCCGTAACGAGAATGTATTCGATCTTAAATTTACTGACCGCATCTGCAAGTGACAGCGTGGCATCAGTTTCATTTCCTTTTTCTTCTCTTTTTCCACCCAGGATAGTAAAAACCTGATACACAAGACTCCCACTACTGTCATCCAATTCAAGGTACACACCGTCTGGTAAATTGGTTACAGTTACCAGGCGATTGAGCTCGCGTTCAGTATTGGCTTTAATGACGATAATCATTCAATCCCTCCTGCAGAAGTGTTTGTTTGTGTTCTACGATATCTAACTTTGTTATACAACATTTAATATAATTAGCAATATAAATATATAGGCCCGTCATAAATCCATTAGTTATAGGAAGTGACGAGAATAAGAGTCGTCAAGCTAGTTTTCCCCAAAAAGGGCCATGTCCCCACACTTGATAAGGTAATTTTGTTTTGCCGTCCTCTGGCAAGTTTCATCAAAAAAAACCTTTAAATCACCTAGTGTTTTCCTTATTCCAAATTTTCTAGCAAAACCTTAACTTATTAAGTAGTGAGGGTTGCAATAAACTTAATTTTCTGTTATGTTTTATCCACTTGTGATTTGAGGGCGATTGTGTTGCGGTTTTAGCCACCTGAATCTTAGAGCGATAGACTTTTTTAAAATTAGATGCAGATGTGCTGGTTGGAAGAGTTTTGGCGACAGAGCCTTAGACAAACTAAGGTGACAAGTCAAAATTCTGAAACCAGTGCAGATGCGCTAATCTTGAAAAAGTCTAATAAACATCTGGGGGTAATGTTTATAAAAAATAAGTAACCGCAAATTTTTAGACAAACGGCACTCTGTGCCGTCTTTTGCGTGTTATGGCGTGTGGATTATAAGTTTTATTACACAAAGGATATGGATAAAAAGCTTAAGAGTGTGGTACACGAAGGAACAGCTATCGGTAGCCTGCCGGCCAAGGTCTTCACGAAGTATCGTGGACCAATGGTCCCAGTACCAAATCTAATTGAACCGCAACTCTTGTCATACAAGTGGTTTGTTGACGAGGGTCTACGCGGTGTATTTAAAGAATTTTCACCAATCACTGATTACTCAGAGAAGAAATTTGAGCTTGTCTTCAAAGGCTACGAAATGGGAGAGCCTAAGACCACCCCTGAACTTGCTAAAGAGAACAAGCAAACCTACGATGCACCCCTTCGTGCCACCATCATTCTTAAGAATAAAACTTTTGAAAGTGAGAAAGAGCAGGAAATTTTCCTAGCTGATGTACCGGTAATGACCGAACACGGTACCTTCATCATCAATGGTGTAGAGCGTGTGGTTGTACCCCAACTAGCCCGTTCATACGGTATCTTTTTCACCGCCAGCGAACAAAAGGGACGCACTCATTTCGGAGCCAAGATAATTCCAGCTCGTGGCGCCTGGGTTGAGATCGAGTCTGAACACGATGGTTGTATCTACGTAAAGATTGACCGCAAGAAGAAATTTCCGATCACTTCACTCTTGCGCGTACTCGGTGCCGAAAGCGAGGAAGAGATGCTCAAGCTCGTTAAGGGTGTAGAACGTGGCGAAGAATATATAAAGGCCTCTCTAGCGAAAGATCCAGCTAAGACTACTGATGATTCATATATTGAAATCTACAAGCGTCTTCGTGACGGTGACCTAGCGACTGTTGAGAACGCTCGCGAGTTCGTTGATTCTATTTTTTCTCCAGAACGTTATGACCTTTCTGAAATTGGTCGTCATCACTTCAACGAGCGTTTCAAGCGCCCACTTGATAAGAAGGCAACTGATGACCGCACTGTTTCTTTAGAAGACCTACACAGCATCCTTACTCATATAATTGTACAAAACCATACCCCAGGTGCACTGCCTGACGATATTGACCACCTCGGTTTCCGTCGTGTTCGCTATTTCGGCGAAATGGTTATCCAACGCGTACGTGTTGGTATGACCCGTATGAAGCGCAACATTCAGGATCGTATGTCTACCATCGAGGCTGAGACATCACTCCCGATGCAAATCATCAATCCACGTCCGCTTCAGGCTGCTATTAAGGAATTTTTTACTACGAACCAGCTGTCGCAGTTTATGCCACAGCAGAACCTCTTGGGAGAGCTTGAAGGTCTTCGTACGCTTTCAGCGCTAGGTCCAGGTGGACTTACTCGTGAACGTGCTGGCTTTGAGGTACGTGACGTACACCCAAGTCATTACGGGCGTCTTTGTCCAATCCACACTCCAGAAGGACCGAACATCGGTTTGATTCTCCGTTTAGCGATGTACTCAAGAGTTAACCGCTTCGGTATCATTGAGACTCCATATGCGAAAGTGGAAAAGGGAATTGTAACCGGCGAAATCGTCTATCTAAATGCACATGAGGAAGAGCAATATAACATCGCACACGCTGCAGTCACCGTTGACGAAAAGGGACGCATCAAAGATGAGGTGGTAGATGCTAGAAAGAATGGTGATCCTCGTACTGTACCAAAGCTTAAGGTGGACTTTATGGATGTAGCGACCAATCAGGCTTTCTCAGTTGCTACTTCGATGATTCCGTTTCTTAACCACGACGATGCCAACCGTACTCTCATGGGTTCAAACATGCAGAAACAGGCTACACCTTGTTTAATTCCTGAAGCTCCACTGGTAGCGACCGGTATTGAGAAGATGGTAGCTGCTGATACTGCTCGTGTCATCTTGGCTGAAGAAGCTGGTGAAGTAGTGGCGGTAGATGCTCGTCATATCATTTTGAAGAACAAAGATGGTAAGAAGAAGGAGTATCCACTAACCACCTTCCAGCGCACTAACGACTTCTCGGCCTTCTACCATCGTCCTGCTGTCACCATGGGTGACAAGGTAAAGCGTGGCGATCTTCTTGCTGACACATCATCAACTGACAACGGTCAGATTGCTGTAGGTCAAAACGCCTTTGTAGCGTTTATGAGTTGGTCAGGAGCAAACTACGAGGACGCGATCGTTATTTCTGAGCGTCTCGTGAAGCAAAAGAAATTCTCAACCATTCATATGGAGGAATTTGATGTAGCTGTACGTGACACAAAGCTTGGGCCTGAAGTAACCACTCCAGACATTCCTAATGTTTCAGAACTAAAACTTCGTAACCTCGACGAAAACGGTATTATCCGTGTTGGTGCTGAAATCAGACCGGGGGACATCTTGGTTGGTAAAGTGACCCCAAAGGGTGAGACACAGCTTTCTCCAGAAGAGCGTCTACTTCGTTCTATTTTCGGTGAAAAGGCGAAGGATGTTAAGGACACATCACTCCGACTCGAAGCAGGGAAGCGTGGTCGCGTTATTGGTATCAAGGTCTTCTCGCGTGAAGCAGGCGACCAACTCGAAAGCGGCGTAATCAAGCGTATTCACGTCACTGTAGCGCAAGTACGTAACATCTCAGTGGGCGACAAGCTTGCTGGTCGTCACGGAAACAAAGGAGTTATTTCTCGTATCCTTCCTGAAGAGGATATGCCATACACTGAAGATGGTCAGCCGGTTGACATTCTACTTACACCACTCGGTGTACCGTCTCGTATGAACTTGGGACAGATTCTTGAACTTCACCTTGGTATGGCAGCTAATACACTTGGCTACCAAGCTGTAGTACCTCCATTCAGTGGGGCTACTGAAGACGACGTTAAGGCTGAACTTACTGCTGCCGGTCTACCGACTGACGGTAAAGTTCAACTACGTGATGGTCGCACCGGTGAAGAGTTCGCTAAGAAGACTGCTGTTGGATATATGTACATCTTGAAGCTGCACCACATGGTGGAGGACAAGATTCACATGCGTTCTATCGGTCCGTACTCTCTTATTACTCAGCAGCCACTTGGTGGAAAAGCTCAAATCGGAGGTCAGCGTTTCGGAGAGATGGAAGTGTGGGCACTTCTCGGTTATGGTGCTGCCTACACATTGCGAGAAATGCTCACTATTAAGTCTGACGATATCGTTGGTCGTTCAGCTGCCTTCGACGCCATTGTGCGTGGTGAGAAGATTAGCCATCCTCACACCCCAGCCTCCTTCAATGTACTCGTCAATCAGCTTCGTGGTCTGTCGCTGGATGTGGACCTTAGTCGCGAAGTGATAAGTGAAGACAATTAATCACCTCACAAAATAATTTATTTATGGAAATAAAAGAATCAAACAACCGGAATCGAGGAAACGGGAGTCGTCCGCCAAGACGAGTAACACAACCATTCACAGGAGTGGGGTTGCGCCTTGCGAGTCCAGATAAAATCCTTGAATGGTCCCATGGTGAGGTGACTAAGCCAGAAACAATCAACTACCGTACCCAACGGCCTGAAAAGCACGGTCTTTTCGATGAAAGAATTTTTGGTCCGGTAGAAGACTACGAATGTTCTTGTAAGAAGTATCGTGGAATAAGGTACAAGGGAATTGTCTGTGAAAAGTGTGGAGTAGAAATCACTCGCGCCATTGTTCGCCGTGAACGAATGGGACACATCGACCTTTGCGTGCCAGTGTCTCATATCTGGTTCTTGCGCGGTGTACCTAGTCGTATCGCACTTATCCTCGGCATCTCTGCTACTGACATTGAGAAGGTGATTTACTTCGCTGGTTACATCGTAACTAAGGTAGCTGAAAGTGAACGATCTCGCATATTGGCTGAACTAGCAACTGAATACAAAACTAAGTCTAAGGAATTAAAGAATGAGGCAGCTTTAGCTGAACTGAAAGAACGCTTAGACGAGGTAAAGGGTGAAATCAACTCAATCAAGCAGGGAACAGTGTTGGATGAAAATAAATTCCACAAGTTCTCTATCAAATACGGAACACTCTTTGAAGCCAAAATTGGTGCAGAAAGTGTATTTGAAGTTTTTAAGAAAATTAATCTAGAAGAATTACATAAGCGTCTAGTCACTGAGCGTGAGACAGCCGGTGCGATGGAACGTGCCAAGCTCGACAAGCGTCTTGGTCTAGTACGCGGAATGCTTCACAGCGGCGTTCGCCCTGAGTGGATGTTCCTGACTCGTCTTCCAGTTATCCCACCAGCACTGCGTCCTATGGTTGCACTTGAAGGTGGTCGTCATGCCTCTTCTGACCTAAACGACCTCTATCGTCGTGTAATCAACCGTAACAACCGTCTCAAGAAATTGATAGACATTATGGCCCCTGACGTTATTCTGCGAAACGAAAAGCGTATCTTGCAGGAAGCGGTTGACGCCCTAATCGATAACTCAATCCGTCACGGTAACAGCGCTTACTCAATGATGAGTCAAGCACAACGTCGTCCACTAAAGTCTCTATCTGACTACCTCAAGAGTAAACAGGGATACTTCCGACAGAACTTACTCGGAAAGCGTGTTGACTACTCTGGACGTTCTGTAATCGTCATTGGTCCAGACCTAGACCTCGACCAGTGTGGTCTTCCAAAGCATATGGCGCTGGAACTGTTCCGACCATTCGTGATTTCACAACTATTGAAACAAGAACTTGCTTATAACATCCGTGGCGCTGGTCGTCTGATTGAAGACGGAGTGCCAGAAGTTTGGGCAATCCTAGAAAACATCATTAAGAACAAGCACGTTCTCCTAAACCGTGCTCCAACCCTGCACCGTCAAGGTATCCAGGCTTTCCGTCCGGTACTTATCGAAGGTAACGCAATCCAGGTACACCCACTCGTCTGTCGCGCTTTCAACGCTGACTTCGACGGTGACCAGATGGCGGTACACGTACCTCTCTCAGACGAGGCGCAGCTCGAGGCTAAGGAAATAATTTCTGCTAACAAGAACATCCTTAAGCCTGGTTCTGCCGAGCCGGTAGTTTCAGAAAAACTACTTGATATGGCCCTCGGTGCCTACTGGATGACCAAAATCATCGCTGGTTCTAAGGGCGAGGATAAATTCTTTGCCTCACCAAACGATGCTATCAACGCCTATGATTACGGGGTTGTTGACTTCCGAGCCAAGATTAAGGTACTAGCGACCGATACTCCTAAGTACAAGCAGTACGAAGGTAAGTTGTTTGAAACTTCCGTCGGACGTCTTCTTTTCAACAGCGTGTTACCTAGTGACTACGATTTCATCAACGACGTAGTAGTACAAAAGACACTCTTCAATATCATTATTGATATTATTGATGACCGTGGTTCCGATGCAGTTCCACCAATTGTTGACCGACTCAAGAAGTTTGGCTTCAAGTACGCGACACAGTCTGGTACAACTTGGGGTATTGATGAAGTGGTTATTCCAAAAGGGAAGGCTACCATTATTGAAAAGGCTCGCGCATCAGAACGAGAGATTTTTGCTCATTTTGATGAGGGTCTTATTTCAAGAGACGAGCGCCGTCGCATGATCGTGGGTGTGTGGCACCATGCCAAGAGTGAACTTGAGGGTATCTTGCCGGAAACTTTGGACGAAAACGGTTCTGCTTTCGAGATGTGGAAGTCTGGTGCTCGCGGTTCTCTAGGACAGATTGCACAGATGGCTGGTATGAAGGGACTTATCGTCAACACTCGTGGTGAAACTTTGGAATTCCCAGTACTTTCTTCGATGAAGGAGGGTATGACACCAATCGAGTACTTCATTACTACTCACGGTTCACGTAAAGGTCTAGCCGACACCGCACTTCAAACTGCGAAGGCTGGTTACTTAACTCGTCGTCTCTTCGTAGTTGCCCAGGACGCTATCGTGACTGAAATTGATTGTAAGACTAAGCAGGGAACTAAGATTGGTCGCATCTCAGCATCTGGTATTGAGATTGCATTTTCTAAAGCAATTAAGGGTCGCGTACTAGCTGAGGACGCAACTGACAGTAAGGGTGTTGTGATATTTAAGAAGGGTCACCTACTGTCTCGTCGTGATGCTATCGCACTCGAGGGTTCAACTTGTGAGTCAGTAGTGGTACGTTCTCCAATGACCTGTGCCACTTTGCGTGGAGTCTGTCAGCAGTGTTACGGCCATGACCTAACCACTAACCATGTCGTAGACATTGGTGAAGCTGTTGGTACTATCGCCGCACAAGCGATTGGTGAGCCTGGTACTCAGCTAACGATGAACACTAAGCATGCCGGAGGTGCTGCGTCAGTCGGTGGAGACGTGACTCAAGGTCTTCCACGTGTAGAAGAAGTGTTTGAAAAACGCCAGCCGAAAATTCCAGCTATTGTATCCAAGACCGACGGTATTGTTACCGAAATCCGTCGTGAAGGTAAAGAAAAGGTCATCGTAGTTACCCCAGTGAAGGGAGCTAAGTACGCTAAAAAGACATCAGACAACCTTGAGTATGAAGTAAGTTATCGTCGAATGGTTACCGTATCAGTTGGAGACAATGTAACCGGTGGTCAATTAATGACTGATGGTTCTGCGCACCTACCTGAGCTATTCAAGTACGGCAACCGCGAACTGACTCAGGACTATATCATTTCTGAAGTTAACAAGATTTATGAACTCCAGGGTGTAACAATCGCACGTAAGCACATTGAGCTTATCGTTAAGCAGATGATGAGCCGTGTAAAGATAATCGACGCTGGAGATACACACTTTACTATTGGTGACGTTGTGGAGGAATGGATCTTTGCAGAAGCCAACAAGACAATGAAGGCCGATGGAAAGGAACCAGCAAAATCTGAAAGGCTTATTCTCGGAATCACTGAGACATCACTTTCAAGAAAGAGCTTCCTATCCGCTGCATCCTTCCAAAACACTACACGTGTTTTGATTAACGCCGCAGTAAAGGGAAGCCAGGACAACCTAGCAGGACTAATGGAGAACGTCATCATTGGACGTCTCATCCCAGCAGGTTCTGGTTTCAAGAACTCCAAGAAGTACGATATGATTAAAGCTGTATCAGATGAACAGTAGGGATAGTAGAACGATGTAGAAATAAACAATAAACACAAAAAAACCGACACAACTCTGTGCCGGTTTTTTGTTTACCAAACCCACCAATAACTCATTAGAAAATTCTAAAAGGCGAACTTGGTACAAAGAGCAGTGGGATTAATGAGTACAGAGCAAAGATAAGCCAAATCAGTAGTATGCGAGGTAAACCCCTCAAAAACATTTTTTTGTACATGTTAACCTCCCTTTAGTCACTTCTAGTTACTAACACAACTATGACATAAAATTCTTATGTCATAAACCCTAACAACTGCAAATGTTTCAATATACTGCTTTCTACTCTTTGAGTTTGAACAGGAATTAATAATAAATTCTATAACAGAACATTTGGAGATATTAGTCAAGTATAGTTTTGCGGGTTAAAATAGAAGCAATTATGGCCACAGATTCGGTGCAGAGAATTAAGGAAAAACTATCGATTATCGATGTGATTTCTCCATACGTAGAGCTACATAAGGCTGGTAAAAATTTTAAAGGCAGATCGCCTTTTACTAGTGAAAAGACCCCATCATTTTATGTCTCTCCTGACCGCGGTATGTACTATTGTTTCTCCTCCACACAAGGCGGAGATATGTTTACCTTTGTAGAGAAAATGGAGGGAGTGGACTTCAAGGGAGCATTAAAAATTTTGGCAGACAAAGCCGGTATTGAGCTGATACCAGAGGACCCAAAGAAACGAGACCTTCGTGATACGCTCTACCTAATACTCGAAGACGCTACAAAGTTTTTTGAAATGACCTTGAGTAAAGCTGACGACGCACTCGAGTATTTAAAAAAGCGTGAAGTGCATGATGAAACCATCTCCAAATGGCGAATCGGTTACGCCCCTAACGATTGGCGTCAGTTACGAGAACACTTGACAGCAAAAGGGTACGACGACAGCCTAATGCTTCAAGCCGGACTCGTGAAGCAGGCTGACCAAGGCAAACAACCGTACGACGTATTCCGTAATCGAGTGATGTTCCCAATAATGGATTCAAGTGGACGGGTGATTGGCTTTTCCGGACGTGTTTTAAGTAAGGAGAGCGAAGCACCAAAGTACGTTAACTCACCTGAGACAATGCTTTTTAATAAGTCTGAGGCATTATTTGGATACGACAAGGCTAAACACGGTATTCATAAACTCGACTTTTCGCTAATTGTGGAAGGGCAATTTGATGTGGTACTGTCGCACCAGGCTGGGTATAAGAATGCTGTGGCTGTATCTGGCACAGCTTTAACCCCTGAACATGTCTCGCTTTTACAAAGACTCTCTAACCGGGTAGTGTTGGCACTCGATGCCGACCGAGCCGGCGTAGCGGCGGTCAAGCGGGCCGCCGAGCTAATGTTGGCTCGAGGAATTGACCTCAAAGTTGCGAGACTGCATGGCGGAAAAGATCCGGCCGACCTCGTGGCTGAAGACCCTAATCTTTTAAAGAAGGATATTAAGGAAGCGACACACGTGATTGAGTTTCTTCTAAATCTACTGAAGGAAGAGTGTGCTGACGAGCGCAAATTTAAGATGAGAGCTAGTGACGAAATATTGCCTTATCTTCTCTTAATTGAAAGTTATATCGACAGAGATCATTTTGCCAATCTTATTGCCGAAAGGTTGGGTATTAATGTTGAATCAGTCCGTCTTGATGTCGCACGCTTAGAAGCTAACAAAGAAAATGAACGCGCTAAAGATAGAGTGCGAGAGGCAGAACAATTTGTTGAAAAAGTCATGCCAACCTCAAGTAGGAAGGAAAATGTTCTCGCCTTCTTATCAGTGATTGAGGAACTTCTAGAACCAAGCGAAGGACAAATGCTATCCGAACGATTCATTGAAATCGTCGGGCAAACTCCTGAGGAAGTGCGCGAGACACTATCCAGCAACGTAAAAAGCCAACTTTTCTTTACTCTTGAAACTTATATAAGTGAATCGCGACAACGCACAGTCAGAGAAGATTGGGAGCATAAACTTCAGCAGTTGAACGAGCTTTTCACAAAAGAAAAAATTCTCTTATTGAAAGAAGCAATGTTATTGGCTGAACAAGAAGGGAGGGAGGAAGATGCTAGTGCTAAGCTCAAGGAAATAGATATTCTAAAAGCGAGACTACCAACATAACAAAAAGATTGACAGGCAACGTAGATAAGTTATAGTTGTCCCACCGTATGGTTGCGAAGAAAAAATCAGCAACAAAGAAGGTCAAAAAAGCGACCAAAAAAGTCGCCAAACGGGCAGTTAAAAAAGTGGCCAAAAAAGCTCCCAAAAGGCGAGCCGAGGCATCTAACAAAAAACCTGCCAAAAAAACAACAATTAAAGTTGTAAAAAAGACCAAAGTAACGACCGCTCCTAAAAAGAAAGAGGACCGTGTAAAAGCCAAAGAACTTGCCAAACCTAATAAGTTGACGCGCGAGAAAGAGTCTAAGGCTGGAGACCTATTGAAACTCGGGCGAGATCGTGGATACATTACCTACGACGATATTTTAAAACTGTTTCCAACGATAGAGAAGGACGTGAGCTTCCTAGAGGATCTCTACGATCGTTTTCAAATCGCTAATATTGATGTCCTCCAAAGCGGTGGGCTTCTTTCTGGTGACACCAGTGAGGAAATGTTAGCCCAGAAAAATGCCTATCGTCGGCACGAAAGTGGCTATGACTCTATTCAGATGTATCTTCGTGAAATCGGACAATACCCACTCTTGACCGCAATGGAAGAACGTACGTTAGCTAAGCGTATTTTAGATGGCGACGAAGAGGCCAGAAACCTACTAGCTAGAGCCAACCTGCGTTTGGTAGTATCAATTGCTAAGAAGTACGTTGGTCGTTCACCTGACCTCACTCTTCTTGACCTAATTCAAGAAGGAAACTTGGGACTATTTAAGGCCGTTGATAAATTTGACTTCACTAAGGGCTTCAAGTTTTCTACTTATGCAACTTGGTGGATTCGTCAAGCTATCACTCGTGCATTAGCTGACCAGTCTCGCACCATTCGTATTCCTGTCCATATGGTTGAGACAATGGCAAAATATAAACAAGTATCACGCAGGCTTGCGCAGGACTTTGGCCGCGACCCAATGCCAGAGGAAATTGCTACTGAGATGGGTGTGGAGGTAGAGAAAATCTACCAAATTGAAAAGATTAGTCAGGACACAATTTCCTTGGAGCTTCCAGTTGGTGACGATGATGATCGTTCGAGACTTTCTGACTTTATCGCCGACGACAAAATCACTTCTCCTGACCAAGAAGTAGCACACAGTATTTTGACTGATCAAATCTTAGAAATATTGGACACACTTTCCGATAAAGAAAGGAAAATTTTGGAAATGCGTCATGGATTGATTGACGGTACCTATCACACCCTCGAGGAAGTGGGTGCTGAGTTTGGAGTGACTCGCGAACGTATTCGTCAGATTGAGGCCAAGGCTTTGGAGAAAATCAGACAACACGAAAAGGCTAGGAGACTTAAATCATATTAATACTAAAAGGCCGGACATACAGTCTGGCCTTTTTGTCAGCTGTTTAGCTGACGTTATTGAAACATATAATGCGCAGAACGCTCGAATCGCGGAAACTGCTCCCGAGATTCAACGCTCCACAAAATAAGCACCACTGCAGTCAGTAATCCTACCAGCTGCGAAGTTGTCATTTTATTACTCCTCTCCTTAGGACCAACAATAACCAGGCACTGTTATATAACGAAGTTGGTTTTAATGCAAACCTATTGATTTTAAGGCATCCTCAGTCCGTTCAGTGAAACGATTTGCTGTCATAATGTTTGCCAACTGAGGCAACTCCTTTAATTCTCGAGCAACCTGCGTACTCGCGGAGGATATATAGACTTTTTTCCCTCTAGCTTCAAGCTCTTCCACTGCCTCACCAAGCATTTCTTGACCTTCAAAGTCAGTAGCCAATAGTCCACGTAGACGAATAATCACGTTCTCGATATTACCAGCACTCGCAATACGTCGGAAGTTTTCAGCGTGGCGACCACTATCTATGTAGCCTAAAAGGCCGGAAATACTGTACGTGAGAACTGATATAGAGTGTTCTGAAGGAATGATGAGTTTTTTAGCGCCCCGCACGGTTGTTTTTGTTCCGTCTTTGAAATTGAAGATAGCATCGAAGCGCCCACGGCTAATCTGATCGGTAAACCAAAAGAGTGACATAATTGCTCCTATGGCAACCGCCATTCCTGCGTCCTCAAAGACCGTAATCAATACAACCGTGATAGCGATTATGAAACTTGATTTTTCAAGCACATAAAACTCTTTGAATCTATGTATTTCAATGAGACCAAGTGCCGTGTTCACTAATATAGCGGCAATAACAACCATTGGAATGTAAATGAAAAACGGAAGAACAACAAGCGCAATTACAGCAGTTGCAAGGGCAGCAATAGTGGCGGACATTTTATGAGTAGCACCAGCCTTAATGTTGGCACCAGTTCTAATGAAGACTCCAGTCGCTGGTAAACCACCCATAGCTCCAGACCCGAGATTTGCAAGAGCCAAGCCAAGCAACTCCTTACGACTTGATGACTGAGTCTTAGTAATCTTGTCAGCAATCTTAGCAGTAATGAGAGTCTCAAGTACGGCAATAAGCGCAATCGTGCCGGATATCTTTAGAATCCAAACAATCATCTCCTTATTGGCCAAGATTTGTTCTAAAGCGCCCCAAGCTACAGGCAACACTAAGGCGCCGGTAATGTCCCCGAACTTGTCTCCCAAAGAAATGAGTCCAAGACCTAAATACTCAGATTCTATATAGCCAAAAATAATACCCACTATCGAGACCGGAATTACCGCAGGCATCGCCTTAATATATCTTTTCCAAAGCAGAATCCCCGCTAAGAAAATTGCAAACACTAAGAGGGAATTGATATGAGTCTCACTCGCGTGTGCAACATATAACTCAATATCACCAAGAAAGTGTCCGGTGCGCTTTAAAGCAGAAAGACCGGTTGCGTCAAACAGCTGTGAGGCAGCAATCAGAAAGGCCACACCAGCCGCAAAACCATACATAACCGATGAAGGAATGAGATATAAATATTTATCAAGGCCAATAAGCCAAATAAGTAGTATTAGAAAACCAGTCGAGAGAGCCAATAACGGCAAGACTGCTGCTCCGAGTCCCAATGGGGCCGCCAAAGTAGCGGCAAACAATACTGTAGTTAGAGCTCCAGCCGCGCCGATAATGTTGTAGTTGTTGCCACCCAAAAAACTAGCAATTAAAGTGGCCCAAATACCTGTAATTAAGCCAGGGATTGGACCTGCACCAGAGGCAATCGAAAGCGCAATTGAGAGCGGTATAGATATGAGGGCAACAGTGATACCGGACCGCCAATTTTGTACTATTAAACCTTTAAGAAACACAGCGTCAAAGCTAAAATATTTTTTCATAAACAAAAATCTAATAATTTAATATGATAAATCCTCCGACCAACGATAAGTCGCCAGCCGGAGGATTGAAAGGTAGTCAGGCCACCATAGCTGTGCTGTTACTCGAACACCGCCGAATCTCCTCGATACGTTCCTGTATCTTGATTATGATAAACTCGCACATCATGTCGAGTGACATATCAGGATCGAAGAGATGACCAGTCTGTCCAGTCTCCGGACCGAAATATGACTGAATAATACGCACCTCTTTTTCGATGAACGCCTCACACTGTAGAGCAGATATCCCCGGAACCATTTTCGTCAGATAATCCACCAATAAGGACCGATTACCTAATGTGACAAAATACGGTGGTGGCTTAATCCCCTGAGCGATGACGCGAGCACCAACAATCAAGTGGTGCATGGCGGCTGAGGCCTCGTCGTCCTCAAGATTGTCTCCGACATATGCAGTAGCATACAAAACCGCATTGAGTCCATAACCATCCACGAATATGAAGTCGTGTTCAGACATCGCCGGCTTCAGCTTCATGATATTGAACTCATTCAGCGGAGCCCAGCATTTGAACACACGAGTAGTAGGGTGAAGTCCCCGTTCGTCACTGGCCCACAAGAGAGGGTGAGGGAGGCCACCGAGAGGATCGTCAAAAAAGGCAAACTTGTGATCCCCGAAAGTTTGTGGGAGCACAGATTTGAGTTCCTTGAAGAGTCTAGTTCGGCCAGAGCCTCTCATGCCAGAAATGGCAAAAAAAGAACAATCATTCCGCGACAATGTGACCTCCATTAGGTTTGTCGTGATTTGTTGATACCACTCTGGCACCAACGAGATACGAGTATACTCCTACTTTTATAGCTGTCAAAACCTCTTATACACAACATGATTATAAACTATTATGTAAATAACAAATGATAACTATAACAATAATGTGCGCTTGTTAATTACAAAATTATTGAGTGAAGTTACCAACTTAGGGCCGTATTCCCAAGGGAATGAGTTGATGTTATACTCGCAGACATGAGGCAGCAGGCATCAAAAGAAGTAGTGGTCGCCGGTCTCATAACCGACGAAAACGAGCGTGTCTTGATAGTCAAACCTTCACATAAAGAAGGTTGGATTTTTCCAGGCGGATACGTCGAAATCGGTGAATCGCCAAGTGGTGCATTTCTACGAGAAATGCGTGCTGAACTAGGTATAGATTTGACCACACCACCACGTTTACTAAGCATTGATTATCGCGGATTAGCCGAAGAATATGTGATGTTTATATTTGATGGTGGTGTTTTTACAGACGAAATGGTGAGCAGAATTAAACTTCCGCCACAACTATTAGAGGTGCGTTTTGTGGCACCAGAAGAGGCAATGCTATTGCTCAGAGCCAACAGCGCTCGTCGACTGATGCCAACTTTAAAGGCACGTTCACAAACCGGCATTGCCTACCTAGAACACCAAGAACTCCTGTAAGCCAATTTGATTATTTTTCGAATTGATTCGCAGGTGTTTTTATTTGTCTGCTCCTAAGAGCTAATAGTTTGCGGCATATTATTAACGCATTTCATTTGCTGTCCCCTTATGGCCCTTATTGCAAGCATTATTTTTGTGATTGGATACATTCTAATTACCCTAGAACACTATTGGAAGATTAATAAATCCATAACCGCTACTGCACTAGCAGCAGTACTATGGGGACTAATAGCATTAACCAGTCCAGCCAACCACGCCATTGAAGAGGCTTTGCATACTATTTCTGCCGAGACTTTCTCGTTGGTTGTATTTCTACTAGCAGCAATGACACTGGTTGAGATCCTAGTACATTATCGTTTCTTCGATCTTCTACGCGCCAAACTTTTTGCATTGGGACTTAAAGATAGTGCTCAGTTAATACTAATTGCAGTACTAACTTTCTTCCTATCTGCCATCATTGACAACCTTACCACTACGATTGTGATGGTGCAGATTGCTCGTCGCTTTTTCAAAGGACACAACCTTCTTGTGATGGCTGGTATGATAGTTGTTGCAGCTAATGCCGGTGGAGCATTTTCCCCTGTAGGAGACGTGACCACCATTATGTTATGGCTTGCAGGAAAGTTCACCGCATTGGAGATTATTCTTTGGGCATTCCTGCCCGCACTGACAATTTTAGCGGTCAGTATGTTTCTTTTTGCAAAACAGCTCAAACGTGATAGTGGAGACGAAGCACTTGTCACGAATGAGAATGTAACTCTTTCGGCTTCGGACAAAGTGGTTATAGGAATGTCATTTGTATCATTTGTATTACCACCTCTAGCTCATATCGCTGGCCTACCACCTTTTATGGGACTTATGCTCGGTGTGGGACTAGTAGGACTAACTATCGGCTGGTTTAGTAACACGGCCAAGCATCGTGAATCACACCTTTCCATGGAGATAGAGAAGCTTCTTGGCAAACTTGATATAACGAGTTTACTGTTTTTCATCGGTATCCTCTTTGCAGTGGGAGCGCTCAGCTTCTTGGGTGTTCTTGATTTCATATCTAGCAGTCTCTTTGGAGAGGATCCGGCTATATCACGCCTCATCGCTGGTAGCGTGCTACTTGGTGCGTTTTCTGCGATTCTAGATAATATTCCTCTTACAGCAGCCGCGATTGATATCTTGCAGACTACTGACCCACGACTTTGGGTACTATTGGCTATCTGTGTGGGTACTGGGGGATCTATGTTAGTTATTGGCTCAGCAGCAGGAGTCGTCGCGATGGGTATGGTCAAAGAACTGACCTTTACCAACTTCCTTAAAATTGCCACCATACCAGCAGCACTTGGGTATGCTGCTGGTATTGGGGTCTGGTACATACAATACTTGCTGTTTTAGAAGCACATGGAGAATGATGGGGCTTTTGTTATAATACATTTATTATGAAAGCCTCTCTAAATAGTGCGGCATATAAGGAGGCCTATACATCCCTAAACTTAGCCCAGAAAAACGCCGTTGATACTATTGATGGTCCAGTGATGGTCATAGCGGGGCCCGGCACCGGTAAGACGCAGATACTAGCGCTCCGCATTGCCAATATCTTGCTTCAAACCGATACGAAGCCAGAGAACATTCTGGCCCTTACCTTCACTGATGCGGGCGCACACGCCATGAGAGAGCGCCTACGTCGCTACATTGGAGATACAGCGTACAAGGTCGCGGTGCACACTTTCCACAGCTTTGCTGGAGAACTGATTCGTAAATATCCAGATGCCTATCCCAACATCATTGGGGGGCGACCAGCTACTGATATAGAAAAGCTATCCATTATCGAAGACATCATCAACGATGGAGGATTCAAAGAATTACGCCCAAACGGTGACCCTCTGTACTATGTTAAGAAGATTCCAGGCGCCATTACCGACCTCAAGAAGGAGTACATCACTCCTGATAGTTTTGCGCTACTCATAGCTAAAGAAGAGACTGCCTTAAATAATTCTCCAAAATTCCACGAGAAGGGAGCACACAAAGGTAAGGTAAAGGGTGACTACGCCAAGGAAGAGAAGCGTATCAATAAGCACAAGGAGTTACTCCTTGTGTATCGTCTATACCAAAAGATACTTCGAGAGCGCCGACTATACGACTTTGACGACATGATTGTCGAGACGGTAGGTGCGCTCCAAAATAATGAAGATATGTTGCGTGATCTTCAAGAGATCTACCAATATATTTTGGCCGATGAGCATCAAGATGTTAATGAAGCCCAAAATAAAACTTTGGAACTCTTAGCTGACTTTCATAGCAATCCAAACATCTTTGTAGTAGGAGATGAAAAGCAAGCTATCTACCGTTTCCAAGGAGCATCCCTATACAACTTTTTATATTTTGAAGACCGTTTTCCTGGAACCAAAGTCATATCACTAACAGAAAACTATCGATCTACCCAGAACATTCTCGACGCATCACACGAATTAGTGAAGAGTGATGATCCAGACCTTGCAAAACTACGCATTCCACTCAAAGCTGGAAAAACATTCAAACATCCTGGACGACAAGAGTATCGCCAATTTTCTCACGAGGCAGTGGAGAGCGAGTGGTTAGTGAGTGAGGTGAAAGCGACAATAGAAGCGGGGGTACCGCTCGAAGAGATAGCCATCATCTTGCGATACAACCGTGACGTAGAGCACTTTGCCGGCCTCCTCAGACGATTTGGTATCGATGCAAACGCTTCTGCAGATAGTGACATTCTGGACCATCCTTTAACTTTAGCGCTCGAGAACATGATGTTGGCGGTACTATCGCCAGAAAATGAAGCCCCGCTGTTTGCAACCCTACTTGGCAGTTGGTGGGGGATTAAAAGTGGCGATCTAGCGCAGATACTGGCAGCAAGGTCATACTCACGACCACTTTATAAGATAATTGAAAGTGAAGAAATCTTGCAGGGACTTTCTATTGCTAATAGAGAGACAATACTTCAGGTTAGTAAGATACTTAATAAGGCTAGATCACTTCAAGCCACTACCGCGCCACACCTAATATTGCAGGTCCTCTTAGAAGAAAGTGGGCTTCTCGAGGACGCCTTAAAACAAGACCCGACCGAGGCGGCTCGAGTAATCAGACGTTTTTATGACGATGTCGAAGCGATGGTAGTAGAAAAACAAGCGACTAGCTTAAGCGAAGTGGCCAGACAACTCCGTTATCGTCGCGCTCATAACTTACCGTTAACTGCACCTTTCATAGATGCTGATCAGACAGCAGTGCAAGTTATGACCGCGCATAAGGCCAAAGGTTTAGAGTTTCATACTGTCTTTATGCCGCGAGCAACAGATAACGCGTTTGGCGGTAGTGACCAAAGAGATTATTTCAAACTACCACTCTATGCGGAAAGTCTAAGTGACGCAGACAGCGAAGATGATGAAAGAAGACTTTTCTATGTTGCTATGACGAGGGCAAAGGAGAATTTATTTATTTCTTCCTCAGTTAATACAGCGTCTGGCAAAGTATGTGAGCCTTCACGCTTCGTCTATCAATTGCCGACAGAGATAGTAAATTCTTTTGAAACAACTGAAGATGAAGAGAAATTTAGCCCAGAGTCACTACTCAAAGCTGGATACCGCCCATTCAAACTTGAACCAAACATCATAAGACAGTTATTTTTGGAGCGTGGACTATCAGTCACACACCTTAATAACTATTTGGAGGACCCATTAAAATATTTCTATGAAAATCTTCTAAGACGCCCTCAGCCTCAGAGCCTGTCCTTAATGAAAGGTAACGCTGTGCACGAAGTATTAGACCGTGTTGTCGTGAGTTTCACCAAAAAACAGACTTGGCCAAACGCCACCGAACTTAACGTACTCATTAAATCAGCCTTGGAGAAATTACCTTTTGGTGTCCATGAGCTACCAACTATTCACGAACAATGTCTAGTGGCATTAAGCGCCTACCTGCCACACCTTAGAAGTGGATTAGGCAATAATTCACGTTCTGAGTTTGCAGTGCGTGCAGTGCTCAAAACTAGTGACGCAGACCTATCGGAGATTCCACTGACAGGAAAGATTGACCGAGTTGACCACGATTCTGAAGGACGAGTAGCGCGGGTGTACGATTACAAGACTGGGAAACCTAAAAGCCGAAATGAGGTTGAGGGTAACACTAAGAGTTCAAACGGAAACTACAAACGCCAATTGGTATTTTATGCGCTACTCCTAGAACTTTACGGGGCAGAAATGAGTGACGAAGTGGAATTTGTACTTTCTTTTGTTGAACCTAAAGATCGAACCGGGGAAATAGTGGAATACGGTTTCAAGGTAAAAAAAGAGGAAATTGAGGATCTTAAACTGGAGGTAGTTAGAGTAGCTAAGGAAATAGTATCGGGAGAAAAATTTATAACTAACTAGATTGATGGATACGAAAGATGCCCGCAACCTAATGGTCGCGGGCATCTTTCTGATTTAAGTTTAAGAAATCTTGAGGATAGGTTAACGGAGTAGTCCATCCACCAAAAGCTTCACTTGGTCGTAAGGCTGGGCACCATTAATGGTCATCATTTGGTCTCCAGCTATTACAACTGAATACGGAGTACCTCTGGCACCGATTGAAATGGCGTTTTGTACATCCTCTTCTACTAGAGAGCGATTTCTTCCGCTGTCTATACAAGACTGATAGTCAGATTCTACCACTCCAGCACTCACCGCCATCTCAGGCAGGAGAGCGACATTCGTTAATTCATTTACTGCACGCTCACCAAAAACCATATCAGCAAACTTCCAAAAAGCCTCATCGCCACCTAATTCAGCCACACATTCAGAAGCCTCAGCAATATGTGCGGCGCTAGGGTGAAGAGAAGGTAGTGGTAATTGACGATAAACCCAAGCCACTTCTCCGGTTGGACCATACTCATCCATTATCTGTTGCATTGTATTATGAAATGTCTTACAGAAAGGACAATCGAAGTCGGAGTACTCAACAATCACGAGTGGAGCGTTCGGATTACCACGAATATGATCAGACTCATTCACGGGAGTGATGTTAGAGATGTCTCCCTCATTTTCGGCTGGCTGATTCTCCCCGACGTTTGTGTCAGTCACCTCTTTACCACCAGAGAGATAAATAGACAGAGCAATCAACGCAAAACCGATAATAATCGCAGCTGGTATTGCCATTACATTGCTACTTGGCCTAATGGTCGAAGTGCTATTACTTGGGTTTGTTTCGTTCATAATGAAAATATAATCGCTTATTCTATTAGGGAAAGAACCTGGTGAGCTAGCGAGTAGGTTCAGAACATTAGATTTCCTTCAAAAGTATATATGACGTGCACCACAAGGGCATTTCCATTTTTATAGTCGCTATCGCTCTTTAAATTTGTTTACTAGCGCTAGAATTTTTGTGATTAATCCTTAGAGAAACTAAGGTGACTAAGCAAAAATACTGAAGCCAGTGCATATGTGCTACTTTTGGAAGAAGTGTATTATAACATGTTAGAATTGTAGTATGGACGCACTAAACAACATTTGGCTTGGACTGATTCAGGGACTAACTGAGTTTTTGCCCGTCTCTTCTTCAGGACACTTGGTCCTGCTACACTCACTCTTTGGGACAGGGAAAAATGACCTGGCCTTTGACGCCGTACTCCAATTAGCTACCGTACTAGCGGTTATTATCTATTTTCGCCGAGACATCTTCGATATGGCCAATGCCGTATTACGACAACTCTCAAGACTCCCTGTAAATGAAAAAGAGATTACCCTAGCCTACGCGCTAATGATTGGTACCATACCTGCCATCATCTTCGGCCTACTACTGGAGTCATACATGGAGACCATCTTTCGTAACCCACTTTTGGTAGCTGGGGTACTGGTCACTGGTTCTTTTCTATTTATGGTCGCCGAGTGGAAGTATTTTGCCCGAAACAGAGATGACAAAATGACCATTCGAAAGGGTCTGTTAATCGGCTTCTTTCAATGTCTTGCACTTATTCCAGGCATGTCGCGAAGTGGAGCCTCCATTGCTGGCGGTATGTTACTAGGACTATCCCGCAGTGAAGCAGCACGCTTTTCGTTCCTTCTGGCAATACCAGTCATTCTAGGTAGTGGACTCAAGAAACTGCTCGAATTAATGATGTCAGGTAATAGTGTTGAGTGGAGTGAACTAGTCATCGCAGCAATTGTCGCCTTTTTAGCAGGTCTTTTCGCCATTCATTTTATGCTCTCTTTCGTCCGTCGTCATACTCTTTGGCCTTTCATTTGGTACCGCCTTGCTTTAGCTACAGTCGTGGTAGCGGTTTTTTACTTCAGTTAACCATTACCACAAGAGTCTGTGACCTTCACGAACCCTAAAAAGGGAGAGTATGAGTCATGGAAGCATCTTCCTTAGTCAACCAACTTGAAGTATCAAGGGGTATATCGCGCTTCTGTCGACCATCCTTAAACTTCACATGACCATGTTCTAAGGCATAATCAAAAACCTTCTTTGTCACTTTTACGTCCTGAAGACAATACTTTTTGACCTCTTCAACTTTACCTTCTCGCCACCAGCGGACCGCCTGAAGGCCGTCAGCTGATTTCTTGGCTCCTACAGTGGCCTCAGCCACACTGTCGAGACGCAGACGACGACCGAGTGACTCTCTAATCGACTCTAGGATATCAATACTCTTGATTGAAGTGAGGTCACCTGGATAATATTTATTTAAAAGAGGGATATCAAAATGATTACTGTTATAACCAACTAACGCATCTGCACGTTCAATAATCGACCAAGCCTGAGATAGCTCATCAATCGAGAAGGCTGAGTATTCCTCAGTACCACTGTCATAAAAACCAGCAACAGAAATATCTAGATTAGCGGGGTCACTTCCACCGACATCTGAAAAGATATTTTGGGTTTCAAGGTCAAATACTATGTAACGCACAACCAAGTTTAAAGTTAAAATTGAAGAAACAGGATATCTAAGTACCAAGTTTATGATGCAACCTGCTTCGCTAAATCGTCTAGTGAACCAGAAGCTTCTGTACCGTCCGCAAGATTTTTAAGAATAAATTCACTACGGGCAATTTCGTCTTCACCAACGACCAATAAATAACCAGCGCCGCAGTGAGCAGCATTAGAGACTTTTTTTCCTAACTTACGAGCAGAAATATCGACAAGTGTAGATACTCCAGACCGCCTAAAGGTCGTCGCAGCTTTCTCTCCCTCTAAATTGAACTTTGTATCGGTTGGTATGACTATTAAGTTCGCACTACGCCTTAAGTTAGGAATCAAGTCATGTGTCTCTAAGAAGTCTCGCATCGTGACATCTCCCATCCCAAAGCCGACCCCACCGATACGCTCCTCACCAAAAAGAGAAGTGAGGTCATCATAGCGACCGCCGCCGAGCATCGAACGGTTGTTCTTAGGGTCATTGTCAAAAATCTCGAAGATAGTACCGGTATAATAGTCAAAACCTCTCGCTAGGGAGCGATCGATTTTTACATTATTAATACCCAAAGCATTTAATGCCTTGGTCACTGCGTTTTCAGTCTGCTCACTTTTTTCTACGAATTCCAAGATGGCCTCGGCCGCTCCTGGTACGATTTGACGCAGCTCCTCCATATATTCCGAGCGCTCAATTTTGTGGAAACGGTCATTAAGACGCGTCACCTTCGTAATACTTTCTTCATCAATCACTCCGAGTGAGTGATAAAACTCTTTCATTTCAACACGATCATTAACACGAATCGAAAACATTTCATCATATGCGCCAAAATTAATCAGCGACTGATAGGCAAGTGCTATCATTTCTACGTCAGCGGATAACTGATCTTCAGCGCCAAAGATATCGCAGTTCAATTGCCAGTGTTCACGGACCCGTCCACGTTGGGAGCGTTCATAACGAAATAGATTCGGAATGGAATACCATCGGACTGGAAAAGGGAGTTCCTTATGGCGACTAGCAATCATTCTAGCGACTGTTGGTGTCATCTCAGGACGCAGAGTCACCTCACGGTTACCACGGTCAGTAAAAGTGTATGTCTGATCATTTACCAACTCTTCATTCTCTGCACCTTTACTCTTATATAATTCAGAAGGCTCTAGGACTGAAGCATCGTAGCGCTCAAAACCAAATGACTCAGCCGTCCGACTCCAAGTATCAAAAATATGACGCTGAATCGCCATGTCCTCCGGATAAAAATCACGTACACCCTTATATGGTTCAGTAGATAGTTTTTCAGCCATAATTCACTAGATTGTATGGGAAAAGAGACGAAAAGACAATTGGTAAGAATATCCTAACCTGAAGGTATAGATAAACGCTCTAGTGAAGACATAGCTCGTCCTATCCTGCTGCAGGCAACAGGATAGGACGAGCTATCCTTAGCGTTTTTGCTAGCTAAAGAGTCGCTCCGGTGACACAATTTTTATAAGTCGCATCCATCTTTGCGACATAGCCGTTGGAGATTCCTCTAACATTACTAGTAAGAAAAGCAAAAGGTAATCGTCATAAATTATGTAGGTCAATTATCAGCTAATAACATAAACTATGCTAAAAAATGTAAAAATTACGTTTTTGTTGGCGGTGGTAGTTATGACAATGATAATGAGTCCCTGGAGTGCTGAACAAGCATCCGCTAGCACTGTCACCAACCAAGTAATAAGTAACCAAGAGATTGTAGCGGAAGATTCCGCACGACAAGCTATCGAACAGTACACGAGATTATTGCTTTATATAATAATCTCCAGATTGGAAGCCCAGATCGAGGCTCAGGCCTAATTTACAGAAGTGAAAGACACCCGCCACAATTGGCGGGTGTCTTAGGTTATATTTTCGTTATTTCACAGCTTGGTTTTGTAATAAGAGAATTGAAAACCGCTCTACATCGTACTGATCTTTATTAGTAACGACTGAAAAGCCATTATGAGCAGCAAGTAAATGAATGGCTTCCACCTGCTCCGGCTCGTGTTCAATCCAAAGTTGACCACCATCCCTCAAATACTGCGGAGCTTGCGTAACGATATTATTGATGATAGCAAGACCATTTTGGCCACCAAAGAGAGCCAAGTGAGGTTCATGACTTTTAACAGAGCTTTCGGTGCGGTCTAGTGCTGGGTCGATATATGGGGGATTAGTGAGAATGAAGTCAAATGTTCCTGACACATTGTCAAATAAGTTACTCAGAGTCACCTGCAAGTATTCTATTCGATTGGAATAGTCTGGAAGATTATGTGCAAGGTTTTGCTTTATGGTGGGGAGGTGTGCAGAATCAATTTCCGCGAAAGTTACGCGAGCGTCTCTGACTGCCTTAGCAACCGCTACCCCTACACAACCTGAGCCAGCACAAAGGTCTAACACCCGCACATTAGAAATATTCTCCCTCCGAATAGATTCTATGGCCTTCTCTACCCAATATTCTGTCTCTACTCGTGGAATTAAAGGGTGAGAATTAAGATTAATCTGACAATTTAGGAAAGGGGTATGACCGATTATGTAAGCAAGTGGTTCTCCGGCTTTCAACCGTTCTAAATCAGTAAAAAAATCTTCACCCCATGAGTACTTGTTTTTAATCTCGTCTAAAGACTCCTTAAAAACTAGCGCAGTTTTTTCACCGCCATATTTTTCTTTCAACAACCACGCTTCTTCTTGACTGATAGACATTTATATGACATTATATAAGTTGCGTTTCAACTGTCAAGGAGAAGATGTATGACGACCATATTCCTGAATCTTGGTCCTCGTAAGGTCGGAGGAGAACTGATACCAGATGTTCCTTTCAGGGCATTTGTGAAGTTTGAAACCAAATATGACGACACAAATGCGGGTGGCATTGCTACGCTACACCTGCAGGGCTCACAAACAATAAAAGCCACAATAGACTGGAGGAAGTCAAAGTGGCAAACAGATGAGCAAAAGGGCAACTATCTGGTTGCCACGGGCGCGCTCGATGAGGTGGAGTCCAAAAAAATGTCGGACTGGAAGAAGGTCGAGCTGATCATTGAGGCGATGGTGAATGCCGGCTGGCTCGTTTTTGGCTACAGCTCTGAAGACGACACCAAGACCGTGAATGCGGAGTTTAAGAAGTGGATTAGGGAGAACCTCTAACCTCAACTCCCGCGGCGCGCTGTGCGCCGCGGGATTATTTATATATTTTAGACGGCAATTAGCGTGCATGTTATTATAGAAACAATGACAAACGTGACACCAGCACTGGAGATTAAGAACCTCACGAAGAGATACGGAGAAAAGCTGGCGGTTGATAACATCTCACTCACCATCCCAAAAGGGAGTTTTTTTGGCCTACTTGGTCCCAACGGCGCAGGTAAATCGACCACCATTCACTGCATCACTGGTATTGCACAACCTACCGGAGGACAAATATTGGTAGATGGCACCGACGTCGTCACTGACTATAAATTGGCGCGGACCAAAGTAGGACTGTCTCCGCAAGAATTCAATGTCGATATTTTTGCTACCCCAGAACAGTTAATGGACTACATGGGTGGTTATTATGGTATTCCAAGAGAAATTCGTTGGCAAAGAATTAATGACTTGATTAAAAGATTCGATTTGGAAGCTCATCGTCATATTAAATTTCAGAAGCTCTCAGGTGGTCTCAAGCGCCGAGCCATGCTTGGTCGCGCCCTCATCCACACTCCTGAACTCTTAATACTCGACGAACCGACTGCTGGCGTCGACGTCGAACAGCGCCATGATCTTTGGGCATACCTTAAAGAATTGAACGAAAGTGGCAAGACCATCATCCTGACCTCTCATTATTTGGAAGAAATACAGCACCTTTGTAACGACATTGCCATCATTAACCATGGCAAGATAATCGCCGAAGGCACGAAGGAAGAATTCATGAGAGAAGGGAAGTCAGTTGAACAAACCTATCTTGAAGTAATTAAGGCTCAAAATTAATCATGTTTAATCGAATCGGTTTATATACGATGTTACGACGCGAGATTCAACGGACTTTTCGCGTAGTCATTCAGACCTTAGTGGCACCAGTTATTTCAGCCACGCTGTATATCTTCATTTTTGGCAGCGTCATTGGCACCAGGATTGATGATTTTTCAGGTGTTCCTTATATATCCTTCGTTTTTCCTGGTGTTTTGATGTTATCAATTATCAATGCCTCCTTTTCTTCAGCGTCATCGGCCCTCTATTTTATGCGCTTCACCCGTGGTATCGAGGAAGTACTGATTGCACCGTTTTCATATCTTGAAATGCTCCTTGGTTTCGTCGGTAGTGCTGTCTCAAGAGCGATGATTGTGGCATTTTTAATTCTTGGAGTCGGTGTACTTTTCAACGCTGTGAGTTTAGTCAATCCACTAATGTTCGTGGTCTATGTGGCTGCAGTATCCGCCATTTTCGCAATGCTTGGTATTATCATCGCTCTTTGGGCTGAAAGTTTTGAACAACTTCAGGTCCTGAACACTTTTGTCATTACACCACTTACTTATCTTGGCGGCATATTCTACTCAATCACTTTTCTCCCACCTCTCGCTGCCACCCTCACTCGCGTCAATCCTTTCTTCTATTTTGCCGACGGAATCAGAAGTAGCATGATTGGCTACAGTGAAGCTAATTCGACTATTGGAGCCATAGTTATATTCGGTTTAGTAATCATACTTGGACTCTTTGTAACACACTTATTTAGAATCGGTTGGAAGATTAGAAGTTAGATTTGAGGTTATAGAGATTAGTATCAACACGTGGGCCGGCTTCGCCGGCCCACGTGTTGATATAATAAGCTGATGCAATCAGAAGAACTCTATAAAACCGCGGCGCTTCTTATGACACCCGGTAAAGGTATCTTAGCTGCCGACCAGAGTGTTACGACCATGGACAAACAACTAGCTAGCATCGGCGCCACTCCTGACGCTGATACCCGCCGCAAATATCGCCAATTACTTTTCACCGCCCCGGGGATTGAGAAATTCGTCACCGGTATCATTCTTTATGACGCTACGATTCGTAATCAAACCGATGACGGGACAGCATTTGTGGACTATCTAATAGCCAAGGGAATTATTCCAATAATAAAAGTCGATAAAAGTACCAAACCTTTTGAAGGTTTCGAGGGTGAAGTAATCACTGAAGGATTAGATGGGCTTAAAGGGAGACTAGAAGAATATTATAAAATGGGTGCTCGTGCCGCTAAGTGGCGAGCGGTTATTAGTATCGGCGATAATACTCCAACAATTGAGAGTATTAAGTTCAATTGCTTGCTCCTAGCTCGTTACGCCCGTCTCTGTCAAGAAACTGGAATAGTACCGATAGTTGAGCCTGAGGTTATTTACGAAGGTAACCACGATATAGAAAAAGCCGAAGAAGTCACATCGCTCGTACTCAGAACTTTATTTGCTATCTTAGTACAGTATCGGATTGATTTAAAGGCGGTTATTTTAAAGACCAGCATGGTGTTGTCTGGCAACAAGAACGAAAAACCGAGTAGTCCTGACGAAGTAGCCTCTGCTACACTTCGTGTCTTAGAAGGCGCTGTACCGAATGAAGTACCTGGAGTAGTGTTTCTTTCTGGTGGACAAACACCAGAGCAGGTGACGGCTAACTTTAATGCTATTGGAAAACTAGAGAAGGAAAGTGGTGGACTACCGTGGCAATTAGCCTTCTCATTCTCACGCGGAATTGAAAAACCAGTACAGGAAGCATGGAAAGGAAATGCTGAAAACACAGCCACTGCGCAGAAAGTGTTAATTGAAGTATTAGAAAGAAATTGTCGCGCTGACCGCGGTCAGCTTTAGGACGGTGTTAGTACACAGCACACAGCACACAGTACACAGTACGCAGGACACGGGATGCAACGGATTAGCACACGGTACTTAGAACGCATTACACAGCAAAAGGTGGGCCAAAATGGCCCGCCTTTTGCTTTTCAAAGATAAAATAAAACCCCGTGATGTAAAACACACGAGGTGGACGGGGTCCAGGGCCTCCAACCCCTGGACCCACGGTTGGAGTGGAAGAAAAGAACGTCAGCCGGCGGCGGCGAGGGCCGGGTCGATTGCGACAGTGATGAGACCCATAACAATATGCTCGGTGAAGGCCGAGCTGACAGCGCGGAAATTCGTCGTTTTCATGTCGAAACTCCCTCCTTGACTTCCCAAACGAAATATTCGGGTACGGTTTCTATAATACACAATTGTATATGAATTTCTAGAGGGTCGAGATAACAAAAAATAATCCCTCGTTTTGGCAAACTTTCTAAATTCGTACTTAATCAAAGACCCGCTAAATCGGCGGGTCTTTCTAAGACTTTCATAAACTAGATGCAGTTGCGTCCCCTGGACTGAAAATGACCCGTGAGCGGGACAGGCAGTCCAGCGAGCGGGTCATTGAGAGAAATGGGGGCAAAATACGCCAGTTTTGGAAGTTTTGCTATTTCTTCTGGGTGTAGACTACGTGCTTACGCAACTTCTTATTATACTTCTTCAAAGCCAACTTCTTGCTTGGGTCCTTCTTAGTCTTATTATTGTAGCGAGTGTAATAAACATCAGCAGAAACACCAGTCTTGGCGTCGCCTTTCGATACTAGTTTTATTAGTCTGTCTTGTGACATAGTGGCTAGAAAGATACCAGAAAACACTCTTCGGGTCAACTCCCACACCAGTTTTGGCGTCGCTATAATTTTGCCATTCTTAAGCGCTCAGGGTCGCCCGGTTCATATATTGTAATTAGTGTCTTCCTCTCAGTCTATAAACGCAAAATCACGCTAAAACTGGTGTGGGAGTCAACCTCCTCTAATCCCACCTAAGTGAAAAGTTTCTGCCAATAGCCTAGGCCAAATGGCAGGGACTTATACACCCCAATTTTGCTTCTGTGGATGGAGTAGGCCAGCCCTGTGGTATCCAACCTTCGCCCAATTTCTCCCGCTAGGGAACGCATATAGGTACCACTAGTAGCTACACACCGGAAGCGCACAATCTGCACCTTCTGGTTCTTATGGTGCTCTAGCCAAACAGCCCACGCCACCTTCACTTCGCTCCGCCTAAAATCACGCCCCAACGCCTTACTGTACTCGGTTACTGTGGGTATAGACTCAATCCTCGCGATAGCGTCTTGATAGACATGTTCAACAGACTCATGGCGAACATCCACCAAATTAAGTTTATAGATAACAGTATCTGCACTGGGAATCTCAATTTCATCAAGACGATCCTCTAGTGTCCAAGTGTGAAGTGGCTTACCCTTCACTGTGCGCGATGAAAAATTTGGATAGGGAAGTGAAAGCGGACCATTTAAGCTTGCTGCCACTTCTTTGATACGCACATCACTAATATCTGTTGCCTCCTTCCAATCAATTAGTCCTAGTACATCTCCAGTGTCAGAAGAACTGCCAAGAAGAACTTCAAATTCATATTCTTTATCTAGAGCATGATACTCTTCCTGCTTTTTGCACTCCTCACCAACCAAGACCAATAACTTTCCACTAGCCATTGGATCTAATCTACCTGCGTACGCCATCGGTAACTTTTGAAATTCTGGATTCACTTCTTTATAAGCAGTAACAGCTTGAAGGGGTGTTTGCCCAACATGCTTTTCGATAACAATGTATTTAGGCATAAGACTAACTCGAAATATATGCGTTAATTATCAAAAGGAGAATGAAACCTAAAATCCATGGAAGAATAGTACGGAGCATATTGAAAGATTATACAGGAAAAAATAAAGGGCGTGGCGGATATTACTCCGCCACGCCCAAATGATGAGCTATTGAACAACCTGAATTCGCACTGGGGCATGACCCCGAGAAATGAACCCTAAGCGTTCAGCTCCGGCCCGTGACATATCGACACAACGGCCCTTAATATAAGGACCTCGATCGGTCACGGTAGCAACAATCGCTTTGCCGTTTTGCAAGTTGGTGACCAACAGTTTCGTACCGAAAGGTAGTGACTTGTGAGCCATGTGGTTGGGGTTGAATTGGTCGAACCGCTTGCCGTTCGCCATAGTGCGCCCGTGGAAACCCGGCCCATACCAAGAAGCATTACAGTTCACTTCCTTTGCATGTGTGGTAGTGGCGGCAGCCATCGATATAATGGCAGTCCCCAGCAAAACGCATAGCCTTAGCTTTATTTTGTACAATGTTCTACTCCGTTCATGTTGTGGATTTTTTCCACCCAACCTTAAGACGCACGAGACGGAAATTTCTTTCAATCTACAAGCTTCTTCCAAGAATGGGTGGGGTTACGCTCCTTTTGCAAGAAGTCTAGTGAAAGAAATCGGCTGTTGACTCGTCTTGAAGGTATATGAAGAAAATATTTGCATTGGTGACTCTTATGGCCATTATGGCTCCGATTGGTGTGTCTGCAGCTTCCAATTTAGAAGTAGCCGGTTGGGTACCATGGTGGCAAGACACTATGGGGATAAAAAGTGCCACTAAGCACATCAACAAATTAGACACTATTCATCCCTTTGTTTATGAAGTTAACCTTGATGGTTCATTGGTGGACAAAGGGGATCTTAGTGACAGAAAGTGGCGAAATCTCTTTCGCTTAGCTGACCGTAACAAGGTTGAGATTATCCCATCGATTCTATGGAACGATGGTTCACACATTCACAATATACTCAGTAATGAGTCACTTCGCGCCGACCATATAGAAGCGATAGTGGAGATGGTTGATGATGGCGACTTTGATGGTGTAGATATTGATTACGAGTCAAAACTGGCTGAAACCAAAGACTACTTCTCCTTATTCTTGCGTGAGCTTAAGGACGAACTAGACAATAAGAAGCTGACATGTACCGTAGAGGCCCGTATGCCGCCTGAGAGTCGTTACCGCACCGTACCTGCAGTCATAGAGTACGCAAACGACTATGAAGCGATTGGTGAGTATTGTGACACCGTTGAAATAATGGCCTACGATCAACAGAGAGCCGACCTATTGATGAACGATGCCAAGAAAGGTGAGCCGTACATTCCAGTGGCTGACAATGACTGGGTGGAGAAGGTTTTGGTATTAGCCCTAAAGGACATCTCAGCAGAAAAAATTATGCTTGGAGTGCCTACCTATGGCCGTAAATGGACCCTAACAGTAGCCCCTGATTGGTATAAAGAATATAAGGGCAATGGTGCCATAAACATACCCGATGCAAAGGAATGGGCTAAAGAAAACGACGTAACCATCAGTGAAAACACAGCTGGAGAAAAAAGTTATACTTTTTTCAATCCCAACTTGCCGTTTAAGATTCTCGACGTGCTACCAGTACCTGATGGCACTCGCCCCGGATTTGAAGCTGCTGCCAAAGCCCTACTCTTCGCTAACTTAACCAAGATGGAAGTGCCAGTAGAAATCGTCTGGTACTCTGATGCTGACGCCATTGCTGACAAAGTCAAATTGGCTGAGCAGTACAATCTGAAAGGTATTGCTATTTTTAAGGTAGACGGGGAAGAGGACCAAAAGATTTGGAAGTTGTTTGATTAATTATTTAAGGTGAAATAAAAATTGGCACGGGGCAGCAAACTGCCCCGTGCCTTTTGTAGATCAGAGATGTCCGACCATTCTTGCGTCTTCCTTTGAGTCTTCGGGAAGCCATGACAACCAATCATCATCGTCTTCACAAAGAATCAAATTCCTGACATATCTCAGAACGATTCCATTCAGATTCTTGCCGAGCAAACGTTCTGAGAGCTGACTTAGAGCAGCACTATCGACGAATGGACGAACGATGAACACATCGTCATATTTTCGATATATCCAGATCACTGAAGATGTATCGTCGGAATGGACAGCGACCATATTGTCAAAATGGATGGGTAGTTGTCTATCCACATCCATGTCAAATATATGATAACCGCATTCCTCCAATAACATCTTCAAGCGATCTGCAGGACGAGATCTCTCCTGTGGATTTCTCCGACTAAAGAAACCTAGGGGTAGACTGAACGATGGCATGAACACCATGCTCTCCTTTCATTTATCTATTTTGCAAAACTAAATTCAACCCAAAACTTAACAATTAAATTACTAAATGTCAAATTTACCAGTCAATCGGGTCCTTTCCTTGTGATTTTAGATAAGTATTAGCCTGACTGAAGTGCCTGGAGCCAAACCAGCCATTATGAGCCGAGAGTGGGGAAGGGTGTGGTGCTTTCAATATCAAATGTTTGGACTCGTCGATAAGCGCCGATTTATTCTGCGCATAGCGACCCCAAAGCATAAAGACCACTCCTTCTTTTTCCTCTGAAACCTTTTTAATAGCAGCATCAGTAAATTCCTCCCAGCCCCAACCTTGATGTGCGCCAGCTGCCGCCTCCTTCACTGTTAAAGTAGCATTAAGTAACAAAACACCCTGCTTGGCCCAGCGTTCGAGATTGCCAGAAGTTGGCAATTCGATACCAAGATCACTCTTTATCTCTTTATAGATATTTTTTAATGATGGCGGGACAGGGACACCATCTTGTACTGAAAAGCACAGTCCGTGTGCCTGCCCACGCCCGTGATATGGGTCCTGCCCAATAATTACCACTTTTACTTTATCAAACGGACAAAGATTAAATGCATTGAAAACAAACTGGGGAGAAGGGAAGACGGAGTCAGTTAAGTATGCCTGACGGACCTTTTCTGACAGATTCTTAAAATATTCTTTCTCAAATTCTTCCTTCAAGATCTTCTTCCAACTTGGTTCAATTCTGACTTCCATAACCGGATTTTAACATGACCGATTCTTCATTATTTAGTGGACACAAATCACTAAGTATATTTGTTCGGCTTTGCCTCCAAATCTACTAAGTGTTCTCGCCCCCAGCTCACTCGTCTTTTTTTCTAGGAGTTGAGAAAAATACATCGTTCCGCCTTCCACCTCGCGAAAGGGGCTGGCTTGCGCCAGCCCCTTTCGCGAGGTGGACCCACCGAGAATCGAACTCGGACCTAATCCATGCCATGGATTCGTTCTACCACTATACTATGGGCCCAGAATGCGTAATATACACCATCGTTAAAGTTGAAACAATTCAGTTTTTCTGTAGAATGTGCCTACTTGATCTAATATCGCAGATCAAGGATATTCCGCGGTAGCTCAGCGGTAGAGCGGTCGACTGTTAATCGATTGGTCGCAGGTTCGAATCCTGCCCGCGGAGCCCAGTAGGTTGATTGTGCAATTCTAGTATATGGTTAAACGGAGATCGTATTGAAAACTCTAGCTTTTTTCCATTTACGACGCAGTTCTGAAGTAGATAATTGAGCATAGCTCTTTTTTCTTGCACTTCGGAACTTTCAAATAGCGTCAATGCACTTTTAGCCAAATTTAACACTGTAGAAGCAGTAATATAGTAGTTTTCGTCTGCCTTAGTGTGGTCCTCAATTTGTATATTGAGATCGTGCTGTTTTGACTTAAGCTCTTTCAACTTTCTGTCATAGTCATCTTTAGTAATACTACCCTCAATGAGTAGGTCCATCATTCGATCGATCTTGTCTTGAGTTTTGTCGTATTCGGACCGAAGACCATCTATGGCGTTCAGGTGGTACAGACTCTTTGACTCGTTTGACTTCTTGAGCCCAAGAACTACTTCATCAATAGTCTTCTGAGGAATGCTGTTAAAAGCCTCTAGAACCTCGTGTATTGGCTTCAGGAGGTCTTTTTCGGGTATGTAGACCTTATCTGTACAGAGATCTTTTCTGGCATTGGTACAGCTGTAATAGACATATTTTCCTTTCTTAATCTCTGGACTCATTGCACAGCCACATTTGGCACAACGAACTAACCCTCTCAAGACAAAAGGTTTTGAAGCATATTTAAATGGTTTCTTATTCCAACCCTTCTTTACTTCCTGACACTTATCAAAAAGCTCTTTAAAAACTAGCGGTTTGTACTTGTGATCGTATGAAATCTTTTTGGTCCTTGAATACGCAACACCGTAGTAAAACGTATTGTTCAAAATGTTATCGATCATACTTGGAGCAATCTTCTTGCCAGAAGTGCCTCGCATTCCAACTTTGATCATATGATCACGAAGTGTTTTGATGGAATAATTGCCTGTAGCGTAAAGCTCAAACATTTTTACGACAAAGTGAGCTGTCTCTGGATCAGGAATAATATCGGTCCTTGTGCCATTTTCATCATAGATACTTTTGTATCCAATTGGTGGCTTACTTGGCCATTCACCACTACGCCTCATTTGCTCTTGTTTTCGCTTTACGTTGTCACTAAGTTGAAGAACATAGCTTCGAGCAAACATAACAGCTATATCCCAACGAATAAGATCGGCACTGTTTGAGTTTTGGTGCAGGACCAGATTTTCACGATAAAAATGGATCTCAAGCTTTCCAGACTTCCTAAACTCATCAAGGACCACTGACTCCTTAAAGCTTCGCTGAAGTCGGTCTACAGTATCAACTACCAGAGCAATTGGTTCTTTGCTCTTCTCGATCTCTTGAATAACTTCCTGAAATTTTTCTCGATCGCCACGAGTAGAGGATTCTTCAAGCTCATATGTTTTCCAAACCTGAAGATCTTTGGCTCTTATGTATTCAGAAATACGAGACACCTGAGCCTCGTTTGAGTCCTGTTTTTTATCTGATACTCTGGCAAAGATTATTGATTTCATAATTTATAAGTACGTAAAATGTTTTTCTCATTTTCATCTAGTCTGTACAGAGTCATTACGTCTTCATTTATCTGATTCTCGAGATTAGCATTTTGGTTTTTATCACCTTGATCGATGTTTTTAATAATGATTTCTACATTGCTCTTTATCCTTTCTATCTCAGGACCGTGCAAATCAGGAAGAGGAAACTTAGACATATAAATTGTCTTAAAAATGATTCGACCTCCTTTCCACGGATCTCCAAATGTTGCGAAAGTCATTCGAGAATACCAGTCGAAAAGCCTACTGTTTAACAACCCAAGTATCAATGGATCATAAGGCAAGAAATACATAGCCATCGTGCCATATGACTTTGTTAAGTCGAATGATGCTCGCATTTCTTTTGCACAATCTGGGTAAATTATCTTTGGAGCTTCAAAAAGCTCTGTGAACTTTTCTTGTGGCTGTTGAATTTCATACCACTTTTGTTTTGTTGCTCTCTTAGATAATTTTTCCTTAAATTTTAAAAGATGATTTTTGATCGATGGGTATTCTTCAATATCAATTTTATTGAGTGGGATATATATAAGATATAAATTCTTATAGTCAACTTTCCATTTTTTAACATCTTTTCCTCTTAACCAAGGTTTAATTAGATCTAAATTCTGAGGATCTTCAGCAACGAGTTTTTCTTTTGTGTTGGCATCAATCACAAACGCATCATCATAACCCGTCTTAATTCCAGCAAAACTTTTTTGCTCAAAATAGTTCTCAAGTGTTAATTCATTACCTTTTATTTTGTTTAATATCTTTATTTTTTCCTTATCTTGAAGAGACCATTCTCCACTATCTAAAGAACTTAAATTCAAACACTCCTTAGCTTGTTCGAAAAAGTTATAAAGATTCTCAATTTCGTTTGCCTGTTTTACCTGAACAAAACATACTTCATCTTCTTTTTCTGGCTTTTCTTTTTGAGCCAGTATAATTATTGAATCTACAGATGCCTGAAAAACAGGTAGCTCACCAAAGTTTACAAGTTTCTTTAATACTGAATCTTCCGTAAGTAATTTTCTTGTATTTTTTCCATACCCTCTAACTAAAAACTTGTTAGACGTAATGTAGCAAAATACACCGCCTACTTTTAGATGATGAAATCCTAGCTTGATAAAAAATGTATACAAATCGGATCTGCCATTAAAGAAATCTCCGTACTCTTTTTTAAGAGACTCTTTTAAATGAGTGAACTTCTCTTGTCTTACGTAAGGCGGATTTGCAATAATAATGTCAAAAGAATCAGTTCCAAACATAAACCTAGGATTAAAGAAATCAGCTTGAGCTTCATTATCAAACGGTCTATAAGTCTTCAATTGTTTTGATTTCTTGGATTCTCCAAACAAACCTTCGCCTTGAGTTACCAATTTTACATAATCACCTCGTAGTTTCTTCTTCTTATTCAAACTCTCGGTATTGAAATAACCATCACGAATAGACGCAAGCTTTTCTTGCAGTTCTGGATCATCACCAAATGTATTACTTCCGTTTTTATCGAGATCTATAAGCGAGTTAGCACAAATGAATTTGAACTCTAGGTTTGGAAGAGGTTTGATCTTTTTAGAGTCAGATTCTTCGTCAACGATAATCGAAAGCCACGTTCGAAGCCGTGCAATTTCAACTGCCATTGGCTCTATATCTACACCATAGATATTCTTCTCAATAATGCCCAATTTCGTCTTATACGAGTCAAAACGAGCCTCTAAACGCTCATATACACGCACTAGAAGCTGGAGCATACCTATTGGAAAAGCTCCAGACCCACAGGCTGGATCAAGGACCTTCAGTTCATCGAGAGCCTTCAGAATGTCCGCTTTGTAAGGTTTCCAGTCCCTTCGCCAATTATGGTCTTGGTCCTGAAAGTCTTTATCGGGAGCGTCTATAAGCTGATACAGGCGTTGATCCAACTGCTCATCGTGCTCAATCTTAGTCTTTAGATATTCCTTGAGAGATTCCTTGCACATATAATCCACGATCTCTCGGGGCGTATAGAAAGCACCTTTGGCTTTTCGGGCTTGTTCGCCAGTCTCTTCTGTCATTTCAGCAAGAAGGTTTTCAAAGATACGACCAAGCATCTCTGGATCAATCGCTACTTGTTGGAATTGGCTTGTACTTTCATCAGTCGTGAAGTTGTAGCCTGAAAGAAACCCAAACAGATCGTCAAAGTAATTCTTCGGGAATGAGAGTTTTGAATCGTTGTAGAGATCATTCTCTCGTGCTTCAAAAAGACCACCGTTTAGGAATGGTGTTACATCATCAACTGAAAATAATGTTGTTTTTCCTTCCTTTCCAAACAGAGTCTCTTCGCCTTCGAGTTTTCTTTCTCGATCAGAAATTGGAGTGTTTAGAACACTAAAGAAAAGTCTTTCCAGTTTAGTTTTGTAGTATTCATTGTCGTTCTCAAAAGATTCAGAGTCAAAATACTTCTGATCAGGATTAATGATCCCTTTTTTGTCCAAGAACCAACAAAAGATAACTCGACCAAGGAGTCGGTTTGCAAATAAAGAAGCGTGCTTTTCATCAAACACCTTTTCCTTAACAAGATACTGACGAAGAAGCGTAAAGCGTTCACTAATTCCAGAGTAAAACTTCTTGTTGAGAGGCTGAATGTCGAAACTTTCCCAAAGGATATTGTGAAGCTCAGTTTTATTATCAAAGTTTTTTATTTCAGCCCAACGTGCGAGGATCTCTTGGAATGTAACGGTAAGCTTTCCTTTAAGTTCAAGCGTTCGGATAACCCAGTTATTACTTAGGACCACAATGATCCGATCAGCACTCTTTGGAACAATAAAATCAATTCCAACATTGAAGTTCTTGTTGAAAGGTTCGTCTTCAAAGTTTGGCGTTAGTGACTGAGCCCAAGCAATCGTTCGCTTTGAAGGCTTAGCAATACCGTAGAGCTTAATATCAAGATTCAGGTTGTTTTGAGGGTGTACTTTATACGTCGCTTTTCTGTCAGTCATTACTGAGTCTTCATAGAACCAAGAAGCATTAGCTCTGATCTTTCCGTCACTATCAGTAAAAAGCTGAAAGAGAGATTGATCATCAACGGAAACAGAATCATCAAGAAGTCTGACAATTGAAGCAATTACTCTTTGTGATTGAGGCAGGTCTTTTTTAACCTCAAGCTCATTGAGTTCTTTTTGAATATCTTTAATTTTGTCTAATACTTGATTACTCATTTCGATTTACATAAAACAACACACTTTCAACTTTCTTGGGTGTTAATGATTCTTCATCATTCGTATTCTTATCAATTTCCTTAGCTAGTTTTACTAGCTCTCGTAGATCATCCTGATACATTTCACCTTTATTTTTCTGTCGCATTACATTCCGCTTCAACTTATCTACTTCACGTTTGTAGAATATGTTTGTCGTTTTAAAGACGTCTCGGACCAGATCAATCTCTTCTTGTGCATATCCATTTTCATAAAGGAATCGGAGGATATTATTTTCTTGCCCAATAAGTGATCCAGTTTCTTCTTGCCCAAAGTATTGGATAACCTTTGATCCCAGTTGATCTTTAACGGCCACCTTATCAGCAGTAATCTTATCCATCACTCGATCGTTGTCTTCTTGTGTCGTTCGTAGCCATTCAAGAGCTTGTAATTGAGATACAGCTTGAATTTGCGAACCAGTGCGATCTATTTTTGCGAACTGATAACCAATAGGATCTGACTCTGCTTCTGAATAGAGTCGTGCGAGACCAAACACCTCAGGCCGTTCTTGACCTCGAGCTTCTTGTTTTGGACATACAGCCCACTTGCCATCTGACATCTGATAGACCTTCTCTTTATATTCCTTTGGATAGCTTTCGTTTGAGTTAAACTTTTTCAGATCAACCACAAACTCATCTTCTGAAAGCAAGAAGTCCGAAGCTTTTTCAGCGTCTTGTAGAGCCTTCAATCTCGTTTCAACATCAGAACTGTAAATATCGGTAACTGAGTCTGTATACTCAATAGGGTTTTCTGGTTCATCAAGAACTGGAGTATCAGTACCTACGGTATTTCTGATCAAATTGATCTTTCCTTCAAGTCTTTTTACCAATTCGAGATAAGTATCAAGCTTTTGCTCTGGCTTCATATTGTAGATATACACCTCTTCAAATTCAGATCCTAGACGGTTTACACGACCATTCCTTTGAATCATACGCACTGGATTCCAGTGAAGATCATAGTTCACTAAGATGCCTGAATCCTGAAGGTTTTGACCCTCAGACAATACATCTGTTGAGAATAGATACTGAAGTTCAGTTTCGCCATCTTTAAGCTGATACTTTTTAGATTTTGGAGAAAAACGAGAAGCCATATTTTCAGAATCACCTTTGTTTTTAGAAGATACAAAGCCAGTGTTTTCTTCGTTAAGAAAATCACAATACTTACCAATATTCTCTTCGAGATATTTAATGGTGTCTGCAAAGTAAGAGAACACGAGTACTTTTTGATTTGGATCTCGCTTTCGTAAAGTGTTGAGCTGATCTGCAAAACACTTGATTTTAGAATCATCCTTATTAAGAATCTTAAGTTGAGCAGTAATTAGAGATACTAATTGCTTTTCTCGCTGAATATCTTTCTTAAGTGATTCAAGCTCGTAGTTTTTATCATCAACCTCATCGAGAGTATGCTCTTCAAGAGCTTTCTCATCCACCTCAACATCCTCGTCTCCAAGGCTTGATTCAAGAGCATCAAGATCATCCATTGATACAATTTTTCCTTCATTGACGCCTTTCTCGAATAGATCAAGCTTGTATGAATAGGTTTCCAACGAAGAAGCTAGGGCACTCACTGAAGACTCCATTCGTTTTAGGAATACGGTCCGAAGAATGCCGAAAATACCAAGCTGAAGTAGTAGCTTTTTACTTTTATCTGAACTGATCTTCAGTTCCTTAATTTCATCTCGTGTCTTTCCATAATAATCAGCCCTATACATCATCCATCGATAAGGAATGAATCCGAGCATTAATATAAGTTGGAATACAAAATACATCGGATTTTCGCCATCCAGTTTTTCTTTATCAAGTTTCTTAGATACATTAGAAATTTGATCTATTGGGTGCTTAAGATCCTTACATTTTTCAACTACTTGCTCAGGATCAAGCTCGTATATTTCATCAAGCGGAATCGATTCAGAAGTGACTGATTTAAGTTCTTTTACGAGCTTGTTATCAAGTACGTATTCAAGAACTTCAGGTACTACTACTGGAAAGACTTTCTTTTCGCCATTGATCATCAAATACCCATATTCTTGTTCAATTCCTTGTCGGGTACGTCGAACCACAAACGTTCTAATGATTGGAGTCATCACTTGTTTAATGTGGTTATAGTCTATTTTTCCATCTCGCTTGAGGTCCTGATTGATCTTCTTTCTGAGGTTCTCAACAATCTGATAGAAGTTTCTTTGTTCAGTCTGATTATTCTCATCAGCTACAGTCAGTCTTAGACCGTCAGCATCACCACCAGTTCCAAGTAGAATCTGGTTGGTAAGATCACTCAATTGATTATTGATCGGGGTAGCGGTAAGCAAAAGAACGTGAGCTTTTGGATTTTCTCGTACCCAATCAAGCACTTGCTTAAAACGTTTTCCATTAGTTTGTCGGAGGTTGTGAGATTCATCGATCACAAACAAAGTAACACTTGCAATTGCATCAAGTTCTCGCTTTTTCTCAATTTCATTAGGGTTCTGAAGAGTGATAGGAGTGTGATTATAAATACCCTCAGTAGCCATTTCCTTTTCCCATTGCTGGACCAAAGATTTAGGACATATAATTTCAACTCGTTTTTTACCTTCTTCGTCTTCTAAATACTGCTTAATCACATTGATAGCAGTCAGAGTTTTACCAAGACCAACAGAGTCAGAAAGCATTGCAACTTTATACTTCCTGAGTCTTCGCAGTAGAGCTTGGGTATTTTTGTGTTGGAAATCGAAAAGAGTACGTCCATTTTCGCTCTCATTGACCACTAACTCATCGTCGATAATTTCTTCTTTGTACAGCTCGTAAAGTGTTTTTATGTACGTCTCATATGGACTGAAAAGTTTATCTCCAACAGGTGACGATTCAAGAATTGATCCAAATTGCTCATTCCATTTTTCAGTTCCTTCATCATTCCAAAAACTATCAAACCAGTACAAGTGGCCAACTTCTTGTTCTTTATTCTTAGGTTCAAAAACAACTACACGATGATCTGATTCCAGAGCATTGAGTTCGGTATTATGAGTCAGGCCATTCTTTGTGAAGTTTGAAGATCCAATAATCCCAATAGCTTCATCAGAATCATATGATCCGAAGATAAAACACTTGGCGTGCAAGAAGTTTTTGCGGTAAACACGGACCTCTAGTTTGCCAGATTCAATCCATTGTTTGATCTCTGTTACAAGGTCTTTAAGTTCAGACTCTGGTTTGATATGAGTTAAATCAAATTTAAAGTCTTGATCAGGATAATCTGGTTCGGGTTGCTCAAGTTGGTGTCGAGGAATTAGAGGTTCTCGACCAATTAGGAGTCGTATTTTTTCATAGTTTCTCAATTGCGGAAGAAGCATTCTCATTCCTTCAAGGTCCCAGTAGCCAGTAGCTATTGATAGTTCTTTATGCTTTTCACTTACATCGACAAAAGTGTCGAGTAAAGTTTTTCTATTGTTATCGATTATTTTTGATAATTTCATATTACTTGTTTGATTTGTGTTTTTTGAGAAATGCTTCGAAATCCTTCAACTCGACCCTGTACTCTTTCCCAAACTTATACGCCTTTATCTTGCCAGCTTTAATATAGCGGTAGATAGTCATAATATTGACCTTGAGTTTTTGAGCCAACTCCTCAGCGGTGTAAAATTCTTCCTCGTTTTTCATAGGCTTAATGTTATTATACTTGACAATGCTTTACAAGACAAATTCACTATCCCAGTGTGTGAATTAAGGCTTCTGTGAAGAGATCCTTCTTCTCTTTCGGTGTTAAGTCTGGATTGGCCTTTGTAATTTTTTGATAATGTTTTGCTATACATTCCCAAACAATTAGTTCTGTATGCGGATACATATCTCGCTTAAAGTTATCAAGGGCTTCTTCGACCGTAGATTTTTCAACATCTTTAAGTATAGCCTTATATTTCTTAACTCGATCCACAAACTCTTGCGGTAATTCATCGTGTTTTGCAAGACCAAACTGAAACTCAAACTCACGAATCCTTTTCATCCTTAGACCTTGCTTGATCGATTCAGAAAGTTTTTGTCTTTCATAATCTCTAAAAATATCTTTTATTCTGCTTGATATATTTCGTACTACAGCACCTTTATTTTTATTGTTCTTTTTCATAGTTTTATTTTTCGTTACCTATTGAATAATCTCCAAGCCAGTACGAATGTTTACGATTCTCGTACAGCTCATCTATACCTGACCAATCGTTATTTTCTTCATCCATCGCATCCTCTGCGGAAGCGATCATAAACTCCATCAAATGCCAGCTAGGCTTGTCAGCTTCAAGCATTGAGTAATGAAGTCTTTCAATTTCTTTTTCTGTCAGTTTTCTATCGAGGTTTGCTTCTGCAAGATTTTGGACCATCTCTGCTGTTATTACATAGACAATCGGTGAGTCTTGCTTACACTTTTCAAAATAGTTTTTAAGTAATGCCATATTTCAGGTGATTAATTTTTAATAAGAATGAGATCTGACTTTAAGGTGGTTTTGGTTTTATGCGATACGGCTTGAACTCATTCAAACTATCCTCAATTTGCTTAACCCAGTCAGAGACCTTCCTTTTACTAGTGGCCTTATTAAGCCTTTTGATTCCATCATTGATCCTGTACCAACTTCGTTGACTGACTTTTGTTTCTAAAATTGATCTCAGATCTCTAATTCCGCCTTTGCTTTTGCATAAAGCATCAAGCCCAACGAGAAATATATATTCTTTTGCCTTTGAGTTCGGGTGCTTTTTAAGTAGGTCCTGCAATAGTTCCTTAGGCTCAGTTTTGTTGCTGAAAAGAAACAAGTTTTCGTTCTTGATCATTTGATCCCAATAAAAATGGAGTGCCTTCTTCCATAGTTCAGCTGTAAAAATATCTTCAAAAGTTGGATCTTTTTCGAAACCAATTTTTCGTAAGACACCATTAAGCTTTTGCTTCTGACACAAGCGGACCTCAAATCTTAGAATCTCAAGACTTGGTGTATTTGCTTTAATGCCAGAGAAGAGACTCAACTGATTTGGAACTTGGTCTTTGTCGATAGCTCTTTTTTTACTCTTTCCTAAATCAGACACCTTGTCATAAAAGACAACTGAATGTGCCATCGTATACCCTTGCAAGGACTGACCGTCATTTCTAAAACTAGTTTTACTTAGATCAAATTTTTTGTTGATATTGATCTTAGATAATTCTTTTGTGACAAAGGAAGCTGTATATCCGTCACGAAGCTCAATGTTTTTCCCAAAGTGAACAGTGGAGACAGTGGCTTGTCGTAAGTCTTTATCAGAGACTAAGACTCCTACTTCAATTAGTCGCTCCTTAAGAGTGTTGAGTACTTTCGAGAAGTCTGATTCGCTAAGCTCGTTTAAGTTATTGCCGAATATTAGTTTAGGTACTGAAAACTCAATTTTAAGAAATGAGCTGTAAAAGTTTCCACGAACTCTTCTTTTCACTCCTGTCAGTCGAGGTCTATATATTTCATTTTTGCGATCATACGGAGTCGGGTTCTTAACATACTTTGTGTAGTTGCTTGTTTTGCTATGTAGATCCCACGCTGGAATATACCGTCCGTCTGGACTAAGCATTCTGATCTGTTCTCTCGGAATTGTTAGGATTATGGTATCAATCATCTTCTTCTTCCGATTCATCGGTATAGTTATGAGGATTAATTCTTTTATCGACCTGCATCAAAATCGAAAAGAAACCAATGAGGTTATCATTGCTCTGGTTCACCTCAGTAATTTCTTTTTCTTGATTCGTTTGCACATTCCAAATGTAATAAACCCTCTAACTTCAAGGTTAGTAGAGGGTTTGAGAGGGTTTTTCCTGCCTGATAGACAAGAAAAGTAAATAAAAATAAGGCCGTTTTGATTACGACCTTCAAACTATTTTTTGAATAAGTTTTTGAACCCTCTTAGACGGTTAGTTCAAGATAGGCACTTTGATTATCTTTGAGGTATTTGATTGATACTTTTCCTTTCAAGCCTTTGGTCTTCTGTAGTTCCTTTAAAGCAAAGTTAATGATGTCAACTTTCCTTTGTTTTGCTAAATATGGATCTTTAAGTCTAGAATCAGCGTCGTCTTTTTCCAATCTGATAGCATCAAAAATACTATCTACAGTTCGAGCAGTTCCTAACGGATCAATGAGAATATTTACTAATCGAAACTTTCTACTGGTAATTGTGCCAATCGGTATTTTTTGACCGTTCTTGTGGAGCTTTATATAACCCTTACCTTTTTCTATAACCACAATTGGATCGATAGATTTTACTGATTGATTGCCACCTATAGGATCAACTGCTTTTTGTAGATTGATCACAGTTAAGCCAACTTCGTATTGCGTAGGATCATCACGACGCCAATCCCAGTTACTGCCAAGACCTCGGATTCTTATACATCCCATATATTCAAAGGCAAAAAGAGTATGAAGAAAGAGAAACTTTCTATTTTTATATCGTTCTTTTACTTCTTCTGCATCGGTATCTGACTCAAGTGGATACTCATCAAAAGGATCGGTAAATGTCAGATCATTCCCAAATTGATTTTTCATATCAACCAAATATTCAAGAAACATATCCTTGTGCTTCTTGAAGGTGTATATGTTTCTACTTTCCATAACAGACGCACCTCGAGCCCTCCTGTTGCCTCTATTTGGACCAAGCTTATCAGTCATAAATAGTTTCAAGTAAGCATTAACATCTTTAAGCATCTGCTTCCTTATCCTCTCTGGAGGATCAACGCTGAAGGAGGTCCAGTGAATAATGGAATCGGTTATTTGTTTTTGATAATAATTGTCAGAGTCTTCTGGTTCATTCCACGCTAAAATAACGTGATTCATTTTAAAAATCTGTTCCAGATCCTCTAATCCAAACTGATCATCAAAAATTCGCTTAAAAAGCTTTCCTTTTTCGGTATCAGCTTCAATCTGATCAAGTGCCCACTTATAACCACCTTCGTAAACCTTAGGAAGCTGTGGCGGTAAATAAAATTTCTTACCCTTTGTAGGCGGTAAAGGACCGTGATCCTCAAGACCATTATCTTTTTTGTATTTTTCAAATTCATCTACTTCTTTTAAATACTTTTGAAACACATCCTCGTATTCAGGGAGTATTGTTCTAGTCTTGGGATCAAAAAGATCTTTCTCGTAATCCTCAGTGAAGGCATAGGTCATTGTAGAGAAGTCAGAAAGCTCAAAACCATATTCTTCTGAAACCTTGATCAGAAATTTGAGCATTTCTTCGTGACTCCATTCGATCGGAGTTCTCATAGTCAACGCAAAATTATCAGAACCAATGCGAGCAAGGAGACCATTGGCGATTAAGTGTAAAACAAAAAGTGCACCATCATCGATATAGACACCTTTTCTAGGGTCATCGATCCAAGGAAGCCTTTTCTTTTTTATGACATTTACCATAATTATTCTTTACTTTAGTTTACATCATATGTACGCTATTGATAAGTATGAAAAAAGTTAAAGTAGGAAGAAATGAGCCCTGTCCTTGTGGAAAAACTGACGAGACGGGTAAATCGATAAAATTTAAGAAGTGTTGTTGGGATCTGGTCAGAAGTGGTAAGAAAACTGTAGTTTCATTCACAAGAAACGATCTAATCTCTGGTCCATATAAGAACTGTCCTTCTTGCAAGCGACCAAAAGCATTTGGTGTTTTTTCGCCAATCTCTGGTAGTAATTCATATACTCGTGAATGTACGGAATGCCACCACGAAGAACATATAAAATTACCCAAGCTTAAGAAGAAAAAAGTAGTTTACTTGGATCAGTTTGTTATTAGTAATTTAATAAAATTACTGGATACTTCACACCCAAGTCACGAAAGAGTGAAGAACGGACCCTTTGGTCAATTTTGGAAAGACTTGTTTATAGCGTTAGAAAAAGCATCAAAATCACAAGCCCTTGTGTGTCCTGACAGTTTTTATCATAAGGATGAATCAAGTACTGGCGGTATTGATTTTTATTTAGCCAGACGACTTTATGAGCATTTTTCACACGGAAAGACGTTATATCCAAGCTCTGTAGTGGAACGCTTTCAGATCCAGCACCACTTTGAGGATTGGTTAAATGAAAGGAAATCAACTTTTACATTTAACCCCCAAGAGATTGCGTTTGGACAAGATTTAAATGAGTGGGAAATCGGTCTCAGAGTATCAGTTGGTGGTCCTCCACGACCTGACGAATTGGAAAACTTGAAGAAAGTTAATGCTTCAACAGAACAACAATTAAATGAAATATGGAAAAGGTGGCAAGAAGAAACCGTTGATTTTGAAGCAAGAGCGAAAGAAGAAGTTCTTGGTCTTGGTAAGGGTACGATGCAAGTTATGCAAGATTTTGTAAAGCGAAGAGTTGTCGCAATGCAACGTATGGCAACAGACCCTTCATATAAGTTAGATATTGACGACATAATCCCACCCCCTGCAAGTGAGCTTATGGAAGCCTTGATGAGAGTTGCTCGAGTAAATGGATTGTCAGATGAAGATCTACCAGAAGTTATTGGTAGGTATTTAAGAGATGCAGAGGCACTTTTAGAAGTTCCTTATTTAAAAATAAGTTCCGTAATGTTTGCAGGTCTTGCTCGCACCGCATCACTCGGAGAAAAGAAAGTCCCAAAATCTACTGTTGACGTTCAATTTATATCCAGCTACTTGCCATACTGTGATGCAATGTTTGTAGACAAACAATCTGCTAGACTTCTGAGAGAACTTCCTAAAAACACCCCTAAATATTTAAGGTTGAGTGAATTTGATACTAAAATATTTTCTTTAAGTGAAAAGGAGGATTTCATAAAATATCTTGAGGATATTGTAAAAGAACTTCCTGACGAACAGATGGAAGCTTTACAAGACGTAGAGGGAGATAAGTTTACAGAACCTTACTGGTCTATTATCGAACACGAGAAAATAAGAAAGCGGACTGAAGATTAAGAATTGCTTACTAAAAGATAGAAATTAGTTTTCAAGTACCAGATCAGGAAATACATTAGACACTCCTGAAAATATAAAATCTTGCCTTATTTGACTCCAGTTAAGAGTTCTAAATGTATCCAACCAGCGGAGCATATAAAAGTTTAGGCCACACGCAAGTGTGGTCTTTACTTTTAATGCTCCGCGGGAACAACAGTCCGGGGGACTGTTGTGTCAGGATTCGAAGACCTTTTGAGATTTTCTTGAGCTTGTGAAAAGAAAATCCAAAAGGTGTACTGCTCTGTAAGAGAGAAATTCCTGCCCGCGGAACATATTTGACATAGCACACTATGTGTGCTATTGTTCTTCCTGAACCAGACCCTACACTTTTGTCAACGGAGGACTACTATGGCAACAATCGGTGAACTCGAAGCTACTGGCAAGCACAAGGCCGTCTATCGACGCCCCAACGGACAGCTCTACATCAAGCTTAACGAGCGCTTCCACATTAAGACAAAGCTCAGCGAAGACGGTAAGAGCTGGCTCGGCGACGGGACGGTTGAAGAACTTGACCCCAATGAAAAGGTCGAGGTCGTGCAGTAGCACACCATTGTCGACACAGCCTACACAAGGCCCCAACGATAACATCAAGGGGTCTTTTCTTTTATATAAAAAGTTCTCACATCCTCACCACAAGAGTACTTCCATTTTTATACTTCCCTCCGGTCGTTAAAAATTGGTCGCCCAGACTGCGAGCGGGGAAACAATCTATTATCTACAACATCTTAACTACTAATCAAAATTAATATATACTAGTGGTCATGTCACGAATAATTGCATTGAGTCCAAAAAAGAACACCTCTAAACGTCCATATAAATCAAAGAAACGTTTAGAAGCAAAAAAAGAAATGCTGGCAAAGAAGGCGGGGCGCGGAGGAAAGAAGTAGATCTAATAGAGCTAACCCAGAAAGATCCCAGCGATAACATCAAGGGGTCTTTTCAATTATATAAAAAGTTTTCACATCCACCCAGGCGTGAAGCATATAAAAAAAGACCCTCTCTAGCGGGTCTTTTTCATATGCTCCTGGGGAGTAACAATTTTGGGGAATGTTATGTCAAAATTCAAAGACTTGCCCCATACCTCATCAGGCTGCCAGCCAGCCACCATCCACGTAAAGCATGGTACCTGTCACATAACTCGCCTCCTCTGACGCAAGGAACACGACAGCAGCGGCAATCTCTTCAGGTCTACCCATGCGTTTAAGGGGAATTTTCTCAAGCATTACCCGGAGGGCCTCATCGGTTAAACCAGCGTTCGATACCATCGGCGTATCAATCGCACCTGGACCGACCGCATTGACCATAATGCCTTTAGGAGCAAGCTCAATAGCAAGGGCTTCAGTCATACCAGCAACACCACCCTTTGAAGCTGTATAGTGCACGCCTCCGGCAACTCCGACCCCTGTCTGACCTGAAGCAACAGAAGCGATGTTAATAATTCTTCCCCAATTTCGTTTCGACATTTCCTTGGCAGCGCGTTGGGCGCAGAAAAATTGTCCCTTGAGATTAATTGTCAGTGTGCGGTTCCAATCCTCTTCAGTCATATCCTCCGAGAGCTTCGGCGCAAAGATGCCCGCATTATTTACCAAAATATCGAGCGCACCGAAGCGGGCAACCACTGAGTTAAATACCTCCTCTATCTGTTGCACACTAGATACATCAAGTTCGTAAGCTTCGGCAGTTCCACCGAACTCTTCAATTTCCCTCACAACCTCCAAGCACTCTGCATGGTTGATGTCCGTCACAGCCACAAACGCTCCCTGTCGTGCCAGCGCGATAGCCTCTGCCTTACCCATACCTCTCCGTGCCCCCGTAACTAGTGCCACCTTTCCTGTTAAATCGAACATATCAAAATATTAGAAATTACTTATTAAAACAATCTTATCATGGCAGTGACATGAGAAGCTAAGCTTTTCATTTCGAGCGATTGGCTGCGTACCACAGGTACAAAATGGCGCCATTACAGAGGAGTCAATGTGTATAGAGTAAATCAGGCGAGCTATAGTCAAATAGATTCAAAGATTGAAAAACTCTAACAAGAGGACAGGTTAAAACTCACAAAAACTTCAAAACCTTCGAGTTGATTTCTACATCCAGCCGTTTGTACCTGGCGTCACTTGGATTCAATTTGTAGTTAATGCGGTTGATGACTACTTTATATTCTTTGCTAGTTCCACCTCTGATTTCTATAAGCATACGGAAATCCGCCACCTTTCCGGCTGGAATCTTTACATACAAGAGTGTACCCAGAGTTATCTTAGTTATACCGTCACCTCGAGCGGACAGATTGGTCGTATATATGGTGCCTTCAGCAGTACCTTCAATGTGATATATAAAACCAGTTGCCTTCTTGCCTGAAGCGATGGAAAGGGGAATGTATATATCTTCCTTCAAAGCAGTGATGTTTAGAAGGAGAAAAAACTCGCCATGACCAATGTCACGCTCACCAGGAACTTTTATTCTTTTGAACCCAGTCTGTGACTTCTCGACTTTTATATCTATGAATTCATCACCGATTTCCGCTTTCTTCTTTGTTGCGGATTTAGAATTCAACTTCTCCACACGCTTTTGTAGCTCCTTGAGAGCCTGTTCCTTTAACTCCAAAGGTGAGTTTTTCATCATTAAATTATAGCGTACAGCTAATCCAACCGCCCAAACGGTCGTGCATAATTGTTGTATAACCGTATTTCGTGCTTATATACTCTATTATATTAAGGTATGCATGTCACCAGAAAACATCATCGAAGAGTAACGCTGTCACTAACCGGAGCTTTATTACTGTTCGGCACAATTATTTTATTTGGTCTTTGGATGTTTCTGACCGGTACAATTGAATACAACAAACCATCAAGTGATGACAATCAGTCTGGATCAGAAAGTTATTACGAAGCACCTCCTTCACCATTTCTTCAAGATGAGGAGGCAGTTATTATTAGTTCGTCTACTTCCACCAAAATAGAGGAGACACTGCCAGTTGAAAAAGTGCTATTTGAATATGTGGAGGTAATCAACGGATGTGGTCCACACTTTGAAGGTGAGTGCTTAAATGTCCGGTCCGGTCCAGGTACTGACTATCCGGTCGTATCCCATTTAAGAAACGACATCGTACTAAAGGTAGGAGGTAAAGTAACCAGAGATGGTGAAACTTGGTTCAAAATTATATTTGATGAGTGGCTTCGCTATCCAGAAAGAGTGAAGAGTGACTGGTACATATCGGCGGACTACGTGGAGGTTTTATGGGACGAAGGGATAAAAACCATAGAGGACAACGACCATGCCTCTAGCACTAAAAAGGAGATTACTGTAAATCGAGGTGAACAAAAACTCTACGCTTATGAGGACGGGGAGTTATTTATGGAAACAGATATTTCAACTGGATTAGAACTCACTCCCACTCCACGAGGGACATTCACCATCTTTAGAAAAACACCCAGCCGTTATATGCAAGGACCCTTGCCAGGACTGCCTTCTGACCAATATTACGACTTACCAGGTGTACCTTGGAATCTTTACTTCACTCACGGTGGGGCAGTGATACACGGTGCGTACTGGCACACTAGCTTTGGCTCACGTTACTCCCACGGCTGTGTAAACCTGCCATCCGATATGGCACGTAAACTATATGATTGGGCGGAGATAGGTACGAAAGTAATAGTAAAAGATTAAAAGTTTATGACACACTAATCAATTACAGGCAAGTGCTGGTCTGTAGTAAAATGATACGGCTTTGAAGTACATTCATACTTTTGCAGTCGTCATAACCTCATTGTTTGGTATCGCTCTTTACGGTATCGCTTATGGTGCGCAAAATAGTGTGACCTACGTGAAGGTGACTCCGGACCACACACAGGCAGAGGAAGTAGTATCCGACACAGCCACTGCTGACAGACAAGTCCCAGAATCGACTGAAACGAGTAACAATAGCGAAGTCTCTGCTTTAGAGGTAAGTGATGGAGAGGCTGAAACATCAAAGACAGAGCCGACACGCTCAGCATCAAAAAAGTCGGTTGACCCGACTATTCACACTGTACCTTTCTATTCACAGTTCACTGATATCAGTGCGCCCGAATGGCAAAAGATCGGTTGTGGTATCGCCAGCCTAGCAATGCTAATCGACTTCTATAAGCCGGGAGAAATAACAGTAGACGGTTTATTGGAAGAAGGTATCGCCGCTAATGCCTATGTATCGAGCGCTGGTTGGTCGCACGCTGGTCTTATTGGACTAGCAAAAAGTTATGGTCTCTCTGGTGAAGCGGTTTATATGACCGACCAGTCAATGAGTAGTGCCTTCTCAACTCTTGAAGAAGCTCTAGAAGAGGGACCAGTAATGGTATCGGTTCACTATACATTTAAGCCCACCAATCCAATTCCACACCTCGTAATAGTGACTGGTGTGGACAATGGAGAGGTTTATTACAATGACCCAGCTGAAAAATCTGGAGGTGGTAGTATATCGATTGAACAATTCCAGAGTGCTTGGAAAAAAAGATATATTGCCATACGATCCTAAACTTTATACTGATCAAACTGGGTTAGTCTAATCTAATATGAAAGAGTAATCCCTGTTAAGGGATTACTCTTGCGCAAACTGCATCGAAGCAGTTAATATTATAAATATGTATATACTTCCGACTCTAAATTTTGTACTAGCCGTGGGCGGATTAGCACTCGCCGCTCTCACCATCGTTCTCTACATTGACTATTTCATATACAAGGGAAAATATTTTGCCGACAGAGTAAAAGAGGCGATGTGGCCTGTGGTAATTGCTACCACGATTGGTACAGTTGCTTTAACCCTCCTCTATTCCGAATATTTTAAGTTTGTACCTTGTTCAATGTGTTGGCTACAACGCATTGCCATCTATCCACAAGCACTAATGGTGCTGTTAGCGTTCAGGGCAGGAGACACAGTGCGTTTTTCTACTTACGGAATAGCTCTATCTATATTTGGTCTAGTTGTTGCCATTTATCAGTACATCTATCAGCTCATTCCACCTGAAGTACGTGAGGCTGGATTTGCACCATGTCTGATTGATGGTAGCAACGCTGATTGTGCAGTCAAAGTAATAAATGAGTTTGGTTTCGTGACATTTCCGCTTCTCTCAGCAATTACCTTTGCCTTTCTAATCGTGATGTATCTCTATATGCGCCGTAGTTAAAAATAGACACCGACAAATAAGTAAGAACAGTAAAGGACAGCTCTTGCTGGCCTTTCGCCTTGTAGCTACACAAAGCCGTACTGAGCCATAATCTAGTGGTATTTATAATTCAATTGACAGGGTAGTTGACAAATTTGAGAAGGTGGGTTAGTATATATAAGTCTTGGGGAAATTCCCCAAAGTCGAGAAGACTCAAACAAAGGAGAGTTCCTTATGAAGACCGAAGTTGCACACACATTGCTTTTGTCGACAATCAACTCGATTTCGTTCTCCGGCCCTGAGGACCTGGAAAACGCCAGGCACGTGAAATGGTTCACGACCAGGGGGAAAATTCCGGCCGACGAAATCAACAAAGTGATTTCCGCCATCGACCAGAAACTTTGGGAAGTCAGCGACAGCGGCAACAACACCTATGTTGCACCGATCTGTTCCGAGCTCGCCACTGCTCGCGCCGGCGCGCAGGAACAACTCAGAATGTATCAGACCTTGCTCAACTCGGACTCCACCGACACCCAGGCAGCAGACATCGACCCGGCCATCGTCGCCAGCCGCATGCTGAATGCCAATGGCCGCAGGCCGAACGGCCACGACGTGGCCACCGAGTAGCCCACAAGGCTACACCCAATACCGCCCGTTCCATCAACTGGAGCGGGCATTTTTATATGTTCCTACTATCGTACGCCCAATGGAGAATGGCCTGACGCTGACGTGGACGACAGGACTCGTCACCAGAGCGACAGTTATTCTTTACCTGCACAATGTGACGCTTGATAGCCTTCCACCGTTTAATCTGTCGAGCGTCTTCCTCCTTAATGCGACGACCCATGAAGTAGCGACAATACCACTGAAACCAACCACGCGGATCATCTTTATATATCCAACTTTTTTGCCTCCAGACCTTTAGTGGCTGACTAGCATTCTCGCCAAAATAATTTATTTCCTTAACAGGCTTATTATCAGCTCGAGGAGATAACTTAGCCTCCTTGAACCAAGAAGTCGGGAATTCTTTTACACAGTCGCGCATATATACACCACCAAATACTCCGAGCTCTAGCATTTCGCATGGTGTGAGTTCGGGGTTGAATTCTGAATCAAAATTTTTACCAACCGATGCAGTTAGTTCGTATTGATAACCCTTCTGCATTTTGTCATTTACCCTGATAACTTCTTTAGCCTTAATTGCCATAAATTAATTAAGCGTCCAGATTGAATAGTTTAAATAAGTGGCAAACAACACCCAAAGCAAATAAGGAACGAGTAACCAAGCTGCAGTCATAGACACTCGGGCGAATGCAACAATATTTAATACTATTGAGAACAAAAGAGCGCCAAGGATAAAGAGTCCGCCTTGAGGACTCTGAAATCCAAAGAAAACAATTGACCAAGAAGCGTTTAACGTCAGTTGCAGCAAGAAAATTAAAAGCGACACTCTGATTCGGCCGCTTGAAAGTCCATCCTTCCAAACTAAATAGGCAGCAATACCCATCATAATGTAGAGGGCGGTCCAGACTGGTCCAAACACATAGTCAGGTGGGGCAAAGGTTGGCTTTTCGAGAAAACGATACCAGGAATCGATGGCTGGTAATGTAAAAAGTGAGCCGATAAATCCAGCCAGTTGTGGCAAAACCAAAGCGATGATTAATTTGATTGGTCTTGAAATATTCATAATAATTAGTTAGTTAAAGTAAAATGATAGTAGCGAGACCAAGGAAGAATAGTAGGCCAAGAACGTCAGTAGCAGTAGAGATAAAAATACCGGCCGAGGTAGCAGGATCCTTACCAAACTGCTTGAGTACCAAAGGAACGAGAGTACCAAAAAACCCTCCAACTACCATATTGAAAACGATCGCCACCCCAGCAATCAGAGCGATGGACAAATTGAGGCCAAAAAGAAGCGCTATCGGTACCATCATAAGTGCTGTGATAGTACCGTTTATAAAAGCAGCAATCATTTCATGTTTCATCGCTGGGTAACTATTCTTAAGGGAAATCTCTCCCGTAGCTATACCTCGAATCATTATTGCAAACGTTTGATTGCTAGTATTACCACCCATGCCGGCAATCATCGGCATAAAAATTGCGAGCGCCACAAATTGATTAATAGTTTCACCAAAAAGAGATACCGCGCCACCAGCTAAAAAACAAGTTGCTAGGTTAATAAGAAGCCACCGGTAACGGCCTTGAACCTTGTCGAGGACTGAATCAAAAGGTCGTTCACTGGCTTCAACGCCAGCAAAACTGTACAGGGTGGCAGCCGGTTGTGAGTCGAGCAGGTCTATTACGTCGTCCGAATAGATTACCCCAAGGACGCTGCCATCAGTATCAGTGACTACTATTTTTTCGTGGGGACGAGAAACAAATAGCTCTATGACTTTTTCGCGATCCAAATTATAGACAACAGACTCAACGTGACTGACGTAATTCTTTAGCTTGTTTTGGTTGCGCTCACGTACCAGTGTACCCAAAGACACTTCACCAGTTAATTTACCACCTTTCGAAACTAAAATAGCTGGAATCTTTCCAGTTGTTCTTAAGTGATTCTCAATGACGTTCGCCGTCTCTCCAACTGTAGTATCTTCAGAGAGGTAGAGGTAATTGAGGTGAAACAGGGTCAAAGATGCCTGTGGATGGAATTGTAAAAAATATTCAGTCTTTTCAAAACGGTCGCTCTTTAAACGAGACAGGAAACGTATCTTGCGTTTCTTATCCTTCATTTTAAAGAGAATTTGATGAACTCGAAGTGGGTCGAGGTGGTCTAATATATCTAAAACTTCATTAAAGGTCAGAGCATCAATAATAGTTTCTCTTATTTTCGGTGATAGGAGGTTAAAAACTGCGCTTCTCTCTGGAAGAGACAATGAGCGTAAGAGGCTGAGTCGCTCATTTTTATTATAGGTTACTGCTCGAGTAACTCCGTCTAAATCAAAATTGGCTACACTATCCTCATTCATAAAATAAATGATAGCATAGGCACACCACAAGGCATTCCATAGGAAGTTGATTTCATTTTGAAGTAGGGACTCGGTTCAATAATATCGTCAATCCAAAGGTCGACAAAATTGAGCTGGAATGAACAAAAGGGAAAGAACCATAGAACCCTCTGGTGAGTGAGCTCTTGTGTATTCTGGCTCAATTTTGTCGACCGACGGTGGCGAAAACAATATATTCTATGTAATATTGTTGTTATTACTGAACCGAGTCCTCATTATGCCTGAATTACCAGAAGTAGAGACTGTGCGAATCCAGTTATGGAGTAAGCTTAAAGGGAAGACAGTAAGCGGAGCAAAAATATTCCACCCCAAATCGGTGGCGGGCGAAACTGCGTTTGCAAGAAAATTGAAAGGACGCAAACTCCAAGAAATTGACAGGATAGGGAAGCTACTTATTTTTAAGTTTGTTAATACTACCGACCTTTACCTACTCGGACACCTGAAGATGACCGGGCAATTCTTCGTCACTGACAAAACTGGAAAGCTGGTAGGTGGTGGAGGACACACACTATCGACTGAAACTAAGGAACTACCAGACCGACACACTCGTGTATCAATTTCTTTTGAAGATGGAACCATTCTCTACTTCAATGACATGCGGTTATTCGGTTATTTAAAGCTCACCGATTATGCGGGTATGGAAATGGCTAAATCACGATTCGGACCAGAACCCATCAGTGTAGACTTCGATGTGAAATATTTTCTCACCGGTCTAGCGAAGCGCGGGACATCAATCAAAGCGGCACTCCTCGACCAGACCTTCATAGCTGGTCTCGGAAATATTTACGTAGACGAAGCCTTATTTCGAGCCAAGATACTTCCGCATCGTTTGGCCAAAACACTGAACAAGAAGGAAGCGATGAGTCTAGCTAAACACGCAGGCAAAGTGATGAAAGAGGCCATTTTGTTAGGCGGAACAACTTTCCAACATTTTGCTGATACTGACGGCACTAAGGGTGGATTTAAGGATAAGCTCAAGGTTTTTGGCCGACAGGGACAGGAATGTGTTCGGTGTAAGTCAATTATCGTGAAGACTCGTGTAGCTGGCCGAGGCACTCACTTTTGCCCCTCTTGTCAAAAGTAGTCTGTGATATAATATCTGAGTATGAGAAATGCTTACGCATTGCTCGGTCTCTCCTTCATCATAGTATTCGTCGGCGCCTACTTAATCATAAAAAAAGCGCACGCACCGTCCTCAACCCTCGAGATTGAGACGAGTGTCTCACCGTAAGCATGCTTATACTGTATTACAAACCGAGTTGCTCATATTGTCAGTTAGTACAGCGTTTCGCTGACGATAACTCCCTCACCTTTACTTTACGGGATATTGTTACCGTCCCAGAACATGCGGAGGACTTAATAGAGAGGGGAGGAAAACGACAAGTACCATATCTAGTCGATGATAAAAAGAATGTGGAGATGTATGAATCAGAAGACATAATTGCCTATCTAAAAAAGCACTATGTACATTAAAGTCTACGTCACACCCAATTCCAGAAAGGAAATCGTCGAGAAAGAAAGTCCGACGACTTACCGTATCAAGGTAAGAGAACCAAAGGAGCGCAACTTGGCTAATATTCGCCTCCGGCAAATACTAGCTTCGGAATTCGGAACAAAACTTGGTCAAGTTAAAATCGTTAGCGGGCATCGCTCGCCGACTAAAGTGTTTGATGTTTTAAAAGTATAAGCATACAAAAGCCATGTCATTTCCAATGATCAACTTCAAGATTACTAACACCGAAATCAGCGACCAACTCAGAGACATTACCGAGAACAAACTGAATACTCTAGAAAAATTTGTGGGTGAGGCACCGGCCGTATGTGACCTAGAATTTGAGAAAATTACCAACCACCACCAGAGCGGAAACATTCATCGAGCAGAAGTTAATCTAGAAATTAACGGCAAACTATATCGAGCCGAAGCTACGGCTGATAGTTTCGAGAAGGCCATCGACGAGGTCCGCACCGATTTATATAATGAACTACACAGTCAACTAGGGAAAAGGGAGACTTTAATGAAGCGTGGCGCACGTCGGGTCAAAGAAATGATGCGTTTCGGACGCTAAGTTCTTCCTTGTGCGTTCTGAGTGAAAATCAACACTAAGAAACTACACTCCAATCAATCTCTCGACCTCCTTCTGGAATTACTTTTTCAACTTGGAACACTCCATCCTTAAACGAGGCACGGGTAATCTTGTGTCTTTTATCATTCTTGAAAAAATAAGTACCAGGCCACACAGCGAAAGCGCGATATTTATTCCAGTTTAAACGTGAATCATCGTCTAAGTTTATTTCGCCTGCTTCTTTCTTAAGCTTAGGAGCTAAAGTGACAAAACTTTCTTCCTGAACTATTGGTACTATTTCATCATTAAGATAACGGGGAAGAGTTTCTACTAAAAGTTCTGCTCCGAGCTTTATTAGTCGCGGCCTCAGGGTTGCAGTAGTGTCTTCCTCTTCAATTACCAACTTTTTGACAGCCACAATATCCCCAGCATCAAGTTCCTTTACCATCTTTTGGACAGTGACACCGGTTTCTTTATCATCATTTAACAGCGCATACTCTACTGGTGCTGCGCCACGCCAACGGGGCAGCAGTGAATAGTGAATATTGAGAACGCCTTGAGGAAAGGAGTTAATCAAAGCCTCAGGTAAAATTTTGCCGTAAGCAACCACGATTGCGAAGTCCGCTCCATAGGCGCCGACTTCATTCATAAACTCATTATCTAAAGAATCAGGAGTGAGGACAGGCAATCCTATGGAGACAGCATACTCTTTCACTGGTGACGGCGTCATGATATGTCCACGGCCTTTTGGTGCATCTGGGTTAGTAACTACCACCTGCGGTGATAAACCGTTTTCAATCAAATACTGCAACGTATCCTTGGCTACATCAGGCGTACCAAAAAATACAAATTTCATAATTAAGAATTCGCTTCGCGCAGTGGCAATTCATCAGCCTCCTTCTTGGTCCAAATCTGCTCGGCTCTATCAACAAACAAAGTGCCATCTAAATGGTCGCATTCGTGCTGAAATATTTGTGCCAGAAGACCGCCAGCGCCACGCTCAAACACCTCACCGTTTTCGTCTTGCGCTCTGAGTGTCACATTACTATGACGCTTCACAGCACCATAACGCTCCGGCACTGAGAGACACCCTTCACCAACGACATTAGTCTTTTTGGAGAATTTTATTATTTCTGGATTTATTGCCACCAGAAAGGGTAAGGCATCGTCTCTATCCTTACTTTGATCTTCCACTAAAAAGACACGCTTAGCGACTCCAATCTGAGGTGCCGCAATAGCCACACCAACATAACCATCCACATTGTATGAATGGAGGGCGTCCCGCATCTTCTTGATTAATTTCTTTACCGTGCCGTCCCCAAACTCTGCTTCGGTCACAGATTCAGAGATTGAGTGCAGGGCCAGGTGGTTTTCCGCAACAAGTTTTGACATATATTTACGTAACAGAATTTTTTCAAAAATAGGCGTAGGTACGTCGGTTGGAAGCATTTTGACGACCGAGCCTTAGATTGAACTAAGGTGACAGAGCCAAAAATCTGAAACCGGTGCAGATACGTTACTTTTGTAAGAATTGTACTATAACCTAAAACTTGGAAATTGTCTGAAATCTCATTACATTTCCAATTTCCAGTTTAGACCAACCGGTCCGGGTTTATTTCCACCTTTACTGATTGTGGCAGACTGCGCAAAACATCCATTAACGCTGGGTTTGGCCACATATTGTTAGCAATGCGCAGAAGAGCATAGCGAGTGGTATTTTCTAATGTTGAATCTGGTGAACTATAGAAGGAGAAATTGAAATCAGAAAGAAGGGTGGACACATCATTCTCCATCCCCTTAACCGCTTCTTCCTTTCCCTTTACTGTGAGGTGAACTAAATGTGAGAACGGGGGATAACCAACCGCCTCACGTAACTTAAGTTCATCTGTGAAAAAGTTACTAATCTGTCCTTTACGCAAATAATCTATCAGTTCATCCGGTTCACTACGACTTTGGATAATCAATTCTTCTTCTACATTCTCCCGAAGAGCCAGCAAGAGTGCGAGGCAGTCTTCATCCACTCGCCAGGTCGGGACGGCCCGTACAGCATCAAGGGACGTGACTAAGCCAAGCGAAACAGGCTTCTCAAGATAGGGAATAGCCATAGCGGTGCCAATTAAAATCGCTCCTTTCTCTTCATAGAAATCACCAATGATAGCAGCGGCCTTTCTAGCCGTCGAAGCGGTACTATGATCAAAGATAAATATCTTCTCCGGTGGAAAAGTTTTCTTTAACTCTTCTTCAATATATTGAATACCAATTCCGCGTTCTTTAAGTCGCCACGAACCACACTCCGTACAATTATCGGCAGCCTTCACCCGACGTCCCGACACAGAGGAAAGAAACCAGCGTTTTTCTTCACCATTCTTAAAGGTGCGGAAGAGTGAGTAGGGCGTACCAGAATGTGGACAACGAAAGATGTGTCCACAATCACTACAAGCCACCACTGGTGCCAGACCTCTCCTGGCTGCATACACAAAGGCACTCTTCCTTTCTTTAAGGATTTTTGCAAGTGCCGTTTTTGATTCGGGAGAGATGAGTTCAAAAGGCGTATCGCCACTTGGCTTATTATTGGCGACAATTAACTTAACCTCATTTGGAAAAGCTACCCGTAGTTGTTCCTCACCTTCAGTCATATATACCTCAGTCCTTCTCTTGTATTCGTCTTCAGCCTTATGAAGTAGGTCACCAAGAAGAACATTACGTCCACCAATCTCTGCCATCTTTATTAACGCCTGCTTATAGTCAAGGTACGGTCTAGTACGCGAACGATAATGTTGACTACGACTTTCATCAATAATGATGTCGGTAATATCATGACGATCAATAAAGGCATAACCCGGAGTCGTAATAATCAGCTTAGAAGCGGACAGATCGGTAACACTTTGAAAAGCTTTCCTTAAACTCTTGGCAGTCAAGGCCGGAGAGAAAATGACGGCACGATCCTTAATCCCAGGTAGGAGTCTCTCTGCGGCACTTGCCGCCGCACGTGCGGTTGGGGAAACGAAGAGTACAGACCCACGGTGCGCAAAAGCTTCACGAACACGACCTTTATAGGTACGCCACCTTTCGTCTGTAACACCAGTTATGACCGATACAGCCTGATCGCTTTTTTCAGTAGTGCAGAGAGGCGCAAAAGGATACTGTTCACTACCATCACGTACTTCTGGTGGCAAGAGAGAGAACAGTATCGAACCAAAACTAGCAGGAACTTCGTCCATCAACGCAGTGGCTGTTTTAATAAGAAGCGGTGATAAATTAGCACCACCTGTTTGCTCAGGTAAACGACGTAGTGAGAAAGTAGCGGCACGGACCGCGGTCCGTGCCGCCGACACCGGCTTCACGGACAATACCATCCCGGTTGCCTCAGTATTTCTAACCGGGATACGAAGGAGAGTCCCGAGTTCATACGGTACTGAGGAAAAATAAGTTAAAGATTCTAGGTTTGCACCCTTTAAAAGTGGGGAGACTTGGATTACGTACATAGTTACTAGGGTATAGGGAATAGGGGATTGAGTCTAGTGGATACGTAAAAATCCAGTTTAAAAGGCATTTTTGTATCTCCTTATCATCGATGATAAGGAGATAATCTGTTGAATCAAGTTGAACTAAGACAACGTCTCAATCGTACTGCGTACTGTGTACTGTGTACTAATTCTAAAACTCCTCCATATACCTAATCTCCGCCCCTAGTGACGAGAGCCTTTCCACTAGCTTTTCATACCCACGGTTAATGGAGTAGATATTGCGTAAGACTGAACGACCATCTGCCCCAAGCATCGCAATCAAAAGAATAGTAGCCGGACGAAGCGCTGGGGGACACACAAGCTCAGTAGCACGTAGCGGTGTCCTTCCGTTAATATAAATGCGGTGTGGGTCAGCCAAGAGAGTATCACCGCCGAGTTTATCAAGTTCAGTGAAGTAGAGCGCACGCTTCTCGTACATCCAGTCGTGGATAAGCGTCTGACCTTCAGCCTGAGTCGCAATAACAGCGAAGAAAGGAAGGTTGTCGGCATTGAGGCCTGGATACGGACGAGAATGCACCTTCTCAGGTGGAGCAATAAGTTTGGAAGGCTTGGTCTTTAGGTCCACTAATTTAGTTAGACCATTTTCAGATAAGTAAGGAGCGCTCTGTTCATACTTAAAGCCCATCTTCTCAAGCACCAAAAGTTCCAACTCCAAGAAGTCGATTGGGCAACGGGTGATAGTGATGGACGAATTAGTGAGAATAGCGGCACTAAGGAAGAACATAGTGTCAGTTGGATCCTCAGAAAGAGTGTATTCGATGTTTGTATCAAGGTCAGCGAGTCCATCCACAATCAAAGTGGTTGTGCCGATCCCTTCGATAGAAACACCAGCCTTCATCAGGAAGGCACAGACCTCCTGCACCATATAATTTGATGTTGCATACTTAATCACAGTACGCGAAGGGGTAAGGGCAGCGGCAAATAGAGCATTCTCAGTCACTGTGTCGCCAGACTCATAAAGAATAACCTCTCGCTCTTTTCGTCTAGTCTGACTAGACGAAACTGTGACCTCAAACGCATTATCGGTCGTGTTGATATCAACCCCAAAATGTTCAAGTGCATAGAAATGGGGGCGAACAGTGCGACTGCCAAGCTTGCAACCACCGGACTGCGGTAGTGAAAACGAATCAAAGCGATGCATCAAAGCACCAATAAACATTATGATACTGCGTGTTTTCACCGCTGCTTCCTTGTCGATTTTTTCAAGTTGCTGCTTTTTAGGCGGAGTGATAACGATGTCACTGCCTTGCCACACCACACTTGTACCGATTGATTCCAGTACCTCAATGAGGCGATGTACCTCTTCGAGACGAGGCATCCGACGAAGTGTAGTTTTTCCTTTATTTAAAAGCGAGGCACACAAGAGTCCAACTGCACCATTTTTGGAGGTATTAGTTTCAATGGTGCCGTGGAGTTTTTTGCCACCCACAATTTCCAGGCTTAGACTCCCAACTGAGAGAGACAATAAATTGCGACCAAGGGCCCGGGAAAGCTTCTTCAGTGTGTCAGTAGAGATATTTTGCTTACCAGCCTCAATACGTGCAATAGCACTTTGAGTGGTTTTAAGTTTCCGCGCCAAGTCTGTCTGTGTCATCCCGGCAGCTTCGCGCAGATCTGCGATTTGCTTTCCTAGGTTATTAGTCTCGTTTATTTTCATGGTTATGAAAATATAGCATATAGGCTATATTGAACAATGTGGATAAACTTTTGTTATACTCTACCGTAATGTTGTCACGATTTACTCCCAGGCTCGGCATAGACCTAGGCACCACTAGTGTCTTGGTATTCATACCAGGCCAGGGGGTCGTTTTAAACGAACCTTCTGTAGTCGCAGTTTCTAATAACAATCAAGTCCTAGCGGTAGGGACAGCTGCCAAGGAAATGATTGGCCGCACGCCTGACACAATCCATGCTTACCGCCCACTTCGTGATGGTGTCATTGCTGACTACCGTGTCACGGAGATTATGTTGAACCACTTTATTCGTGAGGCGCTTGGGCGTTGGAACTTTTTCCGACCTGAAGTATTAATATCAGTACCCGCCGGAGTTACCTCAACCGAGAAGCGCGCAGTGGTTGAAGCTGCCATCAAGGCTGGTGCTAAAAATGCCTATGTGGTCAAAGAACCGATTCTTTCCGCTATCGGAGCCGGCGTACCTATCTATGAACCTCAAGGACACATGATAGTGGACTGCGGTGGCGGAACTATCGACGTCGCGGTCATCTCTCTGGGCGGAATTGTCGCCTCGAACTCTGTGAAGTGTGCGGGTAATCGTATCGACGCCGCCATCATTGACCATGTGAAAAAAACTCGCAACCTTGCCATTGGAGAAAAAACGGCTGAAGAAGTAAAAATTAAAATTGGTTCAGCCTTACCGGTCCAAGAAGAGCTAATGATAGAAATAAAGGGTATTGATACCCTAACTGGTCTACCGAGAGTCACTGAAATAAAGACTAATGAGGTCGTTCAGGCGATTGGGAAGGAACTTCGAGAGATGATTAAGGCAATCAAGGATGTCTTTCAAGACACTCCACCAGAACTAGCCTCCGACATCATGGGCACTGGAATCATTATGACTGGTGGTACTTCGCAATTGCGCAATTTTCCAGAACTAATTCGTAGACGTACAGGAGTCTCTGCGAGCCTTGCCGACCAAGCCCTTTTCTGTGTGGCTAAAGGTACTGGCATCGCACTTGAACACCTCGATAGTTACAAGCAGACTATTCTGGCAAAACGATAAGCAAACTAAACAGGAAAGACCTGTCTCGTTACTTTAGTTATTCTATCCTCAACGATAGAATAAAATTTACTACAGTGTCACAAGCAAGAAGAGTGACGACCAGGAGATAAGACAAGTCGTCACTTTATTAATATCAACTATGCACTAATTCACATAAGTGAACCTATATAGTGTGTGGCTCAGTGATACAATCATAGTGATATGAATGTTGTAGCTCCTTCGGGTGATTTAAACGTCGCAAAAAACTCCGACACCGACATTTTTGGTGGCGAGGCTGGTATCGTGAAAGCACTATCAACACTGCGCCAAGCTGCGATTCCACCTGAAAGTAAAAACTCTTTGCGAGATCTCTTTTTAGCATACGCTGGAGAAAGCGATGAGGCAAAAAGGTCCACCATCAAAAATAAAATTGTTGAACAAATCGGAAAGAACCCCCAGCTGTCTTCACTCATTATCAGCAACAGTGGGGGAAGAGCAAATACTGAAGCAAGACCACAAAGTAATTTTAATGATTCATTCGGCCAAACTCGACCGGCTCCAGACTTTTCAATATCTAATGAGCTACCAGCCAAAGTAATCGCCCCAGAAGAATCTGCCACCACAGCGCATACACCAAAAATAGAAACAACTATTGAAGAAGTAGTGCCTAAAGTCGTACCTGAACCGCCTATTTCAGAAAAGACACCAAAACCACCAACACAAATACCGTCAGCACCGGCAGAGATTGAGCCGGTAGAAATACCCACTCCAGCACCAGCTGCACCTGTGGCAGTATCAACAATAGATGTCCGTGCCCGTATCGACGCTATCAAGCACGATATCAACGGCCGAGTTGGCAATCCTGTTAATGTCATTAATGCTGATGAAACGATTGGCAGAGAATATATGTCGGCTCTCCTAGACGCCATGAAGCGATCGAGTGCTGGAGGAGGTGCCGAGTCACTACCACGACTCGAGGCCGCATACAAAGCTACGCTTGATTTGATTATAGAAAAAGGTCTCAGTCAAACAACAACCACACCACCTGAACCTAAAGTTGAGGAGACGAAGACAACAGAAATACCCGTCACCCCACCTACTCTAGAGGCAGTCGCACCAGTCGAGAAACCGACTTCCACCTTGAAGATTACAAGAATACCGACAACACCAGTTCCTACCCCTGTACCAGCCCCAACACCAGTCAAAGATACAGAAACCCCACCACCAACACCCCCACAACAAACCGAAGGTTTATATCATCACCCTTCCGATGAAACAGAAGTTGAGGCGACTTTTAAACCAACATCATTTGCTAGTAAGTTTTTCAAGTCTCCACTACCTAAGAAACAAGATAAAGAAGTAAAGCCAGCCGTATCAGAAATACCAAATACAAACATAAGGAAGGTTGAAGTAAATCCTAAGACAGCATCTACAACAACTACTCCACCAACACCAATACAGTCCGACAAACTTCAGCCACTGCAAAGCGCGTCTGTTACTTTGCCCGAAAAAATGGCGGCAATAAAATCAGCAGCCGCCAAGCGAGAGGAAGAAGCCAAGAAGCCAATTACGGACCTAAAGTCTCCAGAAGTGGAGGCGGGCCTCCGACAATTATTATCTGAATGGGTGCTGTTTAAAAAGAGTGGTTTTCTTGGCACGGGTCCTTCTGGCATTGATCACCCACTTTATAAAAAATTGGCAAGTATGCCGATGGCTTCGGTCATATCTGGCCGTTTCGAGGGAGTAACCCCAGACATTAAGCGCCACCTAAGTGACTATATGACTGGCTGGCGCTACGAACAGGGAGTAATGCACGAAATGGGTGAGACTTTCGAAAATTATCTAAGACGTGTGATTCGCCAAGTACTAGAAAGACAAAGGGCACAGGCTAATACCAGCTCCAATTAATCATTTCCGTAACACCGTAAGTTTTGCAGCCAAAATCTTACGGTGTTCCTTTAGGAAAGCATTAATTGGAGCTGGTATAAAAGGAATCATGATAAAATGAAGTAATGATTGCCCACGCTCAACTCATAATCGCCAACTCGTTAGAGAGTGCTTCTCTGCCAGAAGAGTTAAAGTCCGAGACCGCTGACACCAGACATCTACTTGTCGATAATTTCGGTATTGATGAGGCGCGTTGGTTAGTTAGAGAAAGTGCCAAGAAGGCGCTTGGAACCGGCCTTCATCAATTTATAATCGTCACTAAGGGACTAACAATTGAAGCCCAGAACGCTCTCTTAAAATTATTCGAAGAACCACCAGAGAACACCGTTTTTTTTCTGGTGATTCCGCACCAATCAATCCTAATTCCGACTCTGCGTTCACGCTTGATAATTACAGGTAACTCTGTGCCTCAGTCAGAAGTAACCGCTCCATTCCTTGAGCAGTCCTTGAAAGAACGTATAGATACAATAGCGAAATTAGCTAAAGATGACCCCCAGAGCCTTGGTAGGATAGTGCGTGACATAGGGGAGCAACACCTCAGTGAACTTTCACCCGATGCTAAGCGTTCATTGTTGCTCTGCGAAAAATATGTTTATAATCGGGGAGCTTCCCGAAAGATGTTGATGGAAGAGCTGGCACTGAGCCTTGGGACCTAAAACAGCCTCTCATTAACACTGAGACCAAAAATTTAAAAATTAAAACTAACTAGATATGGATGATTTCACTCAAAAATTAGATGCCTCTACCACTTGGCTTCGTGGTGAATTTTCCGGCATCCGAACTGGCCAAGCCACCCCTAGTATTTTGGATAGCATAAAAATTGACAGTTACGGGACCAAAGTTCCACTTAACCAAGTTGGTTCAGTCGGTATCGAAGACGCCCGAACCCTACGCATATCACCTTGGGACACAGACAGTGTTGCGGCTATTGAACGCGCGATTATTGACGCTGACTTAGGATTGGGAGTTGTCACTGATTCTTCTGGACTACGTATTACATTTCCAGAACTCACTGGAGAGCGTCGCGCTACGTTGCTCAAGTTAGCCGGCCAGAAATTTGAAGAGGCACGAGTACGTGTTCGGAGCGCTCGTGACGATAAGATGAAAGGTATCGAATCAAAGGTGAAAGCTAAAGAGTTGGGTGAAGACGAAGCAAGGCGCGAAAAGGATAAGGCTCAAAAGCAAATCGATGAAACAAACAAAAAACTGGAGTCCCTGTACGTAGAAAAGGAAAAGGAAATCAGCCAATAATTAAATAAACTTTGTGACTATAATTCTCTTCATAGCGGTCCTGTTCTTCCTTATCTTAGTTCATGAACTAGGGCACTTTGTAACTGCCAAGTGGGCCCGGATGCGGGTCGATGAGTTTGCTATTGGTTTTCCTCCACGACTATTCTCAATTAAGAAGGGGGAGACAGAATATTCCATTAATCTTTTACCGATTGGAGGGTATGTGAAAATATTTGGAGAGAATGGTGACTCTGCAGACAGCGACAGTTCACGCGCTTTCGGTATGCGTCCTAAATTACACCAAGCCATTGTTCTCTTGGCCGGTGTCGCTATGAACATTCTGATTGCCTGGCTCATATTCTTCGCTGTTGCAATGATTGGTACTCCAACCATCGTTAGTGAAGAAGATTACGATAAAGATAAGGCTTTCTTAACTATTACAAGCACAGTATCTGGTTCACCAGCCGATGAAGCCGGAATCCCATCTGGCGCTAAGGTAATTTCAGTTCAGTCCGAGAGTGGATCATTGAATACCCTGACTCCGACCGCCTTTACTAATTTTGTTACTGATTCAGATGGGGCCGTCACCATTCACTACACACACAAAGACGACTTAGGTAGTGTAACGATAGAGCCTCGCTCTGGTGTAATTGAATCAGATCCAGAGAGAGAGGCAATTGGAGTTGCGACTGCGCTCGTTGAAAATAAAAAATTAGGTCCAGTAGATGCGCTGGTTAGTGCGAGTATGCGGACTGTAAACTCTCTATGGGCCATCACGGTAGGGATTACCTCCTTTATTGCGTCATCCTTCACATTTTCTGCTAACCTCGAAGAGGTGACTGGACCGATTGGTATCGCTGGCATGGTGGGGGATGCGGCCGAATTTGGCTTTGTAACCCTTATGGTGTTCACGGCCTTTATCTCACTCAACCTCGCTGTCATCAATCTTCTACCAATTCCTGCACTTGACGGTGGACGTCTACTCTTCGTTATCGCTGAGGCAGTTATCCGTCGACCAATCAATCCAGAATGGATGGCCCGCGTAAACCTGATCGGCTTTGCGTTCTTGATACTCTTGATGGTAGCTGTTACCTATAATGATATAGTGAGAATTATTTAACACATATGCGACAATCACAACTTTTCACCAAGACTAGGAAGGAAGCACCAGCGGACGAAGTGTCTAAGAACGCTCAGTTATTGTTGCGTGCCGGTTATATATATAAAAATATGGCTGGGGCATACAGCTTTTTGCCACTTGGTCTACGAGTAATTGAAAAAATAAATGCTATTATCCGTGAAGAGATGAACGCGATTGGCGGACAAGAAGTTCATATGCCGTCGCTCCAAGAACCAACTCTATGGAAAAAATCAGACCGTTGGGATGATGATAAAGTTGATGTTTGGTTTAAATCAAATCTCCGCGCCGGTGGCGAAGTTGGCTTTGCTTGGACTCATGAAGAAGTCATTACTGAGTTAATGCGTCAGTATATTTCTTCATATAAAGACCTACCCCTCTACCCATACCAAATTCAAACCAAGTTTCGTAACGAAACGCGTGCTAAGAGTGGCATTATGCGTACCCGTGAATTTTGGATGAAGGACCTCTATTCCTTCTCGGCTACGGAAGAAGAACATAATAAATTTTACGAAGCGGCAGCCTTAGCTTATAAGCGGATATTCGACCGTATCGGTATCGGTGACAAGACCTATAGAACCTTTGCTTCAGGTGGAGCCTTCACCAAATTTAGTCACGAATTTCAGACCCTCTGCGAGGCAGGTGAAGATATTGTTTACGTAAACGAAGTTAAGGGTATTGCAGTGAATGAGGAAGTTTTAGCTGAGGCTGATTTGTCAGAACTCGGTATCACCAAAGAAGAGCTAGAAAAAAGAAAGAGTATTGAAGTTGGAAATATCTTCTCACTTGGCACCAAGTTCTCCGAAGCTCTCGGACTCATGTATAAAGACGAAAACGGGGAGGAGAAGCCTGTCATTATGGGTTCTTACGGTATTGGACCAGCCCGCGCCATGGGAACTGTAGTGGAGCTTCTGTCAGATGAGAAGGGTATCGTGTGGCCGGAAGCAGTTGCGCCTTTCAAGGTTCATCTAGTCGGACTAAACGGGGATGACGATGAGGTTCGCGATTATACTGATGGCATTTATTTAGCTATGAAGGAGCGTGGTGTTGAAGTGCTTTACGATGACCGTGATGCACGTGCTGGGGAAAAGTTTGCCGACAGCGACCTACTCGGTATTCCATACCGAGTAGTGGTCTCTCGTAAGACGAAGGAAGAAGGGAAGTTTGAAGTAGTAACCCGTGCCACTGGCGAAGTACGCCACCTTACCGAAGAGGAGCTCTACGCTGATTTCGATAATGACGAGAATACGTAGTGTTCATATATAAGAGTTAATACAATAAATTCTTGGTATGGAATTAAAACGTGGTAATGAAGAGCTAGAGGCCTTAAACAAGGCCTTGAACGACCCGATAGCGCTTAGGGAGTACAAAGAACCCCTCGATAAATATCGTGTGAGCTTCGTGCCACGCTTCTTAGGACTATCGCTCGTGTGGTGTGGCAATCTTATATACGGTAAGGAACCGTCTTATCTCAAATTCCGCGCGGTCGAGGTCATTGCACGCGTACCTTATCATTCGTGGTCGTCATCTGCCTACACACTTCTTACTTTCTTCTACTCTGACGAAAAAAAAGCTATGCACCTATCCAATGTTTCCAAGTATGCTCAGATTGCTCAGGACAACGAAACTATGCATGTTGTGGTTATATCTCAACTTGCAAAAGGGGAGGAGCGGGCAGGCCTCATCCGCCACACACTCATTCCTATGTTCTTTGCCTTTTTCTACTTCTGGTGGTCATACGTCCTATATCTCGTCAATCCACGCTATTCCTACGAGCTCAACTATATGTTTGAAAACCACGCATTTGAGCAATACGATCGTTTTCTTGAGTTACGAGGCGAAGAGCTAAAAAAGAAGCCAGTCTCAAGCGAGTTTCTCGATTGGTATGGCCGCAACCCACGCAATCAATACGAATTCTTCCTATCTATTCGTAACGATGAAATAATTCACCGCAACACATCTATCAAAGAAATAACCTAAAATTGTTCTGGCTTACAAATTCAGTTGTTGAGTATATCTCAACCTAATTGACCAGAATAAAGGCTTAAATTAATCTTTAATTTCGATTTTTGCGCCTGACAGTGTATCATTCTTTAAATATGGCTATTTCTCGCCTTTTTAATCGTGCGCTATCTGCCTTCTCGGCAGATATTGGAATTGACCTTGGAACGGCTTCTACCTTGGTCTACGTTCGTGGCAAAGGGGTGGTGATAAATGAACCAACTATTGTCGCAATTAATAAAAAGACTGGGCAGCTTGTGGCTATCGGTGAAGCAGCACAGGCAATGCACGGACGCACTCCATCACACATCGAAGTGGTACGCCCACTTAATGAAGGAGTTATCTCCGACTTTGAAGTGACGGAAGAAATGTTGGCGTACTTCATAAATAAGGTAAGACAGGACACAAAGACCTTGTTCGCACCAAGGGTGTTAATCGGTGTACCATGCGGAATCACCAACGTCGAAACTCGCGCTGCACGTGATGCTGCTAAGAACGCTGGGGCACGTGAAGTACTACTCATTGAAGAGCCGATGGCTGCGGCCATCGGCGCCAAACTCCCGATTACTAAATCAGTCGGTAGTATGATTATCGATATTGGTGGTGGGACAGCCAACATTGCGGTCATTTCTTTTGGCGGTATGGTCACCTCAAAAAATTTAAAGGTAGCTGGTGACCATTTAAACAACGCTATTGTCTCCTATGTTCGTGATCAATTTAAAGTGCTAGTGGGAGAGAGGACCGCTGAAGAAGCTAAAATAAAACTGGCCGCCGTCGAAGGTGACAGCGAAGAACGGGAAATGGTAGTACGTGGACGTGACGTAGTAACCGGCCTACCAAAAGAGGTAGTCGTGACTGACGCAGACATCAGAGAGGCCATCAGTCCACTTGTCGATGGAGTAGTGGAAGCTGTTCGATCAGTTCTCGAGCAAACCCCACCGGAGGTACTTTCCGACATTATGCAAAAAGGCATTTATCTCTCTGGTGGTGGGGCCCTCATCCCTGGCTTCGCTCCACTTTTGGAATCCATCATCCGTGTGCCAGTCATTATCGTGGCTGATCCACTTCGTGCCGTCATTCGTGGTATCGGTGTCGTGTTAGAGAATCTGCCTGTTTACGAGACAATGTTAATCGACCAAAACGATGAAATTACGCCAAACTTCAAACATTAAAGGACGTATAGTGGTCGCTACAGTTGTATTTGTATTAGCGGTTTTATTTTGGCGCTTTCTACCAACACCAGGTGAATTGATTTCCGAGACTATTTTTAGACCATTACTTCAAGGTGAAAGTGCTTTGAACAATCTTGTACGCAGTCAGACTAACTCACTAAATGGAGAGGAGAGTAACGAGTTAGACTATCTTAGGGCCGAAAACGTATCTTTGAGAGAAATACTGGGGCAGAGAGACGAGCCGAGAATCGCGGCTGGAGTCATAGGACGACCAACGGCACTCCCATACGACGTCTTAATGATTGATAAAGGTAGTGACGATGGTATTAAAATAGACACGCCGGTATACACGGGTAACGATACTGTAATTGGTTTTGTGGCCGCTACGTACCAAAACAGTTCACTTATAGCACTCCTCAGCACTCCTGGATTTACCTCCACTGCTTATATCTTCGGACCAAATATTTACACCACAGCGGTTGGTATTGGCGGTGGTGTCACTCGTATTCATGTACCACAAGGAATTTCCTTAAACATAGGTGACTTGGTGGTTTTGCCTTCAATGTCACCAGGTATTTACGGTACAGTGAGCGCAGTTGATTCAGTACCAGAGAGGGCAGAACAATATGGCTACTTAACTACTGAAATACCGATTAGCTCCCTCAAAGTGGTGGCGATTGGAACTAGGCCACTTAGCGTGATGGAATTTGAAAAAGCTAGAACGGTGGTGGAAGAAGCTAAGCGTGATTTTCTCACCATCAACGTACCTGATGAATTCTTAGTTGAAGCACAGAGCGCGAGCTCAACTGCAACATCTACCGAAGAAGGGGTAGAGACTGACAATACAGTGGAAACCGAAAGTGAAACTAGTACCGAATCAGCACAATGATATTCCGCATCATACATTTCATTAGCCTTATTGTACTCAGTGTTTTTGTAACACCCCTGATTTTCGTGCCGCTCGCTTGCTTATACGCAATGCGATATTTTGCCTTAGAAATCCTACCACTGGCTTTTTTGATAGACATTTACTTTGGCGCCGCTAATTCACTACCACTGTACACAATTGGCGCTTTCTTGCTCATTGTGTCCTTCGAAATCGGTAAGCAATTTCTGATGTTAAAATAGACTAATGTGGTTTCGTAGGAAGTCTAAAACTTTAGTGGAGTTCGATGAAATCTTTATGGATTCATCGAATCTTCCCGCCTTTAATCAAGAGCGGTTAGAGGGTCGTATCGAACTCCCAATCAAGAAACGGGGAGTACTACTGATAGGCGGGATTTTCTTGATGATAACACTGGTATTTTTTGGACAGTTAGTGAACTTACAGATAGTTAAGGGTGCAGAATATCGCGAGCGTAGTGACAGCAATAGTCTCCATGAATCATTAATCATTGCGGAAAGAGGAGTTATCTACGACCGCAACGGAGAGATGCTTGCTTGGAATGGTACAGACTACGGCGAATCACGCGGCTTCGCACTTCGTGCATACAGTGACCGCGCGGGCTTGGGCCAGTTGCTCGGCTATGTTAGTTATCCGCAAAAAGACAAAAACGGTTTCTACTATCGAACTGACTACATTGGAAGAACAGGCCTTGAAAGCGCCTACGAGGACATTCTTCACGGCGAAAATGGTCGACAAATAATTGAGGTCAACGTAGGCAGTGATATTATTTCAGCCTTGACAGTAGAAAAGCCAAGAGCTGGTCAATCCTTCACCACATCCGTTGACGCAGCCCTCTCAGAAGCGATGTATAACATCATCTCCACTTCGACTGAGAAAGCCGGTTTTCGTAGCGGTGCTGGCGCCATTATGGATATTGAGACTGGAGAAATCCTCGCAATGACCAGTTTCCCCTCATACGATCCCGAAGTGATGGCCAACGGTAGTGATGTGGAATTAATTGAGAGTTACAACAATGACGACCGCTTTCCGTTTTTAAATAAAGTCGCCGGCGGATCCTATACCCCAGGTTCCATCGTTAAACCACTTATGGCCTATGCGGCGCTCGCTGAGGGAGTGATTTCACCGGAGAGAAAAATAACCTCTAACGGGGCACTCATCATCCCGAATCCGTACAATCCCGACCAACCTACTCGTTTCGGTGACTGGCGAGCTCACGGTGCCACCGATATGAGAACCGCTATCGCTTACTCCTCTGACGTCTACTTCTACATTGTCGGGGGAGGGTTACCAGCAATAGCCGCTCCGCAGGCTGGCCTCGACACCTTCACCGGACTCGGCATAGCGCGCATAGATAAATACATGAAGATGTTTGGGCTTGGTGAAAAAACTGGTATTGATTTTCCTGGTGAGCAGGCCGGCCTCATTCCTACTCCAGAATGGAAAGAAGAGACCTTTGATGAAGAGTGGCGACTTGGGAATACTTACCACACCTCTATTGGTCAATTTGGGTTTTTAATCACCCCACTACAAATGCTCCGTGCCTTCTCAGCAATTGGGAACGGTGGCAAACTAGTTACACCGACATTGGTAAAGGGTACTAAACCAGAGATCACTGACCTGAATCTGGACCAGTCTTACTTGAATGTGGTACGAGAGGGAATGCGGATGGCTGTCACGGTAGATGGTGGTACTGTGCGCGGACTTGATCTTAAATATGTTTCAATTGCCGGAAAGTCAGGAACGGCGGAGCTAGGAAATGATAATGAACACGTCAACTCCTGGGTCACAGGCTTCTGGCCATACGACAATCCTAAATATGCTTTCATACTACTGATGGAGAGGGCACCACGCACCAACTCTCTCGGAGCTGGTTGGGTAATGAGAGATGTATTTGATTGGATGCACGAAAATCGTCCAGAGTATCTCACAAATTAAAAATCAAATCTTAAAAAACAAAACCTCGCAATATCTAGTTTTGGAGCATAGAGAGTTTGAACTTTACATTGTCATTTTTATCTTTAATTTTTGAGATTTGATTTAATTAGTATTCCACGTATAATTGCGTGAAATCAATTTTGTACAATTATGAATGACACACAAGCTTATCTGACACCTCAGAAGTTCGAAGAATTAAAAAAGGAGTTAGAACACTTGAAGACCGTACGACGTCGTGAAGTGGCTGAGGCCCTTGAATACGCTCGTAGTCTTGGAGACCTCTCTGAAAATGCCGAATATCAAGAAGCTCGCGATATGCAGGCCACTATTGAGGAACGCATCACTCACTTAGAGCAGATTATTAAGGAAGCCAAGATAGTTGCACACGACAAGAAGGGTGACATCGTTGGTCTTGGTAGCACCGTCACTATTCAAAAGGATGGTGGCAAGGAGGAGCGCACTTATATCATTGTCGGAACCGAAGAAGCGAACATCCACGATCATAAACTTTCATACCTATCTCCTCTTGGTGAAGCCTTAATGGGTAAGGCGATGGGAGACGCATTCAACTTTGATACACCATCTGGCAAACAGAATTACAAGGTGATAAAGGTTGCCTAACTAGATACACTGAAAATATACAGAACAAGGGCGGGCTAATGGCCCGCCCTTGTAGTTTCCATGATTGAAGTCTATCTTGCCATTTTACATTTTTAGATTTTCATTTTAAATTTATCTATATGTCCTCACTCGAAGAGATTCGTCACGACCGTATTAAGAAGCGTGAACTCCTGCGCGCTGCAGGGATGAATCCATACGCCACCAAAACCGAACGTACACACGAAATAAAGGAAGTCTTGGAAAATTTTGAGGACCTTAGTAGTGAAGAGACAGTTGTAGTTATTGCTGGGCGAGTAATATCAGTCCGTCGCCATGGCGGTTCTGCTTTTGCAGACATTGATGACGGCAGCGGACGAGTACAAGTATTTCTATCTCGCGACACGCTCGGCAAACGACTCTTTGACCTTTTAAACGATACTATCGACGCTGGAGACTTTATTGAAGTAAAGGGCGTACCTTTTCTAACCAAACGAAGCGCAGAAGCGGTCGCAGCTGAGGACTGGCGTGTACTGACCAAATCTATTCAAGCCATTCCTAGCGAACACTTCGGTCTTAAGGATGAAGAAGAGCGCTACCGCAAGCGTTACCTCGACTTACTACTTGATCCTGCACAAAGGGAAGTATTTGCAAAAAAAGAATTGTTCTGGGCTACCGCGCGCGACTTCATGAAGCGACACAATTTTTCTGAAGTGGAAACTCCAACCTTGGAAGTAACTACCGGTGGAGCTGAAGCTCGTCCTTTCAAGACTCACCACAATGATTTTGATATTAATGTCTATCTTCGTATTTCAATCGGTGAACTTTGGCAAAAGCGTTTGATGGCCGCGGGATATACTAAGACGTTTGAAATTGGACGTGCATACCGCAACGAAGGTAGCAGCCCAGAGCACTTGCAGGAATTCACCAACCTAGAGTTCTATCTTGCCTACGCTGACTATCACGACGGTATGAAGTTGGTACGCGACCTTTATCGTGAACTAGCAGAGAAGGTGTTTAGTACTACTAAATTCACCACCCGTGGACATACTTTCGATCTAGCGGACGAATGGGTAGAAGTAGACTACGTAGAAGAGATTCGTCGACAGACCAGCATCGACGTACTTCATTCTTCAAAGACCGAGATGGAATCAAAACTTCAAGAACTTGGAGTTAAGTATGAGGGAGACAATAAAGAGCGTCTTACCGATACACTTTGGAAATATTGTCGAAAGCAAATCAGCGGTCCAGCCTTTGTAATTAACCATCCAGTGCTAGTAGCACCTCTGGCGAAGAAAGTTGAGGGCAGGGAAGTGGTAGAACGTTTCCAACCAATTCTAGCCGGTAGTGAGATTGGTAATGGCTACAGTGAGCTTAATGATCCTGAAGAACAAGCTAAGCGTTTTGGTGAACAACAGAAATTGATTGAGAGTGGTGACGAAGAGGCGATGATGCCAGACTATGAGTTTGTGGAAATGTTGGAATACGGAATTCCACCAACCTGCGGTTTTGGCTTCGGAGAGCGTCTATTTGCATTCTTAATAGATAAACCGCTACGAGAAGTGCAAATGTTTCCATTGATGCGTCCCGTTAGAGAGGATAAACAATAATCTAAGATTACCTAGTTACAATAACTAAACGAAAGAGCGCCGGCTTTCCCGGCGCTCTTTCGTTTGTTATCAAATTTCAATTTAAAAATCCCGCTACCTTAAAGGTAACGAGAATTATGGTTTGTTATCCTTTAAGATAACCAGTGAATATGAAGCGGAAGAAGAAAGGCCCGCTCGCAAACGAATGCGGCGGGCCTGTTGTTTATCAGTCCGGGTAGTAACAACCCGTATTGGGGTCATAATACAGCCGACCCTGATAGTTGCCCAAGTGTGGGCAACGATGCCTCTGCGGCGCATTGTAGCGCGGTTGCGAGTAACTCCGGTACGGCCTCGGTTCATAGAACCGCGGCGGTGCCGGTCGCTGGTTGCCAGCAATGACAGCCAGGCCGAGAATCGCAAGTCCTGCACCAACAATGACCTGAGCTTCACGGTTCTGTTGCTGCTCATGATAGTAGTACCGGTCGCCGGCAGTGGCAGATGAGGTGAAGGTAGTGCCAATGAAAACAGTGGCAAGAATCAAAGAAACAATGTTGCGCATAGCAACCTCCGTTTGCTGTGTGAATTTACTGTTTTCCATAATATCATAGTTAATCGCCTTTGTCAATTAATAATTACCCTTACCTAAGGAAGCCATATCTATTAAGCTTTTTTGTGACTTTTCCACACCTAGAGTGCATCTATGTGGAGTTTGGTGGGATGAGGTGGTGTATAGTAGTGACGTGGTGGGAGAAAGTGGAATGAGTAATAAATTGTCAGATGTTAGCTAAGGAAATGTGTTTTGGATAGCTACCAAAACACACACCCCGAACTAACTACAAAAACTGACAGTTTAAAACTCATAATTGATTTCGCATATGTTGATTGGTGAATATGTTCATACATTGGACCCAAAGAAGCGCTTGTCACTTCCTAGTAAGTGGCGCGCAAAAATGGGGAAGAAACTAATCGTCACTCGCGGATTCGATAACTGTCTCTTTGTGTACGCACGAGACGAATGGCAAACCCTGACCGACAAGGTTGTTGGTCTGCCACTTGGCTCAGCGGACACTCGAAGCGTTCATAGATTTTTTCTTTCCGGTGCGGTTGAAGTGGAGGTAGACAAAGCCGGACGTATTCTCGTTCCTGATTATTTAAAGGAATTTGCTAAATTAAAAACCAAAGTGGTTTTGGCTGGACTCCACGATCGTGTGGAAATCTGGGACGAGAAGAAGTGGAACGATTATAAGAAAAAGATCGAAGAACAAGCTGACTCCTTAGCAGAAAAACTTGGTTCGGTTGGAGCGTTATAAAAGACCTATCCGTTATCCCAATTCGTTTTTCAAAAAGGGTTTAGGGTCCAGCGTTTAGGACGAATTGGTGTCTCCTAAACTCTGAACCCTAAACCCTTATGAAGCACATTCCAGTATTACTTGAAGAGACTATTTCCGTACTGGCCCTCAGGCCTAATAGTGTCCTCGTGGACGCCACCTTAGGGGGTGGGGGACACGCACGTCGCATTCTTGAGGAATTGGACGACCGTGGGGTATATGTCGGTATTGATGCCGACCCAGTCGCCATAGAGGCCGCTGACGACCTTCACCGATTCAAAGCGACAGTACACCTCGTCAATGATAATTTCTCAAATCTTGGCAAGATATTAAGTGACCTGGAACTCACTCCAACAGCCATCCTTGCAGACTTAGGTTGGCGCTCGGACCAGTTTGAATCCAGTGGAAAAGGGTTCTCATTTCAGAAGGATGAGCCACTCGTGATGACCTTCGGAGATCCGAAAAAACACATCTTCACCGCCAGTGACGTGGTGAACGATTGGTCGGAGGAATCACTTGCCGATATCATCTACGGATTCGGGGAGGAGAGGGCCTCAAGACGGATTGCCCGCGCTATCGTCCTAGCGCGAGAGAATGGTGAAATCAAGACATCTCTACAGCTTGCAGAGATAATAGAATCTGCCATTCCTCGCTTTAAGGGCAAGAGTAAAATTCATCCGGCTACCAAAACTTTTCAGGCNNCAAGGCTTCGATCTACTCGCCCCAGGTGGCCGGATGGCCATCATCTCCTTTCATAGTTTAGAAGACCGCGCAGTCAAACATTTCTTTAATGACAAAATCCACGATCATCAAGCACTCAAATTAATTAAAAAGCCCATTGTCGCGACAGATGAGGAGAGGGAGACAAATCCCCGATCCCGAAGCGCCAAACTAAGAGTTATCGAAAAATTATAATTATGAACGCCATCACCGAAATCAACCAAATAAAATACCGGAGCGAACGCCTACTTTTAGTCGCTCTCTTATGTACTTGCGGTGGGTTGGCGGGACTATATTTTTATTTCCTTTCAATGAGTGTAATACATGTGGTCATCAATGAAGAGACCAGTGAGGAAATGAATAAAGTCAAAGGCGTGATAGCTCAGCTTGAATCAGTTTATATGGAAAAACAGCATAATCTCTCAATCGATTTGGCTGAAAGTCATGGTTACATTGCAACTAATCAAAAGATTTTTATTGATCGTTCAAACACTAGTGTGGTAACACAAAGGTAAATTAATGAGTGCTAGGAACGCTGCCATCGTCAGAATAAGGATAATCACCGGCATAGTTTTGCTGGCGGCTTTAGTGTTAGTGGCGCGCCTTTATCAATTGCAGATCATCAGCTACGACACCTACGTCGCCCGGGGCGAAGGGCAGTATATTCACACCGTCCAAAATCTCTACGATCGAGGCAGTATCTACTTCACCACCAGGGATGGTGAGAAGGTAAGCGCTGCCACCATTCAAAGTGGGTACACTCTTTCACTCGATCCGAGTAGGGTAAAAGACCCCAACACCCTGTACGAAGCCTTGAAGTCATACCTTTTTATAGACAAAGAAACCTTTATCCATCGCGCCACTTTAGAGAATCGCGTTGATGTTGAGGTCCGTGAAGCATTAACTGAAGAAGAGGCTCTGACAATTAAAGAACTCAAGCTGTCAGGCGTAACTTTAAAAAGACAACATTGGCGTTATTATCCCGGTGGCCCATTGGCTGCTCGTACTATTGGCTTTGTGGGATACACAGGGAAGACGGATGAGGAGGTGCCAGTCGGACGGTATGGGCTCGAAAGTTACTACGAGGACATCTTGCACCGAGAAAGTGAGAAGCTGTCGGTTAACTTCTTTGCAGAATTGTTTACCAATATTGGGAGCTTAATCTCCGAAGACCCAGAGAAAAAGGAAGGCAATATTGTAACCACCATTGAACCGACCGTGGCTCGGTTACTCCAAAATGAATTACAAAAAGCCAACGATGTCTGGCAATCAGAATTAACTGGTGGAATCATCATAAATCCGAAGACCGGAGAGATTTACGCAATCGATGCCGTACCGACCTTTAACCCCAACGCACGCGGCACCAGCACCTTGGACCATTTCAGTAATCCACTAGTCGGCGCTCGCTACGAGCTCGGCAGTATCATCAAGGCTCTTACCATGGCAGCTGGCATTGACAGTCAGGCAGTTTCCTCAAACACAACCTATTACGACGCGGGATTTCTTGAAATAGATACCGAGACCATTCGCAACTACGACGGCCGTGGCCGTGGGACTGTTTCAATGCAGGAAGTGCTGAACCAATCACTTAACACCGGTGTAGCCTTCGTGGTAAAGACGATGGGGCAGCAACGCTTCTTAGAATATTTCAATAAATTAAAACTAGGTAGCGAAACCGGAATCGACCTCATCGGTGAGATACATGGCGATATGGAAAACCTAAACACAACCCGTAGTATTGAGTACGCGACGGCATCATACGGACAAGGTATTGCACTCACCCCAATCGCTGCAACCAGAGCACTGGCTGCTCTTGGTAATGGTGGGATGTTAATCACCCCACATCTAGTCAAGACTATAGAATATGAAGATGGCACTCAAAAAGAGGTGATGTTCCCTGAAGGAGAGCGAGTATGGAGCGAAGAAACCAGTGAGGAAATTACCCGTATGTTGGTGACAGTGGTTGATGAGGCCCTGCGTGGCGGTAAGGTTAAGCTTGCAGAACACTCCATTGCCGCTAAGACTGGTACGGCCCAGATGGCCAGCGCCACTGGTGGTTATTATGACGATCGTTACCTCCACTCCTTCTTTGGTTATTTCCCAGCCTATGATCCACAATTCCTAGTGTTCTTGTATACGGTCAATCCACAAGGAGTGAGCTACTCTTCTGAAACCCTGACCGAGCCTTTTATGAATATCACCAAATTCTTGATAAACTACTACAACATCCCACCAGACCGATAGTACTAGCTGTTAACTGCCTATTTATGAAATCCATCTTTAAATCCCTGATAGTTACCATTTTGACTGCAGAGGCTCGACTGCTCCTCCGGCGAGCGAAACCAAAAATAATTGCAGTGACAGGTAGTGTCGGAAAGACCTCAACCAAGGACGCCATCTATCACGTACTCAAAAACAAAGTCCGCGCTAGAAAGAGTGAGAAGAGCTATAACTCCGAAATCGGCGTACCACTTTCAATCCTCGGTCTTGATAACGCTTGGCAGAACCCTTTGCATTGGTTTAAAAACATTATCGACGGTCTTTTGCATGCGCTTTTCCCAGGCAATTACCCAGAAGTATTGGTCCTCGAAATGGGAGTCGACAGACCAGGAGATATGAAGAAATTAGCGTCTTGGGTTAAACCTGACTTCGTAGTCTTAACTCGACTTCCAGAAGTACCAGTCCATGTGGAATACTTTTCCTCACCTGAGGCAGTCATTGCTGAGAAGAAAGCATTGGTTGATGCCCTAAAAGATAATGGAATCTTGATCTATAACCATGACGACGAAGCAATTCTCCAGGTCGCAGAAGACACCAGACAACGCTCAATCGGATATAGTCGATACTCAGAGTCCAACTTCATGGCTAAAGGTGACGAGGTAATCTACCAAGAAGGCTCCCCAAAAGGAATGAGCTTCTCTATTAATTCAAATGGTGAAAGCGCCAAGTGCACACTACTTGGAGCAATTGGTGTGGGGCACACATACAATTTCGCAGCAGCTGTCGCAGTAGCTAGCTGTTTTGACATCTCTCTAAATGAGGCCGCAACCATGCTCCAAAACTTTATTCCACCACCAGGACGCATGCGTCTAATCGATGGCATCAAAAACACAATTATTATTGATGACACCTATAACTCTTCTCCAGTAGCCGTTGAGCGATCACTCTCTACTCTAAAGGAGATAAAAGGTTTCAATCGTAAGGTTGCGGTCCTTGGTGATATGTTGGAACTCGGACGTTTCTCAGTGGGGGAACATGAACGGGTTGGTGTACAGGCTAAGGAATGTGCTGACCTTTTAATCACCATCGGTGTGCGGTCTCGCAGTACCGCTGAAGCGGCACTTGAAGCAGGAATGAATGAAAAAAATATCCTACAGTATGAAGAGTCAACCAAGGCTGGATCGGAGCTACAAAACCTACTCCAACCTGGCGACATCGTCTTGATAAAAGGTTCACAGAGCATGAGGATGGAGAAGATAGTGGAAGAAATTATGCAGAACCCAGAAGAAGCAGAAGAACTTTTGGTGCGCCAAAGTCGAGCTTGGAAAGATATATAGTCTTTGATCCTTAGTTCTTGGCAATTAGTACTTGGTTTTTAGTTTTTAATGACGATTTGTAAACAGTGACAGAAATGCGGAGGACACGCCCCACACCCACTTTGGAGTCATGGGGTTTTGCCATAACCTAACTTCCACTCACCTAAATATTGCCACAATGGTGGTTAGAGTTTTCTTTGTAGCAGTTACTTTGCAAAACAACTCCAAAGTGGGTGTGGGGGTTGACAAATGCCCTCCAGAGGGTATGGTAAATAGGTATGAAAAAGATTTTATTTCTAGGTGTAGCAGCGGCAGCGGTCTTTGCTTTTTTCCCAGCAGGACAGGCTGAAGCTAACAGCACCTACTACTACGTACCAACCACTTATCAATATCAGAACACAAACACCCCTACTTATACGTATGGTGGTAACCAGATGAACGAGGAACAGCTTATCGCTTTCCTTAAACAGCTTATCGTTCAGCTACAGGCCCAGATTGAAGCTCGTCGAGGTTACACCTATGGCGCTGGATACTACGGTCCTGGCTACAATTACGGCTATGGTTATGTTATCGGTGAACCACGTGGAGACTCTTCAAGCGATGATGAGCCTGAAGTAGAGACCGATAGCGCAGATAATATCGAAAAATACGAGGCTGAGCTTCGTGGTTCAGTCGATATGAACGACTTTGAAGACGGAGAAGTATTCTTTGTCTACGGAGAGGACGAGGATACTATCTATGACGTTGAGGATGACTTTGATTCCTACAACGACGTCGATGAAGACGGTGATGACCTACAAAAGGTCCGTGTTGACTCAAGCCTTGATGGTGACGATGACTACGAAGAAACCGTATACAATCTTGACGCTGACACCGATTACTACTTCAGCATCTGCGTCGGTTACGAAGACGAGGATAATGACGAGGTACTAGCTTGTGGGGAAGTAGAAGACTTCACCACCGACGACAATTAATCTTCTGATTAATAAGTAAACGAAAACCGAGCTGATAAGCTCGGTTTTTGTTTTGTCCGTCCAGTTCTACTAGCAATGTCGAAGTCAGACCCGACGGCTCTGCCGCGGGGATGTGTGCGACTTTTATAACTTGTGTCGGCGGTGGCCGACTCCTTAGCTAGCAAAAACGCCTGGTTCGCTCGCCTAATGTCTCGTCCGCTTGCGGCGAGGATAGGACGAGCGACGTTTTTACATATTCTTGTCGATAAAATTATCAGCCTTACCAGCTGCCTTAAAGAAGAAAGACAGGATAAAGAGGATAATAAAGACGACAAAAAGAATCTTCGCGATTCCGGCGGAGGCTGATGCGATGCCGGTAAATCCCAACACCCCAGCGATGAGAGCGAGGACAAAGAAAGTTAGAGCCCAAGATAACATAAGAGTTTTTATTAACTAATAAACTATTTATATAGTACCCCTATATATAGACGAATAAAGAGGGAAACAATGACAAAACCCGTAAGCGACCACCACAGCGCCACTTCACTAAACTGCAAATATTTGGTATAAATACCGCCACTGGCCCTATCGTCTAACGGTTAGGACGGAGCCTTCTCAAGGCTTAAATCAGGGTTCGATTCCCTGTAGGGTCACAACATATATTCTTAGAAAAAAGCGCCGTCAGGTGCTTTTTTCTTTTGGATATAGTTGTGACCCTACAAGCAAACCTGCTGGGAGCTAGTTTGCGTGGGAATCGAAAAGCTTTTGAGCTAGATTGAGAGCGAAGCGAATCAATATAGCCAAAAGGTGTACAATTCATGTAATGAAAGATACTCCCTGTAGGGTCACCAATTAGAGAGCTAGTTCAAGCACTCTCGAGTGCTTGACAAAATAGACATATTATGCGATATTTTCGCGTAGCGGAATCGCTCCTACCCAACAACCTCAAACCGGAGTTACTATAAATGGCCTTTCTTGTTTTTCTGACTAGCGTAATAGCGAGTTTCAACCTCGGTTTGGGCATCTACAAGGTCCTCCAACCTAAGCTCATACCAGCCGAAGTGGCGCTGTATTTCAGTGCCGCTTTATTCTCCAGTTTGGCAACAATCTTTGTCATTATAAAGACCTGAACTGCCGCCCCAACCACCTTGGAAGCCACTCTGGCTCTCGGGGTGGTTTTTATTTTAGATAACAAACTCTTGAAATATCTGCATGTTCGGTTTGATGTATTCTCTACTTATACAGTTCTGAAAACCACGCTAGTGGCTCACAATACATCCCATACAAGCCCCATTTATCAAGGTCCTGATTGACTTAAAAATCATTTTCATATTTAATTTGTCTGGGGCTACCTAATAAGGGTGGTGACCCAGTTCCAAAACAATAAGCAAGAGGAGATGGTCATGTTGACCGTTATTGAGAAGTCTAGGCTTAGCGTCAAAGATCTGCGTCTGGCTGTTGCCAAAGATCTGCGCCAGCACGGCGACATGAAATTTATCGGCTTCGACAACATCGAGCATGCCGAGCCGGACAAGGCTCTCGGCTGGCCTGCCTCCGGCACGATTTTCGAAATTATTGCCGGTTCGCTCCAGAAGCACGGCGCTCCGAAAGAAGACGGCTACAATACGCTCGGCGATGTCATGAGCGGCCTCGGCTACCAGGACAAGAACGAAGCGCACTCCGCGGCACACTGGATCGGCTGCCACTGTCACGGTGAAATCACCGGTGACATCGTGGCCGACCGGATCGAAGGACTGAACACACTCTGATCATCAGTTCACCAAGCAAAACGACCCGAGGCAGACAATCTGTTTGCCTCGGGTTATATTTTTATCAAAATGCAGCCACCTCGCGTCTTATCAAAGATTAATTCGTCTTCCTAATCGAACTTTTAATATCAAATCTAGGATGGACCTTTTTGCCTGGATTGAAAATATCGGCAGGATCGAAGATACGTTCAGTTTCCTCAAAAAGTTTGATGGTGTTCTTGGAAAACATTTTAGATAAATGTGGTGTGCGTATGATACCGTCGTTGTGTTCACCGCAAATATTGCCACCATATTTGACTGCCACCTCAAAGAATTCTTCCGACATTTTCACTATCAAGGCTGGGGTAGTGCGATTAGTGAAATCTAGTAGGGGATAAAAGTGAAAGTGCGCATTGCCACCGTGGCCATGTACTGCGGCTGTGACATTATATTTTTTCAACAGGTACTTAATATCGGAAAAGAATTTGGCCATATGCTCCGGGGGCACAGTCATATCTTCCAAGAAGGCGGCCGGGCGTTTATTGGGGTCAAGTAGTTTTGAAAGTAGGTAACTCCCGTCACGAACCTGCCAAAACATTTCGCGCTCATTGGGATTTTGAATCAGTCTGGCACTTGGACCACCACGTACGCGTAATGCCTCAATCACTTCGCTCATAGGCTTCTTAAGTTCCTTTAAGGAGGCATTATCCAGAGTGATTAGAAGCACAAACTCTGGTAGTTTACTTCGCCACCTAACGTGATAGGTGGTATACATCGAAAGGAGTACCCGATAGTAGCTAATACTTGGTAATCGGTCGCGGAAGAATTGAGGATTCTTCATCGCTGCGTCATAAGTGAGTGCATCAAAAACTTCCACATTGATAGGATTGTACTTAAGTGCCTCCAAGACCACACGGCTAGCGTTCGATAAATTAAAGACCGGTACAACGACTAGAGAAGTGTCGTGATGAATTGGCTCAGTACGCATTGTGAGTGAAGTGATGATGCCAATAGTGCCTTGCCCACCAGAAAACACGCGAGTGAGATCAAACATTCCCTTACCTTTTTTAAATTCAGCGACCGATGGAGTCACTACATTCCACAACGCATAACCAGCACTGTTCTTGGAAGTCTTCGGCTTCGCGCGCTTAATAGTCTCTTCATTAGTCTCAATAAGATCAAAGACTTCTTTAGCGATATCTGCGAGCGTATTTTTTTCTTTTACTAATTTACGAAATTCTTTATAGAAAAGGGGTTTTACTTCATAGGTCTTTCCATCCTTTAACACTACTTCTAGTGACTCCACCCAATCGGCTGTGTGGCCGAAGCGAAGTGAATCTGGACCAGCAGCATTATTAGCGACCGCACCGCCGACTGTACAAATTTGTTTTGAAGCTGGATAGCAGGGAAGATAGCGGTCGTATTTCTTCAATTCTTTTTCTACATCGCGCCACATCGCACCCGGTCCCGCAGTAAAGGTGACCTTGCTTCCAATCTTAGAGATTCTATCAATTTGGTTTAGGTGTTCCTTGAGGTCGATTACCACGGAGTCGGTAAGGGACCCGCCACCAAGCCCCGTACCAGCGGCGCGGGGAGTTAAGGAAAGTCCAGGAAAGCTTTCTGTTTGTTCTGCTACCACTTTCACCGCCATCTCCACATCAAGGCGGTCTAGGGGTCGGAGCACTAATTGTGGATTAATACAGAAAACACTTTCATCGGTGGCGTATTCCTCTAGGGCTTTTTTGCCACTCAACACCTCACCCTTAAAACCAGCATCACGAAGGGCGTGAGACAACATTAAATGACCGAGTGGCTCTCGCGTGGTTTTTTCACTCGTCTTTTTATGTGTATGTGCGCGGGAACTCATCTTTGTTTCCATTATATCCGCAAGTCAGCGCAAAATGGTAAACTTATACCCAATGACTCAAAATGCAGCTCTCGATATTTTAAAGACCGGCGCCAATGTTTTTTTAACTGGTGAACCGGGAGCCGGTAAGACCTACGTCATCAATCAATACATTGCCTGGCTAGAGGCAGCCGGACTATCTGTGGCGATTACGGCCTCGACTGGTATTGCTGCCACACATATAGGTGGCATGACTATTCATTCCTGGAGTGGTATTGGAATCCGCGACACACTGACTCCTTATGACCTCGACAAAATCGCCACCAACGAAAAAGTTTCTCGTCGCGCCAAAAAGGCCCATGTACTAGTAATTGACGAAGTATCGATGCTCGACGGAAAGATTCTCGATATGGTGAATCTAGTTTTAAAAACCGTACGCCAGCGCGAAGAACCTTTTGGAGGACTGCAGGTAGTTTTTGTGGGAGACTTTTTTCAGTTGCCACCAGTAACGAGGCAGGGTGACTCGATGCTCTATAGCTTCCAGTCGAGAGCCTGGAGCGATTCACTTCCTCTCACTTGCTACTTATCTGAGCAACATCGCCAAGAGGACAATCTATTCTTAGGACTTTTGAAATCAATCCGCCAGAATCAAGTCGAGGAAGACCACTACACACTACTCGGGGAACAAACCAGTATTTCGTACGAAAACATTGAACCAACCAAGCTCTATACCCACAACGCCGATGTCGACACTTTCAATAACCAAAAACTTCGTGAACTAAATGGTCACGCGAAGACATTTAGAATGCATGGCAAAGGTGGGCGAGTCTTGGTGGAAAGTCTGATGCGTAATTGTTTGTCCCCCGAAACCCTAGAACTAAAGGAAGAGGCGATGGTGATGTTTACTAAGAATAATTTTGAAAAGGGATATGTAAACGGTACCTTGGGTCGAGTTATAGACTTTGATCGCACAGACGGCTGGCCGATAGTAAAAACCTCGGACGGCCGTACTATCAAGGCCGAATCAACCAGTTGGGAAGTGGCTGAAGATGGCAAGGTACGTGCGACCATAGAACAAGTGCCGCTCCGTCTCGCCTGGGCCATCACGGTTCATAAGAGCCAAGGCATGTCTCTCGATGCTGCCGAAATAGACCTCTCAAAAGCCTTCGTATATGGTCAGGGATATGTGGCACTCTCCAGAGTGCGTGCACTGGCTGGACTCAAACTTTCTGGAATAAATCCAAACGCGCTTTCTGTTGACCCGCGCGTGGTCGCACAAGACCTGCGTTTTAAAGATGACAGTCAATCCGCCGAGGATGTTTTCAACGAGATGTCTGAAGAAGAGCTTCTAAAATTACACGGAAACTTTGTTAAAGCTGGTGGTGGCAAACTACCTAAACCTGAGGAAGTAAAAGCTGTGGAAGCAGGGGAGAGAGTGAAGAAGGAAAGTACACATGAGATTACCAAGCAGCTGTTGCTGGAGAAAATGTCGGTTAGTGAGATTGCCAAGAGCCGCAAAATGGTTGAATCGACCATTTGGGGACACGTGGAGGACCTTATTAATGAGGAACAATTATTGAGAACTGAAATCGCACACCTCACCCCAAGTAACTGGGAGCAGACTTGGCCACAGATAGAGAAGGCTATCCAGGAGGTGGGGGATGAAAAACTAAAGCCAATTTTTGAATACCTAAAAGAAAAGTACGATTATGATCAAGTTAGACTCGGGCGTATATATTGGAGATTAACTACTAAGTAACCTAGTTAGACTGGATAAAAGCTATGCAGAAGTGGTTTAAAATTGTACGGCGCCGTAGGCACCGTACGTCGTCGCTCACGAAACACTATATAGAGAATAAGGAAGCGACTCGCGTCCTAGTCCACTCGCGCTTAGAGTTTTTTAATACCTACTACAATTTACAATACAAGCGTGTCGCTATTCGCAATCAACGCCGCTGTTGGGGTAGTTGCTCCGCACTTGGTAATTTGAACTTTAGTTATCGTTTGCTGTTTCTACCACCAGAGTTATGTGACTACATCATCGTCCATGAACTCTGCCATTTAAAAGAGCTCAACCACTCACAACGATTCTGGGACCTAGTCGGTGAGACTATTCCTGATTACAAAGCAAGAAAAACGGCAATTAAAAAATACGACCATCTACCAATCAAAGATATGTTGGTGACCTAGAACCCATCTCAAATAGAATCGCCAACCAAAGCCGCTTTTCAGATAAATGATGATACACCCATCTAAAAAAGCGGCTGGTTTGACTGAAACTAACATCCTATTTGAAATGGATTCTAACCTGTTGAAACAAGGCACTTAAGGGGACGGGGCCACGTTATAATTAAATGAATGAAACCAAGCACTATAGAAAATGCCTGGGCTAAGAATATTAGTTCACTTTTAGAGCAGTTAGGATCAAATAGAGACAAGGGTCTGTCGAATAAACAAACTAAGGAGCGCTTGACGACCTATGGATCAAACACTTTTGGTCAAGGTATTAGTCACTCGACCCTGCTCACGTTCTTGCACCAATTCACCAGCCCGCTCATCATCATTCTCCTGGTTGCGGCTGGAGTCACTTTGTATTTTGAGGACGTGATTGACGTTTTATTTATCTTGCTGGCAGTCGTCACCTCAGTGGGCTTAGGGTTTTATCAAGAATACAAAGCCGAGCGGGCCACGGCGGCACTGAAATCATACATAGAGGAGCGTGTACGCTTCTTAAGAGATGGTCGCGAAATGGAAGCAGAAGCCAAGTTGACCGTACCTGGAGATATTGTCTTACTTCGTGCCGGAGAGCGCGTACCAGCCGACGGTCGCATAATCGAAAGTCACGAATTAGCTATTGATGAGTCGATTTTAACTGGCGAATCACTGCCGGTTAGTAAACGGACAGGGGAACTCGCTGAAGCATCTTTGCTTCCAGAGCGTTCTAATATGGTCTTCGGGGGTACGTACGTGGCCGAAGGGCAGGGGAAAGTATTAATTATTGCCACCGGAATAGAGACGGAGTTTGGCCAGATTGCCCAGTCGGTCCTAACTCAAAAAAGCGAAAAGACCCCGCTCCAAAAAGCCGTTTCATTGATAGGTTGGGTAATAACCGTTATTACACTCTTGTTAGTTGGTTTAGTCTATCTACTCGGAATGGCACGTGGGATGGAACACCTCGACATCTTCCTACTCGGGGTCGCTATTGCTGTCGGTGCTATCCCTGAAGCTTTACCACCCGGCCTCACCGCCATCTTGGCAGTCGGTGTGGAGCGCATCGCCAAAAGTCGCGGTATTGTCCGCTCACTCTTAGCGGCCGAAACACTCGGCAGTACTAATGTGATTATTACTGACAAGACCGGCACATTGACGACAGGTAGATTAGAACTGGTTGAAATATTAAGTGTCACTTCAGTATTAGCAGGAGTGCCATCAGTGTCCGAAAGTAAGAAAGAGATTTTGGCCTACGCCGTTACCAATACCGCCACCATTATCAGCGATTCGGGTAAGTCACCCAAAAAATGGAAAGTGACCGGACGACATCTCGACGTTGGAATAGTTAATGCGGCCATCAAGCAGGGGATAGATGTGGTCACAATTCTCAAAAACACCAAGCCTGTAAAATTATTTTCTTCAGCACACAAATATTCTATCTATGAGTCCGAAGGGAAAGAAATCGTATTAGGTGCACCAGATATATTACTCAGACATGCAAAACTGAGTACTGTGGACCATCAAAAAATGGTGGGTGTTTTAGAAAAGGAAAGCGGTTCCGGGAAACGTTTGCTTGGGGTGGGAATAAAAAAACCTGGTGACAGCAATGATTTAACAATCGAGTTTATTGGCCTACTACTCTTTTACGACCCACTTCGTCCGAAAATGAAAGAAGCCATAGCGAATATCGAATCAGCAGGCTGTCGCGTCATTATGGCCACCGGTGACCTACTCGGTACAGCGATAGCGGTAGCCAAATCACTTGGTTGGCCAGAGAGTGACAAGCATGTACTGACGGGCGAGGATATGGGTAATATGACTGACGAAGAACTCCAAGATGCACTCACCCGAGTACGCATCTTTGCGCGAATGACGCCTAACGATAAGTTCCGCCTTATCGAAATGCTCGAAGCGGAAGGGAATGTGGTAGCCATGTTAGGGGACGGCGTGAACGACGCGCCGTCCTTAAAGCGTGCATCAATCGGTGTCGCAGTAGGGAGCGGGACTGATGTGGCCAAAGGAGTAGCGGATCTCGTATTACTTGATGACGACTTCCATACTATTAAGGCAGCTATCGAGGAGGGGCGACTCATCATCGCCAATATCCGCAAAACTTTTGTTTATCTGATGTCCAATGGCTTTGACGAAATAGTGTTATTAGGAGGTTCCTTGGCTCTTGGTCTCACCTTACCGCTCACTCCGCTTCAGGTTATTTGGGTCAACTTCTTTACCGGCGGTATCCCTGCTATAGCCTATGCCTTCGATCAGCAAAAGACATTTCGCCACAAGAAAGAACCAGCCATACTCAATCGCGAAGTAGTAACCCTAACTTTCGGTATCGGTATAATAAGCTCGGCCGCACTCCTTGGTCTTCACTATCTAACAATTAAGTTTGGGTTCGATTCAGCTCTTGGACGATCATTTTTGTTTGCCTGCTTCTCTAGCTACATTCTCTTTGTGGCTGTCTCATTCCGCAATCTCCACAAGCCTTTGTTTACTTATCCAATGTTTGAAAATCATATCTTAAACTTCGGAATCGGTTTGGGAGTCTGTTTGATGTTACTAACGATTTATCTTCCTTTCTTCCAAAATCTGTTTGGTACAGTGGCGCTACCGCTTAGTTGGCTCTTCCTTGTTGTGCTTTGGATAGTCGCCAACATCGCCTTGGTGGAATTGGCAAAATGGATTATCGTGTACCGTGATGATGAACATACCCACATCCCCACACATACTATTAGTCGATAAACCAGTTGGAATATCGTCTTTTGATGTTATTCGCCGATTACGCCGAAAGTTAAATATTAAAAAAATGGGTCATGCTGGGACCCTGGATCCTTTGGCGTCTGGGTTAATGATTATTGGAATCGCTGAAGGTACAAAAAGTCTCACTGAACTCACGAAACTCGACAAGGAATATATAACTGAAATATTAATCGGTCAGAAGACAGAAAGTGGGGACAAGGATGGCAGGGTATTAGAAGAGAGGGAAGTTACAGACAAGGAAGCGGCGGAAACTTTTTCTAGAGATATAGTTTCTGCGGCCTTGGCTTCAATGGTCGGCACCCTAACTCTCCCAGTCTCCGCCTATTCAGCTATCAAGCAAAATGGTGTGCCGTTTTATAAAAAGGCCCGCGCAGCAGCGCGGGTGGGGAAAATGATAAGTGAGGCTGAACTTCCCATCCGTGAAATGAAGGTCTATGAAGCCGAACTTCTCGATATTATATATGATAACAAAACTAAAACTGTATTAATTAAAGTACGTTTCCATGTGGGCAGTGGCACATACATCCGCTCATTAGGAGAAGAACTAGGACGTCATTTTGGATATCCAGCCAGACTAGAATCTCTTCGTCGCACCAAAATAGGAGATTATAAAATCGAAGACGCAGAAGCAGTTTAGATATACAAAAAGCGGGAACAAAATACATTTCCCGCTTTTACTAGCGCACGGCGAGAATGCCCCGAGCATAAGCTCGGGGATGAATCGCCGACGATAGCGGAACTAGCAACAGCCAGTACTTCGCTACCGCTGTACATCCGGAGGATGTTCCTATTCTAGAAAAAACGCCCGGTTCTGTCCGCCAATGCCCCGGGCGTGAGCCCGAGGAATGGACGGACGTTTTTACTTTGTACTCTTTTTGTTCGTTCGCTCCCGGACACTATTTAATACCTGGAGCGCCTGCTTGCGTGCATGATGACGATCTTCATCAGAGATAATTCCTTCACCGAAGCGAATCACCTTGAAGCACTCGTCTACGTGCCGCCAACTAAGCGGACCATGATATCTAGTCGCCTCAAACTCAAGCGACACAGCTTCATTGATTCGTATCCGGACCCGCATCGAGTTCGCGAACTCAACATTGTTCTCCGGTACTTTGACAGGAATTCTTTGTTTAAATTCGCGAAGCGCAGCCTGTTTCATTAAGGCGCGTGGCTGAAAGTACGCAGCAAAAGCTTTCCGGTACTTCTTGGCTTCGAACAAATCTTCAATACCAAGTTCAAGTGTAGTTAGGCCAAAGTACGAATGGAAGTCAATCTTTTTCCTTTCGTCTTTATCTTTGAGCCACATTTCATAGATCCGAAAGATTGCTTCCATTAGTGTCACATAATCGACACCTTCTTCAGCGCCCTTGCAAGCCCGACGATATGAGACCATATCAATGAACGACATAGCTGCTCCTTTCTTGCTAAAGAATGGAAAGGCGGGAACTAGTATGTTCCCGCCGAATTCATCTCTGTGGCAATCATCCTGCGCATAGCCATAGCGTAACGTACACGAAGTCGGAGATTGTACTCTCCAGCTTCATTTAACACCTGTGTCACGAAGTGGCGATAAGTGCCAGAACACCCGGCACGGATTTTTCCGCGCAGTTGACGCATTAGGTACTCGAGACGTTTATCATCCATCGTCGCTTTCTCCTCTCTGCTTTCTTTATACAACAAAATACCTAGTTTTGCAAATTTATAAAATACACTATGTTAGACTGTTCATATGGGTTTTGAAACAATACAACAACCAAAAGGTAACAACATAAACGAGGCTATGGCTGCACTTGCGGCCATAGAAGCTCAGGTACACGCGATGGGGGCCAATGACTCTGAGACATCAACTTCAGGAGACTTTGCCCAAATTCGTCGACGACTTGAAAAAGGTGAAATCACCGCCGCAGACGCATTGGCTCAAGCTGAAGGCGTGAGAGACAGCAAACAAGCCTACCATTGAGTATCAACTCAAAATGCCGCGGACACTAAGGTGTCCGCGGCATTTTGCATTTAAAAACCTACGCCAACAAACGCTCCACCACCACCTTCACATCACCTCCATCAGCCTTGCCAGCTAATTCTTTCATGACCACTCCAATAGCAACACCCATTTTAGACTTATCAGTAATACCCATTTCTGCGAGCTTCGCTTTAGCTATCGGTTCGATTTCTTCCTGGCTCATCATTTGGGGAAGGTAGCCTTCAAGTACCACGAGCTCAAGTTTCTCTGGTTCAGCCAACTCGTTTCGGCCAGCGGCTTCAAATTGCACAATGGACTCCTTGCGCTGCTTAGCTAGACGTTTAATCACAGAGAGCGCACCGGCGTCATCTAGTTCATCTTGTGGCTTCTTACCAGAGGCTACTAACTCATTGGTAAAAGCCGTCATCATACTGCGGACAGTACGAAGTCGCACTTCGTCCTTAGCTTTCATCGCCTCCTTAAGTTCGCCCTTGATATCGGAATGTAATGACATAATGTGTTGATTATAACACCAAACCTACGGGGGAGAAGCGGGAATTGAACGTGTTAAAATACCCCTTATGGAAGCGATTCAAATCATTGTAGTAGTGGTCTTAGCGGCTGTTTTACTAATCCAAATCTACGCCACTTTCTTTAGAAAGGTCGAAGACAAAACCGATGGCCGAGACGGACTTTTGTTTATCCAACAGCAGATGGAGACCTTGCGCGATACGATGGACCGTCGACTCGGTGAGGGAAACCGCGCTATTCAAGAATCGGTTAAGACTCAGCTCGGCGAATCAAACAAAATCGTTCGTGAAGTCACTGAAGGCCTCACCAAGCTTGGTGAGACTAACCGCCAAGTGGTGGGTTTTGCTGAACAGCTCCGCCAACTCCAGGATGTACTAAAAAATCCTAAACAGCGTGGCATCCTTGGCGAATATTATCTTGAGACCGTACTGCAAAACGTCCTGCCACCAGGGAGTTTTCAAATGCAATATGCATTTGAAAACGGTGAGATAGTGGACGCGGCAGTCTTTGTAAAAGATAAAGTGATACCTATCGATTCTAAGTTCTCGCTCGAAAACTATAACCGTTTGGTGGAAGCTCATGATCCAGCTGAACGTGCGGCGCTGGAGAAGCTTTTCATTAACGACCTTAAAAATCGTATTACTGAGACCGCCAAGTATGTGCGCCCGACAGAAAAGACCACTGACTTTGCCTTTATGTTTATTCCGTCTGAGGGTGTTTATTACGACCTACTTTCAAACCACATTACTGGTGGGGAAGAGAACCTGATTCAGCGTGCGGCCGGAAAGTACAAAGTCATTATCGTCTCACCGACCTCATTTTTAGCCTACCTCCAAACCGTACTCCAAGGACTTAAGGCCTTGGAGATTGAGGAAAAAGCTAAGGACATCATCAAGAATGTCGAGAAGCTCGGTATTCATATCGGTAAATATGAAGACTATTACCAAAAGTTAGGAAATACACTCGCCACTACAGTCAACCACTACAACGCCGGCTACAAAGAACTTGCCAAGATGGACAAGGACGTTACCCGCATTACGGGTGAAGTTGGTGGAGTGGAGGTAATGACGCTCGACAAACCAACCAAGGGAGAAGACGACTAAATATAGAAAACTTAAAAGCACTCTATGAAAAAGCTAGTCAAATTTTTAATTTATGGCGGGATACTTTTTGCCATATCTCCCATCATTTCTTTACTGATAGCCGGGACGGTTGCCAATGTTTTAGGCTGTGAATTACACGAAGGGTTTACCAACCCCTGTGTACTAGCAGGTGCTGATTTAGGGGAATTACTATACTTTATGTCTGTAGCAGGTTGGTTTGCTTTGTTTACCTTGCCTATTGGGGTAGGGGCCGCATTTATAGGGTTAGTAATAGGCCTGGTTCGGCTAATTATGGCTAGGCGCCTGAAGGGTGAGGCTAGTATTGCAAAATGACCATCTTTGAGGTAGGATATCGCCACTATGCCTAAGAAAGTGACTAAAAAGGAGCTTGGTGCGGACTTCGCAGTTATTGAAACTGGAGGTAAGCAATACGCCGTTTCTGCTGGCGACATCATTGATGTCGAGCTTTTGGGCGACTACGCTGAAGGCGACAAAGTTACTTTTGATAAAGTTGTACTCTCTGATGATGGTAAGGCTGCCACTATCGGTACTCCATACATCGACGGTGCTTCAGTTACCGCCACCTACCTAGGACTTAAGAAAGGTAAGAAGATCACCATCGTCCGTTACAAAGCTAAGAGTAACCGTGACCGAAAGATTGGACATCGACAGAAGTATTCACGCGTTGAAATCACTAAAATCTAGTTTTTCCTGAAAAAATTAAACAAAAACTCCCTTACGGGAGTTTTTGTTTTTTAACTACAATGATGGACACGGCGTGTTCATCATTCTCCATTATTTTATTTAAAGTTATTTTAACTTGGCTTTAAGTTCAATTTAGCTTAAGTGAAAATAATAAAAAGCCGCCGATTCTTGTGGAATCAGCGGCCTGGGGTGCAGTCATTCGAAAATGACTGACACATTGTGTTGATTGGCGAGATCCTGAATGATTTTCTCTTCTCCTTCGAAACGAAGGAGGGAGCGGAATATCGGACCTTCGCTACACAGTGCCTGTGACACTATGGAGTGAGTGACCCAACCCAGTTGGGATTTCACCGACTGGAGAAAGGCATATTGTTTTTGTGGTAGTTCGTAAGACTTTTTCATCAAAAGAAATTCCTTTCTTAGTTCATGATGATAGTCTCCCTGTCTGCTTGTAAATATAACACATTAATACCGATTTTGCAAGGCATTCTTGAGAGTCTCGGGGTCAGCGTATTCAAGCTCACTCCCAGTGGAAAGGCCACGGCCTAAGTGAGAAACCTTTATCTTATCCGATCCTTCAATCTCACGAATAATAGATTCGACGAAACGACCAGTATTTTCACCGTCAGGATTGACAGAAAAGCCTAGTATCACTTCACTCAAGCCGGCACCGAGCCTGGCTTCAATGATACGTTTAAATCCACCGCCACGAAGTTTTTTATTCTCCCGTGACTCAAGGAGAGGAACAGTGCCACCGAGTACAAAGTATAGACCACTGTAAACACCGGAGCGTTCGATTGAGCGAATATCAGTGTCACGCTCGACTACCAATAGTTTTGAGTTGTCACGAGAAGGACTAGCACAGAGTTCGCAGATGTCACTATGGCCATCGTTTTTTGCAAAAAAGCGGCGACAGGAAGCGCACTCAGTGACACTATCTTGAAGCCCACTAACAAGCGTGGAAAACTCTTTGGTCTCCTCCGGAGTCATCGTGAGAATATGAAAAGCAAAGCGCCGAGCTTGGCGCGCACCGATGCCGGGAAAGTTTTCAAAATAAGCAATAAGTTGATCGAGAGGATTCATACAAAGTTTAACTAGTTAAACTAGTTTATTAAAAGTCTTCAGTTGATGCCATCACGGCATTAGAGTGTTGTTTGTCGATATCAAGGAAGCGTACATGCTTCTCGTCGAAGTAGAGCTCAGCCATTCCCACCGGACCGTTACGGTGCTTCTCCACCAATATCTCAGCGATATTTGGCCGATCAGATTCTTTATTAAGTTTATCCTCACGGTGGATAAACATCACGACGTCGGCGTCTTGCTCAATAGAACCGGAGTCACGAAGGTCGGAAAGTCGCGGCCGTCCGCCACGCTGCTCAACCGCACGAGACAACTGAGAGAGTGCCAGGACCGGCACATCGAGTTCGCGCGCGAGAATCTTCAAGGAACGTGATATTTCGGTCACTTGTTGTGTCATTGAGTCTGAAGCCTTGGTGTTAGTAGGAGACATCAGCTGGAGGTAGTCGACAATCAGCAAATCGAGACCATGCTCGTGATGAAGACGTCTGGCAGAAGAACGCATCTTCAAGATATTAGTACCAGGCTGATCGTCGATGTGAATAGACGCTTCAGAGAGGCGTGTCATTGCCGCCTGCACCGCTTCGAATTCCTGATCGCTCTTGAGCTTACCGGTACGAAGCTTCCAAGAGTCCACACCCGCCTCAGAGGCGAGCATACGGTCGACGAGCTGCTGAGAACTCATTTCGAGTGAAAAGATACCGACTGACTTTTTATATTTAACAGCAGCGTTACGCGCGAGATCTAGAGCGAAAGTAGTCTTACCCATAGACGGGCGGGCAGCCAAAATGACAAGGTCAGACTTCTGGAGACCGGCTAAAAGATTATCTATCCCCGCAAAACCAGTCGGTACACCACGAATATCATCATGGTTTTCACTCAAGTGTTCGAAGCGCTCCCAAGCTTCGGTCAATGCTGAACTAATGGTGATGAATTTTTGAAGTGTTGTCTGGTTGGTAACTTCATAAACTTTCTTTTCTGCTTGGTCCAAGGTTGCGTCTATGTTGTCTGGGTTAGAGTAGCCGAGTTCTGCAATATCGTCGCCAGCATGAATGAGTCCACGCAAGCTCGCTTTGTTCTGGACCTCAGTGGCGTAGTAGATAGCATTACCAGCGGCCGGCACAGTTTCGATTAGTTCGGTTAAGTATGCAGCCCCACCAACTCTCTCTATCTGACCATTATGTTTAAGTCGAGTTGATACAGACAGTAAATCGATAGGATCGCCTTTAGCGAAGATTTCAAAAATGGCACGAAAGATTTCCCGATGTTTGTCGGCGTAAAAACTTTCTGGATAAACGATAGCGGACACATCGTGGATAGTTTCTGGCTTTAGTATGACAGCACCAAGGAGTGCCCGCTCAGCCTCAACGTTATGTGGGGGGACGCGCAAACTTTTATTTAGATCAACCATTTGTCTATTTTAGCACCGACTGTCGATTGACGTTTAAGAGAGGAGATTGTGGACTAAGTGGATAGTGGGGATAGCTATAAACGGCGCCCTCTAGGCAGCCGTTTCTGAACCCCGATTACTCATTTCTACACCTTAGTTAACTGGGGTCCTTCTGGAGTATCCTTCACTTCGTAGCCATTTTTTCTGATTTCTTCACGGAGTTGGTCAGCGAGAGTAAAGTCTTTAATCGCACGGGCCTCTTCACGACGAGCATTTTGCTCCCGCACTATAGCTGGCACATCCTCCACTTCCACCACTCCGAGTACATGACGTCCTTCGTCTGGTGTTTTAGATAGTCCAATAGCGAGCAGGGAATCAAAAGCATGAATGGTCGCAAGTTTTTCTTTTGGTGGCACACTAGTATCTTTTGCTAATTCCCAGAGTATAGAGAGGGCACGTGGGGTATCGAGATCATCCGAGAGAGCTTGTAAGAACCGTCGCTCATAATCCTCATTAACCATTCCTGGGCGTAATTCCACCAACTCTTCATAAACCAGCCGATACAGACGAGTCAAAGCGTTCTTTGAGGCTGACATAGCCTCCCAGGTGAAATTAGCACCAGATCGATAATGACTCTGTAATAACCAGTAACGATAGACAGTAGGGGAAAACCCGCGGTCAGCCAAGTGTTTGAGGCGTATTCCATTACCCAGTGACTTAGCAATCTTCATATTATCAATCGTAATATGAGCGTTATGGAGCCAATAGCCGACATACTCCTTACCAGTCACTGCCTCAGCTTGAGCTATCTCACCGTTATGATGCGTGTACTGCAAGTCCTCACCACCAGTATGAACGTCAATCTGCTTACCAAGAGTGGCAAAAGCCATCGCCGTGCACTCGATGTGCCAGCCAGGAAAACCTTTTCCCCAACGACTCTCCCAACCAAGGTCAGCGAGCTTCCAAAGTGCAAAGTCAGCTGGATGATGTTTTTCTTTATTGACCTCGACTCGTGCGCCAGCCTTCATTTTCTCAATATCAACATTACCGAGCTTCCCATATGAGGGGAACTTAGAAATATCGAAGTAGAGTCCGTCTTTCGTACGGTAGGCGTAACCTTTTTCTTCAAGTGTCCTTATTAGCGCGATTTGTTCCTTCACATAATCGCTAGCACGAGAGTATTGGGTAGGGGGGCGATTACCGAACATCAGATTATCTTCTTTGAACGATTCAATGTATGGTTCAGCAAACACGCGCATATTGTCTAGCGTGATCTCATAACCCTCACGCTTCATACCTTTCATCATCTTATCCTCGCCCGCGTCGGCGTCATCGGTCAGGTGACCAAAATCAGTGAAGTTGATAGTCGAGTTAACTCGGTAACCATTATAAAGAAAGAGTCGCGTCAAAAGATCAGGTAAGAGATAGGCGCGTAGGTTGCCAATATGGATATGATCATAAACTGTCGGCCCACAACTATACATTGTGACCCAACCCTTCTTAAGTGAAGTGAATTCCTCTTTTTTCCGCGTGGCGGTGTTATAGAGAAAAATTGGTTCACGAATGGACGGGCGTTTGAATAAACGTAACATTAGGACCATTCTAACAGAATATAAGACTAGCAGAAACGTTAATAGATGGAGTTTATAAGTAAGAGGACAAAACTATTTTTACCATTTCCGATATAGAAAACGGTGTGCGATAATAGCCCCATGCAAAATGAACAGACAACTAAGAATCCCAAGAATAACGGAAAGCTATTAGGAGTTGGATTAGCTGCCATGTTGGCTGTAGCTGCCTTTTTTTCAGGAGTGCAGTTCGGACAAGGTGGAATGGGGGAGGGATCACCCCTTGAGGCCAGTATATTCAGTTTTCTCTATCCTAAAGAAAAGCCCGATGATGAGGCAGATCTCGGTGAATTTTGGCGCGTCTGGAATCTCTTAGATGAGAAGTTTGTTACCACTTCCTCGACCAGTACTCCTAACCAAACTGACCGACTACGCGGAGCCATCGCAGGAATGGTAGACAGTTACGGTGACCCATATACCGTCTACATGCCACCTGAAGACGCTTCTTATTTTGCAGAAGATATCTCTGGTAATTTTAGCGGTGTTGGAATGGAGGTTGGACTCCGTGAAGGCCTAATTACTATTATCGCCCCGTTACCTGAATCTCCAGCCCTTGCTGCTGGTATCCAGACTGGCGACGTAATTACACGGATTGATGACACCTCAACTGATCGTATGAATGTAGATGAGGCAGTGCGCCTAATCCGTGGTGAAGCCGGGACCGAAGTCACATTAATGGTCTATCGCGAAGGTGAAACCGAACTACTTGAGAAAAAGATTGTCCGTCAGGTTATAAATATTCCAACACTAGATACTGAGGAAAAAAATGACACCTTTATTATCAAACTATACAGCTTTAACGGTATCTCCGAATCAAAGATGCGTGAAGCGATAGTCGCATTTGAACAAAGTGGAAAAACTAACCTCATTCTAGATTTGCGTGGTAATCCTGGTGGCTTCCTTGAAAGCGCTGTGGCTATCGCTGGTTACTTCCTACCAGCCGGCAAAGTTGTAGTGCGCGAACACTACGGTGAAGGTAAAGAGGAAGACGTTTACCGCACCCAAGGACAGAGGATATTTAATTTGAATCCAGACAACTTCGTTGTGTTGATTGATGGCGGATCGGCGTCTGCTTCAGAGATTTTGGCTGGTGCTCTTTCGGAACACAATATCGCCACTACCATCGGTGACACTACCTTTGGTAAGGGCTCAGTACAGGAATTAGTTAGCCTACCCGACAAGAGTGCCCTTAAAGTCACCATAGCAAGATGGCTCACTCCAGAAGGAATATCTTTCTCAGAAGGAGGTCTCGAACCAAATGTCTACATTCCTCGAACCCCACAAGAAATGATGGCTGGTGAGGACAAGCAAATGGAAGCGGCTTTGAAGTGGCTAGGGGGCGACAAAACCATTGGAGAAGTATTAGGTGTCAGGTTGTAAGATTTAAGGTATATTAGGAGGCCTATGAATACCGTTAGAGATGATGGAGTTGACCTAAGTGTGTTCTTACAGACCCTTATTTCAAAAGACGGTCGAAGTGTTATCAGCTACCTAAGTAACGGAAACCTGAGGGTTTCCTATCTCTAACGGCATGAAAGTCATTCTGTTACAAGATGTGGCCAAGATCGGCCGTAAGCATGAAGTAGTCAATGTGCCCGATGGCTTTGGTCAAAATAAGCTAATCCCTAAAGGATGGGCCAAACCAGCAACAAAGGATAACCTTAAACAAATCGAACAGATTCAAGTTGAAAAAGGCGTCAAACAAAGCGTAGCTGCGGAAAGATTTTTTGCAGCTAAGAAGGCCTTGTCGGAATCTACCTTGGTTCTTAAAAACCACAAGAACGATAAGGGGCACCTTTTTGCAGCTATCAAACCGGAAGGGGTAGTTGCTGCCGCCTTGGAGCAAGGAATAGTGGTTGAGAAAAGTATGATCAAGATAGCCACTCCGATCAAGACCACAGGAGAACATGAGGTCGAATTGGTCCAAGGAGAGAATCGCGCGACTTTTAAAATTAATATTGAGTGAGTGTAATTAGTACAGGCCTTGAGACTTTAACCTAAAATTAAAATATGAAAGGATTGAAAGGATTGAAAGGATTGAATTTGATAATTATCACTATAGTTGCGTCTGCCCTTGTCTTAGGACTTTTAATCTACTGGCAGTCCACTACCGGGACGAACACTGGGGAGCTCGACCTCTCTAGTAATGAAGAAGTATCAGGGCCACTAACCGCCGAAGAACAAAAAGTTAATAATCCAGTAATCACTAATGATATGAATAGAACAGCTGTTATCACTACCAATATGGGTGTAATCGAACTAGAACTTTTTGAAGATCAGATGCCGATTACTACCAGCAACTTCATTAAACTAGCCGAGTCAGGCTTTTACGACCAGACAAAATTTCACCGTGTCATTGAAGGCTTCATGATTCAAGGTGGTGACCCCAACTCAAAGGGAAGTGATGAGTCAATTTATGGTACTGGTGGTCCAGAGGAAAATGTCGCTGACGAATTTGTCGAAGGGGAACTTCTCAGCAATACCCGAGGCACTATTGCTATGGCCAACACTGGTCAGCCAAATTCTGGTGGCAGTCAATGGTTTATTAACCTAGTCGACAACACTGGCCTAGATTTCAATAAGCCACCACTGTCTTCCAAACACCCTGTATTTGGTCGTGTATCCAAGGGAATGGACATCGTGGATACTATCGGACAAGTAGAAACTAAGGCTAGAGACATTCCTGTAACACCTGTAGTGATTGAATCAATTGTGATTGTTAGTAAATAGTACTTAGCGCTTGGCACTTAGTACTTAGACAGGACAAAATAAGAAAAGGCGCGCCGTTGGCGCGCCTTTTCTTATTTCCTCTTGATCATAAAAGTTAGGCGAGGACGTCAACAGTCTTTTTGGTTACTACTTGTCCATCAAAGCGAACCTTGCGGGACTCACGGAAAGAGACCTTTCCATCCTTCATAGCAAAAATAGTATGGTCGCGACCAGCCTTAACATTCTTTCCGGGTTCAATTTTAGTACCGCGCTGACGCACAATAACCTGTCCTACATTCACGGCTTGGCCGTCCCCACGCTTAACCCCCAAATATTTTGGTTGGGAGTCGCGCAGGTTTTTAGCTGTACCAGCTGATTTTTTAGTTGCCATACTGTCTTATTGATATAATTGGTGGGCGATAAAACCCAATGCAATGAGCGCTATCCTACAAGAAATAAGAGAAAAAATCAACCCCCACACCCGTTTCTCTGAGGCTTCAGTTTTGCCGTATCTTGTCACTTATAGAGCTAGGAACTGTACTTATCCATAATTAAACGGCTAGAGTATGCAAAATCTTCAGCAAAACATCAGAGAAGTGGGTGTGCGGGTCAAGGTCTACCTTGCCGAGCCCCAGGTCTTTTCATCAATCCTATTGGTACTAGTGGCTTTAACCGCCTTTGGGTTAGGTAGACAATCAGTGGAGCAGGTGGTGCAAGAAGCGGTTGCTCCCGCTGCTCTAGAGATAGGTAACGGGGTAAAGGGGGAGGAAAGGACAAATTCCGCATCTACCGCACCCACCACAGGAACCTTATCCACCTACTACGTCGCCTCCCGTAATGGGGAGGTCTATCATCTACCGCATTGCGCGGGAGCTAAACGAATATCTGAAGCCAATATGATTACCTTTAAAACCAAAGAGGAGGCGGAGGCGGCCGGGCTCCGCCCCGCCGCTAATTGCAAAGGGATATAATTGGTGGCAGAATGGCATCGGTATGCAACTGGAGAAAGGACTATGGAGAACAATATAGAAAAAGCTGCCAGAGGGATTCCCAGAAATGAATACTCCCTGGACGACTACACCGACCCCTCGACTGAACAGACCAGCAACTGGACACCAATACTTAAGCTGATTGGCGGCCTAGTCATCGCCATCATCCTCATCGCGATTAAGTACTTCACGTGATCGCCAAGACAAAAAAGGGCCCCACAACCACAAGGTTGTGGGGCTTTTATATTCAAGACGGCAAGAGTACAATAGATTTAAGTTTAACAAAACAACTCAATCTATTTTATGTCAACTAAACTTTTCCTCGGCGTGATGTTGGTAGTGTTAGCCATCGCCGGCTATGTCGTCTACACAAAGACCATGGATGACAATAGTGTTCCGATGACAGGAGACGGCATCTCCTTTATGTGCGCGGACAATTCATACTTCTCAGCTGAATTTAGTCCTGACTTCTCACGCGTCGATATCGTAGTAGACGGAATAATTACTCGCACTGCGGTGCGATTAGCCGGTTCTGATTCTTATATATATGAGAGTGGGGACTATACATACACTTTCGCAGGTGAAAAAGTAACTATCACTAATTCTCGCACCGGTATCACTACCAGCTGTACTCAGCCATTTGACGCAAATAACGCTCCATACAACTTCGGTGATATGGGCGAAGGTGATGTCGAAGAGACAAACTTAATTCTCGAAGCTGCAAAGACTATAGAGGGTGAGTGGCAGAGCGTTGATGACGATAAGTTCACACGTGAATTCAAAGCCGACGGAACAGTAACTGACTCATACGAAGGTAGTGACGATACAGTTGGTAGTTGGTTGATCTTCACAATGGATTCTGATGTTGAGACACCTTTTTCACTAGAAGCAAATACTGCTTACCTAAAGATTGCTACTGACATCGGAGCATCCGAGGTTATGTATTACAAACTTACTAAAGTTACTCCTGAAGAGTTGGAACTAATCTATATGGACCGTGGTGGAGCACTGCGATTCACTCGTGTAAAAAGTGCTACAGATGTCGAAATGGGGGTAGAAATTGATATAGAATAAATTATGTTGATTGTTGACGTTGAAACCAGTGGCCTCCACCCCGAAAAGTGTTCAATTCTATCGATTGGTGCCTTAGATCTAGAAAACCCGACGCGTCGGTTTTATGGTGAGTGCCGAATCTGGGATGGGGCACACATAAGCGAAGAATCTTTAACTATTAACGGCTTTACAGAGGAACAAGCTAAAGATGTGAGTAAGAAAAGCGAAGCGGAGCTGGTCACTGAATTTCTAGAGTGGAGCCAACACCTCAGTAACCGAACTATCACCGGACAGAATCCGTCCTTTGATCGCGACTTCCTCCAAAGCGCAGCAGAGCGCGCCAAGTTATCATGGGACCTCGCACACCGCACCATCGACACCCACACCTTGGCCTATATGCACATAGTAAAGAGGGGGGAGAAAGCGCCAGTGGACACACAGCATCGTCGCAGCAACCTCGATCTAGACGCCATCTTAAACTACTGTGGTATTCCAAGCGAACCAATGCCACACAATGCCTTGACCGGCGCCTTATCACACGCCGAAGTTACTTCGAGACTCCTGTACGATAAAAAACTCCTACCAGAGTTTGAACAATTCGATATTCCTTGGAAAGTTTAGTTACATATTTAGAGGCGATGGCACAGAAGCATTTACCTCGAATTAATCAAACGCGAACGAACCAGCTACTAACAACTGGTGACTGACAACTAGCAACTGACACCTTATACTGATAGTAATGTTCAATGATCTGATTTTAAACTTGTCTGGTAACGGAAGAGATAAAAAAAAGACCAAAATGTCAGAAGAACCACTCACTTGTCGATTGACTAGTGAACTACTTCGTCCGGAGGACCAGAGCTGGCGCATATTCAGCATAATGTCTGAGTTTGTTAATGGCTTTAATTTGCTTAAAAAGCTTGGGCCTTCCGCTACCTTCTGGGGAAGTGCCCGCACCCATCCAGGGGACAAGTACTACAATGAGGCCGAGGGGTTAGCATCCCGCCTATCCGAACTCGGCCTCACCATCGTAACGGGTGGTGGCGGAGGGATCATGGAGGCCAGCAACGTCGGAGCCTTTAAGGCTGGAGGTACTTCAGTTGGTCTCAATATTCGCCTACCGATGGAGCAGCGCCTCAACCCGTATACCACTGAGTCTCTCTCCTTTGACCACTTCTTCTCTCGCAAGGTTATGCTGGCGTACGCTTCTGAGGTCTATGTCTATTTCCCTGGAGGCTTTGGAACGCTGGACGAATTATTTGAAATCATCACTCTGATTCAAACAAAAAAAATCACTGCTGTACCAGTACTCTTATACGGCCAAGCATTTTGGAAACCCCTCGTCTCATGGATGGAGAAGGAATTGGTAAATAAATATGAGACTATTGACGAGATTGATCTCGATATCTTCCATATCGTAGACTCTGTAGACGAAGCTGAAGAATACATTATCGACAAATTGTCTAAGACATGTAACTTGCGTCCAAATAAAAAACGTCTGAAAAAATCTATACTGACAACCAAGGACCTAAGTACCTGAATTATGTCACCGCTTGATACCCTAAAAGAATTTAGTCTGGATAATATTCCAGACTTGGATGTGGTAGTGGATGGCGCCCTATTAATGCTTTCAACTGCTACCCTTCCGGAGGTAGAGGTTTCTTTCAAAAGACCATTGGTCATCGGAAGCGGAAATGCTGAATCTACTGGACGAATCATCTTTCGCGATACGGATGCTGTATTTGCTAATGAGACTAATTTTGAAGAGGTAATAGAAAGAGCGGGGGAGATAGATGGCGCAGTTTTAATCTCAGCTTCGGGGAGTAAGCACTCGGTTAATATTGCTAAGCGTTTAGAAGAACTCCAGATACCATCAATACTTTTCACAAATAACACAGACGCGCCGGCTGGGAGTTTTATGGAGAAGGAGCACGTCCGGGTCTTTCCTCGGAACCGCGAACCATACACCTATAACACCTCTACCTATATATCGATGATACTCGCAAAGACTAAGGAGGACCCACATGCAATACTTTCACATATTGAGTCCAACAATAAAGTCGGGGTAGATTTGGCGCACTTTAATGGTTTCACTTTTGTCCTGCCACCAAACATAACCCTAATCGCACCTATGCTCCGCACTAAGTTTGATGAGCTGTTTGGCACCAAACTTTCACCTCGCTTTTTTACTCCAGAGGAGATCAAGCACGCCAAGACCATTGTGCCTGACGAGCGTGAACTTTTTATTTATGTTGGCATGGAGGAGCTGGGCTGGGGTGAAGAGGGAAGAAAAATTGAATTAACCCTCACCAACAAAGAAACCGTTGGAGGTAGTCTGACTACCGAGTTACCTGGCCTTGCCGCTGCTCTTGCTACTTGCTACCACTTTATCGGTCAAATTCAGCGTGCCCATCCACCATACTTTAAAGATAACATCGAGAGTTATTGCAAGGACATTAGCAATATCTTTGGCCAAGAAATAAGTCCTATAGTTGAATAGGAATAGACTTAATGATGAGTGAGTGTGACCGTAATGTTTCAAGTATGTTAAGTGTTATGATTAACATGCTAAAACCTAAGAGCTAGCAACTGAAAATTAAACATGAGTTATATTCTTTTTGACATTGGTGGCACAAATACTAGAGTAGCAGTTTCGGAGGATTTGAAATCGTTTGAAAAACCGATTAAATTCAAAACACCAATCAACTTTAAGGAAGGAATTGAAAAAATTGTAGAGGCAGCTGAGAGTCTTGCCAAAACAAATATCCGTGGTGCCTGTGGCGCGGTCCGAGGAATGCTGAGCGAAGACCGTACATACATCGCACACGATGATGTACTCTCAAAATGGATGGAGGAACCACTAGCCGAAACTTTAGCCAAGAGACTAAATACCAAAGTGTGCCTTGAAAACGACGCGGCACTCGCCGGTTTAGGTGAAGCTCATTTTGGTGCAGGAAAGAGTACGGACATTATGGTCTACCACACGATTTCAACCGGAGTGGGCGGAGCCAAAATAGAAAACGGCAAAATTGACAGCTACCACCTAGGTTTCGAACCAGGAAAACAAATACTCGACATAGACCGCACCATCTTGGGGGACGACATTTTACCAACCCTAGAGAACCTAGTCTCCGGCGCAGCTATCGAAGAGAGAACTGGTGCTAAGCCATACGACATTCCGCAAGACGACGCCATTTGGGACCAGTTGGCCAATTACTTGGCACACGGTCTACGCAACACCATCTACTACTGGTCACCAGACACTATAGTACTTGGAGGATCAATGATTACTGGGGACCCTGCCATACCGCTCGATAATATCAGACGTCATACAGAACTAGTTTTAGCTGATGACATCGCAGTCCCAGAGCTAAAGGTTGCCAAACTAAAGGACGACAGCGGACTTTATGGCGCAATGGCCCTCTTGGGACAGACTGATTAAAGTCCAAACTATAGATTTGTGCTAGGATAGCCAGAGGAGGTGAAACATGGCCTATAGTTATCGAACACTTCGTCAAGAAGTTAGATATGCTCATATGGTGCATATCTGTGACCACTGCAGTGGCTTCATTTTTCCTGGCGATCAATATGAAATGACGGTACAGACACTACGAAATGGGTCTTTCCGCCGGTTTCAAACCCTAAAAACACACCATACGCCAGATTGTCCACCCGAAGAGACTCGCGGATGAGTCGAAAGAGTTCCGGGTAATGATCTCATTGTGTCTAGTGGTTTGAGGGCAACAAATAGGGTGCGGGCCTGTCTACCCGCACCCTCTTATATTATATAAATGGCTCAAAATAAGGGTTTTTTACTATTTACAAAAATGTAACTCGTTGCATAATTTGATTTTGGGTGCATTTTATGCTATTGTATGCGGGTAAACAGCTACGGCTGTTTTTTTGGTACGGAGCCTTAAAACTCTCGTGGCCAGGCCTTCAAAAGTTCAAAGGGCTGAAAATTGATGAAGTACAAGGAGAACAAAGTGAAGTATGGCGAATGGTACAAGTGTACAGTGAGCCATACTTCGCGAAGTTCGACAAAGTAATTCGCAATTTTCAGCCCTTTGCGCGGGCTATTAAAAACTAAGACCTCGGGCTTATTTTATCCACATTTCTGACGGCCGTCATTGCGGTCTCTGGAGCAGCTTCGATCAGTACAACACCGATTGCTTATGGCCAGATTACCGAAGAGACGGTTGTAGCGGAGAAAGTAGCCATTTCCGATACCGAAGGTATCGTCCGCGAGTACTTTAAGGACATTCCAGTCATGGTCCAGGTAGCACGTTGTGAATCAATGTTCCGCCACGACCTATCTGATGGATCAGTCCTAAGAGGAAAAGTTGATTCCGCCGACACCGGCGTAATGCAAATCAATAAACGCTATCACGAGTCCACAGCTTTAAAGCTTGGTCTCGATCTTGAAAACATACACGACAACCTAGCTTATGCCCGAATTCTCTATGAGAAGCAGGGTACACAGCCATGGAATGCTTCCCGGTCTTGCTGGGGAAATACTGTCGCATACAATGGTTAAACACCATAAACAAAAGGCCGCCCGTAAGGGCGGCCTTTTGTTTATGGTGTACAATTTTCTTCTCGTCCAGACTTTTTTCAAATCGTGTGCAGACGTGCCAGTTGGAAGAATTTTACGAGAGAAGCGTAGGTCCATCTACGACGACCGAGGAAAATTCTGAAACTGGTGCGTATGTGCCGATTTTAAGAAAGTTTTTTAGGAAGTCTTTAATTTCCAGCCTGGTCCTGGGCCATAGATATACACATACAACAACCCACCCACAATTGCCAAGTTCTTAAACAAGTTAATATCGTCCAAATTCATATGGTAGAGGACGGTTGCAAGAATAGTGAAAACCAAGAGTGCTAAAGTAGCCTCCTTGGTCTTGTAACCCAACATTAGTGCGCCACCGGCAACGATTTTTATAAGAACCACTACCCAAGCGAGTAGGGAAGCCATCGGTAAACCACGGGTCTCTATCATCGCCACAAATCCATCCACTCCATTCAACACGATTCCTATTCCTGAAAACACGAATAGTAAACCGATAAGCATCCGACCCACCATTGCACCGTGGGCACGTAGAATTTTGTCTATAAAGTCCATAATAAATTTAAACCTTTTAGTTAGGCAGCTAGTTAATTAACATAGCCGTGTTTATAATGCTACTTCTAAACCTATTATACTGTATTTATGAATGACAGAACTCTAGATGTGCATAAGGAAGGAAAGATCGGTTTCTTCGATTCTGGTCTTGGTGGCCTGACTATTTTAAAAGCTGTAACTAAAGAACTGCCACAATACGACTATGTTTTTTATGGCGACACGGCCAACCTACCGCTTGGTGATAAGACCGAGGAGGAAATATTTACCTACACCAAGACTGGTGTAGAGGAACTATTCAAGAAAGGTTGTCTACTCGTCATTATTGCCTGCAACACTGCATCCTCTGAAACACTACGTCGGCTTCAAGACGGGTTCCTTAAAGACAATTATCCTGACCGACGTATTCTTGGCGTCGTTATCCCGACCGTGGAAGCAGTAATCGATCAAGGCAGTACTAATACTCTCCTCATTGCCACTAAGCGTACTGTCGAGTCAGGAAAGTACGCTCTGGAGCTTCATAATCGCTCAACACGCGAGATTAAACTCTATTCAGTCGCCACACCCAGACTGGTCCCTTTAATAGAAAGCGGAGATAGTACTGAGGCTCTGGAGAGAGCGATAGAGACCATAACGGATGAGAGAGCAAAACATCCTTTCGACACTGTCATCCTCGGCTGCACCCACTACACAAGACTAAAAGAAGATCTTCGTGCTCACTTCAACCAAAGCCTTACAATTCTTTCTCAAGATGAAATTATTCCTCATAAACTTGCGTACTATATAAGAGAACACACCGAAATCGAATCTCGCCTAGGACAGGGAAGTACCCGCTCCATTTTGCTCACTTTGCACCGTCCCGACTATGATCAAATTATTCAAGAACTCTTGGGTGGGGTAATGCTTTGAGAAATTGTTAGTCTAGCCTTAGTCCATATATGAAACCTATAATCGCCGCAGCAGTTTTAGCCGTTATTATTGTCATCGTAGCTATGTTGGCCTTCCTAGGCCTACCACCATTTAGTAGTAAGGAGGCTGATGAAGACCCAGGTGCAATTACTTACCCAACAGCGGCCGACACACTGTCCGCTGGGGAAACTTATACTTTACGTTGGACCAACCTTGATTCAAACACAAAGACCCAAATATTTTTAATAGACACAAGTCTTGAATCTCAAGGAGCCTCAGTTAGTGTGATTGATCGCGTATATGATGTGCCAAACACTGGTTCATACTCTTATACAGTACCAGCGGTTATTAATCCTGGCACTTATGTATTAACTATTGGTTCTCGAAGAAGTGCCGAGTTCGCCATCAACAACCCAGGTGTGGCCAACCAAAAAACATTTACCGACACAGAACTTAATCTAACCGTTCAGTATCCAAATGATTTTATTTTGGACGAAGAGTACACCTACAATGATCTCGGCGATGGGGTAGAGATTGAAGGAGTCAGATTCACTATTCCTGAATCTATGGCTACCGGAACCAACTTGAGCGCTGACTCATTCGTGGCGATTGAAACCATGCCTGATATAACCACTTGTTCGGCCTCGCTCTTCGTACCTGAAGGTGCCGCCACATCAACAGTGACCGACAACGGACAACTCTATTCATTTGCTACCACTAGCGACGCTGGTGCAGGCAATCGTTACGAGGAGATGGTCTACGCTATCCCAGGCAGTAACCCTTGCCTCGCAGTCCGCTACTTCATCCACTACACCGTACTAGAGAACTACGAAGAGGGAACAGTCACTGAATTTAATCGTGACGACCTTATTGCTATCTTCGACCAAATCCGTAGAAGCTTGACCATGACTCCGTAAACAATAATTATTAACTAGTACGACAGAACGATAGAAATTATGACTCAAAGAAAAGCGTGGGCCGAAGGTCCGCGTTTTTCTAATACGGTAAATTTCTGACCTGAAGCTAATAACACGAAAGTTTAATAAGTCAAGTTTGGTAGGGTAGGAAGGTAAAATAAATCTTTATTTTGAGCCACAGCTACCGAAGATGAGTTATGCACACCTAGGTCTGGGGTGAAAATGCTAAAATAGTAGACATGCAAAACAACAACGAATTTGATTTTAACTTACCAGCAGTTGAAGGCGGAGCATCCGCTAAACCTCGCGTTCATTTTGCCGGTGAATCAACTTGCGTAAGTTGCGAAGGCTAATACTGTCCTTAACTAAATTTAATTCAAAATAAAAACTCCCGTAGGGAGTTTTTATTTTATTTTTTATTCTCATTACCACCATGGAAACGCTCGTGGATGTCCCGTAACTGTTTGTTGGTGACGTGAGTATATATCTGAGTCGTGGAGACGTTTTGGTGACCTAAAAGCTCCTGGACGCTACGCAAGTCAGCACCACGGGATAAAAGATCGGTAGCAAAGGTGTGGCGAAGGGTGTGTGGAGTGACTTTTTTTGATAACCCGGCCATAATCGCCGACTTAGCTATCATACTTTGAATCGAACGGGGAGTGAGACGTCTTTCAGTCTCAATACCATTAGGATTTGGACGGGTTCGATAATTGATAAAAAGAGGCTTCCAGACGTCACGTCTTGTTTTTATGTATTCACGGAGCCAGCCAGCTGCTCGGGGTGAGATAAATATTGTGCGAACATGCCGACCTTTTCCAACGACTGACAACTCATACGTACGAGTTTCATCATTATCTTTTAGCATCGACATCTGATCAAGATCGAGTTTGCAAAGCTCTGCGATACGCAAACCAGACGAAAAAAATAATTCCATAATGGCTCGGTCGCGTAAACCACCTGGCTTACTGACATTAGGTACCTTAACCATCTTTTCTATGTCATTAACATCCAAGAACGCGACCGTATGGTCATCTTTTTGTTTGGCAAGCTTAATTTTGGCTGACGGTAGTGACTCTAGGTCCTTTTCGGCAAAAAAATCGAGTAGTGAGCGTAGGGCTATTAAGTAGTAGTTCTGAGATTTCTTGGACAGGGGCAAATTACGGCGACTTTTGTATTTGCGTGATAAAAACAGTCGATAATCCCAAATATGCTCCGGGGTTATCTCATGAGGCTTTAAATCATTCAAATTGGCGACATTAAGCCAATGTATGAACAACTTAAGGTATTGTTCGTAATTTCTTTGAGTATTATCAGAAAGGCCTTTTTCAATTTCACAATATTCTAGAAAGGGGACTAGATAGTAAGTGATCGGGTCATCGCTCTTACGTAATCGCATACATTAAATTTTAACTTAAATAAGAGTAGGTTAGTGTAGGGCACAGAGCCCGGAAGTGAGTAATATATGTAGGAATATCAATACTGTATTATTCGTACAATGTACGTAAAGAGAATAATACTAGCAATATTACACCACAGCCAGCAAAGTTATCCACAGGTGCTTAATTTGGATTTGATTGTTCAGTTTTGTTTAATTTATGTCCCCTACTCCAACATGCGCATAATTTTTTCTTCTGAAAAAATTATGCGCATGTTCTTAATCAGTTTGTAAAAATTTTTAAACAGATGTGGGGTAGCCAGCCCTCTCCCCTGCTGAGCGGTAGGGGAGCCATGAAAATTTAAAATGGAAATCTCAGAATGAAAAAGTGTCTGACTTCCCTACTCCTGTCTTCATGAGGGTGTGGAAGTAGGGGTGTCCTTATCAAGTATCCTAAATAATGAAGTGGGACAACTTTTTGTAGATACATTAATTAATCTGGAAGCCAAGGATGCAGATATGTTAGAGAAGCGACAATAAAACGCCGGCCCGAATGGCCGACGTGATGCTTCACTGTGGTTCTGTTGACGAGTTTAGAATTGGCTGTAGATCAAACCTGAAACTGGCCCATACCATTTGTCGACCGTAAGAACGACCAGACAGAGTAGAAAGAAACCCAAGTATGACCAAACTGTAAGTTGAATGGAGTCGTGATTTTCCGCAACAGGCTCATTAGAAGATTTCACGATTGGTGTCCCCACATCATCTTTCATTTCCGCTTCCTATTCGTTTCTTGTGAACTCTTGTCAGAGTTGCATGTTAGGCCCCAATGCCCCCAAGTGAGACTAATACCACTAATACTTCGTAAATATACTCACCTTGGTCCGATGACGTATAAGATGAGTATTTCTTACAAACTAAGCAAAATGGGGCTATTAGTCAGTTTTTCTATGATGCTGGCAGGTAGTCTATAGGGTTTAGATAACCTTCGACCGCAGAGAATGGTGAAAGGGCTGCTCCACAGCCTGTAACCGCCTTGAATTGATTGAAGCTCTTAATTTCAACCGCTGCACTGGCGTAAACGGTAAAGTGAAGATGGGGGCCGGTAGCATAGCCAGTAGCTCCCACAAAGCCAATCAGGTCCCCTGTATTCAATTTTTGTCCGGGAGAGACTGAAGTGTTGCTCATGTGAGCATAGAGCGTAGAAAGACCATTTGGGTGGTCCACCAAAGCCCATTGTCCCCAAGAATAACAACCTGGTACCAAGTCGGTATTGGCGGTCATGCGTACCGTTCCACCAAGTGGCGCAAAGATCTTAGTACCGGTCGGGGCACCGAGGTCAATTCCATTATGCATATTGTTTTTGTAGACACCTTGGTTCTGAAGAGCAAATTTGGTGTAACCAAAGTACTGAGTGATCACAATGTTTTCAAGTGGCCACTGAAAGACGGAACTGCCTTTAACCGGAATAGAGTTGGGATCCAACATAAACTGGAGCTCAGACTCAATAGATTGAACTTCTTTTATCAACTTATCACGAGCCGCCTTTTTATCACTCAAAATCTTTTGATATTCTGCCTCTTCGTTCTTAGTGGCAGTTAGGAGATCACTCTTTTGTCTACGGTTACTATCCAAAATTTCTTGCTGCCCAGAATATTGGTTTTTTAAAGACATTAGTTCGCTGCGCTTCATTGTCTCTTCTCCCACTTTCCCTTCGAGAGAACTTTTGAGCACAGTCAACTCATAGACTCGGTCATTCATTACGGTTCGCACGCTCTCTAAGCTCGCGACTTCATTCCAAAATTCAGACAGATTCTCGTTTCGAAGAAAAAGTTCAATCAATGACTCACTATCATTTTGATCCACTGTACGAAGAATCTCCCCTACCGCTGCCGCAGTCTTGCCAATACTGTCACTAGTATCACCTATCTCCAAGGACAATTTGTTTATCTCAAGATCAGTATTGTCTATTTTATTTTGAGTGTAAGTAATATCAGCCTGGATTTTCTTCCGCTCTAATTCCAATTGATTGATGGCACTCTGGAGAGTACTCTTTTCTGCACCAACTTTCTGTAGTTCAGCTTCGTAACCAGCAATCTCCTTTTCAATCTCTGAAAGCCTAGCGTTTCTTTCCTTAATCTCTGCCTGTAAGCGCTCAGTTTCAGTTTGCGCATTGACGGTCGGCATCATAAAGAATAGCCCGGGCAAAATAAGAGCACCGATTATAAAAGCTACAAAATATTTGAGGGGTTTGGCTACTATCACCCTACTATTTTACTAGATGTTGATTAATTACTCTAATTTTTTGTGCTGAGAATTAAGAAAATAACAAAAAAAACGTTTTTACTAGCTATGTTACGAGCATACGGAGGCCTCAGCCTCCGTATGCTCGTAACATGAAATTATGAACTTGCCGGTGGGCAATTCCTTAGCTAGCAAGAACACCTGGTCCCTCTAGGCCAATGGACCTAGAGGGTGTTCTTACTAGATGTTGCCTCATTCAGCGAATTTTATTCGTGGAGTAAGGCAACATAAAGGCATGTATCGGCGGAGCCGATTCTTTATCTAGAAGGGTCAGTCTGAGGTCACGTTATTTAGAGAGCTTTAGCTCTCTAAATAACGTGACCGATCTTATCATAGACTGTCTGGAGTCGTCGCAAAGTGTCAGTTTGACCAATAATGTAGGCCACGGTGAAAGGATCTGGGGAACGTTCAAGGCCAGTTAGAGCTACCCGCATCGGCCACAACACCTCTCCCCTGCCCTCCATTGAAGCATAATCCCACACCGCTGCCTTAATACTTTCAGGTGAAGAAAAGTCAGCATTTGTTAACAGTTCAGTTAAATGTTGGAGACGAGGCGCAGCAGAAGCAACCTCTGGGTCTTTCTTAAAACGTAATGTATCCAAGGAAACATCTGGGTCCGTAAAAACAAAGCTGTACTCCCCTGCTTCAAAAGCAGTCGTCACATCTGACATTATATGAGTGCGCTCGCGAATAACTGGAATGAGTTTTCCGAGACGATTCTCATCAAACGATGGAGACTCCGTCACTGCCTTTGGAATAGCCGCTCTGACTAGTTTTTCATACTCAGATGTACTCAAAAGATTTAGATGTTCCTTATTGAGCCATTTGAGTTTTTCTTCGTTGAAAGCACCACCTGACTTTTGGATACGCTCTAAATCAAAGGCTTGAATCAATTCTTCTTTTGTAAATAGTTCTTGCTCAGTACCTGGATTCCAACCTATCAGTGCTAAAAAGTTAAACATTGCTTCTGGCAAGAACCCTTCCACTTTATAATCCAAAATGTCTTTCGCACCATCGCGCTTACCGAGCTTCTTCGTGCGATCATCTCGCAGAATCGGAGGCAGTGAAACGAAGACTGGATATGGAATTTCTAGAGCATCATAGATAGATAGAAACTTTGGTTGACTAGCAATGAACTCATCCGCACGCATGATGTGAGTCACTCCCATTTCTAAGTCGTCGATAATGTGCGCAAAGTTATAAGTCGGATAACCATCTGATTTAATTAAGATAATATCGTCGAGCATTTCTTCACCGGCCTCAAGCTGACCTCGCACTGCGTCTTGCCACACATACCGTTTGACTTCTGGCACCTTAAGCCTAAGTGGCCGTGTCCCATCCCACACATCAAAAGTCTCTGGGCGGTAATTACGAAATAGGAATGGCTTTTTTTGCGCCTCAGCATCTTGACGAAATTTTTCTACTTCTTCCTTAGTATACGGGTCAGGGTATGCTAATCCCTTATCGATCAGTTGTTTGGCGTACTTTTGGTAGCTGTCTAGACGCTCTGACTGGATACAAGAACCAAAAGACCCTGGTTTGTCTGGGCCGTAGTCCCACTCAATATTTAGCCACCGCAATGAATCCATTATGTGCTGAATTGAACCTTCCACCTCGCGCTGCTTATCAGTATCTTCGATGCGCAAGATAAAAGTGCCTCCCATTTTTCTGGCGTACAAGTAAGCAAAAAGAGCGGTCCTTACTCCCCCAATGTGTAAGAACCCCGTCGGAGACGGAGCAAAACGGGTTACAACTTTTTTTAGTTCAGTGTTCATTTTAAATTTATCTTACAGTATGGTCAGCAAATCAGAAAATTGTCAAAATGGGATGAGATTCGCTGCTCGGCGTAATTTATACGACCAAGCCGTATCGGCTATACGGTGCGTGGAGAATAAATTACGCCGAGCAAGAAGGTCGCACATTTTGGCGATTTTACTCGTGTGAGTGTCCGATTTCGATCAATATATCAGCCAGCTTATACGCCGCCTGGTCCGATGTCAAAGCCTTGGTTCCCTCCACCATTCTTTCATAGGACTCGCGGTCTCCCAATATTCTGTTTATCTCAGCCACTAAAATATCATCACTAAGATTATGCTCCTCGAGGACTGTGGCGCCAGTGATACGAGCATAAGCATAGGCATTACTGCGCTGATCACGACTTATCTCCTCTGGTATCGGAACCAAGATGGCTGGCTTTTTATTTAAAGCGATTTCGAACAATGTGGTACTACCCGCTCGTGTCACGATTAAATCAGCTGCCTGAAAAGCCGCTGCAAATTTTTCCTGTGGTAAATGTCCAAACAAATAATAGTGGGATAAGGCTGATTGATCAGTGAACAACGATGTGGCGGCTGAAGAGACCTTTTGTACGTTATTATCCCCTACTTGATGCACGACGGTGTAAGTGGCAAGAAGTTTTGATAAGGCAGCTAGAACAAAGTTATTTAATCGTTCTGCGCCACTCGATCCTCCAGTCACTAGGATGACTGGCCGATCCTTACTTATACCAAGCACGGCGTGTGGATTATTGATTGGTTGCATAAAGGCGCGCCGAATTGGCATTCCCACATTAATCACCTTTTCCTTTGGGAAGAAATCGGCGACTTCTGCATGAGCAATACCAATAATGCGAGCAAAGCGCGCAGCCAGCTTATTAGCGCGCCCCGGAACAGCGTCTGACTCATGAATCACGACTGGGATACGTAAGAGTGACGCAGCAATAGTAATCGGCACACTCGTATATCCACCCTTACTAAAAACAACATCGGGATAGAGTTTCAATAATTTTACAAAAGCCACCATCACTCCATAGAGAGTTTTGAAACCATCCAAATAATTCAAGAGTGAAAAATAATTGCGTTTCTTGCCAGCCGGACAACGTACGAGTTTAATATTGAGAGCACTTAGGGATTCGACGCTATATGCATCTGGACCCATATAAAAAAGCTCGGTCTCTCTTCCCTCCCCCTGGTCACGCTCGCGCACAGCTTCTGCAACCGCCATTAACGGGTAAAAGTGTCCGCCAGTTCCACCGCCTACTAGTACTATTCTCATCCCGTTAGAAATAGGACGCGGACGTGTGAACTGTCCACATCGCTAGATAAATTTTAATAATTTGATTCGACCAATTGTGCTTCATGTATTATAACGTGTCCGCTATTTCTAACGGGACTCATAAAGAATTTAACCTTTCCATAATAACACGGCCTACCCTAGGCTACGCCTCTACGTATTCAATATAACAAATCACTAACGCTTGAAGTTCTTTTGGTATTTAGAGACATTCAAAATAACCCCTACCGCTGCCAAGGTCATCAACATAGCCGTTCCGCCATGACTAATGAAAGGCAGCGGCAGTCCGAGCATCGGAGCAAATTTCACCATCGCTGCTATATGTAAAAAAGCCTGAAGGACAATCATTGTGACTAAGCCGACTACCAGAAGCATTCCGAAGTCGTCAGGTGCATGGGTCGCGAGTCGATAGCCACGAAAAACAAATCCAGCAAAGAGCATGATGAGGATAAAGGCCCCAACGAAACCAAACTCCTCCGCGTAGACAGCAAAAATCGAGTCTCCGATTGGTTCAGGTAGATACTCAAATTTCTGTACACTTTGACCAAATCCCCTTCCCCACACTCCGCCGGAGCCAACCGCTATCAAAGATTGCTTCACCTGGTAGCCAGCCCCTTGCGGATCATAATCAGAATTAACGAATGCTAGTAGTCGATTTTTAACATAATCGTGCACGAAAGCGAGACTTCCGACCAGCGCTATCATAACCAAACCCATCACTAGAATCTCGCGCCACTTACCGCTTTGAACGAAGAACATCGTAGTACCAGCGGTCACCATAATTAGAAAAGTATCAGTGTCCTTTTGAAGCAACATTACAACTCCGACCACAAACACGCTAGCAATAAAAGGTGCAGTGCTTTGCCAAAAATTATTACTGCCTTTTTTAATAGCAGAAAACCAAGTTGCCACATATATAACAAAGGCAATCTTTAAGAATTCGGCTGGTTGAAAGGAAAAACCCGCCACATCTATCCAACGCCGAGCCCCTCCGTGTTCGAGACCTAGTCCTGGCACGAAGACCAAGAATGATGAACCGATAGCCAAAAGGAAAATATAAAAAGCAAAACGTCGCCAAGTCCGGTAGTAGATACGACTCATGATAAACATCGCCACCATTCCCCCACCAATTCCTAACACTATTTGATTGAAGGCGACAGAAGAAAATTTCACACTACCATCCACCAAAAGTCCCAATGAAGCAGAGGAAAAAATAAAAAAACCGCCAGCTACCAGAGTAAGCACAATACCGAGCAATATTCTGTCAACTGACTTAGGAGCTACCATATGAAGATTATATTCCAATCGCTAATATCATTCCGATAATCGCTAACACAAAGCCGAGCACCCAGTAACGCATAGTCACTTTATACTGTGGCCATCCTTCGGCTTCGAAATGGTGATGCAGTGGCGCAATCTTAAGCAATCTTCGCCCAAAGAATTTCTTGGAAACTATTTGTAATGTATTAGCCACTACAGTAGCCACCAGTAAAAAACCAACCACTGGCAAGAGCGACACTCCTTCCCCTTCCCCCAAGGTGTCCGTCATGAAGGCAATGATAGTGAGCGACATCGTGAGAGCCATCACCCCCGTTTCGGACATATAGAAACGAGCTGGTGGAATGTTAAACCATAAGAAAGCCAAGATGCCACCGACGATAGTTGCTGAAAGTGCAGCGATGTCTATTTGGTTTTGCCACAAAGCGATGCCCGCATAGGCCGTAAAGATAAACATAAACACTCCACCAGCTAGACCGTCGATACCGTCGATAACACTCGACGAATAAACGCAGATAGCCACAAACACAAAGAAAGGAATGAACCAAATGCCAAGAGTGACGTCTCCAAAACCGAGCATGGAAACACTGTCCACCTCTAGCTTATCGAAAAACCACCAAGCAGAAAGAAACGCGGTAACGGTCACCACCATAAGTCTTTGTGACAGTGGTAGTCCGCCCGCAAAATGTTTGCCTCGGCCTTGAATAGTGAGTACGTCATCAGCAAAACCAACCACAGCACCCACTGCTAGGGCCAGAAGTGGTAGCCATGTCTGGGACCGTGAAAGAAAATTAAGCTTACCGAAAACAGAATCAGGAAAAAGAAATTCAAATACGGCCAATAGTAATACCGTTAAAAACACGCTAGACCAAATAACAATACCGCCGAGCCTTGGGGTGTTGGTATCACGTTCTTTATGCAGAGCGTCAAAAAGTGGCGTCCCTCCCCCACCATAACCGTTACCTTTGCCAGATTTTTTCTTCCATGCTTGATACTTATATAAATAATGCGTAATAAGCGGAGTCGTTAATACGCCAATCAAGAATGCTAATGCGGTTGGTATAAATACTTTAATGAGGGTAAGTTCCATATAGAGATGTTAAGAGTTGAGCTGATCAATTGACCGATTTATTAAAGCACCTAAAACCCATTGATATAAAGACGACTGATTACCCATTCTTAAATTATCCTTTGCTTTGACTTCCTTGTTTAAAATTTCAGTCTTCGCTGCTTCCACTAATTTTAATATATCGGAAAATCGTCCCTGGTGCGTGGAGCCGAGCACCACCGCAATGACCGGACGATTCAGACCAGCATCGAAAGCCACCACCAGATTCCCTCCAGCGAGGGTGGTGTAGCCAGTCTTTGAAGCAATAGTGTGAGGAATAGCATCAACAACGTAATTAGTGTTATCAGCCTGATGAAAGATACCGGCTTCATTATAAACCGCAGTATCAATATAAGTGGTTACTTCGAGAAGTTCAGGCGAATTTTTTAAGATATATTCCATTAGCTTTGCTACATCACGTGCACTGCCGTATGCTCCGGCTTCAGTTGGAGATATGTCTAGTCCAGTCGGATTACGAAACGAGGTTTGTGAGAGACCTAGTTCTTTGGCTCGCACATTCATCGCCTTCACGAAAGCAACCTCCGGTGAGTTTTGGTCAAGCGAGCCACCGACGTAAGCCGACAAAGCGTAAGCTCCGTCATTAGAGGAAATAAGGAGCATAAGGTCAGATAGGTTTTTATATGAAAATTGCTCACCCTCCCCGAGCCCACTGTCCCCCGACTGATTGAGCGCCGATGTAGTTACCGAGATGACAGCACCATCTTCCACTACCTCACTAGCGACCAGGGCCGTCATTAGTTTGGTAATACTCGCCAGTGGCAATGACTCATCTGGAGCTTTTTGGTAAAGTACCCGACCACTGCTTACATCTATGACAATGGCCCCTTGTGCCAAGAGTTCTAGGTCATCAAAACTAATTCGTTCAGTATCAGTTTTGTCCTCTCCCGACACCACTGATTCTGATAACGAAGCCGCCTGATTATCATTACCGCCTCCGTCACCACCCAACCATAACGCACTGGCACCAAATCCAAAAACCCCGATAAGGAGTAGTGCGACAATAGCCAGTTGTCGGCGCACTGGCATATTTGAGGTTTTAGCTCCTGAGGCCAGCGCGAAAGACAAGTCCTGTCCCTCCAGACTCTCTTCTTTAATTTTGTTGTTTTCTAAATCAGTCATTTTTATTGAGTCTAATTTGGAGATTCATTTTTTATACTTCCTCTGTGGTGATTTTCAAAACGAATAAAGGTCAAGGAAGGTAAGGAAAATTAAACGAGGCGTATATCTCATACATTGAGATTAATTTTCCGTAGCCTGACGCAGAGATTCGTCGTTTTCAATAATATCCTCTTCTTGGTGCTTTTGAAAATGAATGAAGGTCAAGTCAGACAAGGAAAAATAAGTGCGACGTATTCAATATACGTTAAACTTATTTTTCTGCAGTCTGACGCAGAGATTCGTCGTTTGGAAATGCACTGTTTTCGAAGGCTTCAAGCGCGTCTAGTACCTTAGCATAATCTGGCATTTCAGTTTTTTCTCGTATCCCCAAATGACGAAGTAGCTCAGTTGTAATGACGAATTCGTTCTGCCTCTTACCTACTCGCCTCTCCACCAACCCACGCATCTCCAGGTTACGTAATATATATGAAGAGTTAACACCACGAATACGATCAATCTCAACGCGACCAATTGGACCGCGATACATCACTATGGCCAAGGTCTCGGCACCGGCCCGACCAATACCACGCTTCATTTCGTCTTTACGAATACTCTCGACCAAATCGTCAAATTGTGGACCGACTACTAAAGACACGTCCTCTTCAGTAGTGATGAGTGTCGTTGCACCACCTTGCAAGCGCTCTTTGAGCACTTCCAAGGCAGCGACAAGCTCCCCCTCCCCCACTTCTAAAGTTTTCATTAAAACCGCCTTTTTTATTGGCTCAGCTTTATAAAAAAGCAATGCCTCTATCGCCTTATCTAGTTCCATAAAAGCAATTATACACTAACGATTATTCCGTTGGAGCTGGGGTTGGAGTAGGTTCTGGAGTAGGTTCTGGCGCCGGTTCCGGAGCTGACTCTGGTTCTGGATCGGGAGCTGGTTCAGGCGTAGGTTCTGGAACTGGTTCAGTGTCGGTTATCGTTCCATTGTCGGGTGATGGTGTGTCTGTGGTTCCGTCTGTAGTTGTGGTAGTGTCGGTAGTTACGTCTGTAGTCGTAGTTGCAGCAGTATCGTTAGTGGTTGGTTCAGGAGTAGTGGTGTCTACTGGAGGAAGGGGTTCTGGAGTGGAAGAACCACCTCCTTCTCCCCCACTGTTTGAACTACCTACCGCCGCACTTTGTAATAGCGAATCTAGTTGACTCTTAGTGATACAGGTCTCCGCCCCACTGCCGTCCCCAACACATAACTCCTTAGTGCTTACCCGATTCGCAAAGAAGTTCTCAATACCATTGGTAGCGTCAGCAAACCAAGCGATGAGTTTATCGAAGAAACTCTTAGTAAATGAATCAGCTTCCAAATCGGCATACAAGCTAGTGGTGGCCAAATCTTCTAGTTTCAAATTCAATTCCTGTACTGCCCGAGCAATGAGTGGAGTCACTCGACCATAGTCCACTGACCAAGGAGTACTGGTGCCGGTAAGTGGGTCAATACCATTGTCACCGTTGGTTGAGACTGCCCAAGGGAATATTTCATATAACTCCTGCGCGATGAAGCCGGAGGTTGTAGCGTGGGTAGTATCTTTAATGAATGAGAAGTCACGTATTGGTAGCTGCATTAAGGCATCGAGTCCGAGTACGGTTTCGGTAATATTTTCCTTGGTACGACGGTCGGAAGTGGTGTTGTAGGTGGTGGCGGAAGCAGAAGTGTTAATAGTACCAACCAAACCGTTAGGGTTAGCAAAACCAAAATGAGAAGCACTTGTAGTGAGATTTATATATGTACCCACGGCGAACGCCCCCGCACTTGAACGATCAATGTTTAAGAAGGCTGCTGTGCCACCAGCTACAGCGTTGGTGGTGGTACCGATACTGACATTACCTTTCAACAAAGTGGAAGTAACCGAATCATTACCGAGCACTACTTGGTTGCTAGCTAAGAATCTAGCGTTGTAACCAATCGCAACGCTGTTAGTGAGAGAGGTGGTCGAAGCCACTGAAGCATCACGAGAAGCCTGATAACCAATCAATGTTATGTACTCATCCACTACTGATTGTTGATTTAATGTAGACCCGTCACCGTAACCAGTTCTAAACCCTACCGCGGTATTACCTTGTCCAGAGGTGTTGGAGTAGAGAGCCTGACGTCCCAAGGCCATGTTGTAACTACCAGTGGTGTTGGACTGTAGAGCTTGATACGCACTAGCCACGTTGTAACTACCAGTGGTGTTGGAATAGAGAGATTTGTAACCATAAGCAGTGTTGGCGACACCAGTGGTGTTGGAATAGAGAGATTCTCGTCCCAGTGCGGTGTTAAAACCACCAGTGGTGTTTGAGTACAAAGCCTTGTAACCAGTAGCTGTGTTGCTACCACCAGAAGTATCAGAGAAGAGCGATTGATAACCGACAGCGGTGTTGTAAGTAGAAGAAGTCGCTACATTTAATGACTGATAACCAACAGCGGTGTTGTATAGACCGGTGGCTTGCAGTACTGTACCAGCTCCATTACCAACCAAGGTACTGAAGTTAGTACTCGAAGCTTGAAGAATGGTGTTACCACTTATTTTATATCCACCACTGTTACCATCTACGTTTATATATCCTCCAGCTACATCAAGTTTGTATGTTGGTGAAGAGGTTCCAATTCCCAAATTACCGTTACTCGTCACTGTGAGAAGTCGTGAACCAGTACTGGATGAGATACCAAGAATGTCAGTTGAACCAGCACTTCCCCAGATGTCGAGTTTAGCAGTAGCGGTAGTGGTACCGATGGCAACGAGGTCGGTATAGTCGGCGAGGTATGACTGAGTACCGTCATTTGACCAACCGCCGGCGAGGCCGTTAGCTGGAGCGATGAGGGCGCCGGAGAAGTATGTGTATTCCGCACCACCGTTTATTGTGGTTCCCCCACTATTTGTCGCCATAACATCCAAGTAATCCGTCGTACCATTCATATCCACAGTAGCTGTAACTGTAGTAGGTGGAGTGCCACCTCCGGCTGTATATTCATATCGAGTTGATATACCACTTCCGTTCTTTCTCAGACGTGCCTGACAAAAGGTGGTCGCCGAATCGCACCGTACAGCGACTGTGACTATATATTTACCTGCAATAGTAGGAGTAAAACGTTCTGTTGAGAGGTCGAAGTTGTTATTTGTGTCAAAATCTTCTGTGGACCAAGTCACCAAAGTTTCTACATTGCTTGTCACAGTCTGATTTGTTCCATTCTTATGCACACTAAACGCCACACTTGAAGAAGCGACACCATCAGTACCACCAGTAATACCAAGTGATGAAGTGGCTACCCATTGAGTTCCACTACCAGTACTTTGTAACACCATACCTGAAGAACCAGCAGAGCTAGTACTATCGTAGAGTGAACCAGAAAGTGAGAGGTTGCCGGTGATTGCGAGGTTGGTAGCTAGAGTAGAGGTAGATGTAGTGGCAGAAGCAATATTGAAGATAGAGTTGCCGGCAGTGTCGAAGAGTGAGAGGAGATTACCAGTTCCTTGGATGGAGAGTTTAGATGACGGAGTAGTAGTGCCGAGACCGAGGTTGCCTCCACTAGTGAGTGTCAACAAACGTGAACCTGTTGAGGATGAAATACCAAGGATGTCAGTTGAACCAGCACTTCCCCAGACATCAAGCTTAGCGGCTGCGGTAGTGGTACCGATAGCAACGAGGTCGGTGTAGTCAGCGAGGTATGACTGCGTGCCGTCGTTAGACCAACCGCCGGCGAGGCCGTTAGCTGGAGCAATGAGGGCGCCGGAGAAGTAGGTGACATGTTTACCACCATTAATGGTAGTACCATTATTATTAAATACATAAGCTTCTAGATAATCCGTCGTACCGTTCATATCTATAATGGCCGTAACAGCTGCAACACCGGTAGCAACGTTTGACCCAGTATAGCCTTGGTTTACAAGTACGTTATTTTTATAGATGTAGACCGCACAACCTGTTGTACCATTATCACAAAAAGCTGAAAGTGTAACTGTATATTTCCCTGCCACCGTTGGCGTGAAGCGTTCAGTGGTGAGGTCGAAGTTGTTGTTGGTGTCGAAGAGTTCGGTAGACCAAGTAAGAAGCGTGACAGTAGCTGAAGTCACCGTCTGCGCAGTGCTATTCTTATGTACCGAAAACGCCACACTACTAGAACCAGTACTGCCAGTGCCCGTGCCAATACCGGTCCAAGAGCCACCAGAGTTTTTAAACTCTATGGTTCCGGCGTTGTCGCGAATACCGTAGCCTGATGTACCTGCAGTACTACCGAAGTTTAGATAACGGCTTGAGCCTTCGAGCAGAACGTCACCGTAGACGGAGAGTTTCGACGAAGGAGTGGTGGTTCCAATCCCCACATTACCGTTACTTGTCACAGTGAGGAGTCGTGAACCAGTACTTGAAGAAATTCCGAGTATGTCAGTTGAACCAGCACTTCCCCACACATCGAGCTTTGCGGCGGCAGTAGAAGTACCGATAGCTACGAGGTCGGTGTAGTCGGCGAGGTATGACTGCGTGCCGTCGTTAGACCAACCGCCGGCGAGGCCGTTAGCTGGAGCAATGAGGGCGCCGGAGAAGTAGGTGACCTCTGCAGCGCCGGAGATAGTAGTTCCTCCACCATCATATCCATAGGCTTCTAGATAATCAGTGGTACCGTTCATGTCTACAATAGTAGTTACCATAGATCCTGTATTATTCGGATCAACATTCACATTTTTTGAGTACAAGACACCATTTTTATATATTGCTACTTGGCAATTTGTTGTACTGTCATTACAAAACGACGCAACGGTCGCAATATACTTCCCCGCCACCGTTGGCGTGAAGCGTTCAGTGGTGAGGTCGAAGTTGTTGTTGGTGTCGAAGACTTCGGTGGACCAAGTGAGCAAGGTAAATGTATTTGCTGTCACTGTCTGGTTCGTCCCATTCTTGTGGACCGAAAACGCCACACTTGAAGAAGCGACGCCGTCGGAAGTGCCAGTAATCCCTAAGCTTGAAGTCGCTACATTCGTCCAACTTGAACCATTCCATGAAAGAAGGTCACCGGTAGACTTAGTCATTGCTGCTACGTCGGTCAGGTCTTCAAGTGATTCACCAGTAATATTGGTTAGATATCCAGCTATGCTGTGGTCACCCCAACTATAGGCTGTGTTCCAGGCAGTAGTTGAAGCAGTGAGTGGGATAGTGTAGCCAGCTGTGAGTGCAATAGCATCACCCGAAAGTTCAAGGCCGGTCGCTGATACAGAGAGGTTGGTGTAGTCGCTAATGTCGATGTCGGTACCATTCCAGGTACCGGAGGCAACTGTACCGAGATAGCTGTTACCTGAGACAGTGAGGTTGGTGGTGGAGGCAGTAGTTAGAGTAGAGTGATCAGTGATATTTAAAGTGCCAGTGGCAGTAATGTTTCCACCAATCCAGGTGTCACCTTGAACAGTGAGTTTAGATGATGGAGAGGTGGAGCCTATACCAATATTCCCGGCATTAGTTACCTTAAAACGAGTAGAGTTATTGGTTACGAATTCGAATGAATGATTCGTTATGGTACCCAACCTTGCAACACTGTTTGATTGTAACTCAAATACTCCTTGAACTGTGCCGTTATCAAGCAAGACATCAAGATCAGATGTTCCATCATTAGTAATTGATAATGCTGCGGTGGGAGAAGCCGTCCCGATACCGACTTTACCGACACTATCAACAAACAGCCCCTCGTCTCCTCCATCGCCTGAAAGCCAGTTAGAACCTAGAACAATATTAGCGGCTAATCCAGAGAAAGTTAGGTTACCAGAGATAGAGTCGCCAGTATTGAGAACATAAGCATCTTCTATATAAGAAGAAGATAATGTGGTGGTAGCAGTGAATGCACCAGTGCCATTACCTAAAAGGAGACCGGTGAGAGTAGTAGCTCCGGTGCCGCCATGAGCTACATCTATAGTAGTTCCATTCCAAACACCAGAAACGATAGTACCAAGGGTAGTAATGTTAGATGAACCAGCCCAAGTAGAGAGTGCAGTGTTTTCTACATTGTTAAGTCCAAGAGTGGCCTTGAGGTTGGCGGTTGAGGTTGAAGTGATGGCTCCAGTACCGTTGCCTACAAGAATTTCTCCGGCAGTGAATGTACTTGCTCCGGTACCGCCATACTGCACACCGATTGCGCTTCCCTGCCATGCACCACCAAGAACCGTACCTATATATGAGTTACCTGAGACAGTGAAGTTAGTAGATGATGCTGTAGCAAGAGTAGCGTGACCTGAAGCAGTGATATTGGTGGTAGTGGCATTGGTAGTAAAAAGATTTGTAGATGAAGCGGTACCAATCACACTGAAGAGTGAACCGTCGAAGGTGAGGTTGGCTGAGTCAGTCACACCTCCTCCGCCTTGATATAAAACACGGTTGGCAGTGTATGAACTTTGAGTGTCAACTAAGTCGTAGAAGGATTCACCAGTAATATTGGTTAGATAGCCAGCGATACTGTGGTCTCCCCATCCGTATGCAGTTGACCACTCAGTGGTTGAGGCTGAAAGTGGGATGGTGTAGCCGGCAGTGAGTGCCACAGCATCACCGGACAGGGAGAGGCCGGTCGCTGATACAGAGAGATTGGTATTATCAGAGATATCAATACTGTTAAGTAGAGCAACGGTACCAAGTCCGAGATTAGTGCGGGCCACAGTGGTGGAGGCAAGGTCAGATAAATTATTGTTGATTGTTAAGTAAGTTGAGGCAGCAGTGGTAGTTGAAAGTTTTGAATCAAGTTGCGTTTGTATAGCAGAAGTGACTCCATCTAGGTAACCAAACTCGGTCTTCGAAACGTTGCCTACATCGAAAGTTAGGTCATTGAGAGTGACTGTTGTGTAATCAATCTCGTTGTCACTGACAGAGTCAGTATCAAACGAACAAGTAGTACCGTTGCAGGTGAAGTCACCGAAGTCGGCGGATGCTAGGTTATCTGGGTTGATGGCGTTGGCCGTGATTTGTTGAGTTGCTAGTGATAGATAATTTTCACCAGCAAGAGTGACACTGTCGTGGTCATTGAAGCCAAGAGATGACGTAGCCACATTCGTCCAACTTGAACCATTCCATGAAAGAAGATCACCAGTAGACTTGGTCATTGTGGCAACATCAGTCAGGTCTTCGAGTGATTCACCAGTAATGTTGGTTAAGTAACCAGCGATACTGTGATCTCCCCACCCATACGCGGTTGACCACTCAGTTGTTGAAGCTGAAAGTGGGATAATATAGCCGGCAGTGAGTGCTACAGCATCACCGGACAGGGAGAGGCCAGTGGCAGTGACTGAGAGATTGGTGTAGTCAGAGATGTCGATGTCGGTACCGTTCCAGGTACCGGAGGCAACCGTACCGAGATAGCTGTTACCTGAAACGGTGAGGTTGGTGGTAGAGGCATTTGCCAAAGTGGTGTTGCCAGTGAAAGTTGGCGAAGCGTTGAACACTAATGAGCCAGTGCCGGTTTCGTCTGAAACAATTGTGAGTAGTTCGGAGGAAGTGTCGATATCACCAGAGACGAGATATCCCACCGCACTGTGATCCCCCCACCCATACGCAGTAGCCCACTCAGTCGTTGAAGCTGTGAGTGGGATAGTGTAGCCAGCTGTAAGTGAAGTCGCGCCAGTACCAGAGTCATAAGTAAGACCGGTTGCAGAGTTTGAAAAGAGACCACGCAGATATGCTGGAGTGAGAGCAGTGGTACTAGCTGCAGCAGCGTCCCAAGAGGCACTGCCAGCAGTGACGAGGTTAGCAGTGTTACTCCATTCAGTCGTAGAGGCAGTGAGTGGAATGGTATAGCCGGCCGTTAAGCTAAAAGCACCGGTTGAAGTTGCGTATGAAAGACCGGTGGCAGATGATGAAAGTGATTCACGAGCGCGAGCGTTGGTGAAATATAGATTGTTTAGACCTTCATCAAGAGCGTCGGTGGTGGTGGCATACCAAGCGGATAGCGTTAGATAGTCTGTTGAATTAAATCCATCGAGTGAAAGAGCGATTGATGAGGTACCGGACGTAAAGGCATATGTAGAGGTGGAGACATGGAGAGATGAGGTAGCCACAGCACCGGTTAGTCCACCGAGCGAAAGGACACCGGTGTTGATAAACTCTCCAGTGGTAGTTGAATATGAAAGACCAGTACCAGTTGAGAACATGCTACGTACGGTGGTAGTGGCGACTTCGGTTAAGTAGCCAGCGATACTGTGATCTCCCCATCCGTATGTGGTTGACCACTCAGTTGTTGAGGCAGTAAGTGGGATAGTATAGCCGGCTGTCAATGAAGTGATGCCAGTACCAGAGTCATAAGTGAGACCAGTGGCAGTGTTAGAGAACATGTTGCGAATGGTGGAAGAAGCGATGGTTGTTAGGTAGCCGGCGGTACTGTGATCTCCCCAGCTGTATGCAGTGTCCCAGAGGGTTGAAGAGGCGTTGACGATATTGCGAGTGTTGGCCCACTCGGTGGTGGAAGCTGAAAGTGGGATGGTGTAGCCGGCTGAAAGACCTGCAGTGAAAGTGTGTACACCACTACTAGAAGTGATACTGAGATCAAGACCTCCTGAGGTGGAAGTGGCAAACGACTGAGAAGATGTAGTGAGGCCATTTAGGCTAGTGATTCCCCCACTACCAATCCCACAGTTAGAACCGGTAGAGGTAAGTATGCCACCAGCAACTTCCACACAACCATCGTTTAAGGAAGTTGTGATGTTGTTACTAACCACCAGGCTAGTGGTAGTGGCATTACCAAATACTACGTTGTCGTTTTGCTGGATGTAGTTTTGCAGTGAGTGATCCCCCCACCCATACGCAGTAACCCACTCAGTAGTTGAAGCTAAAAGTGGGATAGTGTAGCCAGATGTGAGTGAAGTCGCGCCAGTGCCAGAGTCATAGGTGAGGCCGGTGGCAGAGTTAGAAAAGAGACCACGGAGGTAGCTAGGAGTAAGAGCGGTGGTACTAGCTGCAGCAGCGTCCCAAGAAGCGCTGCCGGCAGTGACGAGGTTAGTAGTATTACTCCATTCAGTCGTTGAGGCAGTGAGTGGAATGGTGTATCCGGCTGTTAAGCTAAAAACACCGGTTGAAGTTGCGTACGAAAGACCGGTGGCAGATGATGAAAGGGATTCGCGAGCGCGAGCGTTGGTGAAGTATAGATTGCCATTTTCCGAAACATCCCCAGTATCGAGTACCACTACACCAGTCTGACCATTGACCGAATCGACTGCGCCACTACCTCCGGAAATCCCCAAAGAAGAGGTGGCAATATTACTCCAGGTCGAACCGGTCCAAATTAACAAATCACCAGTACTTTCAGTCATTGCTGCAACATCAGAAAGATCCTCTAAAGAGGCAACATTACTAGTACCTCCACCACCTCCGCTCGTGTCGATATTTTCGATAGAGCGCATTATGGCATCAACCTGATTGTCGTACTCAGTACGAGTTATGTATGAAGCAAAAGAAAGTTGACCATCTTGGACAAAAACTTCACGGACAATTTCTCGCTCTACGACTTCTCTCTCTACAGGATTAGTGATGTAAGTATTGTTAACTGTGACATTAGTCTCGGGGTCAGCATCACGGTTATTTATGATTGGCAGAATAGCGTACTCGATTGCTGGAGCACCACAGCTATCATTTTTGTACCAGAGTAATTTCAAATCGCACCACAACGATTCCAATACTTTTCCTGAATATGTTGCAATCGGAGCAGATAAGAGAGTGGTGGCTGAAAGGTCGCGAGTTCGAGGAAGCACTCTATCCTTAAAATCATAGGATAACCTCTCTACTCCTGACACCACCGTACTACCAGCAAAGATTTGTTCATTTTGATCATAAACACTCCCCAGAGAAAACAACAATGCTACACAAGTGGTGAAGACGGCGGAAACAACGGCGGTTCTAACATCAAATATTGAAAACTCCTCATCGGAATCCTCCAGAGTTTGTCCAGTACTAGATAAATGCAATTCCTCCACTCTTTCCTTTCGTAATTGTTCCTTTCTTACTTTCTTTTTTTCTTCTGTATCCCAGACAAATTTTTGGAGAGAAATTGGATCAATCAGCCATTGTCGACCATCACGCACAGCTGTGATTAATCCCTTTTGAGCGAGCCTTGTTACGTGAGCAGTAGTATAAGAAGAGACAGTGGCCGCCTCTTTGACGGAAAGGAATTTTGTCGACTTTGAAGTGTCTACGTTTGAAGGCTCTGTACTATCTGACATCACTAGTAATTTTATAGTAATATCAGACTAAATTGGTTAAAAAATATCCCCAAAATGGGGATATCTTTTGAAGACTTCTAAGTTTATTTTTTGATAATTTTCCATATTTGAATTCTTTCAAAAATAGATGCAGATGTGCTATTTTTGGAAGAATTTTATCGAGTCAAGTGCCTTATCAGCATCAAAACCATACAAAACCATTGCCTGATTACTGTCGGCCAAAACGAGGCGCTTCTCTAATCCCAGAACTCCAAAAAGCAACACCGACTCAACTAGTAAAATTCCTAAAAATATTGCAAAGGTACCCGTTGTAGATACCCGACTCGGAATGAAGCCACTTTTTTGTGACTTCGCAGTTAAGTTGGGTTGTACGGGGCTTATAATCGGGCGTAAAGCAGGAATCGTACGCAAAACGGGTGCAGGATGTCTAGTTAAAGTCTTCCTCGCTACAGGTACACCAGGCCTATCTGACAGCGATTCAACCAATAGAGGCTTATTTATAGCCACCTTTAAGTCTAAACTATCATCTTCAGAAGCAATAGGATGAGTTTCTTCTGTTTTATTCAGTGCCGGAAAAAGTTCCTTCTCATCTGGTTCATATCTTACCGTTGAAGTAGTTCGCATCTGAACCGGTACTAATAACTGATCTTCTACTGCCTTACGTAAGTATTCTTTGGATTTAGCAGAACTACTTCGATAACGTCCTTTGCGATGTTCTCGAAGCGACTCTTCATTCACATACCAACTACGTCCAACAAGTGTGCACTTCACTTGCCCAGCACGACAAAGTTGTCCGATATAATCCGGAGTGTAGCCAAAATTCTTGGCTAAGATACTAGCTTTTACGTAATTTTCTCCGTTAACCGAGATTTCCTCCATAACCGAATTATATAACATCAAGGACCTAGTTCGCTCTATAACACCTCAAATACCTGTGTATAACTAAACCTATTTTAGAGCCTCCTTAAACAACGTAAGTAGGACCGCAGGATTAGCCGAACCCTTAGTTTCCTTCATAGCTTGTCCAACCAAGAATTGTACTGAGGACTCCTTACCTGCCTTGTAATCGGCAACCACCTTCTCATTACTCTCAATAACCTTCAGAATCACACCCATCAAGTCATCAGTAGAAGATAACTGTAATAACCCCTGTTCCTTGGCTACAGTTTCTGGATCCTTTAGTTCAAAGAGTACCTGAGGTAGTAAATCCTTTGCTACTCGTGAGCCTATTTCTCCCTTCTGGAGCATGAAAACTAGTTTTACAAAACCTGGTACAGCAACCATGTCTAATTTTAGTTCTGGATTGGCAGACAAGAGGCCAGCCACATCTGAAGTTAAGTAGTTTGCTGCCATTCTAGTGGACTCAGCTCCACGATCTTCTGAAGTAGCAACAAATCCAACTTCAAAGAAGTTACGTAGCGCAGGATTTAAAAGTAACATCTCTATCTGATTTTCCGTTAAGCCGATATCTCGGTATTTAATCCTTATATTTTCAGGGATATCTCGTGTAGCATTGGATAAATTATCTCGGCTAAACATATCAATCTCAGAAATCACGAACTTTGGTATGTCAGGGTCAGGAAAATAACGATATTCATCAGCTTTTTCCTTAGATCTTTGTAGAAAAGTACGAGATTTATTTTCATCCCAACCACGAGTTTCCTGTTTTACAGCCTCGTTTTTATCCAATATCTCGGTTTGACGAGATATCTCAAACTCTATTGCCTGACTCATTGCCTTGAAGGAATTGAGGTTTTTAACTTCAACCTTAGTACCTAACTGATCTGTTTTACTAATTGAGATATTGGCCTCTACTCGCATCTCGCCCTTTTCCATATTAGCTTCAGATATACCGAGTGTACGTAGCATAAGCTGAAGTTCCTTAACGAAGTTCGAAGCCGTATCTGCATCGTGTATAACTGGCTCGGTCACGAGTTCCATAAGCGGTACTCCTGCCCTATTGAAATCAACGGCACTATGTCCATTTGCATTAGTGTTACTTTCATTTGCATTAGTGTGTGAGCTTCTGGCAGTATCTTCCTCTAGGTGGACCCTAGTTATTGCCACCCCAGCTAACTCCCCACCCTTCACAAAGGGATATGCGTACTGGCTCAGCTGATAGGCCTTTGGTATATCCGGGTAAAAGTACTGCTTTCGATCGAACTCGCTAAAGTCAGCAATCTCCCCTTTTATAGCTTGCCCTAGAATCAGCACTTTTTTAATTGCTTCAGCATTAACCCGCGGAAGTGTACCTGGATGGGCCAGACAAACCGCACATATATTAGTGTTGGGTAAACTGGCGTGCGGATCATTTTTGCACGCACAGAACATTTTACTTTTTGTGTTCAATTCGGCGTGGACTTCGATTCCAATAGTTGGTTTGTAAGTGCTCATAATTGACACTTATATTACCTTTTGGTACTTCCGATTACAAGAGTTTGTTTCTCCTGTTTGTTTAGATAATTCTAAACACACATATACATGTGTGTAAGTACACCAATCTGGAACATTTACTTGTTTTTAAGATTCTGAGTTAGTGAATCTTGCAGGTTTTTTACCCCTTCGGCGGTCAAAGTCGATATTACAAACACACGATTTTGAGGGGTGTCAATACTACTCAATACCTCGTCAATTTTTTGTTGAGAAACAAGGTCTTTTTTAGTGAAAACAACCCACGTTTCCTTATCTGCTACAGATTTATCATAGGCAGATAGCTCTTTCAAAATTGTATAATATGCATTTTTTGGATCATCTTCTTCTAAGGAGACCAGGTGCAGGAGCATTTTTGTCTTAGAAATATGCTTTAAAAATTTGTGACCCAACCCTTTACCTTCTGACGCTCCCTCAATTAGCCCTGGAATGTCAGCCAAAACAAAGCCGTACAAATCACCGAGGTGTGGCTCTAATGTAGTAAAGGGATAAGAACCTACTGCAGAGTGGGCATTGGTGAGAGCATTGAGTAAAGTAGATTTTCCAGCATTTGGCTTACCAATTAAACCGACATCCACCACGAGGGCTAACTCAATTAAGAAATCTCCTTCTTCTCCCTTTTTCCCTTTAGTTGTTTCAAGGGGTGATCGGTTAACTGAGGACTTAAAATGCTCATTTCCGAGCCCTCCACGCCCGCCCTCCAATATCTTCTCAGTCTGTCCTTCTTGTTCCAACTCTACAGTGCGTCCACGCCCAAGGTCAGTTACCCTAGAACCTACTGGAACATCTATATAAAGGTCTTCAGATGCCTTGCCGTGTTGACTAAGGCTACGCCCCTGCTCACCATCCTTTGCCTTAAAAACCTTTGAACCAGTGTACTTAGAGAGCAACGATAAATCACGAACAGCGCGAACATACACGCTTCCTCCTCTACCACCATTGCCTCCAGCCGGACCACTGAGTGGTTTAAATTTTTCTTGCCTCCAACGGGCGACACCGTCGCCTCCATTACCAGCGCTGGCTTTTATAGTTATTTCATCTACAAACATAGTGGCCGTATTAATAACACAAATTAGCTTAGCTGTATATGACTTACACAAATGGCGAATTTCTTCATTAGAAGCTTCGGTCAAATAACCACTATCCACAATCATCAATTCGGTCTAGACAAATACGGGTTACTATATACGCATTGGAGGCACGTCCCTGTTTGGGTCGGGCCTCTATTCTTATTTAATTTACCAAAAATATACAACATGTTAAAAACCGCCGCCCACAAACTGCCAACCACCATATTAATCGGGTTTATATTATCTGTTTTTTTTGCATTAGCATTTGTATCAACTGCCAATGCCCAAACTATACCCGATACTGTCGGCTCCAACCTAAGTAGCGAACAAAAAGAGCAAATTAAACAACGTATAGAAGAAGCTCGAGCTCGCATTAATGAGATGCGTGAAAAAAGCAAAGATGCTATTAATGAATTAAGTGACCAACAAAAACTTGAGGTTGAAGAACTCCGTACCAAAAACAAAGAACAACTTGAAGAACTACGAAGACAAGCAGAGGAACGAATTAAAGAACTTCGTGAAAAAGCCGGTCAGCCAACTGATGACGACGATGAAGATTCCTTAAATTCGGGTCCAGGAAATACGATCAGTGAAGCCGCTAGAGAAATGCGTAGCGGTGAACGCACCGCTTTATTTGATGCAATTATCGAACGTCTACAAACAATTGACGCTGAGCGTGGTGACAATAGTCCACTACTGAAATTAGCTATTGAACAATTACAAAAATTACGTAGCCAGGTAGCGGAAGATGAGGAGGAAGATGTAGATAGCGTTGAGTCTGACGAGGACGAGGATGAGGATGAGGATGTAGATAGCGTTGAGTCTGACGAGGACGAGGATGAGGATGAGGATGACGGCAACTAGCTAGTGACGTAGCATAAATAAAAAACACCGCACAACCTGTGCGGTGTTTTTTATATCTGCAGACTCGAGAACTTTAAGAAATCTAATGCGACATTGAAACAAGAAGTGCCCTTGTGGTGCAGTTGTGCTAGTTGGAGTTGAGAAAGCGTGGGACGCTTTCTAAAGACCTTTTGGAAGTTCTATTCCTTGCTTGCTAGTGCACTAGCAATTGATACCACGATAGAACCTAAAAGTGCGGGTATAAAACCAGTGACCGTAAAGCCCTCGATGAAAGAAGCGGCGAACCAAAAGATGAGCGCATTTAAGACGAAGGCAAAAAGTCCGAAGGTTATGATGGTCAACGGTAGGGTTAGAATAAACAGAATCGGTCTTATGACTAAGTTGAGTAGACCAAGTATCAAAGCCGCAATTATGGCTATATAGACACTAGCTACTTCGATACCTGGAATAATGTAAGCAGATACCAGTAGGGCCAAAGCGACGATGAGTACGTGGAGAATGAGTTTCATATATTTACAATAAGTTAGCTGATACGGTCTTGACTGATTCGCATCTTTTATAATTGTCCCATAATTAGCACTATTAAACACTAACCCCAAATCTGATTACTACAACTACTCTAGAAGGTACAAAAATTCCCTGCACTGCAGGGGATTTTTGTACCTTCTAGTTGGTCACCAACTTCCATTCTCCGCTATCGAGAAGTGCTTCAGCCTTCTTGAATTTCATTTCTTTTACGTTCGTGCCGTCAGTAATCTTGACGAGGTCATTGCGTCCGTAAGACTTATCACTGCTACGCGGACCTTTTTTATTATCAACCTTGTCACCAATGGCTTGCGCCGCCTTGGCTACTCGTTTTAATTCCTCTTCTTCTTTAGCAATGGCCTCAGGCTGGACATTAGGTAGTATCTCGGCGACTCGCCTTAAAGTACTCTCTTGCATCTCTTTAAAGAGCCTGGACGCCTCCTTTCGGTACTCAATCAATGGGTCCCGCTGTCCGTAGGCACGCAGAGTCACGCTAGAGCGTGTGTAATTCATCACCTCCAAATGCTCCACCCAAATGATGTCCGTTACTTGTAGGAAGAGTTTGCGGATTATTTCCGACCAAGCTGCTTCTCCGAACTCCATTTTTTTCTTATCTAATATCTCTGCTGTTTCTGGCAATAATTCAGTCACCTCAGACAACATCTGATTTACCTCTGCTTGATCACCAAGGAGCAAACGACTGCGCCGTGCATAGATGACTTGTCGTTGCTTATTGATAACATCGTCATAAGCCAAAACTTGTTTACGAGCGTCGAAATGAAAGCCCTCAATACGAGTCTGGGCAGCCTCAAGCTGTTTATTTAGTATACGGTTTTCTATCGGCTGATCTTCCGGTATCCCAAATGAACCCATCAAACTCTTGATACGATCTCCACCAAAGACTCGCATCAGTGAGTCCTCCATCGAAACATAAAACTGTGTCTCACCAGGATCTCCCTGACGACCAGAACGTCCACGTAGCTGGTTGTCGATACGACGCGCCTCATGACGCTCAGTACCAAGGACAAACAATCCTCCTAAGCTCTTAACTTCTTCTGTTTCATCTTTGCTAGCTGTAGCACCACCAAGTTTAATGTCGACACCGCGACCAGCCATGTTGGTAGCTAAGGTAACTGCACCCTTTCTTCCCGCTTCCGCGATTATCTCTCCTTCCCGCTCATGATTCTTGGCGTTTAAGATTTCGTGTTTAATGCCTTCTTTATGTAGTTCGGAAGACAAGAGCTCATTCTTATCTATTGAGGCTGAACCAATCAAGAGTGGCTGTCCTGTAGAGTTTATCTCTTTTACCTTGCGCGCAATGGCCGCAAACTTTCCTTTTTCAGTCTGGAAGATAAGGTCATTCTTGTCGATTCGAACCACCTCTGTATTAGTTGGGACTGGCACAACCTCTAGACCATAAACGGTATAAAACTCTTCGGCTGAAGTAAGGGCGGTCCCTGTCATTCCCGAAAGCTTGTCGTACATGCGGAAGTAATTTTGGTAAGTGATAGAGGCATAAGTACGACTCTCACGTTGAATCTCAACTCCTTCTTTAGCTTCTACAGCCTGATGAAGACCATCAGACCATCGACGTCCCGGCTGAAGACGTCCAGTAAATTCGTCTACAATTACCACTTCACCGTCACGCACTACGTATTCTTTGTCACGGTTATATAAAGCCTTCGCCCGCACAGCTGTTTCTAGATGGTGTACATACTTGATGCCTTTATCAGTATAAATATTATCAAGGCCCAACATCTTCTCTGCTTCCTCCACTCCAGCGTCAGTTAAGGTAGCACTCTTGTGCTTCTCATCCACCAAGTAGTGTTCATCCAAAACCAACCGCGCAGCTACTCTGGAGAAAGTCTTATAAAGGTCAGCTCCCGTATCTGCCGGTGCGGATATAATAAGCGGAGTACGAGCCTCATCAATCAAGATTGAGTCTATCTCATCCACAATAGCGTACTTGTGACCACGTTGACGAATCTTATCAGCTTCAAATTCAATATTGTCGCGCAAGTAGTCAAAACCAAATTCACTATTCGTACCGTAAGTCACGTCGGCTAAGTAAGCTTCCTTTCTAGTACAAGGACGCAAGAATTCATAATGAACCTTGAAAGAACCTTCTTGGTCGCGTAGTTCATCACTTTCTTGATGTGACTCGTCATATAAATAAGAAGCGTTGTGATTGATGACACCCACTGAAAGTCCGAGTGCCGTATAAACCTGGCCCATCCAAACAGCATCACGTCGTGCCAAATAATCATTAACAGTAATGATATGAACACCTTCTCCATACAAGGCATTTAAGTAAGCCGGTAGAGTACCCACCAAAGTCTTTCCTTCTCCAGTACGCATTTCCGTTATCTTTCCGCGATGTAGAAGTGTACCGCCAATAATCTGTACGTCGTAGTGTCTAAGTCCTAAAGTACGCTTAGCAGATTCCCGAACCAAAGCAAAAGCCTCTGGTAGAACTGACTCAACACTCTCACCACCCTTAAGGCGGGACTTCAGGCCTGCAGTCTTTTCCTTCAATTCGTCTAATGACAAGGTAGAAAGATCGGCTTCTAAAGAATTTACCTTGTTAACTAAGGGTTTAATCGTCTTCAACTCCTTGGTATAGGAGGGTCCAAAAAATCGGTCTAAAATTGACATAATGAAAGGATAATTGAGCAGAAAATCAGCATATCACAAATCGGACCTGCCACGAAACTGTCCCGTAGACTGCGTAATTTATACACCTGTAAATGCGGATGAAAAGAAAACGCCGCACAGTGTGTGCGGCGTTTTCTAAGCTAGGAGATTATTTTCGACGAGCGGTCTTCTTCGCAGCTTTCTTTGCAGTCTTCTTCTTGGCTACTTTCTTAGTAGCTTTCTTTGCAGCTTTCTTTGCAGTCTTCTTCTTGGCTACTTTCTTAGTAGCTTTCTTTGCTACCTTACGTGCCTTCTTCTTTTTTGCTGGCATGATGTGTGATGAGAAATTTGTATTTATAAAAAACTTCGACCGCGATATTTTTTTAAAAAGTTTTTAGAAAAAATATCTGCTTATCTATAATTATCACGCACAAAATATTTTTTAACAGCATAAATATTTTTTTGTTGGGGATAAGTCAAAATTTTATTTTTTACTTATCAAATCATAAATTTATTTTTTTAAAAAATAAAAAAACATTTTGATTAGATTTTTTTGTAAAAATAAAAACAGCGCGACAATTTTGTATAAAATTGTCGCGCTGTTTTTGCTTATTCGTTCCTCACCATCTCTGTGGTTCCATTTCAATTTCTATCTTCGTCTTCTCTGACACTGCGTCTTTTATAGTCTCTGCAAAATTACTCACTTCCACTTCTGTTGCTCCCCCATAATTAACCAAGACTAAAGATTGTTTTTCGTACGTACCTACGTTTCCCTCACGAACTCCTCGTAGGTCACACACCTTGTCTAATATCCAACCGAGTGACACCTTCATCATCCCATCCGTAGTTAGATACCCTGGTAAACCAGCATATAGCTCTGAGAGTTTATTGAAATGCTCCGTACTAATGATAGGGTTTTTGAAAAACGATCCAGCAGTACCAAGTTGTTTCCAGTCAGGAAATTTTTTTGATCTAATCTCTATTACTGCGTTTCGAATCTCTTCCTGTGAAGGGAGTCCTACTCGACTGGAAAAATATTCTGCCAAATCCTTGTAGTGAATTTGTGGGTTAGGAGTAACACGTAAAGCATAGGTCACACTGACAACTACTAAGTCCCTGCCCAACTCTGATTTAAAAATAGAATCACGATAACCAAAGCAACATTCCGCTTGAGTCATCACTAAGAATTTCTGTTCACGAAGCGAATAGACTTTTACTTCCTTAATCAGCCCCCCTACCTCAACACCGTACGCGCCAACATTTTGTATTGGTGTTGCTCCCACCGTACCAGGAATGGCTGAAAGATTTTCTAGGCCCCACCAACCTGCTTTCACTGTGTGCAGAACAAAAGAATCCCATTCCTCCCCTGCACCAGCAGTTACCAAAACATTTTCGTCCTGGACCTCATGACTAATGCCTTTAATCTCGTTTTTAATAACAAGACCCGTAACACCCCTGTCACCCACCAAGAGATTTGATCCTCCCCCCAAAATACTAACTGGAAGACCGCGCTCCAAGGCGTGGCCTGCAAGCCAGACTAGGTCTTCCTCATTTTCCGCAACTGCAAAAAATTCTGCCTCTCCGCCGATACCAAAAGTCGTGTACTGTGACAAGAGTACGTTCTCTTTAATATCTCTGTGCATACTAGTTTTGGGCCGAATCTATTTCTTCTAATAGCGCTTCACCTTCAGCCTTGAAGGCTGGTATTTCTGCAATAGCCTTTTCTATCACTGTTCTAGCATCACCATACTTACCTTGTTCAAAATACAAAGCTGCCAAATTAGTCCGAAGGCCCTGCTCCGATGGTGCCACTTGGATTCTCTCTTTAGTAATGAATTCTAAGAGAGGGTAATCTTTCTTCTGATAAGCAACCGACAAGAGCAATGGTTCGTTTATCACTACAGATAGAAGGCCGGGATTTTCATGTAGGGTCTCTAAGTTTATCAACTTCTCAAATTCTGCTTGATTGTCAGCAAAAAGATATGCGGTCGCTAGACGTACTTTCCCTCTTTCGTTTCTTTCATCTAATTCGTAGGCGGTTTGAAAACGTTCAATTGCTTCCTCACTTCGTCCCGCCATCATATATACGACACCTTGTTCTTCTTTTATTGCTTGTTTGTTTGGAGAAAGCTTTTCAGCCTTATCGAGAGACGACATTGTCAAATTCAAATCCCCCATCGTTCGATAGAAGTTGCTAGCGACAATGTAGAGCCGTGCGTCATTTGGCTTCTTTGCCATCATCTCCCCTTCCAACCTAGTAAACAAATTTACTATAGCCTCCTTATCAGACTCACTGGCAGCAGGATTGCTATAGAGTTGCCCGCCAACCTGAGCGGTTTGTTCAAATATTTCTTGGTCAGCGAAACCACCTCGGTTAAAAGCCTTTTCAAACATCTCTAGTTTGGGAGAGACTCCAGTGGCCCGATAAGCATCAATAATATTTTGTGCAGCCAACATTGATGGGACGTTCACAAAGTAAATCGTGAGCAAAAGAACAACAGCCCCACTTGGCAAGACAACGTTGTGCCAGACAGCCTGACTAAAGGTAATACTTGAAATAGATTTCCATTCGTAACTGACTCGACTATGAATGAGCGCCAATACTACCGCGTAGAAAATCCAGCTGGCCAGGTTGTCAAAGACAAACAAGTTATGGAACATATACGCTGCCAGAAGACCCAAAATGAGAGCTTGCTCATATACAGAGAAATGTATATGAGTATCAACACCATTTTTAAGACGAACATAGAAAGGTTGCAGTACCGAATACCACAAGCTACTGATAAGTATCGCTAGATAAGCAAACAACCCCAATACCCCACCAGCAATGAGCCAGTCGAAAAAGATATTGTGGGTACGGTCATACCAAGGCTCCGCACCATAAAGTGCCGGATTGTAATATTTATTAAACACATAGCTGAAATTCTCCTGTCCCCAGCCCAAAATCGGCCTTTCCTTCACTCCTTCTATAGCCATTTGCCAGACCATGAAGCGAATATTACCTTCAGACAAAGTCGTGCCGGCAAAACGACTTAAGACTGGACTGTTCTTCACAAACTCCGTATCGCGAATAGACCACACCCCCCCGACCAAAAGAACCACAACCAATAATCCGCCTAGAGCCCATTTTTTAATAGCGGCACCCTTTGGCGCCATTATAGCCAAGTACAAGAAGGCCAAAATACTGCCACCAATCAAGCCATACACCGCACCACGAGTACCAGTCTGCGTCAGAATGAAGACAAAAAGCGCGATCAATCCACCATAAAGAATTTTCAGATTAATCGCCTTGGTGCGGATGAGCAACCAGGCCGCTATGAATATATGGAACAACATATAAACACCAAGGTATGAGGAGTTACCAAGACGTCCGTCTACTCGCCAATTCGCTCCCTGACTAACCTCTGTCACGCCAGATACCTGCCCAAGTGCGTACAGAGACATAATTACCGCCGCTACCAAAGCAACATTAAAAAAGCGATTCCATAGCTTTTCAGTAGTCAAAGCTGACCCTAGCACCACAAAGTACATTGAGAAGTGCAGTAGTGTCACCCAACCTTCCATACGTTCGTAATTACTCCAAAAACTCTTTGGTGAGTATTCACCAAAGAGATTGGCGATAAACATTACGCCCAGGAGACCGAGTATCGCATACCATATATATGACAAACGTGGACGATACACCTGATCAATCAACATCAAAAGCACCCAAGCAGTAAAGCCAATCTCCACCAAAATTCTAAAAGCGAAGTTTTTTCCCGTAATGAACGGAAAGAACATGGACCCAGAAACTATCAATAAAACAAAAGGGACCGTAAACACCGCCCCGTACATCACCCATTTAAGTAAGTCTTTCATCCCGTTAGAGTTAGGAAGCATTTGAGTCTATTCTTGAGGTACCTCTTACCCATACCTGTCTTGAGGTAAATTTCTCGAGCAAAAGCGTCTTCCTTTGATAAACTCGCTTCGTAATAAATCAATGTCCACGGAACTCCTCCTTTGGTCCAAGTCGATTGCTTCTTGTTATGTAGACTTAAACGCTTCCGTAAATCATTGGTTGTGCCAGTATACCAAAGTCCTGAAGTTTCGCTTTTTAGTATATAAACGTAGTACATAACACTATTAAACTCTAACGGGATTCATATTGGAGAAACTATACCGCAAGTGTCACTTTTGACCAAAGCCAATATTAAATATGGAGGTATTAAAATTTTACTTCTCCAGACATATACATATATAATGTCTACTAACATGAAAAAAGCACTGATTACTGGAATCACCGGACAGGATGGGTCCTACCTTGCTGAGCTACTGATTGAGAAGGGGTACGAGGTACACGGAATTATTCGTCGTTCAAGTTCCTTCAATACTGAACGAATTGATTACCTGTACCAAGGGCCAGAAATGAAAGATCGAAAGCTTATACTCCACTATGGTGACCTAAGTGACAGCACCAACACTATCCGCCTCATACAAGAGGTGCAGCCTGACGAAATATACAACCTTGGTGCCATGAGTCACGTGAAGGTCTCCTTTGAAACTCCTGAGTATGTGGGTGATATTGATGGCCTTGGCACACTTAGAATTCTAGAAGCTATTCGTCTCCTTGGTCTAGAAAAAAAGACCCGCTTCTATCAGGCCTCAACTTCGGAAATGTTTGGCGCGGCTCCTGCACCTCAATCTCTTAATACCCCCTTCTATCCCCGCAGTCCGTATGGCGTCGCCAAACTCTATGCTCACTGGATTACGATTAATTATCGTGAGGCGTACGGTATACACGCAAGTAATGGAATTCTTTTCAATCATGAATCCTCTCGTCGTGGAGAGACTTTTGTAACTCGAAAAATCACTCGTGCAGTCAGTCGCATTAAACTTGGACTACAGAACACTGTGTATTTAGGCAACCTAAATGCTTTACGCGACTGGGGTCATGCCAAAGACTATGTTGAAGGTATGTGGCTAATGCTTCAGCAAGACCTGCCCGACGATTATATACTTGCAACCGGTGAACAATACAGTGTGCGTGATTTTTGTAAGTTAGCTTTTGAGGAAGTGGGTATCCAGCTTAATTTTGAAGGTGAGGGTGAAAACGAAACAGGCATTGATGTGTCAACTGGTAAGGTGGTGGTGGCCGTTGATCCTCGGTACTATCGACCAACTGAAGTAGAGAATCTACTTGGTGACCCAAGTCACGCTGAACAAAAATTAAACTGGAAGCGTCGTATCGGTTTTAAAGAAATGGTTAAGGAAATGGTTGAGCATGATATGAGCGAGGCCAAGCGAGAGCTCCACTTAAAAGATGGTGGTTTTGAGGTGCGAACAGATTCAGAATAAAGAAAGGACAATAACTTTTTTACTCACTCTCTTTTACTAAACAACTATGGAAAAGACTTCGAAAATCTATGTGGCCGGACACCGCGGACTGGTCGGCTCTGCCATCGTGCGATCACTTGAATCCGCTGGCTACACAAATATCATAAAGAAAACGCGGGACGAACTTAATCTCCTCGACCAGAAGGCAGTTACAGAATTCTTCGCCACAGAAAAACCCGAATATATTTTTGACGCTGCCGCCAAAGTAGGTGGCATTCTTGCCAATAAGGAGCATCCGGCTGACTTTATCTACCAGAACCTCGTCATTCAGAACAACATCATTCATGGTGCACACCAAAGTGGTGTTACTAAGCTCTGTTTTTTAGGTAGTTCTTGTATCTATCCTAAGCTTGCTCCCCAACCGATTAAAGAAGAGTATTTGCTATCAGGGCCACTTGAGCCGTCAAACGCAGCCTACGCCATTGCCAAGATTGCCGGAATAATGATGTGCCAATCGTACAACAAACAGTACGGCACTAATTTCATTAGCCTAATGCCGACCAACCTCTATGGTCCAAACGATAACTTCGACTTAGAGAGTTCACACGTCCTCCCTGCCCTCATCCGTAAATTTCACGAAGCGAAGGAAACCAATTCCCCAACCGTATCTATGTGGGGTACCGGTAGCCCTATGCGCGAGTTCCTTCACGTTGATGACCTAGCCGACGCAGCGGTTCATTTAATGAACACTTACAATGATTCAGAGATAGTTAATGTTGGCACCGGTGAAGATGTGACCATCAAGGAGTTGGCGGAACTTGTCCGGGACATAGTGGGTTATAAAGGCGAGCTTGTGTGGGACTCTGAAAAGCCGGATGGAACCCCCCGTAAACTCTTGGATGTTTCTAAACTCCACTCTCTTGGCTGGAAACACAAAATAGCCCTTCATGAAGGTATTAAAGAGACCTACAATTGGTACCTAGCCCAAGATGGCCTCAAATAACGTGACTATTTTTCTAAACAATCTACTAAAGAAGATCCTGCCTGATTGGATCTACATGAAACTAATCGGTCGATGGGACAGTAGTGGTTTTAAGCGCTACGCAACCAACACTTTGTGGGCACTTTTTGTTCGTACTATCAATACAGTTATTGCTTTCTTTGTAGCCATCTATCTTGTCCGTTACCTTGGTCCGGAGAACTACGGACAACTAAGCTATGCTATTTCTTTTATTGGGTTATTTTCTATCATAGCTTCCTTAGGATTAGACAACATACTCTATCGCGACCTAATTAAATATCCAGAACAACGCAACGAATATCTGGGTTCAGCTTTTGTACTTAAATTGCTTGCTGGAGTACTGGCCACAAGCCTGACGATAATCTTTGCTTTTTTATTATCCAAGGATGACGTGTCACGTATGGTCATACTCACACTTGCCGGCACTTTCATCTTTAACGCTTTCAACATAATTGGCTATGAATTCCAAGCTGATGTGGCTCAGAAATATACATCCATCATAACTCTGATAGTTTCGCTGACATTAAACATTTTAAAGTTAATAGTTATCTTTTTCGGTCAAGGTGTAGTGTACATAGGAGTGATCTTATTGTTGGAGGCAGCACTATATGCTACCTTGCTCGTTCATATTCGAACTCAACATTACGGAAACCTATTTGCTTGGCGTTTTAACAAAACTATTGCTATTCAACTCCTTAAAGACTCTTGGCCTTTCATTTTTATTGCCGCATTTTCCACTATTTATGCTCGCATCGATCAAGTAATGTTAAAACCTTTAGTAGACAGTTCAGCAGTAGGCTTATATGACGCAGCGGTAAGAATCGCAGAAGTCTGGCTTTTCATTCCAGCTATAATAGCCTCGTCTCTTTTTCCAGCAATAATCAACGCAAAATCTGTCGGTGTTCATGAGTATAAGAAACGATTAATTATCCTATCAGGGTTTATGGTACTTTCAGGAATACTGGTAGCTTTACCAGCTTCACTATTGGCTGGACCATTGATGGTATTACTCTATGGTCCAGCTTTTGCAGCAAGCGCTACAGTCTTCGTCATATATGTATGGACAGGAATTTGGGCCTCTCTAGATATAGTGACTCGCTTCTTCCTTATTGCGGAGAATCGAAAGGTATTGATTTTTGTAACCTCGTTTCTTACCGCCGTATTAAATATACTTCTAAACCTATACTTAATACCAAAATATGGAATCGTAGGTGCTGCATGGTCCACATTTATTTCTTACACTTTATTGGCTCTGCCATTCATACTTATTGTACGTCTAAAGAAAATCAAAGAGTCAGAAACGCCTTGAGCTCAGACATAACGCTTTCAGTCGAGCTGTATTGAGGTGAGTATCCTAGTGATTCCAGCCGACTCTCTGTTGGCGCATACACATTTTTAACGCCCGTCGGACTAGAATCATTCATCTCCTCTACTTCAAAAGTCAATCCCAACTCCTCTTTTAATTTGTGTAAAAGTTCTAACTTGGATAGAGGTTCTTTACTCCTCATATCAAAAACATCGTTTACAGGTTCTCTGCCCACCAGAAATTTTAATACAGCTACAAGATCGCCCGCCGTAGTGAAGTCACGCACCAAATCGACTGAATTTGTCTTTAGTGAGGTTTTCTTCTTCAAAGAATGTGCAATCTCAGAAATTAAAAATAAATCAGAGGCATCTAAATATCGACTCACAAAAGCAAATACACGTAAATCTACTATGGAAGATTGACTTCTTGCACGATGTTTACCTTCACTATGAAGCTTTGCTAAAGCATAACTGTCTCTTAAATTGAGCGAATTAACAGCGAAAGTGGCTATGGAATTCGGCCCAACGTAATCACCAGAAGATATACCATATACCGCTCCTGATGAGATGTTAAAAGTTCTAGTATCTGGATATTTATCTAAATATTGAAAAACAACCCTATCCATCTCTTCCGTCACCGCAAATACCGCTCCGAGGTCTTCATGTAATTTTTTCGGGCTACCGATTCCAGTGACGTTAACAAGCACATCGTACTTGTTATCTAGTAACTCTTCATAATTTTTGATGTCACCATGGGACACGTTGTAACTTGCTAAAGTATTTATAGCAGCATCAACATCTCGCGAATATCCAACAACCTCCCATTCAGGATTATTATGGATTTCATTCAAAAGAGCGCGTCCAATATATCCAGTCACCCCCAAGATAGCTACGCTGTTTTTTTTAAGCTTGTTCATTTAGACTAGAGGCTACAGAGAAAAATAGGCTGGCCCAAATCGAGAATACTCTTCATTAATTTGCTTTCTGAGTTCCCCATCAGACAAGGGGAAAAAATGATTTAAATTCGGTAAGAATTTTAGTAGATTTTTCTCTTCTCCCTCTACTAAATTATGGCTCATGCCATAGAATTTATAAGAAGTGCTGCCCTTCACAGCAACAAGCTTAACGTTTGCTTTTCCGTAACATATATCATTTCGAACCTGTTCAAACGGTCTAAGCAGGACGAAATTACTCATTGTATAAACATAAGGTTTCCAGCCCTCTCTTGCCATACCAGCTGCCATGCCCATCATGTTTTGTTCAGCTACCCCTGCGTTTAAAAATTGATTAGGAAATCTCTCAGCAAAAGATTCAAAATACGAATATCCTACATCTGCAATAATCAAAATTACTTTTGGATCCTTTGTAGCAAGCTCCGTCAAGGTGTCTATAAATACCTTTCTTAATTGTGGTGGTTGTTTTTCAGTCATTTTGTAATTCACTTAGTGCCTTATTATAGGTTTCATTATCGAGACTCTTATAGTGATACAGAAGCAATCCTTCCATAAAGCTTACCCCTTTACCTTTTATAGTGTCGGCAATTATAACTTTCGGTTTACCCGAGCTTTTTTTCAAACTTGACTCAATTTCGACATAAGAATGTCCGTCTATACGTACAACGTCCCATCCAAAACCGCGCCACCTATCCTCCAAAGGCTCAAGATTAAGAATGTCTTTTGTGAAGCCAGTAGCTTGAATCTTATTGACGTCAATAATTGCAACTAGATTATCTAGAGTATGGTGGTACGCCATCATTACAGCCTCCCATACCGACCCTTCATTCTGTTCACCTTCCGAGAGAATACAGTAGACAATACCCTCCTCTTTTGAACGTTTCTTAGCAAGAGCCATACCTACCGATACTGAAAGTCCGTGACCCATTGATCCGCCATTAACCTCCACGCCGGGAACTTCCGTTTCAGCTAACCCATAAAATGGAGCGTTGGGAAACTGTGCTAGTTGTTCATCGGATAGGATGGATTTCTTGTTTAAAAAGTAATAAACAGTAGCCGCTTTCCAGCCTGCAGACCAAACAACCCTATCTTTTGCAAGATTTACATTCTCATAGAGAACCGTTGCAATATCTATCACACTAAAATTAGAGGCTATGTGCGATAGCTGTGCTTTATGCACCATGCCTAAAACTGCAATCCGAGCTTCTTTTGCTAACGTTTTATAATCCATTATAAATTAAATAATACAACCATAACAAGTAAAGATAAAGTGTAGATGAAGCTTCTATTCCCATACCTTCCAAGGTGCCTGGTTTAATCTCCACATTTCCTCAAGTTTATGCTTATCGCTCAGTGTATCCATTGGGTGCCAAAATCCCTCGTGTGGATAGGATATTAGCTGCCCTTCATTTGCCAAGGTCTTTAGGGGTTCTTGCTCAAAAATAGTTGCATCACCATCTTTTAAATAATCAAATACCCTAGGTTCAAGAATAAAAAAACCAGCATTGATTCTCTTTTGATTATCAGTCTTTTCACTAAAAGCCGTCACTTGATTACTGTCGTCTATTTCTACCACACCGAAACGTCCGCCTGGAATAAAAGTTGTTACAGTACTCAACTTTCCGCCCTTTTCATGATGCTCTAGTAATTTTTGAATATCCACATTACCTACCCCATCACCATAAGTCATCATGAATCTCTCACTTCCAATTAGTTCCTTAAGTCGGAGTAACCTGCCCCCAGTCATCGTATCGGCACCAGTATTCACCAAAGTCACCTTCCATGGTTCCTTGATACCATCATGAATCTTCATACTACCAGCACTAAAATCAAAGGTTACATCATTCTGACGAAGGTTATAGAGTGAGAACCACTCTTTGATATATTCACCTTTGTAGCCAAGACAGATTACAAAGTCGTTAAATCCATAATGAGAATAAATTTTCATTATGTGCCAAAGGATTGGCATTCCACCAATTTCGACCATTGGTTTAGGTCTAACATTAGTTTCCTCCATAATGCGCGTACCAAGTCCTCCAGCTAAAATGACTATTTTCATAGGTTTATTTTTGGAAATAAAAATATTCTTCTATTTGACGATTAGTCACTGCAAGTGCTGATGATGGATCGTCATTAGTAATCCGATACCACTCAGCTGTCTTTAATAGAGTTTCATCAATACTCCACTTAGAATACCAACCGAGCAAACGGTTAGCTTTAGTAACATCAAGGACTAATTCATTAGCTTCATGTTTGGTATCGTCACGTTCTATCTTCATAGTCCCTTTATCAAGAAAATTTAACGTTTTGCTAGTCACCTCTCCTACCGATATAAAAGCTTCTGAGCTTGGACCAAAGTTCCAATTGCCAGACACCCCTTTATCACCTTCACCAAGACGCATACCTAAAATGAGATAACCCGAAACAGATTCTAGCACGTGCTCCCAAGGTCTTGTAGACTCAGGATTACGAAGAGTTACAATTCCATCACCCTCAAATACTGCCCGCATAATATCTGGTACTAAGCGGTTTTGTGACCAGTCTCCCCCACCAATGACGTTGCCGGCGCGCGCTGTGGCCACTAGTGTGTTATGTGTTTCATTATATTTCTCAGGAGAGAAAAAAGATTTTCTATATGAATCTGCAACAATATCTGCCGCTGCCTTACTACCACTATACGGATCATGTCCACCTAATGAATCATTTTCTCTATAACCATAAATCCATTCACGGTTCTCATAGACCTTGTCAGTCGTAATAATTACAGCTGACCCAATACTGTGTGAAAGACGAAGGGCTTCCATAACATTCGCGGTTCCGGTCACATTAGTGGTGAATGTCTCCAAAGGTTCTAGATAGCTTTGACGAACTAAAGGTTGAGCAGCGAGATGAAAGACGACGTCTGGCTTCTCTGCGGAGAATAAGGTAGACAATTGCTCAAAATCTCGTATATCGAACTCGTGATGTGAGACTTGCGACTCAAGACCAGTTACTACAAAGATATCTTTCGAAGTCTTTGGAGGAAGAGAGATACCTACAACTTTAGCGCCCATACCAATCAATACAAGAGATAGCCAAGAACCTTTAAAACCAGTATGACCAGTTATTAACACCGTCTTACCGTGATAAAAATTTGCCAATTTAGTCGTATCCATAGAAAATTTATTCATTCAATAGTATTGATAACAGAGCGCCAACGAACATCACATCTTGTTGTTTGGTAATTAATATGTTGTTTAAGAAGGAAGGTTCTTTCCCCTTTATAACATCATCTCAGCTTGCTGGGCTGATTTAAATACTATACTCTATTACGCATATGAAAGTATCATACGCTCAATCAGTACATGGTGAAGAAGAAATAAACGCAGTGGTTGAAGTATTAAAAGGTAATACTGCCCTTGGACCCAAAGCTGACCTTTTTGAAAAAAAGGTATCTGCACTATTCGGTAAGCAATACGGCATAATGGTTAATTCAGGCTCCTCTGCCAACCTGCTGGCTTTTGAGATAATGGATTTAAAAACAGGAGATGAGGTTATTACTCCTCTTTTGACTTTTGGTACCGTGGTGGCTCCAATAATCCAGAAGGGTCTAATACCAATCTTCGTCGACATCGACCCAGATACTTACATCGTCAATCCTGAAGCTGTCGAGAAGGCTATTGGACCAAAGACTAAAGTTTTAATGATTCCGTCTCTTCTTGGAAACATTCCTAACTTAGAGGTTCTTAGAGAAATTGCCGATAAACACAAGTTATGGTTAGTTGAGGATTCCTGCGACACCTTGGGTGGCCTTTATAAAGGTAAACCTACTGGTAGCTACTCGCACATCACTACCACCAGCTTTTATGGTTCACACATCATTAACGGTGCTGGCGGCGGCGGGATGATTATGGTACATGATGCTGCATTAGCAGAACGTTTAGTGGTCTTACGCGGTTGGGGACGTCGTTCTTCATTATTTGGAGAAAATGCTGCCTCAGAGCTTCTTGAAAACCGCTTTAATGTAGAATTGGACGGAATCGAATACGATAATAAGTTCATTTTCAGCGAGATTGGTTATAATTTCCTGCCATTAGAGCTTCAAGCTGCCTTTGCACTCGTTCAGTTAGAGAAGTTACCAGAATTTGGTAAAGCTCGAAAAGAAAATTACGCTGAACTTATGGAATTCTTCAAGCGCTACGAAAAGTATTTTATACTGCCACGACAAACTGAAAACACTGAGACCAATTGGCTAGCCTTCCCTGTTATTATCCGTGACGACGCACCTTTCAATCGCAAGCAGTTTGCGACCTTCCTTGAGAATAAAGGTATCCAAACCCGCCCAATCTTCACTGGAAATGTACTGAAGCAACCAGCTTTCAAGAATATCCCTCACCGCCTAGCTTCCACTACATACCCAAATACTGATCAAGTTATGCGTGGTGGAATGGTCTTCGCTTGTCACCAAGGACTGACCAGCGAACAACGTGAGTATGTAAAAGAGACGGTTAACGAATTCATCACATCAACATAATTCAATCAAATGAGTAGGCCGATGACCTACTCATTTACGTTAAATGTAAAATTATATGTATCTCCCTTTTATCTGAAGCAAGTTAATGAATTCAAATCTGAATGTGTTCTAATAGTATTTGCAGATATATTGGTAACATAAACCATACTTTATGATTAATTTTTTTTTAAAAGTAAAAAAATGGGGTATCAAAAAAACTCTTTTTTTAACTAAAATTTATTTAAGAAAAAGTTATTTTGTATACAAGGAGTTTTTTCTGAACAAGGATCATCCTAAAATGTCATATAGCCAATATGCTGAAGATTTATTTATTGACAGATTTTTAGATTATCCTAAAAAAGGTTTTTATGTCGATATCGGTGCTAATCAACCAAATTATCTCAATAATACAAAGCGGTTCTATGAAAAAGGATGGGATGGTATCAATATAGAACCAGATATTAATAACTTTAATTTGTTAGAAAAAAGTCGATTAAGAGATATTAATTTAAATATTGGCATAAGCAACACCGAAGGTAAGATTGTTTTTTATATTTGCAAAGTAAATACACTGTCAACTTTTTCAAAAGAAACTGCGGAAAAATTATCTCGAGAAGGACATGAGATTATTGAAGAGAAAAAAATCGAAGTACTTAAACTTTCTTCTGTTTTAAAGAAATTTGAGGTCAAACAAATTGACTTCATGACAATTGATACGGAAGGCTATGACCAAGAAGTTCTTACAAGTAATGATTGGAATACTTTTCGGCCAAAACTTATTTGTATAGAAGATAATGCAGGTAATGAACACGATATATTTTTTAAGGCAAAGAATTACAAAAAAGTTGGGTTTAATGGCCTCAATAGTTTTTTTGCAGACACTCTTTAGATCATGAATAAAATTAATATTTCTTTTATTAACTACGGTGGCCTCTCATATGGAGGTGCTCACAGACAATCTATGGTTTTGTCTAAAGTATTAAATAAAGATATTTTTAATGTAAGGTATTTTTGGTGTAACCATATTCTTGATAAATACTCTGATTCTTCTTTCCCAGCACAAGATTTGAGTTTCTTGGAAGAGCTGAAGGAAAATGGTGTGGTGCCAGTTGAATTTCATGTTGGTTACAGAGATATTTCTGAGAGCTATCATGCATGGAAGAATACGAATTTTTTTGAAATATTTGAAAAATACCCAACAGATTTAATTTTCTCTGTTAGGTCAGGTCGGCCTGAGTTTCCAACTATCCATATCAATAAACCTCTTATCGAATGGAACGTATTTGGTTCAGTAGATACCGTAAGTAATAATTTAATATATTCTGTTGCTGTTTCACCATGGGTACAAAGGACCTATATAAAAAACGGAGGTAACAGCAATAAAAGTGATTATTGCTTTTACGGATTGGAGGAACCAAAAACTAACGAGAATTTAAGAAAACTTTTAAATATAAGTAACGAGCACATCGTTATTGGCTTTCATCAGCGTAACGATGACAACATCTTTTCAGAACACGCCATGAATGCATGGAAGTACATACTAAATATAACTGATAAAAAGATTTATTTTTTAGTATTAGGTGGTTCAGATAAATATAAAAACCTTGCTTCTAGGCTTGGAATTAATGTGCATTTCTTGCCAGTTGTTTTTGATAGTTTTGAAGTTTCGAAATTTTTAAATACTTTGGACATTTTTTCCCATAGTGCAGGTGCCGGAGAATCTCTTGGCATAGCTGTCCAAGAGGCAATGATTCACAGGCTACCAATAGTTTCAATTTATGGAAAAAATAATGGTCACATTGATGTAATCGGCAAAACTGTTGAGGTTGCAAAAACTCAACAAGACTATAATGAAATTTTACTCGACCTAGTTGAAAACAATCAAAAAAGAAATTTAATTGGTTCACTATCTTACAAAAGAGCAATTGAGGAATTTAGTATTCGAAGTATGAAAAAATACTTTGAAAATCTGTTTTCACAAAAATATCTTGAGTATCAAAATGCCACATTTAGTGTTATCAGTACGTCTATTTATGATAAATTCTCTTTCCGCAAAACACTTTATCGTTTTTTATATAGTTTTCCTATTTTGATGAGATTTGCGACCAAATTATATTTAATATATAAAAATACAATAATTATTAGTCTGTCCTTTTTGCCAAAAAGACGACGGCACCATTAACAAAACATGCAAAGAAAATCAAATAAAGTCTTAGTCATTGACATTGGCAATCAAGTTGTTGACAGCAAACTCTCAGATCGTAATTTACTTAATTATATTAGTCATACATTGCTGCCTCTCTATGAACTAGTAAAACAATGCGAGGCTAATGGTGTTAAATGCATTACTCCTGATGTATTTTTAAAAGACCCCAGTTCTTTTAAAGAAAAGTGTGTCCTACTTATATCACATCTGACAAATGAGCGTACTAATCAAATAATTAAAGCTGGCGGCAAACCATTCTTACTTTTTTGCCAGGAGTCACCCATGATTGCTACGCGCTTTTACATAAATTTCCACCAACTATCGCAACCTTTTACTTACACCATGGCCTTCGCCGGGATGAAAAGACGAGCTCATAACAATACTATCTTCATTCCAATGCATTTCCCAATTTATTTTGAAACAACGACTACTCCAAGTCTTCCTTTTACTGAAAAAAAATTGCTCGTTTTGATTGCAGCCAATAAGAGTGCGCCGTTCTGGAAAGCAATGTTAATGAAGCTTTTATATGGTGCTAAGGTGAGATTAATTTATCCAATACGAAAGAATCTGATTTCGAACCTTACTACCAAAAAAGTTATCGACCTATATGGTAAGGGGTGGAACACTGACAAGAGTGAGGCTATCCGCGCTGCCTACAAAGGTTTAGTGCCAGCCGATAGCAAACTCGACACTCTTTCAAAATACAAGTTCACACTATGTTTTGAAAACGCTATTTTCCCTGGCTATATAACCGAAAAAATATTTGACGCCCTCTTGGCTGGAAGCGTACCGGTTTATCTTGGCGATCCTAATATCTTAGAGAGTATACCGAACAATACCTTCATTGATGCACGTGAGTTCGCTGATACAGATAGTCTACATCATTATCTGGACAGCATGTCAGAAGAAACATATAAACAATATTGTGCTTATGGTAAAGAGTTCTTAACTTCTTCAGCCTTTAAGAAGTTGGTTATAAGGCCTTTGTTGAAAAGGTATTGAATCTTACAGAATCTTATGAAGAGAATTAAACTTACGGTTGCTATTCCGACATATAATCGTGAAGCCTATTTAGCGCAGGCACTCGAGACCTTACAAGATCAAACTGAACAGTCTTTCAAGGTAATACTGTTTGACAACGCCAGTCCTTACAATATCGATGCTTTAGTATCTCGATTCCCTTCTCTGTCTATTACTTTGGAACGCAACCCCACAAATATGGGCAACCAAGCAAATTTCGAGCGCATAATGGCTTATAAATTTAACACGCCTTATGTGATGATTTTTCATGATGATGACACAATTCATCCACGTTACTTTGAAAATGCATTACAAGTGTTGGATACAAATGAAAAAATACTCTGGGCAGGATCTTTAGTTAAATACACTCGCTTAGCAGCTAAAATGCTTGAGTTTGAAACTCCACCACTACCTGTACCCATGCGTCTCTATAATAGCCATGAATTGGCGGATGTCTTCATGGGTAGTCTGCCGGTCGGATTTTCACCAGTAATTTATCGGGTATCAGCACTTACCAACATAAAACCCAATGCTGCGCAGTTTTATAAGTGGTTTGACCGACCGTTTATGCTCGACGCAGTGAATGGCAGTAAAGCAGCAATATTTCATTTTCCTTTCATCAACTACCGCATCCACCCTTCACAAGACTCTGCCCAAAAATACAACGAACACATACCAGCAATGATAAATCTAACCGATTATATAAGCTCCGCTGGTAGTCAATCTACAGGAAGAAAATACGCTACCACCAATGCTCTTCGTACTGCAATCCAAAACGCTAGCTCTATAAAAGAATTTATATCCATCCTAAAGAGATTTCAGAAACATAACTTATATAGAGTAGTGGATATTCGTCCATACGCTATTTACTGGTTATTTAGAATCTGGACCAAGAGAATCTATGATTTTTACAGACAAAAAAACCAGGACTTGAATAAATAGACATGTTGTCTGTAGCGCAAAATTGCAATACGTGGATTCGATTATTTCTATCTTTCCAAAAACTGACTATAGTCTAGAATAGACCCAATGATTGCCGTCTACACCCACAGTCAATCCTTAATATCTAAAGAGTACTGGAAGCGGATGGTTCGCCAACTTACATATAAATATTCTGGTCCCGATGCTGTTCTTGACAGCTTGGTAAGAGGTCTTAAGGAAATTGGTATAGAGCTTGAACTTAATCCAAAAAAGCCAAACGAAATAGCTATTGTCCTTTCTGGCATCGCAGCACTTGGTCAGATAATTAAGCATAAGCAGTCTAGACGAATAAAAACTATAATCGCTGGACCAAACATAGTTACTCACCCTCGTGATGAGGACGGCATTATGTTGAGCGAAGAAATAGACGTGGTTCTAGTACCTTCACAGTGGGTAGCAGATTTTTATAGACACGAAGTTCCTGAGCTAGCAAACAAAATTAAGGTGTGGCCAGCAGGAGTTTCAATTAGTGATGCCTCCACACGCAAAGGCAAGCCTATCATTTACGACAAGCTGGGAAATCAGTCACTTTTAAATCAAATACAACAAGTAATAGGCTCACAGGCAAATGTCTTCACTTATGGTTCATTTAAGCACAAAGACTATCAAAGAGCCCTCTCTGAGGCCCCTTATTTAATCTATTTAGCTAAATCAGAAAGCCAAGGTTTAGCATTACAGGAAGCCTGGGCACACGATGTGCCAACCCTGGTGAATAAAAGTACCCATTGGGAAGCCGGCGGTTTATCTTGGGATTCACCGCAGATTAATTGTCCTTATCTCACACCAGAGCTCGGATCTATTTTTGAAAACACTGAGGAACTGCCTATAATGATTGAACGTGTATTATCCCTACACCCCAAGCAGTACTGCGACGAACATCTATCTGATCGTGCTAGCGCACAAAAACTACTCAACCTCATATGAAATACATTATAAAAAAACTGATACGTTTAGCACAATTACCTTTTATTGTTGCTGACTTCTGGCGTTTCTATCGAATTAATGACAACCGCTTTTCAATGAGACTAATGGATGTCTATCCTTGCATAAAAGATAAAACCATAAAAACTGGTTTTGACCGTCACTATGTATACTTCACCGCTTGGGCGGCTCGGCAAGTAAAGAAAATGTCTCCAGAAAAACATATTGATATTTCTTCATCCTTGTATTTTGCCGGTATCGTGTCAGCCTTCGTACCAGTAGACTTTTATGACTACCGGCCAGCTGACCTGAAACTTTCAAATCTAGAAAGCAAACAGGCTGACCTCACTCGTCTACCCTTTGACGACGACAGTGTGTCTTCCCTATCCTGTATGCACGTAGTAGAACACATTGGTCTTGGTCGCTATGGTGACCCTCTCGATCCCGTAGGTGACATTAAAGCAGCGAGGGAACTGTCTCGCGTATTAGCTAGAGGTGGCACACTACTCTTTGTCGTACCGGTAGGTGCCAAGTCTCGCATTGAATATAATGCGCATCGTATCTACTCGTACGAAACGGCACTATCTCTTTTTCCAGATTTAAAGTTAGAAGAGTTCACTCTGATACCGGAGAAGAGTGGTGCACCAATAATCAATGCCGGTCCAGAATCAGTCAAAAGTGAAAGTTATGCCTGCGGCTGTTTTGTCTTCACAAAACTATGATAATCGTTAACCTCAAAGGAGGGCTGGGTAATCAGATGTTTCAATATGCTTGTGGCCGAGCGCTGTCACTCCGAAATAATGACATACTCTCTCTTGTGAGAAGCGAGTATCGAGGTGATGTGGTGCGGACATTTTCTTTAGCTAACTTTACTATCAAGGGAGAGACGATGGCACCAGACGCCGTACCAAAATTTTCAAGATTATTTGCCCACCTCAAACAGAAGCTAACCAGGAATTTTTATGTTGGCTTTGATTCTAATATTTTGAAAAAGCACGGACAGACGGTATACCTAGACGGCTACTTCCAGTCGGAGAAATACTTCCAAGATTTTGCGGCAGAAATACGCCAAGACTTTTCTTTAGCTGTACCCTTTGAAGGCCAGGCGGCTGAAATTGCCCACACAATAAAAAATGATCCAAACGCCGTATCGCTTCATGTTCGGCGTGGTGACTACCTTACCCATCCAGACTTTGGTGGTATTGTGACTCGTGAATACTACGAACGCGCTGTCAGTCACATTCGTAAGTCACTACCATCTGCTAAATTTTATGTTTTTTCAGACGACATCGATTGGTGTAGGGTAACACTACCACTTGGCAACAATGCCACCTTTGTGTCCCAGCCAGAGTTAAAAGACTATGAAGAAATGATTTTGATGTCACAGGCCCATCACCACATCATTGCCAATTCCTCATTCTCCTGGTGGGGGGCATGGCTTGGAAACAATCCTAATAAAATAGTAATAGCTCCTAGTAAATGGTCCAATCTACACGAAAACTGGTATAACGATATCATTCCTTCATCATGGACCCGACTTTAAAACAACAGCCACTGGTCTCTATAATGATGACCTCATATAACCGAGCACCTCTAATTGGTGAGGCTATTAAGAGTGTCCTAAATCAAAATTACTCTAACTGGGAACTCTTAGTACTTGATGATGCTTCAACTGACCAGACTGCGGAAGTAGTCGCAAATTTTGTTCATAATGACCACCGTGTGGTCTACTCCCCCACTCCACAGAACCTCGGCATAACTAAAAACCGCAACCGTGGCTTTGCCGTAGCTAAAGGCACATACATCGCCGTACTCGACTCTGATGACCTGTGGTCGGATAAAGAAAAACTTTCTAAGCAAGTAGAGTTTTTAGAGTCACATAAGGAACATGTTGTGGTGGGCACCAATGTAGCTGTCATAAATGGAGAAGGAGTTAAAACTGGTGAGCTACATTATGCTCCTACCGACAATGAAATCCGCAAGAAGATGTTGTTACGCAATCAATTTACCCACTCCGCTGTTTTGATGCGCCGTGCTTTCCTACCTCTCCCTAAGCCCTATGATGAAAGTGGTGCTGTGAGCATTTGGGAAGATTATGATTTATTTCTACGACTTGGACTCGTGGGACAATTTGCAAACTTACCAGAGACAATGACTAGTTATCGTCAACACAGTGGCAATACCTCTAAAACTCAAAAGAGAAATGGTGCCCTCACTCACTTAAAAATCATTAAAAAATATAAGAACAACTATCCAAATTATTGGTTAGCTTTTATTAAAGGTGTATTGCGATTATTTTTCTAATCTACAAAAATAGACTGTGTCCCTAACCTAAATCAGCCAAGATGGTGTGGGCATGAGTAGCTGGATCTACTTCAGGATAAGCCTTGAGTATATTTCCTTCCTCGTCGATTATGTAAGTAATGCGACTGCTGTGTATGCCAGGACGAGTCGTGTTTTCTTCAATATACGCTCCGTAAGCTTTAATCGTTTCAAACGTTGGGTCAGATAGTAAAGTAAAAGGTAGATTAAATTTTTCTGCAAAAGCCTTATGCGAAGCAGCATCGTCAGCACTCACACCAAAGACTTTAACTCCTTTATTTTCAAAGTCATTGTAGACATCCCTAATAGTACAAGCTTCAGTAGTGCAACCTGGAGTACCGTCCTTAGGGTAAAAATAAAGCACTACTTTTTTACCTTTATAATCCGAAAGGCTCTGGATTTGTCCATTTTGGTCGACAAGCGAAAACTGCGGTGCTGATTGTCCTTTTTCTAACATAAGATATTGATTACCCCTTAATTGTACCAAATTTGCCCTATTTCTGGGTAGGAATGAGCGCTGCCTCTATAGAGAGCGTCAGAGCCTGGAAATGGGCCTCTGGGTCTTCGTGAAGGCGCTCACGGGCTATGTCTTGGGCGAAGTCAGCAAACTGTTCACGTAATACTGGTGTATTGATGAATTTGGAGGTTTTTTCGGAAATACAGAGGATGTCATCAACCTCACAAAGAAAGGCAGAGGTACCATCTTTAAACAGATCCCGGCGCAGGTCAGTAGCCCTCATTACAAGAGGTAATCCAGCCGCCGCCGCTTGGAGCACCCTGGTTTCGCTCTCCTCATCCGTATTCAACTCAACCATTAAATCAGCAGTTTTTAGGTGAGACACCTGGTCTTCTATTTCTTTCTGAAAGACGACACTTTTCTCAATACCAAGTATCTTCACTTTTTCTTGAAAGATGGCTCTCGCCGGTCCGTCACCAATCACTAACAATCCGATACGCGGATTGCGCAGAAGCCGATTCAGTGCCGCAAAAAGATCGTGTAGTGGGCTCGTAGCAGTCAGTGGTCCAAAGGCCAGTATGATAAAAACAAAATCTTTAAACTTTTGGTGTAAATCGAAAGCGGGTTTTGAATCGAGAAGACCGGTAAAGTTATAGAAGCGTGGCAACACGGTCAGATCATTGATACGTCTAAACTTCTTAGCAAGTGCTTCCTTCAATAATGTAGTTGGGGTGCGAACACTCTTGGCTCGACGCAAAAGAAACTTGGCTATACGAATTCTCCAGTTATTGTCCGGCGCGGCACCTTTATAATCTGGATGGAAAAAATCTGTGTATACGTGATATTGCACTGGTCGACCAAACTTACGAGCAATGGAGCGAGCGGCCAAACCAGCCTCAAAAGGATCAATTCCTACCACAATGTCTGGACGCGGTACTCCGTTCCAAGTCAGAGCCTCGATGGCCGCCCGTTTCGCCGCCTTAGGTAAACTCCACCAGTGTTTACCACGCACTTGGTAAAACCAAAGGTTATCCCCTGCCCTATCAAATCCCTCCTTACCCTGACGAGCGATAAGACAAATAATATGCAGCTCATCAAGTTGACGAGAGAGCCCCACAAACTCCTCTCGGATACTGGTTCCGGCCAGAAGTACACTCTCGTTAGTCGTCACTATTAAAACCCGTGGTTTAGTGCGGCCAGTGTCTTGGTCGAGTACCGGACGCGCAGCAATAGCGTCGGCCACTGTCATGCGTGCCGCGACTGGACCAGTGTCTCGGATAGCTTCCTCAGTACCCAATATTTGTTCTAGCACTTCCTCCGCTCGCTTGGCGGGGTCTAAAAGCCCATCTTCCGATAAGGAGAGTTTTTCTTTGTTTAATGAACTAAGTTCATCTTCTGGCATTTAGAAATTATACATCACTCCCCTTTCGAGTTTTCCACCAAGTGCGAGCAATTATGAACAAGCTAATCACCACATAAACAACACTGAGGAATTTATACACTTGTTCAGGATATGGTGTTAAAGGATCAAAGCCACGCGGTTCCTGCCATACAATGAACAATATTGTAGCGATAGGAATGTACCAGATTGCAAAGCGCTTCCAAGTCGAAATGGATTGTGGCACAAAGAATAAAACCAGAAACACCAGCGCAAGTGCGGAAAAGCCATACAAGACAGAAAGGCCAAATTTATCAAAAAATTCATGACAGCGAACGTCGAATGTATTTGTTGAATAGTCAGCAAAACATATGCCAGTTTGGTAACTAGAGTATGCGAGATATCCAATTCCAATACTGAATAACGATAAAGCTAATAACAACAAAATATATTGTCGTGAAGACCGATTTTTAAATGACATTTTCTATTTGTCTTAACATATTAATAACATCATTCTTTACCTCATCACTAAGTCGCCTGATTCTATGATATAGACCTACTTGTTTTTCTAATGCTCGCAACTGAAACTTAAGCATATAGTTAGTGTTAAAAATCTTAGATAATAACGGGTTTTTAGACTTAAGTTTTTCTAGTTGTTTATATTTTTTTTCAATAGAATCTAGCTGTTTGAGTAATTTATTTCTAATTGATTTATGAGTAACGTTAACGGTTATATATTCTTTAAGTTCACTAATTAACTCAATGAAAGTTTTGACCTCATCCGTATTTTCTCCGTCTGGCAAAATAGTTTGGTCCACTTCGCCGTCTCCATTACTATCTAGTTCTATCTGTACCTGTTCTGTATTATCAGACATTTCTATCGTTGCGACAGTATTTGGAGTAGTAGGAATATCAGTATAAGTTTTAGTAACCGTGATGTTATTACCAGTAAATTCAGCAATTTCTACAGTTGTGGAACCATTCCCGGTACCTTGGTAAACAAAACGATAGCTGTTGCCCTTAGGAAGGAAAACGTGTTGATTTTCTCCAACTACAATAAATGTACTTCCTGGAATATTTTCTATTATTTTTGGGAGAGTAGAATCAAGCTCTTGATCTGGATCAATGCCGGTAAAGTTACCCTGAGTATCGTAAACACCAAGTAATACTGGAGAGTGGGTACTGAGTTTTAACATGTCCTCCAGTTGAGCAGTTTCGGGTTTCTCTACATAGATACTGGCAATATTTTCTATATCATTATTGTTTAATACGTCTTCTATTATGGTCTGCACAGACTGCGCAGCCAGAAGATCTCTGTGACTAAATGTCCTCGTGGTCTCTTTATACTCATCAAGATTGAGGTAATAAATTTCGCCTGTACTAGGAGGAGAACTTGCATACACTACAGTACCGTCTCCTTCCCTTACAAACTCAGTATCATAATCTTGTAATAAATGCTGGCGCAGATATTTTACCGACTTCACCGTCGGAAGCCCCCAACCAACAACTTTCACCACCCTAACGTTGGAAGGTGGCATGTATGCATCAATCTCACTGTGAATCTCTTCAGCATCCGCTAATAAAGAAGCAGACAAGACCTCAGGTAGTCTCAACTGCCCTGTATTTGGATTAGAACGTGGTGCACATTGTGCGCTTAAAAATTCCAACTGTTCGTTATATGTATCAATGCTGTCACCCCAGCAATTTACCCACGATTCGGTGAAACTTGCGTCGGAGAATGTTGCTACCGGATCATTGACCAAGCTGTGATACATAGATGACGGGAGTAAATTGTACGCAGAGGGCATATTTTGGGACAAAGCACGGGCAGAGTCTGCTGGGACCAAGAAATCTAACCCCAATGTCGTGGCATATCCACCAGGAATACCCTCATTGTCACCATGTAAAATAGAAGCAATAGCTTGGGGCGTTCCTAATTCAGGAGAACCTACCAGCACAAAAGATTCTACTAAATGAGCTTTGTTAAGCTCTTCTAATCTTTTCATTAGCGCCTTACCCATTAATCCCCCCATAGAATGAGTCACTATTGTAACCTTCTTTGACTTTGAAGCAGCTGCGATACGTTCTACCTCCGCAACCCAATCAGTCACACTCCCGTCTACATTCTTTACTCCATTATCTATGGTTTCATTGATTGATAATCTCCAATCATATGGAAATGCCTGCCACTCATTTATCAATTCTTGAGAAACAAGGTTATTGGCAAAATCTGCAAAGCCATCGTATACAGAGACTCCGTAAAAAGTTTCCATTAGCCCGTTAACCCTCACATCATTTACACTCTCACCATCTGAAGTTAGAGCCAGTTGTTCGATATCATCCGAGAAGCTGGTTGGGTTTAAAGAAGGTGGCCAAAGCACATCTCTTACTCCAAAAGCGCCTTCTCTTTCTAGTACACTGCCCTTAATACCAGGAATAAAGACAATACTAGAGCAACATTCAGGTTGGTCATTTGCATCAACAACAGTGAACTGAAAAGTATTGGCAAATTCTGCATCAAACCAGTGAGCGAGTGCTACTTTTGGCCTAATTACAGCTAATAACTTACCTAGTAAATTAGGTGCTTTAAGCGATACATCTCGTGGACAAGAAGCATAAATATCGATTTCATGAACTCCTGCCCCTTGCCAAATGACACCACCCCACCAATCGTCAGACTCGAGAGTGATAGTAGAACCTTCCCCTTCCTGTTTCCTCACAGCACCGTCAGGACCATATAGCATACGATAGCAGTAATCAGTTTCATTCTCATCCTGAGGTATGTAAATCTCCTCATTATCTGGTGTGCTCGTAGAATTAATAAAAGCGTGGGTATATGTTTCTAAATCTAACTCGATTAAATCACCATTCCTGATGTATAAAGGAGCTGCCTTTTCAATATCCTCATATTCATACACACAATCCAGCAGACCACTTCCCCACTCACAATCTTCAGGTTCCGAAACCATGAACGTACGAAAAGGAACCAATTCTATCAGCATGTCGTCTGCTGTTTTAGTCGGCTGGTTAGCCAAGACTGGTGTTATGCTAATTGATATCAATAAACCCGTACACAAACAAAGCGCAATAGCGACCTTCGTACCTACTACCTTTGACATAGGCTCATAGTTACTATGTGGTTAATATCTCAACTTTAGCACCATACAAATGAATTTTAAGAGTTTTCCACAGATAGAATTACGGTAAATCTATAGGTGGACGACTGTTGTATATTGAATACAAACCAAAAAGTATAATCGCTAGTAGCCCGAGATAAGGCCAGAAATTTTTAGTATCAGTGGAAGACACTGCTGCAACAAGGTCATCAGCGGCATGAGCTTCACTCACACCGAATATATCAGCACTTTCTTCTGATTCATTTGTTGGACTTGATTTCCCTGCTTGATTTCCTGGAATACTTCTAGTAGCGACTGCAGAGACAGGGCTATACGTTGGTTTTGGAGCAGGTGCGGTTTGTTCAGCCACCACTAATATGCCCGCCTGATCATATAATGCCGCCAATCCACTACCTCTAATATCATTGGTTGGAGTAACTGTAATTGATTTCCCTGACATTAAAATACTGTGTTCAGGAAAAGTAAATTCGCCTCTTCCAGTTACCGTCATACCGTGAAGATTAATCTCCTCTTCCCCGTTATTGGTAACGGTCACAGCACCATTAGCATCAGTAGATATACTCGCACTTACTGGCAGGACTTCTATTTCGTGCCGAGCTATCTTTTCTTCTTTCAAGTAATAGCTCTCTACTATCACTACGTAAGTACCTGGATATTTATATGAGTGTGTTGGTGAAGCAAAATCAGATGTAACACCATCGCCAAAATTCCAGCTGTAGCGCACTAAGCGATTTTTCCTACCATCACTTGGCTCAACAAAAAACAAAATCGGTTCATTTACATGAGCGATGTCTGGCGCCATCATAGCTAGCTCGGTCACTGGGTAAATAATTTTTTTCTCTGAACTTTTTGTTTGAGTCGATTGTGTATTCGAGGTGTCATCGTCCTCTACAACATCATCTTCTTCTATTGCAACTGTAGTCGCGCCACTCACTGTAATGAGTCCAATAATATCGTCATAAGTCTTTGTACCAGGACCACCAATGCCCGCCACTTGCTCAATGTCACTAACTACAGAAAAAGGTCGTGCATCTATTATTTTCTGTGCAGTTGTCGGACCCACTCCAGGTAGTGTATCCAACTCGTCTAAGCTTGCAGTATTGATATTAACCAGCGCCAAAGCACTAGCGGGGCACAATAGAATGATGATAGAAACTATTGTGGCTCGGATACGCATAGGTCATTTAAGTGGCGTCTTATCATCTGTCTTAACTCTCATCATCCGCTCTAGTTTTTTAGGGTCTAAGTCATCATTGTTAGGAGTGTTGGTAGGGGTATGAGACTCCTCGGTAATAGTGGCACTGTCGGTTATTTTCACTTCATGTACAACTTTCTCTTCCCTCTTCTCTGTCTGGGCGGGAGGTGGCATCATTGCAGCCAATGCGCTCCTGAGGTCGGCTGGTTTATTGGCCTCAGGCTTTTCTTCTTTTTCATCGCTTTGAGAGATTTGACGAAGGACTGCACGTAAGTCTTCCAGACTTTTTCCTGATTGAGCAGGCTTAGCTATCGGCCTGGTTACAGACTTAGGGTGTTCGGTTTCAGACCGCATTTTAGGCACCTCTCGTTTTCCACGAGTGTCGCGACTATCGTAATTTTCTCGACTCTCACGATTTTCACGTCTGGGTTCGGATGAAGGAGTCGGTCGGCGACTCTCGCTCACATGTTGAGTTCGCTGGACTGGAGCAGCCTTCACTGACTCGGTGCGCACCGAAGAAGGTTCTGGAGTCTTCGATATGCGCTCCACTACCCTTTCCTTTCTCTCCTCAACAATTGGGGCAATCCACAGTGCAATTGCTGCCTCCACCTCTTGCCTTGGTTTAGCGAATTGTTGACGACTAGATTCAATGAGTTGATTCTTTAAGGTATCAACCGGTGGCGACAGCGGCGGTAGCGTGGTGGCAGAAAATGGCGCAGAGCCGATACCGTCAATCATCAAGGTAAGGTAGATCTGGGCGAAACCGAGATTTACGAGATCCACCGCCATAAATTTCGGTGCGAAGACTGTCTCCAACACCTCAGCATCAAATGGACCAGTCCGGAACGCAATAGTAGTACCAACGTTACCGAACACAGCATTACGAACGTCCTCCTCCATCTGTTCAATGTATTGGTGAGCAATCGTTAGATTGAGTTTGTACTTACGAGCCTCAGAAAGAATATTGGCAAAAGTGGCATTTGCAAAAGATTGGAATTCGTCTACATAAAAATAGAAATTCGGCATGGCCTGCATCGATTCTGCAGACACATCAGCACGACTCATCGCGGCGAGATAAATACGCGTGGTGAGCATACTCCCCAGAAGGTTGGCGTTAGTCTCACCAATCAAACCTTTTGAGAGGTTCATTATCACAATCTTCTTCTCATCCATTATCTTGCGCAGATCGAAACTGGATTTTGGTTGCCCGATGATGTTACGAATGACCGGGTTCGCTGTGAATTGACCGATCTTGTTCTTGATAGCGTCCCCCGCCTCCTGCATATAGCGTTCGTTGTACTTAGCAAATTCGTCCACCCAAAAAGATTTAACAGCTGGGTCTTTAATATTAGCCACCACTAGGTTACGGTAGGCCTTGTCGGACAACATTCGGTTAACACCGAGCAGTGTGGCATCAGGATATTCCAAGAGTGCCATCAAAGTATTTTGAAGGATGTACGCCATACGTGCACTCCAAGCGTCGACCCAGATTTTCTCGAAGACAGACATCAGTCCCGACACCACCAAGTGTCGCTTATCCGCACCAACGTCTTCCATCACGTTGAAGGACACTGGGTATTCCATATCGTGCGGTGCAAAATAGAGAACGTCTTTCATGCGCTCAGGCGGAATATATGAAAGTAGTGTTTCAGCAGTCTGCCCGTGCGGGTCAATGAAGGCAAAGCCTTCACCATTTCGAATATCTTGCACCGCCATATTTTCGAGCAAGGTTGATTTACCCATACCCGTCTTACCAATCACGTATACGTGTCGAGTACGATCCTTGGCTTTAATACCAAAGGGCACGTTCTTGCCACGCGCATCGGTCTTTGCAAAAAAAGTAATTCTCTCTGGGTCGTACATAGGGACAATTATATCAGAAGTCGTTATAGGTATTGTCGTCTCGACTGCTAATTTGCTTTATTACGACTTGCTCACCAGCGTGAAATATAATGCGTATTCTACCTATCCGTACACGATATAAGCCATCCAGTCCACGCAATTTCTTTATGTCTAAACCGATAAAATTACCGGAAAGGATTTGCTTAACAACATCCCTTACTTTGTGATTTTCTTTAGCGCTTAGTTTTTTTATGAACTTTTGATTTCGGTCCATGTTTTTTTAATAGCTTCAAAAAGTCCTCAGCTAGCATCCCGCCTCCTGACATATCACTAAAGTCTAAGCTCTCAGTCCACTCCCCGACTGGGTCGCCCCACTCATCAAGTGGAGTGACGGCAAAAATAGGCTTAGAGCGGCGCACCACTGTGAAAGACTGGCCCTTGTCCACAGCTTTGATGTATTTATCCATATTAACTCGCAAATCCTTGAGGCCGATGATTTGTGACTTTCTCACTTCTTTTTTGTTTGTGGCAGTACTCATTTCTCAAGTTTACCTAAAGATTAACTTTAAGTCAACAAAAATATGGACATTGGACGTCCATATTTAGTTGGTAATTTCAGCCGACTGAAGTGCTCCTCTTGTATATATGTTAGACGGTGCCCATATCATAAAGCTCATTACCCCAGCGTCATAGCTAGCCTTGATTTGGTCCTTTACTTCTGCCACGTCGTAATCACCTCCATAATCGAAGTCTTGAATCCAAGTACGGAATTTGTTAGCAGTATAGGTTGGCTTTGAATAAACAGCTGGAGTCGAAGTTCCTACCCTAGTGTGCTTAAAGCCCATCATCGGTGTAGTGCTGGCCTTCATTCTATCTACCCCACTTTGCATCGCATAATTGACTACTTTATAAACGTGGTCATTAGGGTTACCGAGCCCTAAAAAACTCTTAGGATAATGTGACGGATAAACCATCGGGGCGATAAAATCGAAGTATGGTGCAGCGCGATCCTGTACTTGTCCGATAGACAGGTCGTCGTAATTAGTGGTGGTCATACCAAAGAGATCAACAGAAGTCCAAGGAACATTAATCTCTCGACCAGTGTTTGTGTGGTGGTACTTTGAGAACAAGTCTTCATCGGCCAACTTATCGTGCAGGTAACTAAAAAATTCTTCCAGATTTGCCTGCATCATGTCATCACCTGGATATTGTTTGGAGTGGGTAAAATAAATATCGCTCATCGGTCCATCGGATGGATAACGCACATAATCAAAATTGAGTTCGTCGAAGCCGATGTTATAGCTATCACGTGCTAGTAAAATTAGATGGTCCCAGTATTCTCGTGCCCCAACGTCGATGAACGAAAGGCCCTTGTTGTCCTTCCAAACTGTCACCCCATCGCTCTTCTTGACTGCCAAGCTTGGTTTTATACCAGTATAAAAAGGATCTTGAAACACTGTAATACGGGCAATAACGAAGACGCCGTCATCGTGTAGCTCCTTGATGAAGTCCTTCATATCAGTCGCCCCGCACGTCGCTTCACCCCAGGCTGGCCGCCAAGCATCACTCTCTGGTGGAAATGATATTTTCCCTGAAAAATCCTTAACGTCGATAACTACGCTATTAATTTCTGTGTCTTTAATCAAATCCACTAGACGTTGACGGAAGGTAGGGGTCCCGGCAACACACGACGTCATATAAATTGCCTTTACATTTTCTGGCAATGGCTGATGAGTGATCTCTTCCCTATTATCGATAGTAGTCAATTCCTCGCTCTTCACCTCACTGTCCAGTAAAGATGATGCGTTGCGATTATAACTAACTGTCTGTATGGAAGGTATCCATAATACTGCGGTCAGCATCGCCGCAGCCGAACCAAATCCAACTGCCGCCAATCTAATCATAATTACTTATCTGTCTCTACTTCTTCTGGGGTGTACTCTAATAATGTTGGCTGACTTTCTGCAAAAGAATCTGTACTAATTTCCCCGTTACTGCGGGTTATCTTGCGAAAATAAGCACTCCGACGTAATGAGAAACCGATAAAGACTAACAAAACACCAATGGCAATTTGTCCGAACTCCTTCCACGCCGGCGTCACCCCGATGAGAGGTAGCATGAAAGTTAATATTCCCAACAATAGTACGAGTGATTCTCTGGACACAATGAATTTTGAATCAAAAGCTGTTAACCTAATCATTATAACACTAGACCGAGCTAATGAGAGGATAGCGCACAAAATCCCCGCCAGAGGCGGGGATTTTGTGCGCTATCTGCATTCACCTGACTTCTTTCAAAAGTAGATGCAGATACACTACTTTTGAAAGGAGTTTAATAAGCTTGAATATCAATCGTTGTCCCTACATTAGCTATACATTTGTTATATTCTTCAGTTTCTGTCCAACCACAGCTTCCACTACTCTGCCTCTCGCAACGAGCTACCTGATAGCAGGCATATTCCTCACGATACTCGCAAGTTGTCACCATATCCTCAACTTCTCCCACCTCACCACAGATTTGACTACTGCAACCGCCAACCGCACAACCAGAACCGACATTGCTGGAAGCTTGTGTCTCGTTAGGAGATGGGACCTCTTCCATATCTTCTGGTAAAACTGGCTCCCCTCGGAGACATGCCTCTAGGAAATCATCAGCCGCTCCACCAGCCGGAAACATTGCCACCGTCATAAAGTTCATACATTGCTCATATCTTTCGTCACTGACCGCAGGAGTCTGAGCCTCATTCTCTGTCGCTTCCCGACTGTCTACTAAGTACCACGCACCGGCTGCGCCGACCGATAAAACTACAAGGACCCCAAGCGGAAGTAAATAATTTTTCATATTTAATAATTTTTACCGTCAAATTTTTGAGAGTTGAGTGAGTCTGCGTCTATACCATCAAGGCAGCGCACATTGACCGCTACTACTTGTTGCCCCTTGGCATCAACTCCTCGACTAAACGACTGGACACCACAAATACTGCAAAATAAATGATGGATCACTTTCTTGTTAAATTGGTAATCATTAAGCTTATCTTCGCCAGAAAGGAGATTGAACGATTCGGCTGGGATAAAAGACAGTACGGAGCCGAGTTTTGAACATCTTGAACAATTACAAGTAATCGTCTTATCAAGATCGAGACCAGATACTCGATAACGAACCGCTCCACAGTGACATCCTCCTTCAAAAGTATTATTTTCTGACATATATATTATCCACTTACCTCCACCTTAAATCCACCAACGGCCATTCTTTTCATATCAAAAGGCATTGGCATCTCTTTGTCCTTATACTTTTTATCAAAGTACGCCATGACATTCTTGTTAACCTCATCTCGGTGTTTCCGAGAGTTATAGACAATATAAGAAAACCAAGTGGTTTCATCCTCCTTACTTTTAGCCATTTTAGGAAAAGTAAAAGTTACACCCTCCGGAGAGTTATCCATCATGCATTCTTTGTAATCCAAAGCGCCATACTTCAGCCACACTTTTGATGCCTCACGTGCTATTTTCTTATAATCATTTACCTTCTCTTTTGGAATGGAGAGCACAAACCCATCTACGTACTTACCTGGTTTAACCTGAGTCATATTATTTGATACATAAATTAAATAATAAAATTTCTAACGATAAATGTGATTACTTAAATCATACCAGAACCTCTGTATGAGCTACACTCGACTAACAATAACTACGAATTCCCCTTTTTGGTGGTCAGTATGTTCATTGAAATAATTCAACATTTCTTCCGGTGTACCTGAAACGAATTCTTCATGCATCTTAGTGAGCTCGCGTCCAACGGAAACCTTCTGGTCAATTGAAAGGTCTTTGAGTGCTTCCAAGGTCTTCATTATGCGGTGAGTAGATTCAAAAAATATCACCGGCTCTCTGCAGTCCTCTAAAGATTTAAAAAATGTTTGTCGCCCTTTCTTGTGTGGTGCAAAGCCCAAGAAAGTGAACTGATTGCCCACTATTCCAGCGATTGAAAAGGCGGCAGTAACTGCGGAAGGTCCAGGTATGGCGTCTATGCGCGCTCCAGCAGCGCGTGCCATACCTACCAACAGCACTCCCGGGTCGCTCACTCCTGGAGTACCAGCATCAGAAACTAGGGCAATCTTTTTACCATTCTGAAGATCATTAAGAACGCTCTGGTGCACAGCCTCACTGGCATGCGCGTCATAGCGCTTCATTTGTGTACTAATTTCGTGACGCTTCAATAACTTCCCCGTCACTCTTGTATCCTCACAAAGTATATAATCAGCCTCCTTGAGCACACGTAAGGCGCGCAAGGTAATATCCTCCATATTTCCGATTGGTGTAGCCACCACTGATAGAGTTCCGCTCATGAGACTAAACTATCACCCACGCCCCTAAAAAGAAAGGCCGGAAGTAATTCCAGCCAAATGTTGGGGTGATGGATAAGAAAGTGGTCAATGTGACGAATTGTCGACCAGACGCGGCTCGACTGAGAGAATCGGAGCTCGTCGATTAAAAAGGAACACTTTCAAATGCTCTAGCATTAGCCCAGCAAAAATTTGTCTCTCTTTTCGGTCTGTGCGGGTATCTTCTGAAGTTTCAATCATTTCCTTCTCCGTGTTCAAGGTGCCCACAGTTAATAACTACTACTAAGATAGTTTAGTTGCGTTAGGCCAGAGTGATGTCCTAAACATTTTAAAATTGGAGTAATAACCACTTTTACTGTTCCCTGATTTTCCATATCGACAAGCTATCATTAACCGGGCAAAAGAAAAGCCTGCCGATCTCGTGGGATTGGTAGGCTTAATGATGAAGTGACAGGGTCACATCTTGACTGGGTTCAGAGCCTCTTCGATTTGATTGCAGACAATCTTCTGGCAGCTGTCAGTCGTGCAACATGGATACATATGGAACTTGCCCTCCGCATCCATCACATAGTCAGTCAGCCTGTCACAGGCTCGACAATGACGATCTTCTTGGATGATAAAGGGTGGCGCTGGCTTTAGGATTATTTTTACCTTCATGGTTCACCTCCTGTTTGGCATTATACTACAAAACTCTACATAGTCAAATTATTTGCTATCTTAGTCACATCCCCTGCACCCATTACAAGCACCACATCGTCAGCAGTTACACTAGATTGCAATTCGGATACTACATCATCAAAGGATTCAATGTATGTCGTTTCATTATTTGTTTTCTTAACAGCTTCAGCTAATGTCTCTCCAGTTACCCCCTGCTTCCCTGTATCCCTTGCATCATATACGTGAGTCACAATCACCCTATCGGCCTGCGAGAGAGCCTCGACAAAGTTGTCAAATAATTCAGCCGTCCGCGAATAAAGATGTGGTTGAAAAACAACAATCATTTTTTTATCAGGATACAGTTCCCGAGTACCGTTCATCGTCGCGGTAAGTTCAGTCGGATGATGTCCATAGTCGTCGTAGACTGGTGCACCATTTAATGTTCCTTTGTATTCAAAGCGACGCCAAGTGCCGGCAAAATTTGAAAGAGATGTCTTTGTCACCTCGTCAGCGATACCGACCCTGTATGCGGTAGCCCTGGCCGCTGCCGCATTCATACGATTATGTACTCCCGGAACCTTAAGTGGTAGTGATAAATCTAAATATGGTTTGTAGTCTATTACTTCAACATTCAGCCCTTCGAGCACAGAGGCTACATTTGGATCAGCTATCTGTGCCACCACCACCCCACCACTGCGAACCTTTAACGCCAACTCACGAAAAGCTGCCTGCACATCATCTAGGTCTTTATAGTAGTCGAGATGTTCAGCTTCGATGTTTGTTATGACCAGCACGTCTGGTTCAAGGTAGAGAAAGTCTCGCTTATACTCACAAGCCTCAACTATAAAATATTTACTCTTCCCTGATCTAAAGTTACTACCAGTCTTTCCGCGCAATGAGCCAACAATTGCAGTTGGGTCAAGCCCAGCTTCTTCAAGTACATCAATCAACATCGCAGTGGTGGTTGTCTTTCCGTGCGTTCCGGCCACTGCAATCAAAAAATATTGATTGGCCACCAGTGCCAGTGCCTCAAAATAGTTCATCATCGGCACACCAAGCTCCCTCGCCGCCACCATCTCCGGATGTTCCTTCGCCATTGCCTCGGTATACACTACCAGTTCGAGGTCTTGCCTCGAACTTATATTTTCGGCAGTCTGACTACCGAAAAACTTCATACCCTCATGCTCGAGAGCATTGGTTATATCAGATGGTGCGCGGTCGGAACCCGACACCTCCTTCCCTTCATGCAAGAAAAGCCGAGCAAGGCCTGACATACCAATACCCCCCACCCCAATCATATGAACTTTCTTGAGTATTTTGATATCGACTATATTTGTTGACATATTGCAGAGCTAGTTTCAAAAAACCCTTTCTTTATAGTTTTTTATTATATCAAAATAAAGGTGCGCCGACGTTGACCAGAAAAAATCTGCATAAATCTGACAAAAGCTCGCTCGACGAACACCTGTTCGCCTCATTCGCTTTCGCAAATTTCTGCTAAATTTTTTCTGGTCTTCGGTCTGGCGCTTTTTTGACAATAGCTCTGTAAAAGCATACTATTTCCCGTTGATTAGAACAAACAGTCGACGGAGAGATCGATGTCAGCAACCAAACTGAACCACAAGAAACGAGTGTTTAGTCCCGCTCTAGTTTGTCTGTATGGCAAGATGGGGCCTTTGGGCGAAAACCAAAAGATGGCTCGCCACCTTGGCAAAAACCTTGGTGCTAAGAGCCTCTGCTCGATATTGCCAGGGGTCAATACTCAACACAAGGTAGTCGAACATCAACCAGATGAAATTCTCGATGCAGTAGGAATTATTCTCCGCCATCCTGGTCAAGGAGCTATTTTTACTTCGTGCGACTGCCCCATAGTAACTATCGTCAACAAGAACACCGGCGAGGTAGGAGTAGCCTATGCCGGACGATGGTCACTACTGAAGGCTAGTACAGACTGTGACTCTTGCTCAGTGGGTGTACTGGAAGAATTATTTGCCAGCATGACCCTGCTAAGTGGTGAAGATATGCAAGTATATGTGTCTGGCGGAATCTCCGTCAGACACTATACCCACCAAAATGAAGAGGAGTTACTTCCCTTCATTCGAAAATTCGGAAACCGTGTGGTCCCTGACCGATCCTGCGGGACTCTCAATCTTTTCCGAGTAATTGCTGCAATTTGCCGACGTTATGGCATAAGTGACAAAAATATTTCCTCGGATGGTCTATGTACTTACGAGACCCCTTGGCTCGGAAGCAAACGAGCTGGAAAAGATGGTTCGAACTGGACCTACGTCATCAAGACCCAATGACCCCATCGACCGCAGCGACAAATTTATCGCTGCGGTCGTATTCATTTATAAAAAGGCCAAATGAAGCAAACCCTGGTGAGAAAAGGATTACATCTCCATCCTCACTCGCTTCTACCGCGGCCTTAACAGCCTCCTCCATCGAGTTTATTCGATCATCAATAATAGAATCACTTAATTCATTTTTTATCTTGTCAGTACCAGTCCCAGGCAAGAGTATTATTTTTTTGCAGTACTTTGGAATTACTGACAACAATTCACTTGCATCAATATTCTTATCCGCACCACCCATTATTAATATGACATTTTTCTCTCCGCCAACCGCTTTGAGTCCAGCAACTGTAGCCTGAGGCGTGGTGGCATTGTTATCATTGTATATTTTTACACCTTTATCTGTGGTGGCAATGATTTGTAGGCGACCTTCCACTCCAGGAAAACTAGCTATAGCGTCATATATCTCCTCATCAGAAAGGCCAAGAGTTCTACAAGTAGCTATTGCCAAGGAAGCATTCAAACGATTATGTTCTCCCGGCATAGATAGAATAGCGTCTTCTGGAATAATCGAACTATCAACCAATACCACTTCTTGACCAAGTGTAATATTTTTTCCACTGGCAAAAGTTTTAATTTGTTCAAATACTCCGGGGGTAGTGACCAGCACATCACTCTCTTCCTGATATAAAAAGATGTTAGCCTTGTCCGCGAAATAAGCAGTCATATCTCCTTTGTAGTAATTTGCGTGATCATCCATAAAACTCGTGAAGACAGCCACGCGTGGTGAAATCCGAGCCCAACCAAAACTTTGTAACTGCCAAGAGTCTAGTTCAAACACTGCCAGCGAATCTTCCTTAACTTCTTTAAGGAGCTGAAGATTAGAAACACCACGCACGTTCCCCCCCTTAATAACCTTCTCTCCGGTTACTGCTTCCAATACATGGTGAATCATCGCAGTCACGGTCGACTTACCACGCGTCCCTGTGACTCCAATAATCGGTACTTTTGATAACTCTGCGAACAAAGACGCGCTTTGTGCAAGTTTTATTCCTTTAGAGCGAGCATGTGCCAGATATGGCGAATCGCTTGGCACCCCTGCCGCTACCAAAATCATATCCCTACCCTCAAAGTCCTCTAGTTTGTGTTCACCAAGCGTGTATTTAATATTTGGAAAGCCCTTGAGCTTATCAAGTGATTCTGTCAGTTCCTCCTCGATCTTCAAGTCAGTCACAATCAAATCGGCACCGCACTCTGCTAGAAAGGCTGCGTCCCCTACCCCACGACCAAGAAGCCCTAGCCCCATAACTGTAATCTTCTTCCCTTTAAAATATTGACTCAAATCCATAGCACTAGCATAGCTTAAAGCTAATTTTTTATAAAGCGCATGCTACTATTCGGTCGATGTCACGTATCATACTGTTTAATAAACTTATCCGAAGAGGTAGCCGTTATGGCACTGTAGGTCTTGGCACTTTTCTGTTAGACATCGGGATTCTGAGCGCTCTATTAACGTGGACAACTATACCCTATCCTCTAGCAGTGGCCCTAGGATTTTTTGTGGGTGTTTCTGTCAACTATTACATATCCTACCATTGGGTATACGCTGGCACAGTGCAGACTTTCTACCATGGTTACTCATTCTTTATCATAATGGCTGTCGTCGGTATATTAGTTATTACATTAAGTACGACTATACTGGTGGAATTTTTCTATATACCAATTTTTATCGCTCGAACGTTAATGGGAGTAGCTATTGGCATAGTAAATTTTCTCGTAAATACTTTTTTTAACTTTAGAATACTCTAAGTTAGCGGACTAATTAAAATATTTTTTCTTTTTAATTTTCTCAGGCAAATACCCCTTTTCGTGTTCAAATCCCACCTCCCATTTCTGACCTTCGCCGTAGCCGAGTTCTTTCATTAGTTTAGTTGGGGCATTTCGAAGATGTATCGGTATCGGCAGATTACCGAGTCGCCTCACATCTTCCTGTGCCGCACGGAGAGCGTCATAGGAACGACGATCCTTCTTGGCTTGCGCTAAGTACGCCACCCCGTGTGCGAGACTAATAGCGCATTCAGGGTAGCCAATCATCTCGCAAGCTCTAAACACCTCGTTCGCTACCACCAAGGCAGTTGGTTGTGCTAGACCAACATCTTCTGAAGCAAAGATGACCATTCGGCGAGCAATAAAAAGCGGGTCCTCGCCAGCCTCAACCATTCGCGCTAGATAGTAAATTGCGGCATCCGCATTGCTCGCCCGCATACTTTTAATAAAGGCTGAGATGGTATTGTAGTGTTCATCGCCCTTTTTGTCATAACGCAGGTGCTTGTTCTGAAGAGTGTTTTCAAGAGTCTCGACTGTAATCTTGTTATGCAACTCTTGTGTCTGATCCATCAAAGTGAGCATCTGCCTAGCATCCCCATTAGCCATACGAATGAGCCAGTCTTGAGCTGCTTTTGGAACTTTGAGTTTAGTGCGTTTAATTATTTGCCTCATCTCTTCATCTTCAAGCTCTTTGAGCACAAAAACGCGCGAGCGTGATAAAAGTGCTGAAATGACTTCAAAGCTTGGGTTCTCGGTAGTAGCACCGATGAGGGTGAGTTGCCCTGACTCAACGTAAGGCAACAGAAAGTCTTGCTGTGCCTTATTGAAACGATGTATCTCGTCGAGGAACAATACCTTAGGATGTAAACTGGGCGCTTTCAAAATACTTCTTATATCCTCCTTACCAGCTGAAACTGCTGATAACTCGAATATCTCCGCCTTAAGAGACCGTGCATAGATACGCGCCAATGTAGTCTTCCCAACACCAGGTGGTCCCCAGAGAATAAAAGAGAACAGATGTTTCTTCTCGATAGCTTCATAGATTGGCCCACCCTTACCCACCAAGTGTTCCTGGCCGATAAATTCATCGAGATTTAGGGGTCTAATACGCGCAGCTAGAGGTGGCATTCCTTGAGTATACTCCGACTTTTAAAGCCTGTCAGGAAATGACATCGCAGCAATTCGCAGATACCCCGACACCAGTCCTGCTGTGATTTTGTGAGTATAGACCTTTAAGAAAACGCTAATATCAATCTACCCAGGCTAGCCAGGTCCTCGATGCTTAAGTATGGCAAAACTGTAGTGACGACAGGACTGGTGTGGGGGTATACTGAAAGTATGAAAAAGTATTTGAGATTGGCAACTGTGATTTTGGCTTTTCTAGCTATTACAATCGGTGCTTTTTTCTTAGCGGAGAGTATCACTGAAAATGAGACCATTCGTGGTTTTGTACAAAGACTGGGAATGATTGGCGTGATATTTGTAGGGTTGGTGGGAGGACTTAATGCCTTTGTGCCGATACCACCAGCAACTTTTGCACCACTATTTTTGGAAGCGGATATGTCGACACTTATGATTATCAGCGGCTTCATTGTAGGCACCACTATTGCAGACAGTATCGGGTTTATGATTGGGTGGTTTGGAAGCACATACACTTCTACTCATCACCCTCGACTAACTGAACGTATGCAGTCGTTTATGAAAAAACACGAACGACTCATTCCGTATATTATCTTTGGGTTTTTCATGCTGGCACCTGTGCCTAACGAGACAATTTTAATACCGCTGGCAATAATGGGTTACCGATACAAAAAACTCATCCTACCTCTAATTATTGGAAATACCCTTCACCAATCACTAATGGTCTACGGGTATTCCTCAATGTTTGCTTGGTTGTTTTAAGACCTTTCGAGTGAGTCGTGCCAGTGGCACGACTCAAGACTCATTGAGGAATTTTGAGCCAGCGAAAAATACCTAATGAGTAGACAGCCGCAGTAAGCGGTCAGTCGAATGCTCTACTGCGTCGAGCGAGGAGCGAAGTGGATGCTTGCATACATTTCGTCCGAGTGACAACGCAGAAAGCTCTGCTTACCAACTCCCTATCACCTCATAAATATCGGTGATTTCCTCTGGAACCGGATAAAAGCAAAGCACCACAAGGGCATTTCAATTTTCATAGTCGTGCCCTAGCACTCCTTGAAAATTTAGTCACAGTTTGCTTTTATCAACTCGCGCGCAAAAAATCCCGCTCTCAGTGCGCGCTCTAGGGTTCGAACCTAGGACCTTTCGAGTATCAGTCGAATGCTCTACCAACTGAGCTAAGCGCGCACTGAGGGCGGGATAAATAACTAGTGCACAGCATACTAGCAAAATAAGGACACTTATTCAATATAAGCGTTTATAGACTACTAATGATGCGTTATTATTACCTTTATGTATAGCATACAGGAATTCATTGTTCGGTTGACTCTTTTTATCGGTAATACGCTATTGCCGTTCCTTTTCGGATTGGCACTTTTATTTTTTCTCTACAACGCACTTAGTTTATTCATTCTAAAATCTAACGAAAATGAAGCTCAAGAAAGCGCAAAACGTTTTGCCCTATATAGTATCGCAGCTTTTGTATTCCTAGTTAGCATTTGGGGTATTGTGAATTTGTTAATCAACGGCCTTGGTCTTAATGATAGCTATGATGTTGTTCCAGATTACATAATTAACAGTGAAAGCAGTGGTGGCAGTGGTGAAGGTGGTTGGTGGTAGTGTTAAATTGGGCATTTAAGGACACTCGAAATCCGACAGTGGTTCACAATAAAACTTTTAATACAAAAAACCGGCCCAAGGCCGGTTTTTTGTATTATTTAAAAACTGAATTACGCATCACCAACTTCAAACTCAAACTTACAAAATTCGATGAAGGACGAGGGGTGGTGGTCAAAATATTATGAGCCGTATATGAACATACGGTGAGAAATATTTTGACCACCACGACAAAGTCGTTCGCGAATTTTGGAAGTTTGCATTTTGGAGAAACTAAGAGATTGAGTGAATTTCGAG
>DISV01000005.1:2485-26729 GCA_002422025.1 Patescibacteria group bacterium UBA6201 | reverse complement strand
GCTAGGAAAATAATACGAACGGGACAAAAGTCCAGTGAGTATTATTTTACCGACGCACAACAAAGAAATTCACCAATATATTAGTTTATACATTCTTTTGTCTTATCCTTTAGTTATTGTTTCTAGGTCTCTCCCTAGAGTCTCGATACTATTTAGGTGCAAGTATCATCCACCATCGTGTACTCAATTGATACACACGATATCGACCAATTAGCCATCATATACACTCTGTTACCAGAATGCGATGACGTATCCAATTGGAATTAATCCACGACCAGCTTCCGCTAGCCGTGCCTTGTTACGACTTAGTCCTTGTTATCGAGCTTACCGTAGGGCCACGCAAGGTGGCACTTCGGGCACTCCCGACTCCCCTGACTTGACGGGCGGTGAGTACAAGACCCGAGAACGTATTCACCGCGGCATGCTGATCCGCGATTACTAGCGATTCCGACTTCATGAGGTCGAGTTGCAGACCTCAATCCGAACTGGGGCACGTTTTATAAGGATTGGCTCCATCTTACGATATTGCGTCCCGTTGTGCGTACCATTGTAGCGTGAGTGCAGCCCGAGGCATCAAGGGACATGCTGACTTGGCGTCATCCTCACCTTCCTCTCCCGTGAGGGAGCAGTCTCGCCTGACACTTATAACAGACAACGAGGGTTGCGTTCGTTTCCCCACTTAAGGGAACAGCTCAAGCCACGAACTGACGACAGCCATGCATCACCTGTCCAGCACCTTCGAAAGCTTCTCTGGTTTCCCAGAGCGTGCAGCTGGATTTCTAGCCTCGGTAAGGTTTTTCGTTTAGCGACGAATTAAGCCTCGCGCTCCACCGCTTGTGCGGGTCCCCNNTCCTTTGAGTTTTAACCTTGCGGTCGTACTACCCAGGCGGTCAACTTAACGCGTTAGCTTCGCCTCTTCGAGGGTCGATACTCGAAAAAGCCAGTTGACAACGTTTAGGGCGTGGACTACGAGGGTATCTAATCCTCTTCGCTACCCACGCTTTCGTGCCTCAGCGTCGAGAGAGCGCCAGTGCATTGCCTTCGCATTTGGTGTTCCCCAAGATATCAACGGATTTCACCCCTACACCTTGAGTTCCATGCACCTCTCACTTCTCCTAGCTATACCGTTTCGAATGCGATTCCGGGGTTGAGCCCCGGGATTTAACACCCGACTAATATAGCCGCCTACGCACCCTTTACGCCCAGTGATTCCGGGTAACGCTTGGGGCTTCTGTATTACCGCTCCTGCTGGCACAGAATTGGGAGCCCCTTATTCATGGAGTAACATCAATAAACTTTCTCCTCCATAAAAGGTGTTTACGCCCCAAAGGGCTTCATCCACCACGCGGCGTCGCTCCGTCAGACTTTCGTCCATTGCGGAAGATTCTCGACTGCGGCCTCCCGTAGGAGTATGGACCGTGTCGCAGTTCCATCGGTGGGGGTCAGCCTCTCAGCTCCCCTATCCGTCGTAGCCTTGGTAAGCCGTTACCTTACCAACAAGCTGATAGACCGCAGGCCGTTCCCAAAGCGATAAATCTTTACCCTTTCGGGACCATCAAGTATTACTCCGACTTTCGCCGGGTTATCCCTGACTTTGGGGTACGTACCTACGTGTTCCTACCTCGTCTGCCATGGGTCTAAACCCATTCGACTTGCATGCCTCATCCACGCCGCCAGCGTTCACCCTGAGCTAGGATCAAACTCTAATTAAAGACAGGATAAACTAGCTCTTAGTTTTTAGTCCTTGGCTCTTAGTTATCGCGAACGATATCTAAGTGCTAGGTGCTAAGCACTAAGTGCCAAACTTACCTGGGTTCATGTACTTAGCGAGCGACTGTACTTGTAGTCGCTCTTTTCGATGAACCACCTAAAGGATAAGACAAAAGAAAGTACAAACCTAATTTTTAGGAAGCCACGTAAGTGCGACCATAAAAATGGAAATACTCTTGTGGTGAACCATCTTTCGTCTTACTGCCCCGACATGGGAATGCCGGGGACTTTATTCAACATTTTACTGCTGATGATGCGTAGAACTGGTTTTGAAACCAGTTCTTTATTCAGTTGTCAAAAAGCGTTGAACGAGTGAGTGGAGCGCTTATAAAAAGCACTCATACCTCCTGTCCAAGTGGCGCTATTATACAGATAACTAAAAAAACCGCAAGCTTTTAGGTTGAATAATTATTAAGTTACACTTATTCAAAACCTGAACAAAAAACTTAAAGAAAAGTCCAACAAATACCTAGGTGTTTGTTGGACTTTTAATAGCCCGATAAAGAGCAAAATTTACTTACAGAGACCCTTTTTGACCCCTGCCTTATCGCAACGGCGAGCGAGTTCGCCGTTGGAAATCTGACGATAGGTGTGCTTGCACTCACCGATTTTGGCCGTCGAACCCGAATCATCGATGACGATTGCGCGGCTACCACCGCAGTCATCATTGGGAACAACACGGCCCGGCAAGATGGCACCACCGGCCCAGCCTACTGCCGCAAGGCAGATAGCAACACCGAGTGCCGGGATTCGAGCCACCACATGGCAACCTGTCGACACTACGTCGGCTACATTTCCTGAACTCATTACCACTCTCCTTTTTCTAGAACTTGGTTGGCTGTCATAATGCGGATTTTACCGAGTTTTTCTTGGACCACGGTGCAGTCCACAATCTTTTCGAGGATTTCCTTAGAAACCTCGTACGGTTTTATTTCCTGCGCTTCCACGACTTTGTGAAATTCAAACACCAACCAGGTGTTTGGGTGCAGGTCAGAGACAATACCACATACATGGTCAACTGTATAGTCTGCTTTTACTTCGTACCTCCCCACATTATAAGGATCCAGATTAGTTAAATCGTTGAATCCTTCGTTTCCACCCCAGGCGCGAAAATGCGCCTGGTATTGTTTGGTCACGAAATTCATTACTCGTTCGTCGAACTCGCCAAAAGGAGTGGCTATGTAGTTCGCTTCCACGCCCAATCGCTGTCGCAGCAAAAGTTGCGAATACGCCAGCTCCCCAAACAATGAACTGTCGTCAATTTGGGTCAGATTTGGGTGAGAATGTGTATGCGATTGAACATCCCACCCAGCCTGCTCCATTTCCTTCAGTTGCGCCCAACTCATGTAGTTTTCTGCACTCCAAGAATCTTCGTGCGAAATACGTTGGGTAATTGCGAACAATGTTCCAACGATACCCGCACGAGACATTATAGGCAAGACCTCCGTGTATTGAGATAGCCAAGCATCATCGAACGTAAAAGTGACTACCGGTGACATGTCTTCTGCTTGTGCATTGCCGAAACGACTACACAAGGCAATTACGAAGAGAATCTTTTTCATTGACTAGTGTCCTTTCTGCCAGACGACAAGCTTTTCATTTACCACAATCTCTTTCCACAGAGACCGAGCATAAATGAACATGTTGATATATGGAAGTATCAAATATGGTAAGAAACCATAAACGATCTTCAACACAGGCACGCCCAGCTTTTTACCCACAACAAGTGCAGGCAACCAGACTAGAACGGAGTTCATAATCAACATCCACAAAAGAGTCATGAGGATGTTGGTTGTAATTGCGTATAAGAACAGTGGTGTAATCAGAGCCGATATGGCGAACCATACCAGATAAATGTACACCATTGTTCTCATCGACCACTTACGTGGGAACGGTTTGTAGTTTCGTACTTTCATGTTTTGAATGAAGCCACGGTACCACCGGTCCATTTGTGCACAGTAGATACGCCGGTTTGGCGGATCGACTGGGTAACAAACTGCCTTGGTGGCAAAGTACACTCGGCCACCATTTTCATGAATCTGCCAAGTGAGGTCCATATCTTCAGCCATCGTCCGCTCGTCGAAACCGCCAAGTTCTTTAACGGTCTTAGTACGGAAAATACTGAAGCAGCCGGATGCAACCAGCACCAAACCATGTTGGTCCTGTGCTGGTTTCATTATTGCCTGCGCGTACAGATACTCAACCAACCTGCCAAGTTCCCACGCGGTGTTCAAACGCTGTGGCACCACAGTGCCACAAACGACTTCTGTATTGTTGTCATTGAAGAAACGCATGGCTTCGTATATTGCATTCGAGGCCAGAATTGTATCCGCATCGACAGTGACAAAAAGCTCCGTCTTTACCAAATCGAGGCCGAAACCTTGAGCCTGCGCTTTTGATCCCTTGTTCATTGGCGTCCTGATTACAGTAACGCCCAAGGAACGCGCAATCTCCCCAGTATTATCAGTCGAACAATCATCGACCACGATGATTTCCTTAATAAGATAGGTCTGATGTTGCAATGACTGCACAGTGGCGGCAATATGTTTGGCTTCGTTAAAAGCCGGAACGATGACCGTCACGGACATTTGTGGTGGTTCAGCCAACACTTCTTTGCTTCTCAGACCAAGCCACCAGCGCCAACTGGTGAGATTAGATCTCCATTTTGTCACGATAATTCTCCTGTTTTTGTCAAAAAACTCTTTAGCTAGGATACCTTTAATTTGACAAAATGTCAATGTTAATTAGAAAAATTTCAAGACACCTCAAGGCACTTGCGTTACCAAGACACACTTGTAAAAATGTAATTTTGTGTTATTGTACACAAGAAATATTTGTTCTAACCAAGGAGAAAATCGTGAACAAAGTGAACAAAACGTTCTTTGCAGTCCTTGCACTTGCATTTACAAGTCAGGCCCATGCCGACAACCTCAAACTGCCAGTTGGAGATTGTGTTCTATCGATTCCGGAAAAACAGTGGTGCGGAGTATTCACGGTCCGACCGAACCGGACCATGAAGTATATCGCCGGACCTTGCAACGGGAGTCGGATGGAAATCAAGTACCGCGCAAAGTCGATCACTTTACGCGGCGACAGAATCACCATCGACGGACAGTACCACTTCAACGTCACGTGGATCAGCCAGCTCGGCAAACAAGCAAGCATCACATACCGGTACAATGATACCCAAGGTGAACATACCGGACAAAGATCGCTGAGCTGTGGCAAGTAAGACAGCCACCCAAAAACAAAAAAACAAAGCCGCCCATCACTGATGAGCGGCTTTTTATATTAGTAAGAAGGTAAAAACGCCAGCCCCGTCGATCCCCGCGGCAGAGCCGTCGGAGCTGACTTCGACAATGCTAGTAAAAGCCTGATAAACAATCAATCAGACCAACCGAGACTTTGTTTGAGCATAAAAAAACACCCCAATAATGAGGTGTTTTGCCGAGGGCGCAACGCGCCCTCGGCAATAGTGTCGTCAGTGTCCTCCGATACGGACACTGGTTCCCTGCTGAGCCTGGGAAAAGGATCCCGAGACCAAAGTGGTATTCGACGGACGAATCATACCTGCTGAAACAATTTGCCCAACAGCGCCGAGTCCGGCGGCGAGTCCAGTGTTACAGAGATCCGGACCGCTGAACACTGCCGAGTCTTCTTTCTGGCCGGGTCGCTTGATATACATGGCGGTGACAGAAGGGCCACCGCATCCGTTATGCGCGACGACCGTCGCCTTGATGCCGGTCTTCTTGTCCGTCTTTTCGGTGATTGTAACGCAGCTCGATAGAGCTGCAGCGACGACCACCATGGTGGTCAAGAGTTTGAAAGAACGCATTGGCTTTCCCTTTTGATATGGAAATGCTCTATCACCTGATAGAGCCAGCTAATTTATAGCACGTTTTTAATAAAAAAGCAAGGGATACAGAAAAAGGTGCCGCACGAGTGCGACACCTCAATTTTAGAATGAACTGACCGGATCAGTTCAGGGGTTGATACCACCGCCGACGGAGAAGCCGCCGCCGACGGAGAAGCCACCCATGACGCTCGAGGACGAGGCACTGCCGGAGGACGGACCGTTCGATTTGACGTAGTTGCCGTTGGCCGCCATGCCGTATACATCGGCCTTGACGACGCCCGACAGACCGTTCTGGGTCGAAGCCTCGAAACCGATCTCACCCATCGCACCCGATTCGGTTTGCGACCAGGAGGTCTGCTTCTTGATGGTGCCGGTTGCCCAGCTGCTGCCACCGGTGACAGCATGTGCGCCGCCGCTGAAGCCGCCGCCGACGGAACCGCCGCCGCCAATCGAGAAGGCATGGGCCGGAGCCGAGAGAGACAGAGCAACAAGAGCGACACCCGAAAGAATGGAAAGAACTTTTTTCACAGTATTCTCCTTGATTTCCGTGAAATGTTTTACCATGGCCCCATGACCATAGCCGGGCTAAGTTAGCACAGGTCAGATTTTCTGTCAAGGCCCTATCCAAGAGTACCTTAACAGGATGCTTGATGCCTGAACAAAAGATTTATGCGATACAATATTTCTTATGGAAACTATTGTGATGTCAGTTGGTGGATCGCTGATTGTACCGAACGAAATTGATACTGTTTTTTTACGTAATTTTAAGCAGTTTATTGAAGAAGATATTAATAGCGAAAGAAGATTTGTAATTATTGCCGGTGGTGGACGTACAGCCCGTCGTTATCAAGATGCTGCCGACGCTACTCATTCACTAAACAAAGAAGACCTCGATTGGATTGGTATTCACGCCACCAGGCTTAATGGGCATCTGCTTCGTACCATATTTAAAGACATCGCTTATCCGGTTGTTATAACGAACCCCGACGAAATTCTAGACGCGCCAAAAGAAGCGCGTATCATAATTGCTGCTGGCTACCGCCCTGGGGCATCGACCGACCTACGCGCTATTCAAATCGCCGAGCGAGTCGGGGCTTCAAAAGTAATCAATCTTTCCAATACCGACTACGTGTATACGGCCAATCCAAAAACTGACCCAAATGCACAGCCAATAACAGAAATATCCTGGAGCGACTTTAGAAAATTAATTCCTTCTGAATGGGACCCAGGGCTCTCCTCCCCTTTCGATCCGGTAGCAGCACGTGAAGCTGAAACTAAAGGTATAGAAGTCGCCTGCATCAGCGGGGCCAAGCTAGACCAGCTTAAAAAATATTTAAGTAATACAGAATTCATCGGCACCCGAATTCATAATTAAAAATTAAACATGAAACCCCGATAGGCCAGAGACCTATCGGGGTTTCATGTTTAACCTATCGTTAACCATAGGTTAAACATTTGATTATTTAACTACGTCTAGAAATTTCTCTACTGCCTGAAAGAGTTCCCCAGTATTATTATCGTTATAGATAGTATGGTCGGCCATAGCCATCACTGCAGCAATGTTTTGTTTATGCTCATCACTTGAATGCATTTCTGTATTCTCTTGTTCCAAAAATTTCTCAAAAGTCACATGATCAAGTTCACTGCCTCGTCCATAAATACGTTCATAACGAAGCCCCTGATCAGCATCAACGGCCAAGAGGTATGCGTTATTATTTTCTTTTAGGGCCTTCGCTTCACCCACAGTACGCAAGGACTCGATAACTACATTTGCGCCTAATTCTTTAGCGCGCTTAAAAAGTTCTCTAAAGACATAATCACCACCATATTGAGCTCGGAGTGCATTAGCAAATACCACCATCGTGTCGCGATTTATCTCCACTCCTTCCTTCTCCATTAACTCTTGGAACAAAGCGCGGGCAGAAAGATGCTTGAAACCTTTATGTTCCACCAAGTACTTAACCACCGTTCCTTTACCGGCCCCTAGCGTGCCTGTGATTCCAATAATCATTCAAATTTAAATTACTTCTTATTTTTAGTCTCCTTCCACTCTGAGTACCAAACCAAAAGTGGGCTGGCAAAAAAGATAGACGAGTACGCACCAGCAACCACTCCAGATAAGAGAACTAATGCAAAATTCTTAGTCACATCACCCCCAAAGTAGTAGAGTGCCACCAAAGTCAACGCAGTGGTAAGAGAGGTATTAATAGACCGCAAGAGTGTGTCCTTAATTGAAAGGTCGACTATCTCTCCAAAAGGTTTATTAAAACTATAGGTAACTTCATCACGAGTGATTCCACCTGGCGCGTTCACTGTTTTTTTATGCTCGTTACGATATTTCAAAATATTTTCACGCACACGGTCGAATATGACAATAGTATCGTTAACCGAGTAGCCCAAGACCGCTAAGAGCGCCATCACGAAAAGTACATCTACCTCCACTCCGTAGAAGTGACCCATCACCGCCATCAAGGCCGTCGGCACCATCACATCGTGTGCCAAAGACAATATGGTAATCCCACCATAAACGCTTGAGCCCACCGGCCAACGTACGCCGAGGAAAGCGATAGCAATATAAATAACAATAACTAAAGATACAGCACCGATAGCCCACTTCGCCTTCTCTTGTAATTCTTGTCCAATAACCGGACCAACTGAAGTGAAACGAGTAACCTCACCACCCGAACCATCAACCAAAACCACACCCTCTACTGAAGTTCGCTCTGTATCAGACAAAGCACGAGTACGGAGCATATATATTTCACGACCAGCTTCATCGTTTGACTCACGTAGAGAATAACCCCCAAGATCAAGGCCGTTCAGACTGGTTTCGACTTCAGTTTTAGGTGGGCGACTATCATAAGCAACTTCCATTAGTGAGCCACCAGTAAAATCAATGCCGGGCTTAAGGCCAAAGACAAAAATTAGTCCGAGCGACACTGCCATAATGCCGACTCCGATTGTTAGAAAGATATTTTTGTACTTAATGATGCTCATAGTTTATTTCTTTATTTTCCGAGACCGGACTCATACAAACGGCCAAGTAATCCATCAGAGCGTTTTTTATCAGGAAGTGCCACCAAGAGTGTACGTGTAATCAAGAGAGCAGAGAGCATAGACACTATCACACCAATTCCAAAAACTAATGCAAAACCTTTCACCATTGACGTTCCAAACCAAAAGAGAATTACCGCTGAAAGCAAACTCGTCACATTACCGTCACGAATCGCGCTCCATGCCCGCTTAAAACCTATAGTGGCTGCCTCGCGCGAACTCTTGCCGTCACGTAGTTCTTCTTTCATTCGTTCAAAAACCAATACGTTAGCATCTACCGCCATACCAATAGTGAGAATAAAGCCAGCCAAACCAGCAGCAGTCAAAACCACTGGAATAAGTTGGAAGAGTGCCAACATAACAAACACGTAAGTCAAAAGTGCTACGACCGCGACCAGTCCTGGCAAGCGGTACCACAACAACATAAACATCATCACTAAAGCGAAGCCAACTGCTCCGGCCAACATTCCCTTTTCCAAAACTTCACTACCAAGCGTGGCACCAATAGTCTGAGTACTAACAAGTTCAATCGGTACTGGTAAAGCGCCAAAGTTTAGATTCTGCGCCAAGTCGCGCGCTTCATCCGGAGTGAATCCACCTGAAATCACTGCTTGCCCACCTGAGATACGTTCATTGATACGCGGACTAGATATTTCCTCACCATCAAGGAAGATTGCTAGGCGTTTACCAGTATTATTACCGGTTATTTCCTCGAATAAGGCCGCCCCTTCAGCGTTCCAAGTTATAGCTACAATTGGCTCATTAGAAATTCCGCCCGCTCCGGCCTGTCCGGCAAATTGTAGTTGGGCGCTCTGAAGATAACGACCAGTCAATCCGGTATTAGTATATGGGTCGACCGGGTCTTCACTTGGAGTAACGGAGACTCCTTCAATATTGATAGATTCCAATGCAATCGCTGCGGCCAGTGCCTCTTCATCAATAAGTTTAAATTCCAAAAGCGGCGTGCGTCCGATTTCAGCTACTGCTTGTGACACATCAGTCACACCAGGAAGTTCCACCACCAGACGCTGCTTTTGTGCATCGGAAACCATACTACTAGATTCCACCTGCACAATAGGTTCCGAAACACCAAAGATATTAATGCGACGCTCAATAACCACTCTAAGTACATCCATTAACTCCGAGACCTCATCTGGATTAATCTCACTTGTATCGGCTTCGTATACCAAGTGACTGCCTCCTGAGAGATCAAGACCTAATTTAAATGGGTAGTTTGTATCAGGACCAAATACGTTTTGATAAACAAAAAAAGCGACGGCAGCAGAGAGGGCCAGCGTCAGTAAGGCGTAAAACAATCGTACAATCATATTTCCTCCAATCTCGGTTGCCATATTTATTGGTACTATATCACAAATTAGGGTTTAGGTTCTAGTGAGCCGATTTGGCTAATTCCACCAGATTACGAAGTAATATAGCAATAGTAATAGGTCCAATACCGCCAGGGACCGGAGTGAAAAGAGAGCACTTGGAGGCACAAGCTGAATCAGCGTCGCCTCGAAGTTCCCCACCATCTTCGCTAGTACCGGCGTCAAATATAATGACCCCGTCTTTTATCTTACCGTGAGTAACGAGGCCAGGGTGGCCAGCACCGGAAATAATAATGTCGGCTTCATGAATTATCGAGTCTGCGTTTGGAGTATTTTTGTCGATTACGGTGACAGCAGCGCCTTGAGCCTCTGCCCAAAGTGCTGCTGGCTTCCCCACCAACCTACCCCGACCTATCACGACAACATTTTTACCAGCAAAATCTACATTGTGCCTCTTAGCAATCTCTGCCACAGCACCTACGACTGGCGGCAACACCTCGGTTTCCTCGCCTGCATAATTTATATTATCAATATCAAGTTCTTTTGGTATGGCAGACAAAAGTACTTCAGCATCCACTTGAGGCGGAAATGGCAATTGTACAATCACACCATCAGCCGATGCACCTGAAGATCGAACCGCTTCCACCGCTTTCTCGGTACTAATATCAGTATCAAGTTCTATAACCAGCACATCAATACCGAGTTCACTGGCGCGCTTTTTCTTAAGTTCCATATACTTTCGGGTTTCCGTGTTGGGTGCACAAGCAAAGACTGTCAAACAAGGGTGTTTGTGAGACTCCGCCAAACGAACTTTAAGGTCAGAAAGAATTTCCGCCGCGATCTTTTTTCCGTCAACTAACATTGGAACAATCCTAGCACAACTATAAAAGTCCGTAGAGCTTTTTAAGACTGTTAATTCCAACCTCTAACTCCACTACTGGCTCAAAGCCGAGCAATGTTTTAGCTTTAGAGATATCAGCGACTGAGCGAGATGTCTCCAGACGAGTCGGGACTGACTCAACTGACCCACCGATAATAGCAGCTAACTCGGCCACCGATGTTTCCTTGCCACTACCAATATTTATAACCTCCCCTCTGCCCACCTTATCGCTCTCTGCCGCCATAATGTTTGCTCTAACCACATCGTCGACATGTACATAATCACGTGTATTGGTTCCATCACCCACAATAGTGAGGGGCTTGTCCTGTTGGCGGAGATCGATAAACTTACCCACTACTGATGCATAGGCACCGTTGGGATCGAATCCTGGCCCATACACATTGAAGTAGCGTAGGGAGACGGTAGGTAAACCATAAAGTTCTGACCACAAGACGCAAGTATTCTCTCCAATGTACTTATGTAGACCATAAGGATTTTGAGGATGGGCCGGCCTATCTTCTCGTATCGGCACAACTTCCTGGTCACCATACACAGCTGCCGATGAGGAGAAAATCAGTTTGCGTACACCAGCGGCACGAGCGGCCTCAAGTACCGACAAAGTTCCTTCGACATTGGTACTAGAGGTCTCAATAGGGCGTTCAATGGAGTCTTGCACTTTTGGTAGTGCCGCTAAATGAAATACTACGTCAGCACCCTCAAAAACGGGTACGAGCTGGGCAGTGTTTTTAATATCAATATTATTGTAGATAGCACCCTGTACCACTCGGTTATCAAAACGACCCGCAACAAAATTGTCTACCACTTGCACTTCATACCCTCTTTCCACCAATGAACGAGTAAGATTAGAACCAATGAACCCTCCCCCGCCGGTAACAATTACTTTTTTAAACATAAAATTTTTTGGGTTGTACTAGACGAGCGTATTACGATTCATTATTTACGGTGAGGTATTGAATAGGTTTCTAAGTTCCGCTCCTCATTATAAGAATACGTAAAGTCTTTAACATTATTTCCAAATCAAGGAAGAAAGACCGATAACGTAAGTAATGGAGATCATATGAAAGCTTTTCAACTGTCCTAGGTATATCGAGACCCTGCCTTGGAGCATCGAGATGCCTAATCTGTGCCCAGCCCGAAAGACCTGGTTTAAGAAAGTGACGCATATTGTAGTATGGAATTTCTTCAGCATAAGCTGAAACCAATGCTGGCATCTCTGGACGTGGACCAATAAAAGAAAGTTCCCCAAGCAATACGTTCCAAAGTTGTGGTAACTCATCTAGTCGAGTACGACGCAAAAATTTTCCGACCCTGGTTACTCGCAAAGTACTCTGCAAGGCCTCTTCACCTTTATCTTCTCCGGTCATAGTCCTAAATTTTAGGATGTGCAAAGGCTTATTGTACTGACCAACACGTTCAGTGTGGTAGAAAATCGAACCACCGTCTTCAAGCTTGATTGCCAAGATAATAAAAGGATAAATCATGAGCGAAGGCAGAAGCAATAAGAAAGCCCCTACTATATCCAGTCCCCTCTTCAGAAAATCATATATAGGATTCTGCGACTGCGATACATTAGAGATAAACCAATCATAACGGAGTGATGACATCGGAATCCGGTCAAAGGTATCTTCATATAACTGATAAAAATCTAAGAACGTGAATTCAAATCTTAGAAAGGCCAAATCAAAAATAGCCGGTAGTACACGCTCGATGTGTTCTCCGCGAGGATTAGCTACAATCACCTCGACATTTTCTCGGTCGATAAGTTCTAAAAGCTTGCTCTCGAAGTCTGGGGTATGTAGCGCAGCGCGCTCATCAATGATGCGCACAAACGAATAGTTATATCGGTCGTTATTGTTTATCTCGTCGGCCAACTCTATAGCCTCATCTCCATCCGCGATTAAAAGCGCCTTATGTCTGGCCTTTGGTGAAAAGTAATTGAATAAATAAAGTCGCCAAACAGTTATGAGCGCAATAGATACAAAAAGATAAATAACCAAATTTGTCTTCGGTGCGATACCAAACGGTATTACAAGGAACACTAAGGCTGCCAACACAATATTCACTATTTGCGTATTAATAATACGTGACAGCAATAATTTCTTCAGCAGGACAGTATGCTTTTCATACAACCCGGCAATGTAGAAAATAATGAGCCAGAGCGAAGACAGGAATAGAAATGGGCCAAAGTGTGCTTCGAGACGGGCTCCGTCCGGCCACTCCAAATAACGAACGAGGAGAGTGAGCCACAGCGCTACCGTGAAGCAAACTGCGTCCCCTAATATTAATATAAAAAGTTCACGTGTTCTTTCGCCCATAAATAAGGTAATGTTAAATTATAATGCATAATATAAGGGTAAATAGCAACTCGGTTATGGCGGAAAACAAGCAAAAAATACTTTTTTTAATTACTAAAAGTAATTTTGGTGGTGCTCAACGTTACGTTTATGACCTAGCAGTCGGTTTGCCAAAAAGTGAATTTGACGTGACGGTAGCAGCTGGAGGAGCAAATGTGCGAAGTGGCACACTTGCTACAGTTCCGAGTGAAGTAGGCGAAGGTGGAACTGGTACGTTAATCGATAAATTAAGGCACTCCAACATAAGAGTGGTCACTATTCCCTCTCTAGAACGTGACATCTCTTTATTTAAAGAACTACGCGCTTTTTTTGAGATTTGGCAGATCATTCGAGAAGAAAAACCGGATGTACTTCACATCAACAGCTCTAAAGCTGGGGTCTTAGGTAGTTTAGCCGGGCGACTACTTGGTGTTCCAAATATTATTTTTACCGCGCATGGTTGGGCTTTTAATGAAGATCGGCCCAAGTGGCAAAAACTTATTTTGAAAAAAATGCACTGGCTCACGGTACTTTTCGCTCACCACACTATTGCAGTGTCGCAAGAGTTAAATAAACAAATGAATTGGCCGTTTGCCAACAGCAAAATAACTGTAATCCACAACGGCCGAGAAATAAAAAACCTTCTTTCCCGTGAAGATAGTCGGACTACCCTCATTGAAAAAGAAACACGGCTTGCTCCGTATAAAGATGATTTTTGGTCACTCACCATTGGTGAACTCCATCCAATCAAAAGACACGATGCAGTAATAGAGGTCATGGAAGAATTGATTAAGACACAGCCTCACACTCGCCACCTGATCATTGGATCTGGCGAAGAGGAACAGGAATTAGAAATAATGATTGCAAAACGAAACCTTGGTGAACACGTCTTTTTGTTAGGCTCAATTGATGAAGCGTCACAGTACCTTAAGGCAGCAGATGTATTTATACTCACCTCCCGCTCCGAAGGAATGCCTTACGTCATTATTGAAGCTCTAATAGCCGGAGTGCCCACTGTGGCAACGGCCGTTGGCGGTATTCCTGAAATTATTGAAAATGGGCAAAGTGGCCTCCTCACTCCGCCACTAGACAATAAAGCCTTATTTAAAGCCATTTTTGAACTACGAACCAATCCAGAATTGCGAGCAAAGTTAGCAAACAAAGCTAGTACCAGAGCTAAAGAATTCTCATTCGAAAAAACCTTACAAGAAACAGTACGGGTATATGGGGACGATGCACGACGATAAGGATGCAGCCCTTATCCTTCCCCACATAAATATACTAACCCCTATATACTATAAAATAATATCCTCACTTTTGTATCTAGTCATCGTATAACGATTCATCGCTATAACGATTCCAAGAGCAATAAATTCAACAAGTAAGTGTGTGCCGCCATAACTCATAAACGGGATGGTGAGTCCGGTGACCGGTAAGAGGCCAACGTTCATACCAACATGGACAGTGAAGTGCGCAATAATCATTATCGCCACACCACTTGTAAACAACCTCTCAAAGTTACTTGCTCCGTGAATAGCCAAACTAACCAATCGCCACACCACAATCCCAAAGAGCGCAAAAAGTACTGATGCACCGACCAAACCCCATTCCTCGGCAAAAGCAGCAAAGATGAAATCGGTTTCATGCTCTGGAAGAAATTCCATTTTAGACTGAGTTCCATAACCAACCCCTTTCCCCCACACCTGTCCAGAGCCAACTGCAATGATGGACTGGTAGACGTTGTAGCCAGAACCTTGAATATCAGCCAAAGGATTAATGAATGTGCCGATGCGCTCTTTCTGATAATCAAGCAAAACAAAATTCCACATCGCGCCGAAGGACATAGCACCAAGCAAAAACACCATCAACAGATGTCTTAAACGAATACCGGCAATAAGAATCATGCCAAACCAAATAGAAAAGATGATTAGTGCTGAACCGAAGTCAGGCTGAATGAACACTAGAGCAAATATGACAAAGGCGTACAACCCAGAGATCAGAATATGCTTGAAGTCGCCAATCATTTCGTGTCGCTTTGAAAAGTACTTTGCCAATAAGGCAATTAAGACTAGCTTGGCAAACTCAGCCGGCTGGAAAGAAAAGAACCCAAGGTCGAAACGACTTTGTGCTCCGAGTGTTACTTCACCAAATACTAGTACCAGCACCAAGAGGACAACCGCCCCGACGTAAGCCATAAATGCGGTATTCCCTGAACGCAAAAACCGATAGTCAGGCAAAAGTGCGAAGAGCATAGCAACAAGTGCTACCCCTATCCAGAGGATTTGTCGGTCAAAAAAACCACTCTCGGATTGGAAAGTGTACATGGTAGAGAGTCCTAAAAGCGACAACACAAAAGCGGCTCCAAAAAGCCAAAAATCAAAACCAGAGAAGATATTACGTACGAATGACATAACGAACCTACACAATCTTTTCCAAAAGTAGATGTATGTGTGCTGGTTGGAGGAATTTTGTGAGGAAGCCTTAGTTAACCTAAGGTGACCGAGCCAAAATTCTGAAACCAGTGCAGATGCGCTACTTTTGGAAAAGGTTTACCGAAGCGGGACAAAGCCCGATGTGGACTTAGGTACTATATCAATAACAGCAGCTCCTTGCTCACAAAGCGAAGAAGTGATGGTTTGATAGATACGATCAATGTCCCCCGAAGATATGGCCTGGAATGCCTGCTCAGGTGTAGAGGAAAGTGCGGAGACGAACTCCATTTTAACACTTTCTCCTAGTCCGATTGAGTAGACGTTGATTCCAGAATCTCTAGCCGCAATAGCTGCATCAAGAGCAAAGGTTTCTGCCTCTTCTGTTTCACCAGGCGCCGTCGCCAAACCATCAGTCAGGATAACCATCACCTTGCGCGCATTTTCGTTATGCCGTTCAGAAGTGAGCTCATTCGCCGCAGCAATTAACCCTTCGCCAGTATTTGTGAAGCCTGTCTCTTCACGTGGGTCTATCACAATAGCCCCAACGGCAGCTGCAGTTGAAGCATTGTTTTCTGACAACTGATTCACTAAAGTAGAGGCAGTGGCAAAAGTCACCAAACCAGACTGATCATTTCCGCCCAAGCGATTTATAAACCTAGCGGCTGCCTCTTTGACCGAGGTTAATGGCTGTGGAGGATCAATCTGATCGCTATTCATACTACCTGAAACATCAATCGCCACCAGTACGTCAGTCGGAACCTCGCATGAGCGCAGAGTGGTGGCGATTGGCTCTGGCCATGTGAAGAAGAGTTCTAAGTCACTGCGTGGAGCGAAGTTGTCGACAAAGGTGCGTGAAGAGGCCAGCGCCGTTCCTTCCGCATTAAAAATAGTAGCTACTACCTCAACCTCCTTCACCTCCTCAAGTTCATTATTACGTAAAGTCGCATCGAGCCGTGGACGTGCATCAGCACTTAAAAGCTCTCTACTTACTACAGAAAACTGCTCCCGTCCGGCTGTCGCTGGTTGCCACACTTCTACTGGTTCAATCTCTAAAAATGTACGGGTAGGCACACGAGTACCAGTTTCAATCCTTCCCTCAAAGACTGGATACTCGCCATCAGGTGGCAGAATGGTAGTACCACTCACCTCCTTTATTACTCCAGTAGCATCGAGCAAAGTAAATTTATATTTAATCTCCGGTGAAGCGGCTTCACGGTTAGTGTTTTCAACGTACGCCACAGCATTGTACATTCCATCAGTAACCCGGAAGGCTCTTGCCCACTTTACAGTCGGCTCTTGAACGCTGAACGAACAGATACGCACGCAGTTTCCCCCACAGTCCGTCCCTGCCTCTCCGGCGTTTTGTTGACCATCAAAACACGTGGGTGATTGATAAAAATTAGCGTAATATATCCACCCTCCAATTAACAAAAAAAACGCAGTAAAACCAGCGAGATATTGTGTCCGTCGCCACATTGCCCATACTGCCGTTGTTCGCATACGTAAATTGTATCACGACAAACGTTGACACTAGGCAACAAAAAACACCCAAAATTCAATGATACTATCGCCAATTAACGCTCCGACATTAAAACCTTCCAAAATTTCGGGCGAAAAACGAGATGGAAGTCGAGTCATATCGAGATATGGCGAGACTGAAGCGAAGTTTTGTAGCCGAAATTTTGAAAGGTTTATGGGATGGTTAATTGGCGATGGTATAAGGTACCAATGCTGTATGTTGGCGCTTACTGTCGGTGTTTGCGCCAGCAAACACATTTAAGTATGTGTCCGCGGTGGCGGACTCCTTAGACAGCAAGAATGCCTGGTTCCGCGAAGCGGACATTCTTACCTACTCTTTCTTACAGAAACTGTTCAGGTTGTCGCTATTTTTACAAAATAGCTGACAACCTCTTGCGAAGTGACACTGTCACTTCTCACCCCAATAAAGGGGATAAAATAGTCTGGGAGACTATTTTATCGGCGATGGAGGGCTTGGCTTTCGAGCGAGTGAGTGAAATGGAAGCTTGCTTCCATTTCCGAGCGAGCGCTGAAAGTAAATTTTGCCGTGTTCGGAATACAAAAAACCAGACCGGAGTCTGGTTTTTTGTAAAGATGAAGTTTGAAAAAATTAAAGACTTGAAGTTGGCGCTTACCTACTCTGCCCCAATAAAGGAGTACCATCGGCGATGGAGGGCTTAACTGCCGTGTTCGGAATGAGAACGGGTGTACCCCCTCCGCTAAAGCACCAACTTCAAAACTTCAATATTTTATTTTCAAACTTCATCTTTACGAGAACGGGTGGTTCTTACTTTCACAAGCGAAGAAGTAAATGGAAATTTATTTACATTTATCTTCAGAGCGCAGTGAAAGAAAATCTATTTACAGAACCTGTTCAGGTTGAACGATATTTTTACACCAGTAAAAATATCTGTCAACCTCTTGCGAAGTGACACTGTCACTTCTCACCCCCGTAGCTCAAAGCACCAACATACAAAATTCGTACTGAATCTTGAGTGTTTTCTTAACTTGGATATTCTGAAATGATGCTGTCCTCTTACCCTAGAGGACAGCTGATTGGGGACGCAAAAGTGGTCCCAATTTTTGGTCGGAGTGACAGGATTTGAACCTGTGACCCTTTGTGTAAGTGTTATGAGGACCGTTATAGTTACGGTCGCCGTTTTTCGGAGCTTTGATTTGAAACTTGTGCCTCTTATCTCAACTAACCGAAACCGGGCATACACACAAATGCGCTGACCTGACTGCGCCACACCCCGACCTGATCTCCCCCCTAGAGATCATTTCAGAATATCCAAGTCTTATACATATCCTCTTTAAGGTTCACAACTATTTACTCAAAATTGTACTTTCCCATTGGCTCAAAATTGGAAGCAGTTGTTACTGGTTGGAGTAAAAGTTGTGTCGGAGTCGTATATTAAATACGGTGACAAACAACTTTTATGAAACCAGTGCAAATGCGACAATTTTTCGCCAATGAGGCGATGGACAGTATTCCTTGCAGGAAATACGTCCTATTAGTACTTCACGGCTCAACGTGTCACCACGCTTACACCTAAAGCCTATCAACCTAATCATCTCTTAGGGGACTTAATGATTTCTAATCTTAGAGTTGGCTTCCTGCTTAGATGCTTTCAGCAGTTATCCATTCCCAACATAGCTACTCGGCAGTGCCACTGGCGTGACAGCCGACAGACCAGAGGTCAGTTCATCCCGGTCCTCTCGTCGTGTATTCCCCTGTTTCCAGGAGCACAGACTATATCTTCATCCTTCGCAAAGTTGCGGGAGGATGATGGCATGTTACCCATATGAGCAGTCATTTTCTAAGAAATGATTCCTCTACATATGAGTCCACGTATCTTTCAACGTAAGTCGTTACGGGGTCAAATTCAAACGATCTAGCAATAATTCTTTAGTAAGAGTTTGTGAACTTTTGTAATTTTGCTCTTTTATGACAAAGATTAAATCTACAAGTTCTCTTAAGTCTGTTTCACTGAGCTCTCGCATCTTCTTTTCTTCAAGAATTGAACAGGCTTGCGCTAATGCGTTAGCTTGTACAGTCTTGAAACGAAGGTACGGACTCAGTAAGGTTAAGACTTTTCTTACTGAAGCAAATCCATTGATTCTAAGTTCAGTCATTCCATCCTTTCGGGATGAAACGTAACCGATACCGAGAATATCACGCATCCACAAAAGTGGAGTGGCGTGTCGAGTATCTTGATAGAAACAAAGCGTTGCCATAAATCTAACGCCACGACTGGTGTCGCTACGTCTCTTTACTTGCAACATCATGCTTCCATCTCCATCAAGGAAACCCGCAATGTATGCTAAATCTGTTTTGAATCGACTTCCCACGGTATTATCATATCAATTTTCCGGTCCTCAAGCGAGTTCTATACACGTTGGACCGTTGTGTATAGAACTCTAAAACCAGAGTTGACGTAGACTTCACCGTTATAAGCCATATTGTCATTACGAATCTCTTCGTAAAGTAGCAATCACTTACTAGGGACAAATCTCTTCAAAAATCGACGCCTGCAGTAGATAGGAGACCAACCTGTCTCACGCATGTTCAGTCTTAATGTCATCACGTGTGTGTGCGATGACATAAGGTTTCCACGTATTAACTACGTGCATTGGACTGTAGCTTCATCGGCGCCTAGATTTCTATTTATAGAAATCTAAGTGGGGGCGCGTCTTCGCGAGCCCCTCTCGATGACTAACGTTCAGTCTCTAAGGGCGGTTTTACCCTTCCCTCGGTATTGCCCTCACTTTCGTGGTCGGGTTCTACCGATATTAGTTAGTTTTTTCATATATATTCCTATATATGACCGCCGTGTTGGTTGGATCTATCTTTATTTCATTTTCGAAAAGTTAAAACAATCTTCGAAGGGGTTTAGACTGCTGAATGTCCCTTAGCCAATAGCGAAGTGCTAATAACTAAGAGCGAACTCAACGGTCTAAACCCAGCTCGCGTATCTTTTTAATTGGCGAACAGCCAAACCCTTGGGACCTGCTCCAGCCCCAGGATAAGATGAGCCGACATCGAGGTGCCGAACCGTGCCGTCGCTTTGGACGCTTGGGCACGACTAGCCTGTTATCCCCAGGGTAACTTTTATCGGGTAATCTCCGGCGGCATCTAAAGCCAACCATCGGTTCACTATGCTCCACTTTCGTGTCTGCTTGGCATCTACGCCTTGCAGTCAAGCCAACTTTTGCCATTGCACTATCGGCACGGTTTCCATTCGCGCCTAGTTGACCTTGAGACCCCTCCGTTACAATTTGGGAGGGTAGCGCCCCACTAAAACTGCCTGCCACTCACTGTCCCCAGCGCGTTTGTCGCGTCGGGTTAGGAACTGCCCGATTTAAGAATGGTATTTCACTGACGACTCCACGGTACCCGAAAGCCCGCTTCAAAGTCTCCCATCTATGCTACACATAAATCAAACAGCCCCAATAAGAAACTACAGTAAAGCTCCTGGGGTCTTTTCGTCTAACTGCAGGTAGGCTGCATCTTCACAGCCATTGTATTTTCACCGAGCAGGTCCTTGAGACAGTTTCCCAGTCGTTACGCCATTCGTGCACGTCGGAACTTACCCGACAAGGAATTGCGCTCTATAATTCCTTCTTTAATGTAGATACCCGCGTATCTACGTACACAATAGGACTCTATCTTCACCCTTCTATACTAGTCAAACTGGTATAAAGTCGGGTGTGCAACATTTGGTCTCTTGTTGGTTGCAGTTGGAAATATTAATGATTACTCACTAATAAGGTAACTATGGCTCGGGCTGTTTAACTCTATAACCGTTCTAATCCGTAGAGCGAATTTCCGAAGAAACGCGCTCTACCTTAGAACGATTATAGTTATCGCTGACATTGACGGGGGCTTACACAGTCCAGCAAAGCATCCGAAGACACTTCACCCCCCGTGCTTAACCTTCCCGCATTGGTCAGGCGTCACCCTCTATACATGGACTTACGTCTTCGCAGAGAGCTGTGTTTTTGTTAAACAGTCGCCAGGAAATCTTTCGCTGCGGCCTTTAACCCCCGAAGGGGCAAAGGCAGGCCTTATCCCGAAGTTACGGCCGCTTTTTTGCCGAGTTCCTTAAGGACCCCTCACTCGTTCGCCTTGGTCTTCTCGACCTTACCACCTGTGTCGGTTTGCGGTACGGAACCGCTATGTTTAACCCAAACGAAGTTTTTCTCGGAAGCGTGCTCCTTAAATTTCTTTGGCCGTAGCCGCAGATTCAGACTCTACTCGCGTTATTGTTACCCGGATTTGCCTAAGTAACACGCTCATAGCTCCAGCACCAATCCAATAAGATGCTTTAAGTACAACCCTCCGTCCCTCCATAGGAACATAGTGGTGTGCAGGAATATTAACCTGCTCTCCATCGCCTCCGGCATTCGCCATCGGCTTAGGACCGACTAACCCTTCGCTGATCACCATCGCAAAGGAAACCTCGGTATTTCGGCGGACGGGGTTCTCACCCGTCTTGCGGTTACTTGTGCCGGCATTCTCACTTCGCATCGCTCCAGGTTGGGTCTCCCCTCCCATTCATCGCAGATACGAACGCTCTCCTACCACTCGCACTTTCCGAAGAAAGTACGAATCCGCAGTTTCGGTAATATGCTTGAGCCCCGATCATCTTCGGCGCAAGGACTCTCGACCAGTGAGCTGTTACGCTTTCTTTAAAGGATGGCTGCTTCTAAGCCAACCTCCTGGCTGTTGGAGAATCCTCACCTCCTCAAGTTGCACTGAGCATATATTTTGGGACCTTAACTGGCGATCTGGGCTGTTTCCCTTTCGACCAATGGAGCTTCTCCCCCATAGTCTAACTGCCGAGCTATAACCATTGGTATTCGGAGTTTGATAGGGTCAACGAGTTTTCACCCTGTTTGACCCTTCCAGTGCTCTACCCCCAATGGGACCACTCGACGCCAACCCTAAAGCTGTTTCGGAGAGAACCAGCTATTACGGAAATCGATAAGCTTTTCACTCCTTACCACAAGTCATCCGATGGTTTTGTACGGCCAACCGGTTCGGGCCTCCACGACCTTTTACAGTCGCTTCACCCTGCTCATGGCAAGCTCTTCCCGCTTCGGGTCGTACCCCTGCCCTATATTCGCGCTATTCACGCTCGCTTTCACTGTGCCTCCGTGGGTTTGCCACTTAGACAAAGGACAAAGGTACACTCGCCGGCTCATTCTTCAATAGGCACGCCGTCGCCCCTAAAGGCTTCGACTCCTTGTAGATGTATGGTTTCAGATCTATTTCACTCCCCTCTCCGGGGTTCTTTTCACCTTTCCCTCACGGTACTAGTTCACTATCGGTCTTTACAAATATTTAGCCTTACCAGTTAGTACTGGCGGATTCATCCGAGCTATTCATGTCTCGGACTACTCAGGAACAAAATCAAGAGAGATATATGCATTTCAAGTACGGGACTATTACCCTCTGGGGTCGAACTTCCCAGTTCGTTCTTCTATACATATATTTTATAACTCTCCGCAACTAAATGCAGACTTTGCCCTACAACCCCTTTAATATTGCTACCAAAGGTTTGGGCTTCTCCCGTTTCGCTCGCCGCTACTCAGGGAATCGCAAGAACCTTCTTCCTGGTTTCAATGGCAGCCCGAAGGCTTAGTTTTAACCAGAAAGAAAGTTCCGTATATTGCTTTCTATTCCTCTAGGTACTGAGATGTTTCACTTCCCTAGGTACACTCCTTTCATACGAAAGGTAACCGACGTAATCGGTTGGGTTTCCCCATTCAGAAATTTCCGGATCAAAGGTTGATTGTCACCTCCCCGAAACATATCGCAGACATTCCACGTCTTTCATCGCTTTGTAAAGCCAAGGCATCCACCATACACCCTTACATTCCTGCAAGGAATGCTGTACACCGCTGTACAATTTTGAGTGTCGTGCGCACATCTACGTGCGCACTTAATTGTTGTGTTGTCTGTTGGGGACGAAAAGACCATCCTTGCGGATAACTCTTAACCCAACAGACTACCTGCCCACGCGCGAGTTTAGCTTGCGCAAAACTCGCGCGTGGATGCCCGCTGGTCGTCGATTACCAGCAGGACTTTACTCAACACCAATCATCTAAATTGATGTTGAGCTAAGAAGATATGTAGTTGTATGACCTTCGCCATACAACCATCACTCACTAAACTTTCTGAAAGCAAGCTCTCAGAAATGTTCGCTTGTGATGACTGTCAAAGTTCACATTATCCTCCTGAAATAAGAGCTCAAAAAAACCGCGTTTCCGCGGCCACGAATCGCGCATGCGATTAGTTGCCGCTACGATTTTCTGAAAGTCTTACACATAGATAATGAGCGACATAATATACTATTGTGAAATAATTGCAAGCCCCCACACTTGATATTCAGTAGCTAATGTTTTGCCGTTTATAGACCCCTCAGGTTCTAGTCTTCCAAGGTCAGAAAGTAGAGTTTTCCTCACCGAATTGTCACGCAAAATCACAGGATATTAAGTGTCGGGGGCAAGGCCTCTAACTGGATTATTGGGCTTCAGCTCGAGGCAGGCCAAGCGGCCAAGTTCTCCAGCCCTTTTTGCATCATTCTGGCCCCCGTTTCTGATACCAATAACGGCCCGGAAAGCAGAGCTTTCCGGGCCGTTATTTCTCTCTCTATAAACTAGAAACCTTTAAAAATTGATGAGATACGGTGGTAGGCGAGGAAAATAATGCGAGGCGTATTCAATATACGGTGAGTTTTATTTTACCGAAGCGTAACGCCGTAGATCGCGATTTTTAAAGGTTTCTGCTAGCGCTTTAGTTCGTCTCGTATAGCAATCTTATCCATAATAATCTGATGCGGATAATCAAAGACATCCCTAGTCAGTTTGTCATACATCCCTACTCGGTACCGGAGCTCCTCTGAAGTAAACACAGCATAACGTATCTCAATACCTAGTTCCGCCTCCAGTGAACGTATAGCATTTTCAATCTTGGTCTCCGAGACCTTTTTCATGGCAATCAATACATCGAGTCGTTGTTCAAACGCACGTACAAACACACCAGT
>DISV01000005.1:0-2467 GCA_002422025.1 Patescibacteria group bacterium UBA6201 | reverse complement strand
TTGATACACCTGCTTCTTCTTTATCAAGTCCGCACGCTCAAGTGCATTCATTTCGGTGCGAGCAGTACGGCGCACGAGCTTAGCTCGGCGACTTATTTCGTCGAAGGTAAACTCTTTGGACGGATTAAAAAGAAAAAAGCGGAGTAGTTTCACTCGAGCGGGACTGCCAAACAGAATTGATAGCGGATCAGAAGCCATAACGGAATATGGGGATTATATCACAAATGGCCGCGGGCTTCGCCCGCGGCCATTTGTTTCACCTTAGTTCTCCAAACTTTCTAAATGAGATGAAGTTGCGTTCGCTGGAGGAAGGACCGTGTGGGAACCGTATTTAACATACGGTGACAAACGGTCCGACCGAAGCGAATGTAAATTCGCTCATTTTGGAAGTTTTTACAAATTTATTTGAGGGTAACCTTGGCACCTGCCTCTTCCAATTTCGCTTTAAGTGCTTCAGCATCCTCCTTCTTCATACCTTCCTTAACTACAGAAGGAGCAGCATCAACCATATCCTTTGCTTCCTTAAGGCCGAGGCTCAATACCTCCTTAACAACCTTAATAACAGCAATCTTCTGGCTACCTGCTTCTGTAAGCTCTACAGTAAACTCATCCTTCTCCTCGGCAGCAGCGCCAGCAGCAGGACCAGCAACAGCTACAGCTTGAGCTGAAACACCAAAGTGCTTCTCAAGTACCTTCACAAGAGCGTGAAGTTCTAGAACGCTCATCTTCTCTACCTTCTCTACTAGTTCCTTGAATTCAGCAGGAACTTCAGCCTTCTCTTCAGCTGCTTCTTCCTTAACTTCCTCTACTGGAGCTGCAGTAGTTTCATCAACAACTTCGTTCTTAGTTTCTTCAGACATAATAATTTTATTAATTCAATTTATATAATTTCAAACTTTCATAAATCTAGTGCAGTTGTGCTGGTTGGAAGAAATTTTGTGAGCGAGCGACCAAGAAAATAAGGAGTGTACACACGACTATATTTTCTGAAGTACTCTTGTGGTGGCGTACAAGATAGTACGACGACGAACAAAATTTCTGAAACCAGTGCAAATGCGCTGATTTTGGAAGTTTAAGCGGACTTCTTTTCAGCTAGTGCGTTTAGCGCGACAGCGAGACCCTGGATTGGGCTGTTAATCACATTAACGAACATACCACGGAGCACCTGTAGTGATGGGATAGATGCAATCTCGGTCATTTCTTCGCGAGTCTTGTATACACCCTGGAATACTCCTCCTACAATAGCCAAATTGTCTTTGTACTTCTCGGTAAAAGTCTTAACATTCTGTGCTGGAGCGATAGCGTCAGCGCTGTATGCAACAGCGATTTCACCGTCTAGCTCTGGCATTGTTCCTTCGAAGGCACCATCAAAGGCACGCTTCATTAAGGTCTTCTTGGCTACGAAGTAACCAACACCCTGCTCACGCAAACCTGCGCGCATAGCAGTAACATCAGAAACCGGTAGGCCACGGAAGGATACGAACACAATCGAATCTGAGTCGTTCTTTACCCCTTCGAGCTTCGCCAAGATATCTTGCTTCTTTGCTTTTGTAATTGCCATTTTTTGGTTTTGGTACACAGCTCTCAGTACTCAGTACGCAATACCAATTGCCGAAGGCAGAAGCTGCGTGCTGTGTACCGTGTACTGTGTACTAGATTATGTAACAGGCCGTTTTATAAGACGGCTCGACCACGTATCCATTTGACTAGGAGACGGCCTCGGCCGGCGGTCATAAAATGACTCATCATCTGCCTATAGCAGACCGGCTGTCTTTGAACCTGTTAAGCGCTAATATAGCACACATTATTCAACCAGCAAGCAGTTTCGTCTAGTCTGACTAGACGAAACTGCTGCTTATTCGAGTGTTTTGACTCCCTGCTTCCACTTCCCTGCCAAAATCACGTCACGGGCGTACATTTTGAATGAGTCAGCTGTAAAAAGCTCACCCAGTAAGCCTGGGTTCAATATTGGTGAATTTGAACGTACTTCCGAGTAATCACCTAGGCTTGAAAACTTATATTCAACTGCCCAGTCCCAAACTTTATCAAAACTCTCCATACCGGCCTGCAGGCCTCCATCTGGGTAAAGCTCAAAGGTATTTTTTACCATCACATAGGCAGACACGTAGCGCAAATATTCATCTTCACTAATTGTCTTGGACCGATATGGACCCTGAAACAAACTCCCCTTCTCTGCATACTTCTCATTAGCATGATTCGTCATGCTCTGTCCTAATCGCTTCATAAAAAGAGTAGTTCCGCCTTCTTGGATTTCATGCAAAATCAAATGAAAATGATTTGGCATCAGCGTGTATGCCACCACTTCCACAATAGGCTGCCTTGGCAGTAAATGTTCTGGTCTAGAAAATAGACCATCCAATTTATTGTCTCTCCAATAACGGTCAAAATGTTGGTCGTTCAGCAAAAATAACATTCTCAAAAATCTCCAGTAGTCATTTTCCTCACG
>DISV01000002.1 GCA_002422025.1 Patescibacteria group bacterium UBA6201 | reverse complement strand
TGACAAAAACGACTGGAAGAAAGTGTTATTCATATATATGGTAATTGTATGTCACTACACACAAGTAATGACCAGTTTATACACATAGTTGTAAACATGTTGTTAATTTAATTGAGACCACTAACAAAGTAGCGCGAGGTTTCGCCTCGCGCTATTTTGTTAGTCTATTAGAGACAGGTCTAAATTTTGGCTAATTCCTCAGCCACTACTTTTGCATCACTCCAAGGAAGTTTTGTTCCATTTGGACCCATGATGTATGGGTCAGTACCCTTACCAGATATTAATACGTAACCGCCTTCGGGAGAGATTTCTAGCGCATGGCGGATTGCAAGTGTACGGTCCATGATTATTTCTAACTTCTCTTTGTTCTCAATTCCATGAGCCATTTCTTCCACTATCTTTCTCGGGTTCTCGTCGTAAGGATCTTCGTTGGTCAGGATTATGTGGTCACAGTAGCGTTCTGCAATTGCTGCCATCTCTGGCCGCTTCCAACGATCACGTCCACCGCCGGTGTTACCGAGTACACAAACTTTGTGAACATCTTTAAATGTATGGTAAAGCTTCTCTAAGGAATCAGGCGTGTGTGCATAGTCGACGATAGCCGTTACTTTCTTCGAAGCATTGCTTCGGCTATAGAAATGTTCAACCCGACCTGGCACTTTGGACAGTGAGCTCATTGCCCGGTCGATATCTTTCCACCCAATTCCTAAAGCTCTGGTAAGTGTGGTGGCCGCTAGGGTGTTATATACATTAAATAGTCCGACCAGTGACATTCTAATGGTTACCTCCTCGCCATCAGTCTCGAAGATAAGAGCGGCACCGTCTTTGTGTAAAGTGTGGAGCTTGAGATCTTTAAGGGAATAGGGGAGTTGATGTTCAACATTAACTGACAAGAAATCTGCCCCGTGCTCGTCGTCAGCATTGGCGATAATATAGCGTGGCCGTTTATGAGACCGCTCCAGTTGTTTGGCCATTTGTAGTTTGGCTTCTTTGTATAGTTTGAAAGAACCATGTGATTCGATATGTTCGGGCGAAAGGTTTGTGAAGACAAGAGCATCGAGCTCGATGAATCGATGGCGGAATTGTTTAGCTCCTTCTGACGTCATTTCGAGCACGGCGTACTCACAGCCAGCTTCAACTGCCTGTCTCAAAAAGTGTTGTACAAAGAAACGGCCTGGAGTGGTCATTTTGTACAGATTTGGTCGCACCTCATCATTAATCTTAAATTGGATAGTCGAGAGACTGGCCACTTTGTGTCCACCAGCTTCCAAGATAGCCGCTATTAATTCGACGGTAGTCGATTTTCCTTTGGTACCAGTAACTGCAATGACGGCAATGTCACGTGATGGGTTTCTATATAGTTGTGCCCCAATCCAAGAAAGCGCCAAGTGATAGGTTGGCCGCAATATCCTAAGTAACCACCCAGGCACAAATCTCTTCACCCGATACAGAAAAGTATCCATATAGTGATTATACCGTTGTATGCAAGTTTATTCACCTTGTAAAATAATATATCTTCTTTTCAACCTTGCCTCCTTAATGACTCCTACACATTTTCGTGTTTAGTTTGTTTGGTGATGGGTTCAGTTTGGTTGCTGTTTATGTGAAACAGAGCAAAGTATTTTGTTTTTTTAGTCCTGTTATCAGGGAACAAAAAGTAAAACATAATAACTGTTATTGTCTGAGTATGATTTCTATTTTCACAATAGAAAAAACCCAATGGTGTTGTAAATACCACTGGGCTTTTGCGTTTTTACCCTGACATGCATTAGGTGCCGGGAAAGTCGATCGCAACGGCATACCCATTGTCGATAGCGACAATCCCAACATGTAGGCCGTCGGTGTGGATGTCGAAGTCGGAGATCGACAGGTCTACGAACTCGCGGGTTGTACATTCGCCGCTAGCGAGCAGCGGATTCAGGGTGGCGAGCGCCGATTCATTGTTGGCGCCAAATTCCAGAGACGGCTCCGACATAATGGCGGTCTTGATTGCGTCGGCGTTACTTTTGCTCCGGCAAAATACAGTGTCGAAGCTGTCGGCGGATGCTGACGTTGCGATTGCCGTGGTCACAAAAAGTACGGTTGTTGCAAGTACATGGAAGACTCTCATTATTTTCTCCTAGTTTCCCCTAGACCACCCGTTGGTCTAGCTCTCCTGAAATGATACACCATTTAACTTATTTGTCAAGTTATGTCAGTCATCAACACACTAATCCTGTTTTTACTAAATGTGAGCTGTGTTTAACTCGCATCGTATTGTTATTCGTTATGTATTATCATGTAGGTAATAAAAAGATAATTTATTTGGCATTGTAATAGTAATATGAGCAACACTTTTTTGGGATTTAAAATTTCTTGGAGACTAACCATTCTTATCCTAAGCTTGGTTGGTTTTTGTGTGTATTGGTTTTTAAAAGAATATGCCCAGTATACTGTTGATACCTTCTCTCTTTTGCCTATTTTTGGATTAGGTGGAGATAAAGGTGGTGCTGGCGGGAGTCATCAAACAGGTACGGCAGTAGGTAAGGCAGGTACAGGAACTGTAAAAAACGGGAACTATGCAGCAAATGGCGTCGCGACAATGTCACAGGCTACTTTTAATAATTTGGCTTCTCAAGGCGCCGTTTCTTTTTCAACTAGCTACGGATCTTATTCGACAGCTACATACGCTGACGGAAGTAGTGTGAGTTGGTCAGGTAACGATAATAACGGAAATGGTAATTCCTCGACCCCATTTCTTTTAACATGGGACGGTGAGCATTATAAATTTGAGAATGATTTTCTTTTTGGAAAGCCAAATACAGCTTTTAACACATATGCTGAAGGACTAGTAGCATACAAAGCGGGAATCGGAGGCGATACTTATTTAATTCAAAATAAATTAAAAGTAGAAAACGGTTTTTTGAAATTTCAGATCAAGGAGATTGAACCTGAAGAAAGCTTCATTGATAGTTTTAAATTAACTGCGGTAGACATGCCAACTACCCATTACCCAGTTACTGACGGCAACTTAACCGACACCTATATTTTTGACACGACCAAGACAATAACTCTGGATAATCAGGTGGCTGTCTTACAAACGAATGCTGGCAAGACAGTTTCTCCTTTCAAAAATGGATATTCTAAGCTAGGACCCACTGAAAATGGTAAGGACACTACCTTACATTCTGGTGATAAGATTATCGTCAGTTTACTGGTTGATAGTCTAATTGAAGAAGACGTATTTTTGATGGTAGATTCTTACTTCAGAGACTGGACGTTAGGGAATCAGGTACCGTTTACTTTTGCTGATAGGATGTTTATTCAAACTAAGCTGGTTACAAAAATGTTTCCAGTATGGTGTGCTGCTTTGGTTATGGGAGGATTAGGACTAGTCACAAAAAACGTTAATGCAGATGTTCCTTCTATTCAAGGATATGGTAATCAAGGATATGGTGAGGGCACTTACTATAACAACTCTAAATCATTAGTGATTACAGCCAATCTCGGTGTAGAGACAATTTATCTGCAGACTATTTTTCCACGTTATATACAAGCTAGTCAGGAAGTAGTACGTATTCCCGTAGAGCTATTGAAAAAAGCATTGGGATCAACCATTGAAATCTGTATTACTGCTACTAAGAAGCATAAGGTACGTAGTGCTTTTCTGTTTAAGGGTACTCCTACTGATGATAAGGTAATTTACACCCCGCTAACATTGGAATCTGCTATCAAACGGAGTGTCCGGAAGGAATGTGCGGATGATCTTGCTGAACGAAATGGAGTCTTTTTGCACACTTTGCCCGCTGATGTGATAGATGTGTCGGTAAAAGATGCTCCTTTGAAAGCGGGGTATGTACGACACTATGTGCTTCAAGCTCACGGTTTTTATACCAAGCTTTCTACACAGGCTAAGAATAAAATAGGGGATTATTGGTATGATCGGCTTGATGGGGATAGTAAAAAGTTACTTAAGAACTTAAGAGTCAATAAAGCTTAATACTTATGAGTATTCAAAACAAAGAAAATTTATTGACATCAAAATCTGATGTTCAAAATAACAAAGGAGCACTATCGTTAAATAGAGTCTTTATAATTACTGTTATTTCTTTGACCCTCCTTGGGGTATTGATTGGATATTTTTTATATACGACGAGTGGATACCAAACACCAGCACTAACAGATGATGCAGAACTGACTCCGGTACCTTACGGCACTTTGATGTTTACCGCATCTTCAGATGATGTGCTGGGTATTTATTCATTTAATTTAGATGTAGAGGGAGGCACATTAAAAAAATTCGACACACAAGGACCAATAGCCTCCACAGAATTTACTGATAAATTTAATCCCACCACGTTATATTTTAGTGCCTCAACTATATATACTGCTGACCAATCAGATCAGGGTGGCCTACATAGTTGGGATCTATCTAGTAGTACCATTAAGTACTACAAGAGCGTAGTTGGTAATATGGAGAGGGATATTAATTTCTCACCGTCTACTGGCTTAGTTGCGTTTTCTCGCTTGAGAGAATCAATTGCAAGTACTACAGAGCCAAGGCAAATTGATGATTATGAGGTAGTTATCATGGATCCTGCGCAAGATGTTGCTGTTGAAATAATACAGGGCGGACTCTATCCTAGATGGTCCCCTACAGGAAAAACCTTATTGTACCTTACTAAGGATGGGTTATATACATTTGATTTAAGCACGTTACAAGGATCTAAAGTGATTGGACCAAATGAATTGGGTGTAGTGGTTACTCCTTCAACAGCGATGGATGTTTCGGTAGATGGTAAGCAGATTGTGATTACGTCACAAGGGTCTGGGGGAGTGACGGTGTTTGATGTAGATTCTTGGTCTCCATTAACGCTTCAAGTGGCCAGTACACTCGAAGACCCTTCAAAATTTTATTTTAATCCCGTAATTTCTCCAGATGGAGCGATGTATGCAGTGATTGTCACTGATAAGGTTGGTGATATTTTTATTAATCCACGTTTCGAAGTTCGAGCTATGCAGTATGATGCCATATTGTTTAGTGAATCACTTGACGACTTTGATCCTGAAAAAATTTATATCGATGATTGGATAGTAGGAGCAATTGTTTTTTCAGAGGAGGGCGCTGTCTAGCGATTTCTAGCCGTTATTTTCAAGTAGGGTATCCCCAGGATGCTGAACAAAAATTGAAGCGACTGTGTGTCATGCACAGTCGTTTTTTTTTATTTCAAAGAAAAAGTATTTGTTTTTAAATTAAAGCTATTTATAACTATCCCTAGTCTTTATTTTTTAGATAAAAGTAAAATATAAATATCTCCTTAATTAATTTGTAGTGACCGGAGTGCTAATTTTATAATTTCAGCCGAGGAGGACAGGGAAGGGTTGGTGGTAACGATTTCTATCACTACACGACGAGCGTCGAATGCTGGATAACCGAGCGCTATTAGGGCGTCGATAGTGTCTGCTGTATGTCCATGTTCATAATTACTGTTTCTTTCGACAGGCAACTCATCATATCCACGACTTTCAAATTTATCTTTAAGGCCAGCTACAATTTTTTCAGCACTCTTTTTACCGATACCTGATAGTTTAGAAAGGTAGGCGGGGTCATTATTGCGGACCGCCTCCTTTAAAAGTTGAACATCAGCAGCTGTGAGTATTTGCAGAGCCGACTTAGGACCAATCTTTGGTAGTTCAATCAATAGTTCAAAAATTTCCAGTGTGTCACGGTTAGCAAAACCGTATAAGTCTAGCGCATTATCACGTACGGCTAGATAAGTAAAAAAACGTGCGGTTGCTTCTGGTAGATAGTGGGCGGGGGTGTTGGTGTGGATTAAATACCCGACCCCACCGACATCGAGAACCACATAATTCGTACCAACGTCAGCTATTGCTCCTGTTAACTGTCTTATCATCTGTTCATTATATATTGTATGACAATGTATTTGTACTCAGGTTTGCCAGTGTAAATATTGGTGCATACTTTATCTTCTTATATAAAGTGTGTTGGTTGCCATTTAGTAAATTACCCTAGTAGGTATTGTGGCTGGGCGCTGCTATGGATTTTCTTCTATTTCTGCTGGTGCATGAAAAATATTTGAATAGCAATTTCTCACAAATAAATCTTGATAAAAATACTGATGTAATTAGTGTTTTCTATAAGTAAACGCATGTTAACATTTAATCACTCATGAGTATGCAAATTATGTTTGAAAAAAAATCGGTAGTTATCACTGGGCTGGTGTTGGCCGGTTTAATTTTGGTGTCTCTGTCTCTCCTTAATAGGGAATCGTTATCTAAGCGCGAACCACCAGAAACTGATAATTTATTCACACTTGGTGAATATTATTTTAATCATGGAACTCACGCCGACGGTACCTACGACATCAAGTTAGCTCGACATTATTATGAGCAGGCTCTAGTAGATAATCCACTGGGTGACAATTGGGCTTGGTATCAACTTGGACGAATTGATTTTCTGGAAGGCAAATTTGATGCCGCTATTTCTAAATTCAACAAACAAATTGAACATTTTGGCGCTCAACAACCGTCAGTTTATTATATGCTCGGTTTGACCTACGGTTATCGAGCTCGCCGAGAAGGCAGGGAAAGCGATTGGACGCGAGCTACAGAATACTTTTCACAGTACTTAGAGCATGACCCTGACAGTCCGTGGGCTAGGGTAGATATGGCCTGGACCTACTTTGCACAGGGACGTTTTGAAGAAATGAAACCCATCCTCGAAGAGGGTCTAGCGATTCATGCTGAGAATCCGTGGCTTTTGAATATGTATGGTCTGGCCCTCCTTAATACGGGCCATGTAGAGGAGGCGAGAACAGAATTCGCTGCTGCTGCAACAGCGGCGGAGAAATTAACAGCAGAAGATTGGGGGCGATCATACCCGGGTAATGATCCAACTGCCTGGAGTGATGGTTTGCAAGAGTTTAAAGCAGCTATTCAGGCTAATTTAGTTTTATCAGAACAGTAAACAATACCGTCTCAGCGTAAGAAAGTATAAATAGTTAATCACAGGATAACCCTACTACAATACTAGTGATTCGGGCATAATAACTACAATGATTACCATAAGACAATTCTCTATTGCATTCGGCGTATTATTAGTGATGTTATTTGTATCGTTTTTAATACTTAATAACTCTACAGAGTTCAGTTCAGTGGAGTTTGGATTAGCGGAACTTTCCCCTCGTGGTTTACAGGGTGGCTATGCAATGCCAGCCTCTGGTGCGAGTGCGCCGGTTGGTTTGCAGTACTCGTGTGCTTCTAGTGGTACTTCGGTGAACTTAAGTTGGAGCGGGTCCGCCTATCAAGGCTCTCTACCAAGTGATGAAAAATTGGCTAGAGTTCAAGATTGGGAAGCTTGGATACTTAAATCATTTGTGGCCCCTGTTGCACATGCTGCTCAGCGCGAAGGCTACCACAGCCATACTGTGCCAGCGCCGGTAAGTTACGAAGTCCAAATTAGTGGATTAGGCACCATTTCTACCAATTCAACTTCCTATGTCGCTTCTATAACTCCAGACAGCTCTTACGGTTGGAGTGTGCGCGCATGCGCGGGTGGAAGCTGTAGTGCTTGGCAGTCTGGACCGAGCTTTATCTGTTATGCACCTCCCACAGTTACTTTGACAGCGGATCAATATTCTATCCCTTATATGACCAGTACTACTTTGCGCTGGACTTCGCAGTACGCTACTAGTTGTAATGCATTTGGAGCTTGGTCTGGTGCTAAGGCTCTTTCAGGCAGTGAATCAACAGGAAACTTAACTAAACAGACTACATATTTCTTACAATGTTCTAATCCGCGTGCTTCAACTGCGCCATCTTCGGCCACTATAAGTATGATCTACGGTGTTGGTGCTGATGTTGTTCCGTGTAAGAGCGTAGTTCGTAAAGACGAATCATTCTGTATTAACTGGGATACGGGCACCAGTGTGCCTCAATACTGCGTTATTGAGACCGGTAATGTGGTTATCGCTGGTCCGCTCCAAAGTAAGACTGGTAGTTTAGATTGGTCTGTCATTGGTGAAACAGAAATTACCCTAAATTGTGAAGAAGGGGGGAATACGGACAGCACTACCGTAAAAGTATTACCAGAGTTCCAGGAGACCTAAAACATAATTTATGGTAATAAATCTCACTTTAAACACCTCCTCTAAAACCTTCCGCTACGCTTTTGCACTCTCGCTCCTAGTTTTTGCTGCTGTACTCTTTGCTGCTGCTTCGTACTCATGGACTGGTCCATCTAGTACTCCACCAAACGGTAACGTAGAAGCACCCATCAATGTTGGTGCTACTAGTCAGGTTAAGAGTGGAGCACTGTCAGTTAATGGGTTGTCTGTGTATGGCAATCAATATGTTTCAGGTAACTTGGGTCTTGGTGTTAGTCCAGGTGCGACTTGGAAAATAGACGCAAGAGGTACATACGGAATTTACGGAGAGGCCACCGGCGGACAAGCGATCAGAGGTTATGCATATCCTGGATACGCAGGTTACTTCATTGGTTATGGCGGACTCTTTGCTCAGAACACTGCTGGGTATTACGCCTTTCTTGGTTATCCAGGAAGCTCTTGGAGTGTTTACTCCAATGGTCCTACCTATACCGGCAGCTACAGTCGAGCTGATGGTGGTTTCTGTATTGGGGGGAGTTGCAGGACGAGTTGGGCAGCGATGGGTGGTTCATACTGGACTGGTTGGGTACCTGTCAACTCAGCGGGGTGGTCAAATAGTTGCGCGTCAGGATATGTCATGACAGGAATTAGTGTGGCCACACAGGAAGCCTCAACCCAAATTAATCAGCGCATCCTGTGTACTAGCATTGCACCGTAATATAGACGTTACTTAAATTGACTATATGCCTAAATATCACTACAAACAATATCTGAATCGCGCTTTTTGGAATTCACTCTTGGCCGTACTGTCTGCTTTCGTGTTTGTATTAATCATTATATTGGGCTGGCAAGAAATACGAACAATGATGGGTAGAATGATTACAGGTCAAAATGATGTAGAGGAGCAGGAGATGGACCGTTTAGAACTTTTAGAGAGTTTGAAAGGAGGTGACGATATACCAGAGAAGGAGAAGGAACAGTTATTAGAGGAGCTTCAGTCAGATGATGGGGGCGTAAGTGACGAAGAGAAGTTCCAGTTATTAGAAACTTTGAAATCATCATGATTAGCATTCGTAATAGTGTTGCGCTGGTAATTGTCTCTATCGTTCTTATGGTGGGCGCTATAGTGCTTGGTGTAGTTTATGAGCCAGATGCTTATGCTCAGAGTTCAGGTGGATCGATGACTGGTTATGCTTGGAGTGACACTATTGGCTGGTTGTCACTGAATGGTGGAAGTTATGGCATATCAGTCAGTGGTAGTGGCACACTAAGCGGTTACGCTTGGAGCGATAATATCGGTTGGGTGTCAGCTAATAGTTCAGATTTGGCTGGTTGTCCATCCGCACCTTGCTCTGCTAGCATAGACGAAAACGGTAACCTGACTGGTTGGTTGAAGGTGGTGTCTGGAGGTTCTTCACAAAGTGGTGGTTGGGATGGTTTCATTTCTCTATCTGGTTCTGGTTATGGACCTTCTCGTCAAGCTAACGGCAACTTTTCTGGTTATGTTTGGGGAGATATAAATGTCGGGTGGGTTGATTTCAAATATGCCTCAACTGACTATTTGGCTGAACCTGTGGCTGATCTTAAGGTTAGATTAATAGGAGAAACTGTTTGGCAAGACAGCTTGACCATAACGATGACTGACCAGATTGAAATTGGTTGGAATCAGGACAGTACTGCTAATACTACTTCTTGCGAAGCGGTGCCACCGACTTATAATTTCTCGACTGGCAGCGCTGCTTCGGGTATTGACTCCGATCTCGATGAGCCGATTGGCAACACTAGTCACACTTACCGCTTACTTTGTTATGGCCCAGGAGATACACAGGCGGTTGATACTGTAACAGTGACAACCACTGGTGGTGTGGGAGCTAGGTTTGTTCCTTGCGTAGGTGAGGACAGGAAGCCGAGTCGGGTTCCTCGCGGAGACGACGTCGAGGTTTGTTGGGAGCTTGGTACCAATGTCCCAGCCATGTGTTCAATTAACGCTGGCGCTGCGACTGTGCAATCCCCCCTCCCGTCGGTGACTGGTTCAGTTACTCATAAGATGTTTGGAGAAGTGACCTTCATATTGGAATGTATTGGTGGGGACGGGGACGAAATGAAGGTCCAGGTATTACCGGATGTCCAAGAGACATAGATTGGACTTCTTTCAAAGCTGGTATAGCTTCATCTAGTTTTGAAGTAGGTCAGTGAACCCAGTAGCTGTCTATTGCAGTTAACTCTTTAGTACTTCAAAAGAACAGTTGCATCATTAACAGGTTTAATGTATATTTCTAGCCACTATGGCAATTACTAAAGGGGCAAAGAAAGCACTCCGATCCTCAGAGAGGAAGCGGGTTTATAATGCTCGTCGTAAGAATGCGATGAATGATTCGGTTAAAGAGGTAAAGAAGCTCGTTGCTTCTGGAGCCAAAGAAGACGCTGAGAAACTGATTGCTAAGGCATATAAAGCTATTGATAAGGCTAGCAAGAGTGGGCTTATTAAGAAGAATACAGCTGCTCGCAAAAAGTCTAGACTAGCAGTATCACTGAAGAAATAAATAAGTAAGAAAAATATCCTCACCTAGAGGATATTTTTCTAGTTGGGCAGAAGGTGTGTGATACAATAAAAAAGTGGAAGCGATTCCCGCAATTGCGCGATAAATATTTTATTTTAATACTACAACCTGACACTTGCAGAAGTGTCAGGAGACCTAAAACATAATTTATGGTAATAAATCTCACTTTAAACACCTCCTCTAAAACCTTCCGCTACGCTTTTGCACTCTCGCTCCTAGTTTTTGCTGCTGTACTCTTTGCTGCTGCTTCGTACTCATGGACTGGTCCATCTAGTACTCCACCAAACGGTAACGTAGAAGCACCCATCAATGTTGGTGCTACTAGTCAGGTTAAGAGTGGAGCACTGTCAGTTAATGGATTGTCTGTGTATGGCAGTCAATACATCCAAAGTTATCTAGGAGTTGGTGCTCCAGCGAGCTCACCTTGGAGAATATACGCCCCAGGAGGTCAGTATGGTATTTATGGTGAAGCCACCGACGGACAAGCAATCAGAGGTTACGCATCTTCTGGATATGCAGGTTACTTCATTGGTTATGGCGGAGTGTTTGCCCAAAACTCCTCCGGTTACTACGGTTTTCTTGGTTATCCGGGTACTGCCTGGAGCTTTTATGGAAACGGTAATACTTACACTTCAGGCTATAGCCGTGCTGATGGTGGTTTCTGTATTGGGGGGAGTTGTGTATCTAGATGGGAACCGTCGGGTACTCTTTGTGGGTTGGCTTCTGTTTCATATGAAGCAGGTCAGCCTTTGGTAGTATCTTGTGCAGGTTACGACCCTAGGTCGGGTTGTCCTTCTGGCTATTCTTCTAGATATTTACCTATTTACGGCGGTGCTCATGGTCAATCATTCTACACCTGTTCCAAAAATTAGTAGCTCGTTAGACCAAAAGTAATAATAACTAAAAACATCCTCATCATGAGGATGTTTTTAGTTATTGCGATGCTACAATGTAGTAATGGACGATTCTATCCGAGCTATATCTTGGGAAGCCCCAGAACATCACCATGTTGATAAGAATAGTGATTGGTTTTGGGTGCTTGGCATCATTGCAGTTTGTGGAACAGTGGCCGCTTTTTTCTTTGGAAATTTCCTCTTTGCGCTTCTTATCTTACTTGGTGCAGGAGTGATGGCTCTTCGTGCAGTGAAGCCACCAGCAGTAGTGCCCTTTATGGTGGGGAAGAAGGGTGTACGCGTGGGAGAAAAAATGTTTACCTATTCTGCTCTCGACTCCTATTTTATTGACGAAGAGGATGTAAAAGGTCCGCAACTTTTACTCAAAGCTAAGAGTATGTACTTACCTCTAATTGTGATGCCGATTCCGGAGGAATATATGGATGATATTGAAGATATTCTAAAAGAGCGATTGCCCGAGGAAGAGTTGTATGAACCGTTAGGACACAAGCTCTTGGAAATGTTTGGGTTTTAAGGTAAACTCAGCCCGCTTGCTTCTGTGAGAAAAGATTTCTTGCGGAAGTAGTGATTAGATAGAAAAGCTCCCGTAGTTTAATGGATAGAATGCAGGTTTGCGGTACCTGCGATTCAGGTTCGATTCCTGGCGGGAGCACATATGTAAAGAGCGACTTCAGGGTCGCTTTTTGCATATGTGCTCCCGCAGCAAGACACCTGCGTGTCTTGCGTCAGGAATCGAAAGACGGAGTGATGCTGTAGGCAAGCGAGTCAGGGTCGTGAGCGGTATGTTTGTTAGCAAGCGTTAGCTTGCATAAAAACAACCGACTCCTGACCGAATTTCCTGGCGGGAGCACCAGAAAGAAAAACAGCCCTTGAGGGCTGTTTTTCGATGTTGAAGCTAGTCAGTACGTTCGAAGTACCTCATGATTAAAGGCAGTGTTCTCATTGTATACTGAGTCGTAATGTCAATTCAAACACTAGTTGTTGCAATGGCGGGTGGACTGCTACTTGGACTCGGTACAGTATTTTTTTCATTGTGGGCACTTTCTTTATTAAGTTTTATGTGCGTGCTGTATATATTGCACCATACAATTTATTATAAAGAGCGTTTCTTCGGACTTTTGATACTAGGTGGTATTGGATATGCTTTCTCATTTTACGGATTATATTGGGAGACCTTACCGCTCGACTGGCTGAGTGCATCAAATGTCACTGTTATTGGGATGGTCTTAAGCGCTTGGCTTTTCTCGGTTGTTGTTTTCGCCGCTTGCTTTGCTTTTTTTCTAAGCATTACAAAAAGTTTTTTAACTGGAAGATGGATAGATAGTTTTTTTGTAGCGGCAGTATATGTGATTGTAGATATCGTCGGGATGTTTTTTTATAGTCTTTTATTTTATGGTGCTAACGCACAATTTGGTGCTCATTTTAGTATGGGGTCACCTGCGTACCAGCTGGCAGAGAGTCCATTGTTGTTGCAGGCTGCGGCTTTGGGTGGTTTACCGGCACTTGTATTTTTGCAAGCACTGATAGGTTGCTTGTGGTATTACTTTTTCAGATATATTCAACAATACAAGTACCAAGTCATTATTAGTACTGTGGTGATAGTGTTTGTTTCATTATTGAGTACGATATCGCTGCCATTTAATGGGCGACAAGGAGATACTACAGTCTCGGTGGCGGTTGCTAGTTTATATGGGGTGGGGGACAAGTATGAGAACGGCTTTAGAAGTAAATTACAAATAATCCTTTCGTCACTTCCGTCATCAATAAATATTATTGCTTTACCAGAAGATTCGCGATTTATTCAATCGCTTACTGTAGATGAACATCGCTTATTACAAAAGCGGTTTACGGACGCCTATATTCTTGATTCTGGTGCTATACCTTCAGAAGAAGGTCTTATTCCAGAAATAAATTATTATTCAACTCAAAATGGTTCGTACGCCACGTCATCAAAAGAATATTTGATGGTGTTTGGTGAGTATGTCCCGTACTTGTATGTTTTTATAGCGCATTTAGTAGATCAGAGTGATATGGTTACAACCTTAAAGACAAACCATGGGTATGTTACAAACTCATCAGAATTATTTTTATATAAAGGTATCTCTATGAGTGTAAAGCTCTGCTCCGATGCCATGAGTCCATGGTTGTATGCGCAAGAAGTTAATAAAGGCGCTACTGTTTTATTTAATCTTGCTTCACATGGTTGGTTTCATCGTTCAGAGATCATTTATGAACTTGCTAAGCGAGTTGGAAAAGTACGGGCGGTAGAGAGTGGAAGGTGGTATGTACGTCCAGCCTATGAGACACCAGCTCTCGTAATTAATGATAGAGGCGTTGTAATAGCAGAGAGTAAATGGCTTGATGATACGGCACTTGTGGTCGATGTGCCTGTTCTAAAACATCAGACATTCTATGTAAAATTAAGGCCCCTAGTCGTACTCGTACCCTTGTTAATCATTCTTTGTTATGTGTATCAAAGGTATCGTGCTAGAATCGTCGCCAGTCACTAGGAGGATAAAACAATGCAATATTTTCGGGGGTTCTCCGGAATGGTAATAGCATACGTCTTCGTAGTTCTTTTATGGATTGCTAGGACGCTGCGCCTCTTTAAGGTGACAAATCTTAAAGAGGCGCAACAAGCGATTGAGTTGGGTAATGTGCTATTTATTTGCAATCACCCGTCTCTACTTGAAACCATCGCTATACCATCCCTCTTTTGGCCATATCCGTGGCAAGAAAAGACTCGTTTGGTACCGTATTCAGTAGCAGACATCAATCTGTTTCCGATAAAATGGCAGATCGCGTTTCGACTGCTTGTAGTGAGTCGGGAAAATACAGCGGAAGCCACTGCCATAAATACTAAACTACCAAAAAACCTCAGGCAGATACTAAAGAGTGGTGGAACTGTAATCTTCTATCCAGAGGGAGGGCGAACCTACAAGGGTGAATGCTTCATTCAAGAGAATGGTCGCAGAGTTCGCATACCAAGACATGAGTTGGTTGCGTTAGCTGCTAAGTGGCACACAACCATAATCCCAGTCTGGGCAGATCATGGTGATTGCTCTAAGTTAAGAAAACTGTGGAAGAGTTATTGGTTACTCTTCTCTGGTCGACGCATGACAATCTGCTTCGGTAAGCCATTTGTGGGTAATGTAACGCCGGAGACGGTAGCGTTGGCGCTTCTGCGCGCGGGGCGAGAAACGGGATAAGTCTCCCGGTTCTCGCCTTTTATATTTGTGCTATCAAAACAAATGTTGATTGAACTACCAAATTCTTATAGTGGCAAGAGTAGTAAGTGAGAGTTTTAATACCGTAACTTAGCCTAAAAGTAAGGATGTATCTGGTTTGTTTAAATCCAATTTGGCAAAGATTAGCGTGACATAAAATTTTCATTAGTGCTAAAATAGACATTATTTAAAACAATATTTATGAGCCTATCAAAAATAAAAGGAGAGCCTCGCTCAACAAAACACTCTGACATCCAACAGGAACCGCACCGTGTAGCTTCTCGTATGGAGGGTGTAGTTAAGAATCGAGGAAGCAAGAACGACAAAAAATAGGGGAGTTTAAATAAAACCACCCGTCGGGCCTGCCTCAAGGCAGGCCCNNGCGGAAGCGGTGAGATTCGAACTCACGGTCCCCGTAAAGAGACTCCTGTTTTCAAGACAGGTGCATTCGACCACTCTGCCACGCTTCCGTGACAACGATACTATCAGAAAAAAGCGCTAATACCAACATTGTGTTATTCTGTTTTTATGCGATTGATGGGTATAGATTATGGAACGAAGCGGGTTGGTGTGGCCCTTTCTGATGAATCAGGGGTTATGGCTTTTCCTCATATTGTGCTCGATAATGACGGAGAGCTCCTAGAAAAACTCGAAAAATTGATTGAGGAACGGGGAGTGAAGGAGATAATTATTGGTCATTCACTTAATCGCGATGGGTTGCCTAACAAACTACATTCGGCGGTAGAAGAACTGATTGGCGACCTGACCTTGCGCGCTGGTCTACCGATACACCTTCATCCTGAACAATACTCCACTCAGGAGGCAATGATAGGGCAGGGTCGTAATGCACAAACAGATGCTTCCGCCGCTGCCATAATTTTAAACAGTTTCATTACTAAAAAGCCCACTAACTAAGCTTCCCTTTGATTCAGTAAAAAGAAACGCTTTATTGTACTTTTAACTTTACATTTTCAGTCTCAAACTCTTAATATGATTAATTACGACGACTTCGCCAAACTTGATATAAAGATTGGCACTATACTTTCAGTGGAAATAGTGGAAGATGCCGATAAGCTTCTTAAATTGACTGTGGATATTGGCGAGAGTGACGAAGAGGGAAATAAAAGACCACGACAAATTATTTCTGGTATTCGAGAATTCTTTTCAGAACCAGAAGTCTTGGTAGGGAAGCAGTGTCCGTTTTTGGTTAACCTAGAACCCCGAGTAATCCGTGGTTTTGAAAGTCAGGGGATGATTTTGGCAGCCGGTGGTGAAGAGTTTGCGTTATTACACCCTAGTACCGAACTTGCTGCTGGAACTAAGATAAGATAGAGAGTCGGTTAGTAAAGCTAACTAACCAAGAAGTATTTATGTCAGAAATCGACAATAATCAAAATCATAACGAAGTTGCTAAGCAATACCTGGACGAGGAGGTCGGTACACATGGTGTGCGCTGGATGAATTCTCGTTACGCTGAGCCTATTTTTGCTTTTATATCTTTTATTGAATCAGTAATAGCTCCAATTATCATTGACCCATTCCTGGTGGCCTTAATATTATTTAAGCGTGGTCACTGGTTGCGTTACATTGCTATCGCTATCATATTTTCAGTCATAGGTGGTATTTTTGGGTATTTGGTTGGTTGGTTGTTTTACGATTGGCTTGGTAGTCGCATTATTGAAGCTTATGGATTACAGAATTCCTTCGCCTGGGTGGTAGAACAGGCTGCTGACAATGCCTTCGTCTTCGTCCTCTTGGGAGCACTTACTCCGATACCATACAAATTAGTTGCTATTGCGAGTGGGGTGCTGACCCTTAATCCGCTTACATTCCTAGTTGCCTCGATTATCGGCCGCACACTCAGACTCGGTCTTGTCGGTTGGGCTACGTACTTAGTTGGACCGCGTGCGGTTCCACTTGTCCGTCGTCATCTTTTGAAATTGGCATACGGCCTTGCTGTTGTGCTAATTGTATACATAATCGTCAGAGTCTTTCTTTGATTTTTCACAAGTGGGCACATATCTGTGAAAAACCACAGAGCGCATAGAGTATAATTCATCTGTATGAACTTATTGCAGATGATAGATAGATGGTTGCCGCCGCCGGAGATATTGCGCCTAAGCGGTCTCGGTGTCGATATTTCTGAGTCTTCCATTAAATATGTCGGCTTTTCTCCAAACTATACAGGATTATTTGCGTTATCGATGGATACATATGGTGAGGTAGATATTGGTCCGGACATACTTGCACAAGGTGAAATTAAAGATGTGAGCAAACTGGCCGTCGCTCTTTCTGAAGTTAAAAAAAGGACAGGGGTTCAGTATATGCGTCTCTCACTGCCAGAGGAGCGTGTTTATCTATTCGAAACAGAGATAGAGTCAGGCTTGAGTCAGAAAGAAATTCGCGCTCAGTTAGAATTTCGCTTGGAGGAGAACGTGCCACTGTCTCCTAGAGATTCGTATTTTGATTTTCATATATCACCTCCAATCAATAAAGGTGGACTATGTCCGGTGGCAGTGACAGTTTGTGCCAAGGAGGTTGTTGATGCTTATTATGAAGCTTGTCGCCAAGCCGAAATAACCCCGTTGTCTTTTGAGGTTGAGTCCCAAGCTATCGCGCGTGCGGTTTTACCTCGTGGTGACCGCGGTACCAGGCTTCTTATCGACTTTGGAAAGACTCGTACTGGGCTAGGTATTGTGCACGATGGTGTACTGCTTTATACATCGACGATTGACCTTGGTGGCAATGCTCTTTCTTCTTCATTGCGGCGTCAATTGGGAGAAAAGCCGGAGTCCGACTTAACGGCTATAAAGAATAGTTCGGGATTGGTTAAGGGGGCAGACAAGGCCAATTATATTGAAGCGTTACTACCCGTCATTTCCTCAGTGAAAGACGAAGTGCAGGTGCGTTTGAATTATTGGAATGAAAAAAATAGTGCCACGCGGTCGATTGGAGAAATTATACTCTGTGGCGGCAGTGCCAACTTGCGAGGCCTTGCGACTTATTTCACTGAGACATTAGGTGTAGAAACAGTTATGGCTGATGTCTGGCAAAATGCTTTTGATCCTACATTAGTGGCCCCACCAATTGACCGTCGTCATTCATATGGTTACGCCACAGCTGTTGGTTTGGCCTTGGCCTCATTCTCTACTGATATATGATCAACTTACTTCCTACACAAGCAAAAAAAATAGTAAGACGCGAACATAATATGCGACTGGTAGCAGTCTTATTGCTGTCGCTATCTTTTGTGGCTCTCATTCTATTGCTTATGTCTGTACCAACCTGGTTGATGCTCAATTACCAAACTATTGGTGAAGAAAAAGACCAAGTCTTACTAGATGAAATTGCTGCCGAACGCTCTGGTGCAGAAAAAGAACTAACAGAAACACAACGTATTATTGAACATTTGTCTCACAAGACGAGTGTTCGCAAACATACCGCGATTATCGAAACTCTGGATCAGTTGGGTGGAACAGATATCTTGATTGATCAATTCAATTTCGATGCTAAGGGCAAATTAATTTTGACTGGAATTGCTTCTACGCGTGCTGCGCTGTCTTCCTTCCGTGACCAAGTGGAAGGGAGTGACGATTTTAAGTCAGTTGACCTGCCGCTCTCGAGCCTTGTGCAGGAAAGTGAGGCTGCTTTCACTATGACCATCACTCTTAAATAATAGTATGAATAATTCTTCTATAACATTACTCTTGACTTCGATTGTTCTGTTGGTAATGACTGCTGCAGCAGCCAGTTTGGTGATATATAAACAGGAACAAGCAGGGGAGGAGGTGAGATCTCGAATGGTTGATTTAAAAATCTGGAGTGACTTAACTAGTGCCGAAGACAGTCTTGTATCTCCGACTGATGGTGAGGCAGGAAGCAGATCGCGATTACGAGCACTTGTCCTTTTGTCAGAAAGTGACACCATCGCCTTCCTAACAACTGTTGAGAATACGGCAAAATCTTTAGGTGTTGGAGTGACAACCTTGGACCTCAAAGAGGAAAAGATATCTGACCAATATTTCAATGAACTTGTAGCCACTTTTTCTCTACGTGGGGAAGGGGAGGCGGTAGAGCGGGTTCTGAAGTTATTGGAACTCTTGCCCTACCGTTCACATATAGGAAGCCTAAATCTTAATCGAGGTCTTGGAATAACCGATGCTACCGTCGTATTAAGGGTGAGTACGATAAAATAACTATATGCGTTTACCTTCAAATTTTTTAGTCAGACTAAAAGACATCGCTCGTCGCCGATCGCTCGGTTTTGGACATGGTACTAGCCTGATAGTTGTCCAATGGTTTTTAATCTTACTCTTTACCTTTTTTGCAGTTTTAGCGGTAGCTGGTTACGCTGTGTATCGTTTTAATTACTGGAGTTCAATAGAAGAGAAGGTGGCGAGGGAGGAAGTAGGGACTGCAGAGTATGATGAGAAATCAATTGAAAGAATACTGAAGGAATTTAAAAATAAAGAAGAAGCAACTAAAGCCTTAATGGGTGAGTCATTGCCACAGGCTAGTGTGCCAGCGGAGACTAGGGAACAACCATCCGGGTCAAGTGACGTAAGTCCGGCCCTTGGGGAATAGGCCCTTAAGTAACTACACCCCTCTAGGTAATACTAGTGGGGTGTTTTTGGATACGTTGAAAGTAACAGCGATTAATCTTGAACCAATAATTGTATCGCTTCAGCTATTTGATTGTCTCGTTTTTTCTCCGGAAGATTTTTACAAGTGGCAATGTGGGCAATTATAAACTCTTCATTAACAGCTCTGAGCGCACTACGGACAGCCTTCACTTGGGTAATAAATGATTTGCAATCAAAAGTCCTTAGTTCAAGGTTATTTCTGAGTGCTCTGATTTGACCCTCTGCTCGACTGAGTCGGTCAATTATTTTTTGTTCAGGTGTTTTTGTAGTAGCCATATCTTCTTAATTATAAATCTCTAGACCTTTACAGTATATACCCTATGGGGTATATTAGCAATCATTAAGATAAATTTAGTTTAGTATGCCCGTTAGTTTTTATGGCCGTAAGATAAATAAATATCACTGGGTCTCTTTGGTTGTTATTACCTTAGGTGTGTTGGTGTGGTGGGTATTTCTTCAAGGGACGGCGGGAGTAATTTCCTCCAAAGATACTGCGCAGACCAAAAAAACTTATACCCTTCAGGAGACAGTATTGCTCCCCGTACCAGTATCTGGTGTGGTAAATGCTACGAATCACGTGGTGGTACGAGCCAAAACTGCTGGGGAAGTAATCGATATCTACGCCAACGAAGGAGCGGTGGTGGAGCAGGGGCAACTACTAGCTAAGCAGAATACACCGGTAGAAAATGCTCAGTATGGGTTAGCTGTGGCGGAGGCTGATTTTTCAAAAGTGCAGAACGACGCTATGGTATCTAGTAGAAATACAGAATCAGTCAAGCAAACACAGGTAGCTTTTTCTGCACGGGATCTTGCACTTTTGCGACAAGTTGGAAATGAATCAGCGGTAGCGGAATCAACTAAACAATTGGCCATAACTTTGGAAGCTGCAGTAGCGAACCTATCAGCGACAGCTGATTTTATAGGTCAAAATCGATCTCTATTTACAGCCTCAGGAATGAAGCTGTTTAGTCAGTTTTTGACTGATCTATATAGTCGACAACCCGGCTATCTATCAGGGTCGGTACAGTTTGATGTCACCGGTACTGAAAATATTATTAACCGATTAGAAAAGAGTAAGGCCAATGGTCAGTATGATGCTTCAGAAATACAGGCTTTGGCTGTTTTGGTGGGTGTGCAATTGGATGCTCTTGCGGAACTTTTTACTACAGGAGAACGGACTGTTTTTGATAACCAGCAGGTAGATAGGGAAAGTTCACTATATGCAGAGTACCTCAATAAACGTGCGGAGACCTTTGTTGCAAAAAATAATGTCCAAAGTGCGATGGCAGGATTACGTAGTACCCTCACTAGTGCCAGCGAGGATGCTCTGGGGCAGGCGAAGTCTGTCGCTATTACCGAGGCTGATGCCAAAGAAGCTGTTCGTCAGGCGGAGTTTGCGGAAGCGTTAGCACGCGCAAGTGTCGCGGTATCTGACCGAAGTCAGGGTGTGGTCAATGCACAAATTGGTCTCGGTAACGCTGTCGCTCCTTTTTCGGGTACGGTTTCCCGAGTAGAAACAGAAGTGGGTGAATACTTACAACCAGGTAGTCCGATTTTGACACTTGTTGGTACCGCAGGAAAAGAGCTCGTGGTGAGTGTTCCGGCGATATTTGTTAATCATCTTGAGGTCGGACAGGAGTTTGTTAGTAACGACAAGGTGGTCGGGTATGTTGATCGGTTCAGTACTGTTGTTGAAAAGGGGAGTGTCCAGGTCGTTATTGATTTGGTGGCAGAGGAGTTGATGGTTGGTGATTCAATTACGGGAAATATTTCTTTAACCCAAGGAGCAACTGATGTTTTGTCGCTTCCAAGGGCCTATATTCACTTTACTAGTGCTGGTGCCACTGTGAAAACAAGTACCAATGAGCATATTCCAGTAGTGATTGTCTATGATTATGGAGAGACGGTGTTTGTAAGGGGTGACCTTAAACGGGGGATGAATGTACTGCCAAACATAAGCGGTAGCTTCTAAATGTTGTTGTTATGGTTAAAAAAATGAATTTTGTTGGTGAGATAAGTCACTACTTTGCCCTCAGGCGACCGTTGTCGTTTCTGTTACTGATTGGGGTGGTTTTGTTTGGACTCTTGGCATTTTTTATCTTACCAAAACAATATAATCCAGAAATCATTCGACCAGCCTTTTCTGTAACGCTTAATTATGCTGGGGCCACTAGTGACGAAGCTATAAACCGCGTCGTGTATGAGTTGGTAGAAAAAATAGATTCGGTGGTCGGAGTTGATGAAATCCTCACTAATGTAAGAGATGGGTCTGTGATAGTGTCGACCGTTATCTTTGATGTTGGATACGATAAAACTAAAGCCAAAATTGATTTGTTAGCGTACATCAATCAGCATAGTTATTTGGCTAAAGGAGAAATTGGAGTACCGTCGATTTTTGAAATCAACCCCGAAACCATCCCGGTTATGCAGGTGGTTTTTCGGTCAGATACCTTGAGTATTGAAGCTCTGCGACAGGAGGTTACAGTTTTATCACATCAAGTGAGCGCTATTACTGATGTGAGTGAAGTGTCGGTAGTCGGTGGCTATTCTCCAGCCTTGGTAGTAGAAATAAATCAGACACAGATAATCGAGGAAGGTATCAGCTTAGAGGATATTAAGAATGTTTTAACTTCCAGTCAGAGACGGGTTGTTTCTCTTGGTATCACCAATGACAAATATACTTTAGAAACAACATTTGATGGACAGGCAAAAGGCGTAGAAGCAATTGGTAACTTAGAAGTAAAGAATGGCATTAAGTTACGTGATGTTGCTAGTCTGTACATCGGAACCGCCGGAGCTCGTTCGTATGTGCTTGAACAGAATGCCTCTGGTGCTGAAAACGAGATTATCATGCTGTCTGTAGCTAAGGTAGAAGGTTCGAGCGCTCCAGTGGTCACTCGCGAAGTTAGGGCGGTGATTGATGACTATATCGCTCATTTGCCTCAGGGTACATTGATGGCAAAAACCGTTAGTGATGACGGAGTAACTGCTTCTGCTGAAATCAAAGGGTTAACTACTAATTTGGTGCAGTCAATTCTAATTGTAGTGGCAGTCTTGTTACTTTTTTTATCGTTCCGCTCAGCCTTTGTGGTACTGGTAGCAATTCCGACTACACTCTTAATTGTATTTGGTGTCGGCTATTTATTCGATCAGTCTATTAATCGCATTACGCTATTTGCTCTTATCTTATCGCTAGGGCTTTTGGTCGATTCTGCAATTGTGGTGGTGGAAAATATCTATTCTCATTTAAAGGCAGCTGACAAAGAGCCAACCGGTATGAGCCGAGAAAGAGTTATTGCTGGGGCAGTGGATGAAATTGGAATTGGGTTACTTTTGTCTACCGTTACTTCAGTGGTGGTGTTTGTTCCGATGTTTTATATCAGTGGCATGATGGGTCCATACATGAGCCCTATCGCTTTCTTTGTTCCGTTGGCTTTGGTGGTGTCATTGTTGGTCTCGGTTATTTTTGTGCCGTTTGTGGCCTCTATTGTGATTAATGCTCACGAAAAACCCACTTGGTTAGCGAGACAGGTCACGGCAATTATGGACAATATTCTCTGGCGGTATCGCCAGTTTATGCAGAAGGTCTTTGCGAGTCGCAGTGTGCAAAGAAAACTACTTCTTGGTGCGCTAGCTCTGTTTATTGTAACGCTTCTTTTACCTATGTCGGGGCTGGTACATTTTCAGATGTTGCCACACGCTAATCGAGACCAGTTCTATGTCTACATTGACGCTCCAATTGATACCTCAGTAGAAGCCACTAGAAGTATTAGTCATAATGTCAGTACTATATTGGAGGAAGATCCCCAGGTTGAGTCAGTACAACAATTTATTGGGACACCACCAATCATTGATTTCAGCAATATGTTCAAAGGTGCACAGAATCGGCAACTTGGTTCGGAGGCTACTTTACGGGTGAATTTGGTGCCAACTGACGAACGTGATCAAAGTTCAACAGAAATTGTTTACGCCTTACGCGCCAAAATTATTGAGGCGTATCCTGATTATGAATCAATGGTTCGTTTGATGGAGGAACCCCCTGGCCCTCCGGTACAAGCTACTTTGGTGTCTAAAGTAGTCGGAGAGGATGCTACTGTCCGCGAACAGGTTTCTAATGATTTGCTTGCCCTCTATGGTAAAACCCCAGGGGTAGTTGATAGATACACTAGTGCGGATGAATCAATTGGGAGAATTGTTTATACTTTTGACGACGCTGCTGCCCAAGCCTTGGGCGTGAAGCGAGAGGCGGTATTAGAATCTCTATCCCTGTTTGCGGGAGCTATTGAAGTGACGGAATATCAGAGTGCAAAAAATGTGGAATATACTCCAATTCTCGTCACTGTTCCCGCCAGTGAAAGGGTTCACTCAGAACAAATCCTCAATCATTCGGTTTTTTCTACAACTGGCGAAGCGGTACCACTACGGTCTGTATTACAAGTGTCACATGAACTGCATCCATCTAATATTTCCTTAGAAGATGTGTCGCAAATGACATACGTTACTGGTGAACTCGAACATCGTTCAGTAGTCTACGTCACGATTGATTTAATGCGACAGATTATCGATGGCGGTATTCCCGGTTACACTGTTACAAACTGGAATCTATTTGGTATTGAGCTAGTTAGTGATGATGGCGACACGGTGCAGATTAATTTTGGTGGAGAATGGGAAATGACTCTAGAGAACTTTAGGGATCTGGGTTTGGCTATGTTGGTGGCTTTGGTGCTCGTGTATGGTGTACTTGTGGCCCAGTACAACACTTTCTCCACTCCCGGTTATATTCTCGTTACGGTACCTTTAGGACTTATCGGAATCATTTGGGGGTTCCTGATTATGGACCGAGTCTTTGGCATTTACTTAACAGCCACCGCTCTGATTGGCTTTATTGCCCTCATTGGTATTGCTGTGAACAACGCTATTATTTTGCTCGAATATGTAAACTTGATGAAAGATAAGGGTATGTTGCTCAGCGAAGCATTGTTAGAGGCTGGGGTCGTTCGATTGCGTCCAATTGTACTGACTTCACTAACAACTGTGCTCGGTAGTCTCACAATAGCCAGCGACCCAGTTTGGTCTGGTTTAGCTTGGTCAATTGTATTTGGTTTGTCCTTTTCGGCTGTCCTAACGCTTATTGTTTACCCAACCTTATTAGTATTTTTCACAAAAGAAAAATAAAAGTTATAATAAAAATCAAAATATGGAAAACAATCAACAATGTTTAAAGAACTTTATCCCGATGCGACAAGCTTTAGTTCTCGGTTCACTCATAAATTTGACCGGAATAATTTTGTCGTTGACAGTCGATATAAAATATATAGCATTTTCAATCGTAGTAAGTATGGGACTCATGGTCTCGGGATTGCTTGGTTGGTGCCCGATGGCTTACTTTTTAGCCAAGATAGGTCCCAAACAAAAATTATAGAGATTTTGTTTCTAGCTGCGCCGTGCACAGGTGGTCACAAATAAATTTCCTGACGGAAATTTTTCGCGACCCCGGCTCGCGGTTTTTGCCTTTGCTCCGCAAAACAAAAACATCGCTACGCCTGACACATACAACAAAACACGAGACGCAGGTCTCGTGTTTTGTTGTATGTGCCCCCGCTAGGAATTGAACCTAGAATAACGGCTTAGAAGTCCGCAGTTATATCCATTTAACTACAGGGGCGAATGAACAGGATGATGGGAGCTTGCTCATATTAGATCTGTGAATGATGACTCTGAAACATTTTGTTACAGGGGCAAGTGAGGAAACAAACGGAAGTTTACTTACGTTTGCTTTCCGAACGCAGGTCCTGCAACCTTTGGTTACAGGGGCGAATGAATAGGATGATGGGAGCTTGCTCATATCAGATCTGTGAATGATGACTCTGTATGAATTGCTCATACAGGGGCAAATGACCTATCGCTTTGATAAGTCCTCATAACCCTACCAAATTTTTAGCATTTAGAGAATGCCGTGGGTGATTGACGTTAGGATACGTTTTTTTAGGGCTTAATCCAGAGAGTGGCTAAACATGATAAAATGTAGGCATATGAAAAAAATCATCATTGGACTCGTTGTGCTGGTGGTTGTCCTTGTTGGTGTGGTTATTTACTTCTTGATGGACCAAGAGGTTGATGAGAACGTGCCGGAAAATACTACTGAACAAACAGTAGTACCTGAAGTTATTAATGAAGAGGTTGAGGAAGAGGGACCACAAACGACCCTAGGTACTTCAGTGGAGGGGCGTCCTATCATTGCGTACAATTACGGCAACGGTGAAGAACGTTTAGTTTTCGTGGGAGGAATCCATGGCGGTTATTCTTGGAACACCGTCTTGGTAGCGTACGAGCTAATGAATTACCTGGAGAAAAATCCGGAAGTTATTCCTGACAACGTGCGCGTCACAGTTATTCCAGTAATGAATCCAGACGCTCTGGCTGTGGTGGTGGATGCGGAAGGGCGCTTTCTGCCGGAGGATGTATCAGTAGCTAAGGCGAAAACAATCGAAAGCCGACTTAACGCCAATGATGTTGACCTAAACCGTAACTTTGACTGTGAATGGCAAGAAAGTGGAACTTGGCAGAGCCGCACAGTCAGTGGAGGATCTTCAGTATTTTCTGAACCAGAGAGTCAGGCTTTTAGAAACTTCGTGGCTTCCAGTACACCAGCTGCGGTAGTGGTTTGGTACAGTGCGGCCGGTGGTGTGTTTGCTTCCAGTTGTCACAATGATGTGTCTGAAGAAACTGGCGACTTGACCCGTATCTTTGCTGAGGCGTCAGGATATAAAGCTTACGAAGAATTTGATTTTTACGAAATTACTGGCGACATGGTGAATTGGTTGGCTAAGGAAAAGATTCCAGCTATTAGCGTACTCCTCTCAAACCATACAAATGTCGAATGGGATGAGAATCGCAAGGGAATAGAGGCACTTCTTAACTACTATGCCGGAAACCAGTAATGCTTAATCTCCTTGCAACAAAAAATAAAAAGCTAATAGCTCTAGGAATAATAATTATCCTAGCGTGTCTCATGCTATGGCTTGTCTGGCCAGGTGACAAGGTTTTGGAAACTGTAGAGGAGGAGGCTGTATCAGAGGTTGAGCAAGTTGTACGTTCAATGGTGATTGGTCGGTCCGTGGAAGGGAGACCTATTGAAGCCTATTTCTATGGTGAGGGTGGAGACAAATTATTGTTTGTTGGTGGAATCCATGGTGGTTATGAATGGAATAGCGTCCTCTTGGCCTACGGAATGATGGAACAATTGGAGGAGACTCCAGCCATGATTCCGTCAAATGTGACGGTGATAGTGATTCCGTCGGCCAACCCTGATGGGTTATATGACGTTATAAAAAAAGAGGGGCGAATGACTAGCGCAGATATCCCTCTTACGGAGAGTGGGGCTGGAACCGGCCGTCTCAATCGAAACGGCGTTGATCTCAATCGCAACTTTGACTGTAAGTGGCAGCCTTCCGCTACCTGGCGTGGCAGCGAAGTTAGTGCGGGTAGTGCACCGTTCTCAGAACCAGAGGCAGTAGCAATACGTGATTTTGTCTTGGAGTATAAGCCGGAAGCTGTTGTTTTTTGGCATAGTCAGGCAAATGCCGTTTATGCTTCTGAGTGCCAAGAGGGGATACTGTCTGGAACATTGACCCTAATGAACACTTACTCTGCTGCTTCTGGTTATACCCCAGTTCCGTCATTTGATAGTTACCCAGTGACGGGTGATGCAGAAGGCTGGTTGGCTTCAATTGGTATTCCGTCGGTTACTGTAGAGTTTGCCACACACACTTCAATTGATTGGCAGAAGAATCTGGCTGGCGTGACGGCGGTGCTAGATTATTATGATGATACTGGCTTGGCACGGTAAGAAGTTGAAAAAAGTTATAAAACAGGTACTATGTGTCAGCCCATATCGGGGCGATTAGCTCAGTTGGTAGAGCGGCGCATTTACACTGCGAAGGTCGGGGGTTCAAATCCCTCATCGCCCACAAAAAGCCCGGCCTAAAGCCGGGCTTTGAAGTGGGCGATGAAATAACAATGCGGGGCATTGTTATGTGGGATTTGAAAAGGTTGCCTGACAGTTCTGTGCGGAGCAACAGAACTGTCGACAACCTGTACGGCTCCTGTAAGGAGCAATCCCTCATCGCCTACTATGAGGTAAAAATAACCGACTCCTGACCTAATCCCTTACTTAAGCTCCTGTAAGTAAACTTTCTTTCTTCACTCACTCGGTCGTAGCTAACACTATGAGGTAAAAATAACTGACTCCTGACCTAATCCCTCATCGCCCACAAAAAGCCCAACCACAAAAATTCACTCTAAGGTATACTTCTCCCATGGTTGAGATTCGTTGCGTGGTGTCAGGAAAGGTTCAGGCAGTAGCTTACCGAGCCTACGTTGAGGTGTCTGCCACTGAACTCGGGTTAACTGGCTATATTCGTAATCTATCTGATGGTACCGTAGAGGTGGTGGCGCAAGGCGACCCAACTACCCTTAAAGAATTTGTCGAACACTTACATGAAGGCTCACTCTTGTCTGAAGTAGAGGCAGTGGCGGTGGAGTGGGGCTCAATCAAAAAAACCTACGACGATTTTTCGATACGTCACAATTAAATCACTATGAAAGACCCTGAAATAATTTTTGAAAACGATGACGTATTGGTAGTCGATAAACCAAGCGGTTTATCGGTGCATGGAGATGGTGACGACCCAACTGGCACTTTGGTGGAGTGGTTTCTTAACCGTGAACCCGGATCACGTGGTGTCGGTGAACCCAGAGTAGGTAAGGACGGTAAAGAGCTTGAAAGAAGTGGGGTAGTGCACCGACTAGACCGTGACACGTCGGGCGTTATCATTATGGCGAAAAACCAGCCAGCTTTTGATCACCTAAAAACAGCTTTTCAAGAAAGAACAGTTAAAAAAGTTTATGAAGCTTTGGTTTATGGAATAATGAAAGAGCGGTGGGGAACTATAGCTCGTCCAATTGGCCGTAGTAACAAGGATTGGAAACTACGTTCAGCTGAACGCGGTGCGCGAGGACATCTACGAGACGCAGTTACTAGCTGGGAACGAATAGTGTCTGGTCAATATGGGGGTGAGAACTTTTCACATATCAGACTAAAGCCGGAGACAGGACGTACTCATCAACTACGCGTGCATCTGAAGGCTATCAGTCGTCCGATAGTGGGAGATTCACTCTATGGTGATAATCTGATTGGAAAGTCCAATAATTTAGGTCTTAGTCGCCTAGCCCTGCACGCAACAACCCTGACCATTATTTTGCCAAATGGGGATGAAAAGACCTTCTCATCGCCTCTGCCTCCAGAGCTCGCGAGTGCTGCTAGTTTGATTGCGGATTAGTCAGTGTTGTGTTAGAGTAGCCCGACTTTGGACAGGCTCCAAATAGAAATATTTAAATTATGAATTCTACTCTTAGAGGAGTGACCGTATCACCGGTCAATATGGAAGAAAGGAAGGCGCTTGGTATCCGTCCGGGTGATACTGTGCGTGTGCACCAGAAAATCGAAGAAAAAGGCAAGACCCGTTTACAGGTTTTTGAAGGTGTAGTTTTGGCTCGTAAGCACGGTGATGAACCGGGTGCGACTTTCACTGTACGTAAGGTTGCTAGTGGTGTTGGGGTTGAGAAGATTTTCCCACTCTACTCTCCTTTGATTGATAAAATTGAAATTATTAAGCGCTCTAAGGTACGTCGAGCCAAGCTCTACTTCATCCGTGATAAGGTGGCGCGTGAAATCAAGCGTCAAATGCGTCGCTTTACTCAGGTGACTCTAGGTACTGAGTCTGAGATAGAGGTAGCAGCTAGGGCTGAACAGGAAGCTAAGATAGCTGAAGAGGCAGCTAAAGCAGCTGAGGAGGAGGCACTGAAGGCTGAGGAAGCTGCCAAGGCAGCTAAGGCAGCTGAGACTCCGGCAGAAGTTACTCCAGCCCCCGAGACTCCGGTTGAAGAAGCCTCTGTAGAAGAAAAGAAGGATTAATAAACGGAAAACAAAAGAGTGACCCCACAATGGTGTCACTCTTTTGTTTTGTGTGAATAACTGGTATACGCTACATTCTTGAGTACTATTATAATATTGTAATGGGGAAGAGGGGACCAAAACCAAAAGGAAAAGTAAAAATAGAATGGTCGCCAAATTTTGCTTATGCAGTTGGACTGCTAGTTTCTGATGGTTCGTTGTCTAAGAATGGACGACATATTGTTTTTACGTCAAAAGACATAGAGCAAATTAAAAACTTCACACAAGCTTTGGGTCTACAAAGTATATCTATCGGCTACACAAAATGTTCCGATAAATATGGCAGTAGGACGATAACAAGGGTTCAATTTGGCGACGTCTTGTTCTATCAGTTTCTACTTAAAATTGGCTTGATGTCCAACAAATCTAAAGTTATTGGGGAGGTAAAAGTTCCCGGTGAATATTTCTTTGATTTTCTACGAGGCGTGTTTGACGGTGACGGGTGTACCCATTCATATTTTGACCCGCGCTGGAAATCAAGTTTTATGTTCTATACCATTTTTACTTCATCCAGTCTGGCTCATATTCTCTGGTTACAGAAAAGTATACGTGTGGGGTTACAAATTAAAGGGCATATAACTGGAAATGGTATAAGGTCAGCGTATCAACTAAAATACGCTAAAGCCGATTCGTTAAAACTTTTACCAAAGATGTACTCCGGGAAGGATTTGTTGTGCCTTGGTCGTAAACGCTTGAAAATAGAGCAAATGTTACGTACAATCGGTCGGTCGTTAAATGACTAATGTTAATGCCCGAGTGGTGAAATTGGTATACACGCTGGTATGAGGTACCAGTGCCGCAAGGTGTGGAGGTTCAAGTCCTCTCTCGGGCACAGATAGAACGAAGTGAGAGCTGTGCCCAGGAGGCGCAGCTTTCTTTAGAAAGCGTGGCGCGGACTTGAAAAGGTTGCCAGATATTTCATGAGCGAAGCGAAATCAAATATCGACAACCTGTACTGAAACTGTAAGCTTTAAGTCCTCTCCTGGGCACAAAAAGACGAAAGGACCTGAACTGCTTCAGGTCCTTTCGTCTTTTTGTGAGTCGGAGACATGTTTTTGTTTCATTTCCTAGAAACAAAAACAGTCGAGGCCGGGGAGGAAGTGCTTAGTAGAATTCGAGTGTAGCGAAGAATTATATTTAGCAACTTGACCCCAAAATAAAATATCCAAACGCCGCACCGCTCCTGTAAGGAGAAAGATTCCTCTCCTTAGCACAAAAATAAAACAGCACTTAAGTGCTGTTTTATTTTTGTGCCCTCACTGCTGTATACCAACCATTTTCCGTAGATGCTTCAATATGTAATTACCTGAGATTTCTGTAGGTGATGTCGTTAACTTTTTAATTGTCTCTGGACCAAGTATTTCTAGTATCAGACGATGACCCTCTGGCGATTCGTGCAAACGGGGAAGTGATGAGCGCCGAATTCCAAAATAACTCAGTTGGGGTTCGCTGCCTACCGATGCACCGTCTTGGTATTGTCCCGCAAAAGCCATGTCAGAACCATCTTCAAAGGCCGTAATAACCTCATTCAGTGTAGTTGGGGGGTAATTTAAATCACCATCAATAATAACCAGAACCTCACCTTTAACATGATCCCAGTCACTAGAAGGACTATGTTCATTATTTTCAATGGCCACGATTTCGTAGTATCCAGGGATATGATTATCTAGCACGGCGCAGACGCTACTGATATGACCATGGAAACGATCTCTATCAGCTACGCTGGGCACTATTAGTGAAAAAAATATTCCAGATGGTTCTTTAGTGGTTGACATATACGCAATTAGCTACAATTAGATTATAGCCTGGTTGAAACCTCATCGGTTTGAGGGTCGGGGATAGTAAGGTGAAGTATCGGGAAGTTCGATTAGCCACCCACAAAAAAAGCCCCCAAGAGGGGACTTCTTCACGTGGGCGGCTACCGGTAAGTTCGGTCAGGAGTCGACCATTTTTATAATCGCTTCGCTCCTTAAAAATATGTCGCTCACGACCCTGTCTCACTCGTTCGCAAGCTCACATCGTTCCGCCTTTCGATTCCCGGACGCGAGTGATGCAAATCACTCGCTTAGCCGCCCAAGAATACAAAAGACCNNGGTCTTTTGTATTCTTGGGCGGCTACCGGGAATCGAACCCGAATCAGAGGCTCCACAAACCTCTGTGTTAACCGTTACACCATAGCCGCCATGTGTGCCGCATAGTTATACCTATTTTTGTTTAAAAAGTCGAGATAAATCCCTATCTACCATATACAATAATCTGTATACTATTTTTATGGATGACGAAGGACGTAAACTAGCTATCTTTATACTTTTTGTTCTCGGTACCGGGGTGGGCTTTTATTTGGCCCGATTTATTTTCTGACTAGAACCTAAAAATTCCCGATTCATCGAGTCGGGAATTTTTGTTAGTGTATATCTTCGACCACTTCATCGTTATGTCCAGACGCCTCATCTTCGTGTCCGTGCCCAAAAGTTTCGTGAGTGTATATTAAAACACTGGTCATAAGAATAAATCCCAGAACTAGGGCTGTGAGGGTGTACCAGAAACTCTGGTAATTTTTCAGTGTGCCGTGGATGCGGGGGAGTAGGTCACTTGTGGCGATGTATAGGAGGTTACCTGCAGCTAGGCCGGTGACAATCCAGATGTAGTCTTCAAAGGCTCCAGCAAGCAAGATAGTTAAGGCGGTACCAACAATTATGGTCGAAGCAGAAAGTAGGTTTAGTAGAGCAGCGCTCCAGCGTGAGTAGCCACCACGCACCAAAACACCGAACTCTACAATTTCCTGGGGAATTTCGTGAAGGGCGAGTCCGACTGCGACTACTGCACCCAAGGCTGGGTCTACTAAAAATGCTGCTCCGAGAATCACACCATCGGCGACATTGTGGACTGCGTCACCTATCAAGAGGAGAGTGGCCGCACCTTTTCGTGCACAGTTCTCTCCACCATCATCATGGCGATGAAAGTAACGGTGAAGTTCGTAGGAGAGAACATAAAAGAGAATAAAGCCGGCTGCAATAGCGATTCCACCCCATTCTTCATTGGTACGTAAGGTTTCGGGAATCAGTTCAAATAACACCATGGAGAGAAAGACCCCGACTGCTGTCGGGATAACATAACGCTCCATGCCCTCTAACTTTTTACTGTTGCCGAAGAACAGCACTCCAATTAATGAACAAAGCGCCACTCCGCCCGCTGCCAATATCGCTTCTATGAACATATGATATCTTAATGCAAATAATTTGCATTAAGATATCATATACCACATTAAATTGTCAATTTGATATATTGTATAAAGAAGTCACGTTAGAAATTATTGGAGATTATTAAAGTATTAATACCACCTTACCTTTGAACTATGAAAACAGTAAGAATAGAAACAGGAGGTCTCATAATTTCTAACGGGATGAAAATAATTTCCTTACTTTTATTTTTATTGGTGGCGTTTCCTGTAAGTGCGCAGGTGACTTACGAAGAACTTCAGGCCATCGTGCCAGCACGAGTAGAGGCGATTTTAGATGAACAGGTACGGGACATAATGGGTACGGACGCCACGACTGTAATGCAGACAGTCAGTGCACGATTACTGGAAGGTGATCATGCTGATGAAATTATCACGTTTGAAAATGATTTAGTTACCTTAGGAGAAGGAGATCGTATTTTCCTCAGCCACATCCGTGACATTAATGGCACGGAGATGTATTTGCTGAAAGATGTAGACCGAGGGAGTGGACTCGTTTTCTTACTCTTGCTTTTCATCGCTTTGTTGCTCTTATTTGCCGGCTGGCAGGGCGCACGCGCCTTGGGTTCATTAGTGCTCAGTATTTTCGGTATCGTTTTCGTCCTCTTGCCAGCGATATTGGCTGGTTACGACCCGATACTGATGAGTCTTCTTATTTCAGGCGTTATCTTGGCCTTTGCCCTTTTTGGTACGCACGGATTTAACGCTCTATCTACTATCGCTTTTTGTGGAACTGTCAGTGCCGTATTAGTGACGAGCGTTGTGGCTTGGTGGTTTGTAGATATGCTTCGACTTTCTGGATATGGTAGTGATGCTTCGGTCTATCTTAACTTCGCGACCAGGGGTGAACTCGACCTGGCAGGACTTCTCTTAGGTAGTATCATTATTGGAGTGTTGGGAGTTTTGGATGATATTTCAATCACACAGGCCTCAGTGGTGCGCGAACTACGTGCTGCCAACTCGGCCCTTAATCCTTTCGAACTTTATTATCGTGCGATAAAGGTTGGTCGTGACCATGTTGGTTCTTTAGTGAACACTTTGGCTCTTGCTTACGTTGGTGCGGCTTTGCCTCTAGTGCTACTTTTTTCTACCAGTAACTCACCACTTTACTTCACTCTGAATCAAGAGGTTATCGCGGCTGAGCTCGCTCGTATCTTGATTGGTAGCATCGGACTTATTTTAGCTGTACCGCTTACAACTGTCGCAGCAGCTTGGTGGTTTGGTAGGAGGGAGGTGGACAACTCTCTTGGAGGACATTATCATCATCATCACTAAAATTAAATTTATATGAATCCATATCAGGCTAAAGCAAAAGGGCTAATTCAAGAATTCAAAGCTTTTGCTCTAAAAGGCAACGTGGTAGACCTTGCAGTTGCGGTCGTTATTGGTAGCGCTTTTGGCAAGATAGTATCTTCACTAGCCAATAACATAATTATGCCGTTGGCCGGAGTTGCTGCTGGTGGTGTGGACTTTGCTGAGTTGACAGTGAATATTGGTGACGCGGTCATAGGTTACGGCGAGTTTATTCAGTCGATTATTGACTTTAGTGTAGTTGCTATCGGTATTTTCATTGCAATCAAAGTACTGCGGTCGCTTCAGAAAAAGGAAGAAGAAAAACCGGAAGATGAAAAGGAGGTAGAACCAACCGAAGAGGTGAAGTTGCTGCGCGAAATCAGAGATTCGCTGAAGAAGTAGTATTAAACCTGTTGCCGTTTGGTTAAAAATGATTGCTGGTGCTGACTGGGGAAGTGGTTGTGGATAACTAACAAAGGGCGGTTTGGTCAGAGGCCAAACCGCCCTTTGTTTTAACCTTTTTTGTCGAGTGCTAATTTTTGTGTCAAAAATAGTATAGATTTCGATGATGGTATCATAGATGTACGCGAGGAGAGTACCTTGCGTTGGAGGACTAACTTTGTGCGTTTTCATCTTTCCTAAAACCGACCGAGAGTATTGTTTTTAAATAAAATAATACTCCACACACCAACGATCGGTTTTGCGAAAGATGGAACATTATCCCGCTTTATTGTGGGTGATTTTTATCAGCAACAATCCTCAATTGCCTTATGGAGATAACGCAGATTCGGAAAAGAGATGGTTCAGTCGTCGATTTCAGTACTAGTAAAATAGAATCGGCAGTGCTGAAGGCCTTCCAAGAAACTAAAGAGGGCGGTGCACCTGATGCTAGTCAGGTAGCTGCTTTAGTGAATGAAAAAATCATAGCGATGTGCGCCGCCTCAGCGACTGCTGAACCGGGCGATGTGCATTTTGGTAAGTGTGTCGATGGCCATCCTACGGTAGAAGAAATACAGGACCTAGTTGAGGCGGGCCTGATGGAACTCGGATTCTTCGAGACTGCCAAGGCATACATCATCTACCGAGCCGAACGCAAGCGTTTGCGGAAACGAGATATCTTCAGTAAGCGCACTAACTTGAAGCCATATGAATACCCAGAACTTCATGAATACGTTAATGCTATACGTCATTCCTACTGGGTACATACCGAGTTTAATTACACTCGTGACATTGATGACTTCAAGACGAGAGTGACCGATGCGGAGCGCGATGCAATAAGGAAGACAATGCTCGCGATTGCTCAAATTGAAGTGGCTGTGAAGAGTTTCTGGGGCAATATCTACAATCGCATGCCAAAGCCCGAAATTGGTTCGGTAGGCTTTACCTTTGCTGAGTCAGAAGTTCGTCATATGGATGCCTATGCTCATTTATTGGAAATTCTGGGACTTAATGACGAGTTTAGGACTCTGACCGATGTGCCAGTCATTAAGAAGCGTGTAGAGTACCTTGAAAAAGTTATTGCTTTTTCCAAGACTGGAGAGACACGAGAGTATTCGCAAGCAGTCTTACTCTTTTCTCTTTTTATTGAGCACGTTTCTCTCTTTTCGCAGTTTCTGATTATGATGTCTTTCAACAAGCATAGAAATTTGTTCAAGGGCATCAGTAATGCGGTTGAGGCAACTTCAAAGGAGGAACAGATTCACGGTATGTTCGGTATTGATCTTATCAATATCATCAGGCAAGAACATCCGGATTGGTTTGATGATTCTCATCGTGAGACCGTTCGTATGATGTGTGTGGAGGCTTATCAGGCAGAGAGCGCCATCATTGACTGGATCTTTGAAACTGGGGAGCTTGAATTCCTTAGTAAAGATGAAATAAAGGAATTTATAAAACAGCGTCTCAATAATTCCTTACAGTCCATCGGGATGTCAGCTGTATTTGGTATCAACGAAGAATTGCTCGACAAGACGGACTGGTTTAACGATGAAGTTATTGCTACTAAGCATGTGGACTTCTTTGATAAGCGCTCCATTAACTATAATAAGCGTCAGACTTCTGTTACCTCCGACGACCTCTTCTAGGACTTCCAAAATTGGCGCATTTGCACTGGTTTCAGAATTTTGTCTCGGTCACCTTAGTTTATCTAAGGCTCTGTCGCCAAAATTCTTCCAACCAGCACAACTGCATCCAATTTAGAAAATCCTTCCACTCAGCTTTTTCTAGACTTCTCTTCAAACTTTGGAGCTCTCTAAAAATCCGTTTATACTACTTGTCTCATTATTAATTTCTACTTACTCAAATTATGATCGATCGCAAGCAACCCTGGTACTGGCTTAACGACAACTCGCGAAAATTTATGTCTCGCGGTTATACCTTAGAAGGGCAGACACCCGAAGAGCGCGTGCGCCAGATTGCTGATTACGCAGAGAAGCTCTTAAAACGTCCTGGCTACGCCGACAAGCTGGTTGACTATGCATCGAAAGGTTGGATTTCATTCTCGACACCAGTCTGGGCCAATTTCGGTCTTGGGCGGGGACTTCCAATCAGTTGCTTTGGTTCGTACATTGCTGATGATATGTCGAATATTATGTACACTCATGCCGAGAACGGAATGATGTCAAAGTATGGTGGCGGTACCTCTGGTTACTTCGGTGCTCTTCGTGGACGTGGTACGGAAATCAAGAATAATGGTTCTAGTAATGGGCCGGTACATTTTATGCAGATGTTTGAAACCTTGATCCACGTGGTGTCGCAAGGCAAAGTGCGTCGCGGTTCATTCTCCCCATACCTGCCAGTTGAGCACCCAGACATTATGGAGTTTTTGGAAATCGGTACTGAAGGAAACGCTATTCAGAATATGACTCATGCAGTAACGGCAGGAGACGAATGGATTCAGTCTATGGTGGATGGAGACGAAGAGAAGCGTAAGGTCTGGGCGAAAATACTCCAGCGCCGTGGCGAGATTGGTTATCCTTACATACTGTTTACCGGGAATGCCAATAAAAATAAACCTGATGTCTACAAGGACAAGGATATGAAGATTGTTGCGTCCAACCTTTGTTCAGAAATTATGTTGCCATCTGACGAGAATAACTCCTTCGTCTGCTGTCTCTCTTCAATGAACCTTCTCCACTATGATGAGTGGAAGGATACTGATTTTGTGGAGGTGATGGTGGCGCTTCTTGACGCTGTGATCACAGATTTCTGTGATCGTCTTGAAACTTTGCGTGATTCTAAAGAACGAGCTGACAATCAAGCTTTTCTCTTTATGGAACGTGCATACAACTTTGCTAAGAATCACCGCGCGCTCGGTCTTGGGGTCCTTGGTTGGCATTCATACCTTCAGAGCAAGCGTATTCCGTTTGAAAGTGAGGAAGCGGGCAAGCTAAACGAAGAGATTTGGAAGAATCTTAAAGAGAAAGGGGAAGCTGCATCCAAGAAGTTGGCAGAAGAGTTTGGTGAACCAGAAGTGTTGAAGGGTTATGGTCGTCGCAACACAACCATATTTGCGATTGCACCCACTACTTCCTCCGCTTTCATTTTGGGTCAGGTGTCTCAATCGATTGAGCCGGTGTGGAGTAACGCTTACGTAAAGGATGTGGCCAAACTAAAGGTGACAATTAAAAATCCATTCCTAGAAGAACTTCTGGAGGAAAAGGGAAAGAATACCAAGGAGACTTGGAGTTCAATTCGTGACCACGATGGTTCGGTACAACATCTAGACTTTCTAAGTGACGAAGATAAGATGGTTTTTCGTACTTTTGCTGAACTAGATCAGGCTATCGTTATTGATCAAGCCGCTGTGCGTCAGCAATATATCGATCAAGGTCAGTCACTCAACATTATGGTGCCACCTAACGTTTCGCCTAAAGATATTAATCAGTTATATCTCAATGCTTGGAAGAAGGGAGTTAAGGCTTTGTATTATCAGCACTCGATGAATGCAGCACAGTCACACATTCGTCAAAAGCTCCAAAATAAATAAAGCGTAATTTTCGGCAATCTGGCGTACTTCCTCCGACACGCTTGTCACAGTATGTTAAATACGGCTTCTGCGCATGCCGGAGTCCAGTCTCGCCACCCTGTTCGAAAATAATGCTTTATTTTGAGCTAATATCATTCAATTTATGAAAATACTCCAACTCAATATCTGGAGTGGAAAGCTTGAAAAGCAAATATCTGAATTGCTAAGGCGTGAAGACGCAGATGTTGTTTGCTTGCAGGAAGTGGTGCAGGTAGAAGGAGGTCGGAGCTATTTTTTTCTTGATCTACAGGAACTTATGTCTGCGACTGGATATGAGTACTTCTACCATACGCCCTCTTGGAGTGGAAAATATATGCGCCGTGAAGCGCATTGGGGCAATTGTGTGCTGAGTAAAACTCCATTTAAAAGCACACATAGCTTCTACACCTACCAAGAGAAAGTAAATGACTTCGACTTCTTAGAAGACACTGACTATAACGCTGGAAGGTCTGTCCAACATGTGAGCGTTGAACATAACGGTCAACCAGTGAATATTTTAAATCATCACGGTTATCATCTTCATTCTCACAAAAACGGTGACGAGGAGACTGTGAGGCAGTGTGGTCTAATTGCGGACTACGCTAAAAAGTTGAACGGACCAGTAGTGTTGTGTGGTGATTTTAACCTAATCCCAGATAGTCCCTCCCTGGAACAAATTAATGCTGTGCTTGTTAATCATGTGAAAGAAAGAGGCATTCTCTCTACACGGACGCCTCTAACTCACAAAACTGAGGCCTGCGATTTCATCTTCACGAGCCCTGATATAGAAGTGATGAATTTCCAGGTTCTCGACGATATTGTCTCCGACCACAAAGCGTTAACTATAGAGTTTTAATCTGGCTACGGATAATCAGATTTGTCCGTGTTACAGAAAACCGGGGAGTCTTCGACTCACCGGTTTTCTATTCTTTGTGACTATGCAACTATTTTATTTCTTCAAATTTTCGATATCACTGGATAGTTTCTGAATAGTATCGTAGATATTTTGTAGAGTTTGTTTCTGTTCAAGCTTACGTTTATCGTCAACCTCTTCTTCTTCTTCCCATTCATCCATATCTTCAATAATCTCATCCATCTCTCCACCAATCTCGTCGAGATCTTCCTGAATATCATCAATATCACTCTCCACTTCAGCAATGACCTCAGCCTGGCGATTGATTGTCATTTGAATAAAAATCGCTAAGTAGATGGCCTCCAAGGACACCACGGTTGTGAGAGCTAGTAACATGCGGTCAAAAGAGATTACTCCCAAAAACACCATCAAGAAAGTGGTGGTAAAGAGTAATGTATGTACGATGATTGATTGTGTTGAGCCAGTCCACTTTGTGACAGACTCTGCACGCTTTTCTATAGGGGATAAATCTTTGGCCATAACTTCGTTTAATCTAACACATCAATTGGATTGAGAGGGTTTTGTCCATTCAAAACCGCGACGATATTGTCCGCCGCTACAATACTCATTTCATTGCGAGCCTCAGTGGTGGCTGAAGCTATATGTGGAGAAAGTATTACGTTCGACAGGGGTAATAAGTCTGGATGGACAACAGGCTCGTTCTCAAAGACGTCGATTGCTGCTCCAGCGATAGTGCCAGATTGGAGTGCAGCAGCCAAAGAGGCTTCTTCAACGATGGGACCACGGGCGGTATTCACGAGGAGTGCTGAGGACTTCATCATATTTAAATGAGTGTGGTCGAAGAGGTGTCGAGTGTCACTGGTGAGAGGCAGATGTAGGCTAACTACATCTGCCACTTTAAGTAAATCGCCTAGCTCCGGCATAAAGGTGGCAAAGAATTCAGAATCGAAGGAATCATTACGCTGTCTGTCATAATAAGCGATCTTCATACCAAAACCTTTGTACATTATTTCTGCTACCCGACTTCCGATACGACCGCAGCCAACAATTCCGAGTGTCTTACCTTTAAACTCAGTTCCTAAGAAGGATAGGGGACCCCAACCTTGATAAAGTCCATCGCGCATGAATCGGTCACCTTCAACTACTCGTCGACCAATGGCCAACATTAAAGCCACTGTGTGTTCTGCCACCGCCTCCGATAGTACGTCGGGGGTATTAGTAATTTTTATTTGCCGTAGTTTTGCCTCCTTAAGATCGATATTATCAAATCCTACGGCATAGTTGGCAAATATTTTGGCGTTTGGTGCAGCATCGAATATCTCGCCGTCAATCTTGTCTGTTAAGAGGCAAAGAACCGCATCTGGGTTTTCGATTTTTAACCTCGCGATTAGTTCTTCACGAGTGAGTACACCGTCTTTTTCACTAACCACCACCTCATGGCCAGCAGTTGTTAATTTTTCAATACCTAAAGTTGGTATCTGTCTTGTTACAAATATTTTCATAAGTTAATTAGTGTCCATATTTTTCATAGAATACTACTTCATCCAAAGTCTTCTTTGGTACAGTGTGGAGAACATCCGTCCTTGGGTATCCGGTCGCTAGGCTGCCAATTATTTTTTGGCTTGATGGAATAGATAATGTTTCTTCGGTCCCTTGTTCATCCATAGTTACCCAACAAGATCCTAGTCCAAGCGCTGACGAAGCTAGCCACATGTTATACAAGGCTGTGGCACCACTGAATAGATATTGTTCATGTTTTTCTAGCCATGCATCGACTTCGGTAGGTTTTTCTATTGTCACTACAATCACGGTAGTAGCTCGAGAGAGAAACGAACCATGTTTTGCGTACCCCATCAGTTTTTCTATGGTGTCCTGATTTTGTATAACTATAAAATGCCAAGGTTGCGAATTGAGCGGGCTAGGAGAGTGTCTTCCTGCTTCAAGAATTTGAGATAGGATATCAGCCGGGATATCTTTGTCCGACCAGTCTCTCACGCTGTGTCTGTTCAGAATGGTCTGTAGAGCATCCATAATTTTTAAGTATTTTAATTATAAGGAATCTGGCAGTCTTCAAAGCAATGAGCAGAGCGGTTTAGTCGATAAATGCGCTCACGACCTCGTTCCTCTCTACTAATAGCGTTCACCTCCCGCAGAATATTGAGGTGGTGGGTAACTGTCGGTTGGGTTAGTGCAAGCTTCTTTGTCATCTCCGATACGTTAAGACCTTCTGGTGCTTGCCCTAGGAGACAAATGAGCTTATATCGACCACGATCGCCAACGGCTTTGAAGCACTCAGGACAAAGTTCCTCCTCGCCACTTTTAACCCAACTCGGTCTTTTGTATGTCTTTTCCACAGGGTCTTTAGATTGCATAGATATTTATCGATGTATTATGTATAGACAATTATCAATATAATATCACAGACATAAATATAAATATTTACGTCTGTGATGAAATCAATATATGCAACTGCCAAACAAAATCATTTCAATTATTCAGGATGCTGACAATAAAGTTTTGGCTACAATTGGCGAAGATGGACCAAATGTAATACCGTTATCTATGGTGATTGTTGACGGGGATGACATTATTGTTTGTGACTGCTTTATGGATAAGACGGTTAAAAATTTGTCTAGCGATAGTAGGGCAGCGATGGCGTTCTGGAAAGGTTTTGTTGGTGTGCAGATAAAAGGACATATCTCTTACGAGACTAGCGGGGAGCACTTTGACCGTTATACAGAGTGGCTTCGGGAAAAGCATGCGGATCGTACCTTGCGTGGAGTGCTAGTGATGTCGGCTGAGGAGGTCTTTGATTTATCGCCGAGTAATGCGGGTGTTAAGTTGGTATGAATTTAATTAACATAAGTTCTATGAAAGAAAGATTGGTAGTAGCGTTTCTTATTGGTTTGGGAATAGGAGCTATTACGCTCTACGTTGGTCAACAGGTGTTTACGAAATCTGTGTCCGATGATGATTTGATTGCTGAATTCTATCGGGTAGAGAATGCGGTTAGCATCAGTCCACACGGCCTTCGCGGCAAAATGGATGCCGGTGATGAGAGTTACATACTCGTGGATCTACGAAGTGCGGAAGAGTATAAAGAGGAACATGTGATTGGTGCGGTTAATGTTCCAGCCTATAGTGACCGATATACATCTGCATATGGAGAAGTCGATCGTATTGTTAATTCTTTCAAACAATTAAAGGAGCAATATCCGGGACGTGACATAATTGTGTATTGCTACAGTACCGCTTGTATGACCGGTCGTAAGATTGGAGGGATATTAGCTGACCATGATGTATATGTTAAACACCTTAATATTGGTTGGTATGAATGGCGACACGATTGGAATAGCTGGAACCATGAACATGAGTGGGAGACCGATAAAGTGGAGAAATATATTTGGAGTGGAGAGGAGCCAGGAGAACCAAAACCAAGTTCGGAGTTTAGTCCTTGTACGGAAGGGGAGTTTGGGTGCTAGGTCATACCAAAAAGGGCGAGCACAAACTGCCCGCCCTTTTTGGTATACTAGTGTTTACATGAGAGCGTTATTGTCTTTAGTGATTGGTTTTGGTGTCATAGCTTTGGGTAATTATTGGTTTAACCCGTACTTACCCATTTGTCGTTTGCCAGTTGCTTATTCGATAGGAAATTTCGATGAGGCTTTTAATATTTCACGCGAGGAGGCACTCTTGGCTCTGGAAGATGCTGAAGCGGTATGGGAGGAGTCACTTGGCCGGGATGACATTTTTGTCTATAAAGACGACTCACTAGTGCATATTAATTTCATCTATGATGAGCGTCAGCAAGAAGCTGCAGAGGCTGAGAGCATTAGAAGGGATTTATCAATTCGCGGAGATGCCAATGAGGTCTTAGTAGAACTACATGGAAGGTTAGTGTCCGAATATGACACATATAATATTGAGTATAAAAGTCGTCTATCTCAATACGAATCTGAACAAGATGAATATAATGCTGAAGTCGAACGATATAATCAGCAGGGTGGGGCTCCACCAGACGTTTATGAAAAACTGGAGAGTGAACGCGAGCGTCTGGACAGTGAGCGTAGAAGTATAAACGAACTCGCCGAAAAGCTTACTGATTTAGCTGCTCAGATCAATGAAATCGGAGATAAGGGTAATGAATTAGTGGGTGAGTACAATCTGCGGGTTAACCAGTTTAATGATACTTTTGCGCAAGGACACGAATACACTCAAGGTGATTATCGTGGCCGTGAAATAAATGTCTACAGCTTTGTGTCTCATGAAGAACTCGTGATGGTGTTGGCACACGAACTCGGTCACTCTCTGGCTATTGGTCATGTGGAAAATCCTCAGTCTATGATGTATTACCTAATGGACGAACAACCATACCCGGCTACCTTAACTGATGAAGATAAGGAGGCTTTTGCTTTGGCCTGCGAAGGAAATTTCGGATTACGTTTGCTCGGTTCATTTCAGGCGGTGTATAATGGACTCATTAATTAATCATTTTTTATTATGAACAATCAATCATTTCTTTCGTTATGGTATGTGCAAGCCTTAATGGTGCTCATTTTAATCGGTGTCGTTACTTCATTGTTTGCATACACTAAACTCACTTACCGCGAATCTAAGTATGGTGAATACGGAATGGCAAGCATTACTGTCCGTGGTGAAGGTGAGGTGATGGCTAAACCAGATATCGGTACTTTCTCTTTCTCAGTGATGGCTGAAGGAGCTGATGCTGCAGCTGCGCAAACCGACTCTGCTACCAAGATAAATGATATTCTCGGCTATCTTAAGGAAGCTGGAGTGGAGGATAAGGATGTTAAGACCAGCAGCTATTATTTGAATCCAAAGTATCGTTACGAAACTCGGGTGTGTCCAGCCAACTCCTACTGTCCTCCTGGAGAACCAATTATAGACGGTTACGAGGTTAGTCAGACTATCACAGTTAAGGTGCGTGACTTGGATGCTGCAGGTAATCTCATCTCTGGAGTGGGTGAGCGTGGAGCCACTAACATCAGCGGTCTTTCATTCACAATCGACGATGAATCAGTTTTGAAGGCTGAAGCTCGAACCTCAGCTATTGAAGATGCAAAAGAGAAAGCTGAAAAACTAGCTGCCGATTTAGGTGTGTCTATTGTCCGTATCATGAGCTACTATGAGGAAGAATTTTATCCTGCTTACGGTGGTTATGGTGGTGATATGATGGAACGTTCAGTTGAACAAAGTGTTGCACCGGAGATGCCGACTGGGGAGAATATGATTAACTCTACTGTCAGCGTTACTTTCGAAATCCGATAGTACTCCCAAAATCGACGCCTGGCGTTGTCGCTGCGGGAAAAATAATACTCGCTCTATTTCGTATAGCATTCGCATTATTTTTTCCTAGGCTCCTAGCCAGTCATCCGATTTTGAAAGTTCTAAGGTGACTAAACGCAACTTCATCTCTTTTCGAAACTACTATGAAAAGCAAGACGTCCCAGTGGGGACGTCTTGCTTTTATTTGAGGACGTGGTATTCTTTGAAATAAGAAATCGCCGACGGGGCGTTTTTTTGATACTTTAGTGTTATATTTATTATCAATTCTATATGGAAAAACTAACTAGATACCTAAGTGACACAATGAACGAAATGAAGCACGTTAAGTGGCCTACTAGTACGGAGGCGGCTATTTACACGGTTTTGGTAGTCGTTGTCTCTGCTGTCGTAGCATTAATCCTTTCTGGATTTGATTATCTGTTTACCACCCTACTTGAGATGACCGTCTAAACAAAATTTTCAAAACGGGCGAATTTCCCCCCCTGCTTCAGAATTTTTATTCAGGCGATGTACGTTTGGGTACACCTTCCTCATAAAAATTCCTCCAGCAAAGGGAACTTCATCCCGTTTTGAAAATTTTGGTATTTTGAGTCCTTATATTATCGTCTATTAATTTATAAATATTATATGAAGAAACAACAAGGAACAGGGGAGCGTCGCTGGTATGCTATCCACACATATTCTGGCTATGAAAACGCTGTTGCCAGAAACCTGCGTCAACGCATCGACTCACTCAACATGAATGATAAGATTTTTGATGTGGTCGTACCGACCGAGAAGAAAATCCGTGTCAAAGGTGGTAAGCGCATTACTGAAGAGGAGCGCATCTACCCAGGTTACGTATTAGTAGAAATGATTGTAGATGACGACTCTTGGTACGTTGTGCGTAACACTCCAAGAGTGACTGGTTTCGTCGGTAGCGGTACCCAGCCAGTACCTCTAACTGCAGAGGAGCTCAATTTCCTAATGAAGCGCATTGCTGACGATACTCCAAAGCACAAGGTTGATTTGTCAGTTGATGATTTAGTAATGATTGTCGACGGTCCTTTTAAAGAAATGGAAGGTAAAGTGGCTGAGACTGATGAAGAGAGAGGGAAGGTGAAGGTGTTGGTGAGTATGTTTGGACGAGAGACCCCCGTCGAACTAGATTTCCTCCAAATCAGAAAGGTATAAAACTCCCAAAATCGGCGCATTTGCACCACAAGGGCACTTCTTGTTTTGTAAACAAAATAATGTCGCACTGGTTTCAAAATTTTG